>CAJUKV010000164.1 GCA_910587305.1 uncultured Lachnospiraceae bacterium | reverse complement strand
TCGGTATGTAAAGCTGACTGGTACCTGGAACCTTTGCTGGCGGGCAAAGTTCCTGGAGGGCCTGACAGGAAGCGTGTGCTTTCTGATCAGGCCTTCCACATCGGGAGGCTCTTCCCCGGAATGCAGCCGCAGGAAATGGCCGCACATTTTAATGTTTTTGTCAAGCGCATTTGGGATATTTCAAACGGTTTTTAGTTTGGCTTGAAAAAAGCGTAGATTTTGCATATAATAGTTGTATCAATAGGAAAGAAGGTCATAGCGTATGAGTAATAAAGAAAGAATTATTGAACTTTTAGACGTTATACCAGATTATAAAATAGGTTATGTGCTTGCATATGTCCAGGGAGTGGCAGCCGATGAGGAAGCAGACGATCTTTTTTGCCAGAGAATGGTAGAAAACTATGAAAATGCTCCTGATGAAGACAAAGAAGATATTCCTCTTGAGGAATGCATGAAGGAGTGGGGACTTGCCTGATGTACCGTATTATTGTTAAGAAGAAAGCCAAAAAGTTCATCGACAAGTTACCTGTGAATGAGCGAAAACGCATCGCATATGCAATAGAACAACTTCCAGATGGGGAGGACATAAAGAAAATAAAAGGTCATGATGAATTATTAAGATTGCGTGTTGGGGATTATCGGATTATTTACTCTGTAGATAATGGAAAGCTGATATGGCATTGGCTTATCCAGAAATGTCACCAAAAAGGATATAACTGATAGATTAAGCACAATTTTAAGGATGGTAAGGAAATTTAAGGCAATCGTTTGAAATAAACGGTTGCTTTTTAAATGCAAAAAATGAGGGAAGTTGGTAAAGATCATACGACAGACAGCAATGATGGCTTTCCTGTGGGCGGCAGAGAGCTGTGAACAGGAACAGACAGGGAGCGTATGCAGCAAAAGCTGGATACGCTCTCTTTGAAAGAGGAATTCGGCATGGATTATTACAGGATACTGGGAATACCGAAAGAAGCATATATGGGATGGAAATAAGGACGGCGGCATAATGCAGAAATGATGCATAAATGATGCAAAGATGATGCAAAGATGATGCAGGGCCGCGGTAAAATATAGAATGGCAGTGGATGAGACAGGAGTATGAGGAGAAAGCAATGGCAGATTTAAATGAAATCAGACTGAAAAAGACAATGGAGATAGAAAGGAAGATCTTGTGGGATTGACACAAGCTAAAGAAGATGGGAAGGATAGAAGTATATGTAAGAGGATGCCTGTGCTTTTTAACTGCTTTTGTTATGGGCAGAATGATTGGTGAAATTGATAATACGAAGACAGAGAGGAATACCAGACCAGAGGAGACGGTAAATACGGAATTGGTAAAAAGCGAAACCGCATGGCAGGACCACGTGCCACAAGATAGTGATAGACCAGTTGAGATCAAAGATGAAAAGACACTGGAAACAGATATTAATATATATGATTCTTTTGCTCAAATAGAAACAAACATGATACATAAGACAATAGAGTTTCCAGGCATAGAGATTGTCGGTGCAGA
>CAJUKV010000163.1 GCA_910587305.1 uncultured Lachnospiraceae bacterium | reverse complement strand
TGTTACCGCCGTGAAAGGGCGATGTCTTAACCGCTTGACCACGGAGCCTTATTTTTCTCCCTTTTCACATCCATAAAAGGATGGCCTTCCTGCCGACTGGCAACCCGACGAAAACTATATTATCATAAACGGGTTCATTTTGCAAGTGAAAATTTATAATAATACTATAAAAAACCTGCAAACAATCATGCTTACAGGTTTTCCACTTAATTATTAGCTTCTCTCCGACATAGAACTTAAACCTATGATTTGATTTCCTTGATCATAGCTTCCACACCATTTATCACCTTATCGCACCATGCGTCGAAATCAGGATCTTCTTTCTGGCATTCCGGGTGGGAAAGCACATAAGCTATCGTATCCCTAATTCCCTGGTCGACCCGGACCTTCGCCGTAAATCCGGGGACAAGTCTTTTAAGCTTGCTGTTATCAAATACAACTGTATTGGCTTTATCCCCTAACAGGCTTCCTGCAAAATCATAAGGACCGCAGGCATCTAAAAACTCGGAGGATACGTGAATGGCGTGCAGTTCAACCCCGAGAGCGTCTGCAATGATTTGATAAATCTGATTCCACGTAACTGATTCGTCTGACGTAATCTGCACCGCTTCCCCAATGGCATGGATATTTCCCACAAGCCCTGCAAATCCTTTGGCAAAATCAGAATTATGTGTCAGCGTCCAAAGAGACGTACCATCCCCGTGTATGATAACCGTTTTCCCCTCGATCATACGCTTTAGCACGGAATAGCTGCCATTTGCCCCATGCATACCAAGAGGAACGGAACGCTCATCGTATGTATGGCTGGGACGCACGATCGTAATCGGGAAGCCTTCCTCCCGATACAGCTTCATCAAATACTCCTCCCCTGCAATTTTGTTCCTGGAATACTCCCAGTAGGGATTGGCAAGGGGCGTACTTTCATTGATGTAGTAATGAGCAAGAGGTTTTTGATAAGCAGAGGCGGAACTAATATAAATAAACTGCTTTGTCCTCCCCTTAAACAGCCTGTAATCCCGCTCCAAATCCACAGGAGAAAATGCAATGAAATCTGCAACCACATCAAACTGTAAATCTCCAATAGCCTCTTTGGCGGCGCTTTCATCCTTGATATCCACTTTAATTTCCACAATATCTCCTGAAAGGCCACTGTTATGATTGCCCCGATTCAACAAATACAACGTATGTCCCTCTGACAAAAGTAATTTTGAGATTGCCATACTAATTGTACCTGTTCCGCCAATAAAAAGTATCTTCATAAATAAGTCCTCCTTATCCATCAAATTGCTGCATTTTCCGGGTTGCTTTTTATATCATGCACTGCCCCGCGCCAAAGGCGGCTTTAAATGGGCAGACTTCGTATATCTGATTATACCATTAGAAAATGCGTTTGAATAGGTTACAGGCATAAGTAACTTTTTTTCACTGGCATTTTTCAGAAACGGTATCCGTTTTTTAACGTACAAAAAGGCATCCGTTGGATGCCTTTTTACGCAAACTCCCCGAGTAGGGCTCGAACCTACAACAACTCGGTTAACAGCCGAGTGC
>CAJUKV010000162.1 GCA_910587305.1 uncultured Lachnospiraceae bacterium | reverse complement strand
TGCTAGGCGGCAAAGAAAAAAGAGAAAAGGCGCTTTCTCAAGACGGGGACATTTACATTATCAATCGTGAAAATGTGACGTGGTTAATCAATGAATGTAGTACAATCGGCTGCGGTTGGGACTTCGATATGGTTGTGATTGATGAACTTTCTAGCTTTAAAGCTGCGAAATCGCAACGTTTTAAGGCATTAAAGAAATTTATTCCTCTCGCAAAGCGTGTGGTAGGCTTGACCGGAACGCCTGCACCAAACGGGCTACTAGATTTATGGAGCCAGATTTATTTGCTGGACGGTGGGGAAAGGCTGGGAAAAACGTTAACCGCTTATCGAGAAAATTATTTTGAACCCAATCAGCGAAATAGTACCACGATATTTAATTATCGGGTCAAAAAAGGCTGCGAAAACGTGATTCGAAATAAGTTGTCTGATATTTGCATGAGCATGCAAGCGAAGGATTGGCTTACTTTACCACCTCGCATTGACAGGATAGAAACCGTTGTGTTTTCCGAGCAGGAGCGAGAACAATACGATACGTTTGAACGGAATAGTTATTTACAGTTTTTGGAAGGCGAAGTTACTGCTTTGTCAGCTTCCACCTTGACCATCAAATTGCTACAATTTTGCAACGGTGCCATGTATTTAGAAGGAAAACAGTACGTCCCGATTCACCGGAAAAAGCTTGACCGTCTAGCCGAAATTGTAGAAGATGCCGCCGGAAATCCCGTTTTATGTTTTTATTCCTATCAATTCGACCTAATTCAGATAAAAAAGAAGCTTCCTTTTGCCGTGAAATTGGAAAAAGAAGAGGATATTGCGCGGTGGAATCGCGGAGAAATTCCCTTGTTGCTGGCGCATCCGCAAAGCGTTGGTTATGGGCTAAATTTGCAGGAAGGCGGCAACATCATTGTATGGTTCGGTTTATGCTGGAGTTTGGAGTTGTACCAACAGGCAAATGCGAGGTTACACCGCCAGGGACAGGAAAAAGCTGTGATTATTCACCATTTGCTGGTAGAGGGCACGATTGATGAAAGGGTTTATCAGAGTCTGCAACAAAAGGAAAATGTGCAAGAGGGTTTGTTGCAGGCACTGAAAGCAAAATATCAGCGGTAATGCTATCAAATCCGCCCTTTTTCCTTATGATATCACATTTCTATAGAGAAAGAAAGGGCGGATACAATGAAAGCGAAAACTTATTTGCAACAGCTACAAAAATTGGATATTGTCATCAATCAAAAACTATTTGAGTTAAATCAATTACAATCTGAATTAAAAAGAGGGATAAAACCGATTCGTTATGATAGGGAAAAAGTACAGACAAGTGCACCAAGCGAGGCTTCTTTTACACATTTAGTGGAAAAAAAGATGGATTTAGAAAACGAAATCAATGCAGAAATTGACAGTTTTATTGACACAAAGCATGAAATTATCAATCAAATTCAAAGTTTACACAATACGAAATATGTGCAAGTGCTTTATAAAAGATATGTGGAGTATAAACAGCATAATAGGATTGCGAGGGAAATTCATTACGACATTTCGCATGAATTTAGATTGC
>CAJUKV010000161.1 GCA_910587305.1 uncultured Lachnospiraceae bacterium | reverse complement strand
TGTAGGGAGGGATTCTTCCTTTATAAAGTGGTTTTTGGGAAGATACACCGATTCATAGGTTATAAAATCCGCAGTTGTCGGCAGGGCGGTCATAAAGCCGAGAAAACCATATTTTTTGATAAAGTCAAGCACAACTTCCCTCAATTCTTCTTCCGGTATTTTGTGCATGGCGGCAAGCCCGACATTTATGGCATCAATGACGAGCTGTTCTGCTTCCTGCATGGGATGGTACATTTCCGGTCTGGCATCTTTGGAAACCGTTATGTAGAGGTTGTTGTCACTGCCTGTCTTATATTCATAACTGCTGTACCGAATCCACGGTGCGCTGGTATGTTCAAATAAATTCTTCATAAATAATCTGCTCCAATCCATCAATCCTGCCACATCATCTGATGTAATATTTCTTACATTATAAACAGTTACTCGTTATCGGTCAAGCTGTCGGGTGTTCTTTTTCTTCCGCACTCCGTTTTCCAAGAAATATTTTTCGTCAATCGTCATCGGCAGACGGTTTTCTTTTCTGTATGTAAGTATGCCGCCATAGAGTCTCCGTATCTTTTTCAGAGCAGTTTCCCGAATACCCCTGATATTCCGGTCAGTCTGTCCGATACTCTCCGCATATTCTGCTGTGGAATAGTCACGCAGGAACAGATAATAGAGCATATTTTTGAGATGCGGCTTTAGTTCCTTTAATATTTTCGATAAATCCGCATCTGTGACAAGCTCGTGTACTGTTTCGGGATGGTCAAATATAATATCGAGGAAATCGCCCGCAAGCATGAGCCTTCTTAGAATCATGTCATAGGAAGGGCTGTCGGAAAGGTACAATTCGTATGCGCCCCATTCCAGAGGAACAGCGGAGCGTCCTGTTTCATGGTCTCTTTCTTTCCGTTCCCTGTTTGCGTCCAGTTTATCCCACCAGTACAGTACACTTTCAAAGTCGGCTTCCGTCCTTGCGCTTTCCTCAATACGCCGGATTGCAAGGGCACGGGCTTCACGGTGGAGCATATCCCCGTCCGCTTCCGTTATGAAATTCTGCTCCCTGAATGCCGGGAGTTCAGCGTATTTTGGCATTTGCAGTCAGTCCTTTGCAAAAGAATAAAATTTTGTAGCTGTTTTTTCAAAAACACTTCCGCTTTTATAGCCGTATTTCTCCTATTAGTGAAAGGAGTAATTCTTTTTTATTAAAAATCAATTACAAAAAAGGAGGAGCAGGCTATGGGGTACGGATAAAATAAAATCCGGTTACTGAATACGGAAGTACAAGAGCCATTATAGGGGAAATGCGCATGATACGCAAGAAAGGATTGCATAATGGAAACAGTAAAATTGGATAACGGTATGGTAAAAACCAGCCCCTCTGCGGCTGGCTTTTTTTACCGCAGAATCGGCGGGACGCTTTTCAAGGTCAGGGTATATACGGGTTCGGGTTATGCCGATACGCTTGACGAAAAAATAACCCGTTTAATACGCAATGAAGTGATGACAGGAGGCGGAAACTGTGGTATTATGAATCTACCACAGATGAGCCAGCCGCCGGAAAGGAGTTCGGAATGAACAACAGGACGGCT
>CAJUKV010000160.1 GCA_910587305.1 uncultured Lachnospiraceae bacterium | reverse complement strand
ATTCGTATATGGTGTTTATCACCCGGACGGATATCTTTAAGCATGGGATGCCGATCTATACGATCAATCGCCATTTTGAGGAAACGAATGAGTTATTTGATGATGGTTCTCATATTGTGTATGTGAATGGAAACTATAAGGGAGACGATACGGTTGGAAGATTGATGCATGACTTTGGCTGTAAGGAAGCGAAGGATATGTATTATCCGGAACTGGCTAAAGGGGTAAAGCATTTTAAAGAAGAAGGAGGTCGGGAGAGAATGTGTGAAGCGGTTGAGAAGTATGCGGAAAACGTAAGATTGAATAGTCTGTTGGAGTCCGTAAGAAAGCTTATGGCAAATATGAAGCTAGGGGCAGAGCAGGCAATGAACGTGCTCGAGGTCAACGAGCATGACAGAGAGATTTTGCAAAAAAGGTTATAAAGTTATTAAGTATAATTGATGCGGAAAGCAAGGAGTATTCTGAATGGAAAGGATACTCCTTGCTTATTCCTATGTGTCACCCATGAAAACCTTGTCTGTATAGTAGGACATTTATTTTATAGAAACGCTTTTGGGATTATTGGAATTATCAATAGCAATATGAGTATAAGCCTATGCTTGAAGAAAAGAGGGATACTGATGTTTGAGAGAAGGAATATGTATCCATATTTCAAAGGAATGGTGTTAAAGAGGCAGAGCATTATAGAATGGATAATGCACCCAAAAAGATATATAAATTTATCCCATTTTTTGATAATGGAAATTCAAAAGTAAATAAGCGAAATATTGAGACTATAGAAGAAAAAAGGTGTGGGCTTCAAAATATTTTTCTTTAAATGATCCATTTGAGTTTAATGGAATGTATTTAGATGAAGAAAAAATATCGGCGTCAGGGAACGATGTTGGGGCATTTTATGAATATTGGAAATATATTACGGATTGTTTTATTACGACAAGTATGTTAGGCCACTTACCAATGATTTTTGACGCAAAATGGCAAAATTTCTGCGTAAGAAAAATACCTATGCCAATGCCGGTACAAGCACAAGGTTCCTAACAGTAAGTCCTGCGGCAATGATTTCTTTTCCGTAAGCTGTAACAAAGTATTTATAAGTACCCTGTGCCCGCTCGATGATTCCATGGAGACGGAGCCGTTTAAAGATTCGGGACATGGCTGACGGACTGATATTTTCAAGATGCTGGCGGATATCCTTTCCCTGCATTCCAAAAGTCATGTATTCGCCCCGACTAATAGCTTCCAGCACCTGTAGGTCACGCTCCGCAAAGAAATTCAGTCCGCGGTAAGAGCGCCCCTTGTCCACAACGGAATCGGTAACCTTTGTAAGGTTTTCCTTCCCGCCACTGTGGTCATCAAAGGATGAGATAAATTCCAGGTATCGGTAGTTTGCTGCTTTCATAATCGTGAACAGCTGGTAAAGGCTATAAATGCTTTTTTTCAATGGAGCCTTTTGTTCCGATGAGCTGCCGTCCCTGTGCTCCACTTTTCGTTTTACCCGGAAAGCCCCAATGTTATTGCAGGTGTTTTCTATCCGTAAGACATGGCCAAACTTATCATACATTTTGATCGATA
>CAJUKV010000159.1 GCA_910587305.1 uncultured Lachnospiraceae bacterium | reverse complement strand
TCTAATTACAAGATTACTCAATGATTGTAGCAACCCTTCCAGAACCTACTGTACGTCCACCCTCACGGACGTTAACGGCTATTTTTCTCCTAGAGGCTCCTCTATTTTCAGGCTTTTCCCACAGAATCCGCCCCTCTTTTTCTCTGAAAGCAGCCTGTTTTAAAATTTTCAAGGTCAAAATAAGGTCATGACACTCCTGTAGCTTTCTATGGATTACCTGCCTTAGCTAATCTCTCTTCCTCTATTTCCTTAACAAATTCTACCGCTTTCTGGTAATCCTCTACGGTAATATCTTGAATCCCACATGCCTCCTCCAAAGACATATTTAATTTCTTCACCATATTATCAATGTTTAATATCTGTCGCCGCCTGTCTGCATACCGTCCTGCCTTATCCCATATTTTATCTGATTCCATTTCAAGTATTACTCCACCCATAGCGTTTCCCATCCTTTCCTTATATTCCTTATTATCTCTTCCTACATAGTCTAATATTCTCTGCGACAACACAGCGAGGTCAAAATAAAGTCTCGGCTCATTTATGGAATCGCCCTCTGCAATAAGTTGATCCTTAATAAATTTATATTCCTGCTCCAGTTTGTCCAGAGTTTCATTCTTCCCATCCCTTATATCCCTCTCATACCGAAGCACATAGAACGGTATTAGTATCAGGAGTCTTTTCTTAAACATATCCTCTTTGGAAAAACTCTGTGCCTGTACAACTGGCACTTCATACAGCACCTTTTGTTCATTTGGCATAACGATCTGCAGCTTTAATGATTCCCCTTTTTGTATTCCCGACCTTACACATACCATACAGGACTTGGGAAACCGAAAACTGAGAGGTTCTCTGCTTCTTTCCTCAGGTTTCTTTTTCAGTTCATCCATCAAAATATTTCTTGTTTCTTCCAAAGCAATTTTAAAATCATATTCTACCATACGGATAACCATCAGCCCATCACTCGTACTCTGGCATTCGATATGATAAATTTTATCTCTGATCCTGATCATGGCATCATTGATAACTTTGCCGTCCATGCTATGATATTCGTTTCTTCCCTGAATGATTACTTCATCCTCTGTATAATCAGCATGAAACACTTCATTTATCAACGCTACTGCAAGTTTAGGAAATCTTTGCAGAAGCGTTTTGAATACGCTGTCAAAGATATCAGCCATATTCTCATTTAGATTTTCTTGTATTTTTTCTTCTGCTAATTTATTATCCTGAATATCCATTCCTATATTCTCCCCTCAAAGTCTGTCTTCCAAGCTAAAATAAAAAATGGATATGAGTATCTGCTAAAAACAGTATAGCACATTCCTTCTGCTACTACTACACTTTTTCAACAAATACCCTATCCATCTGATTGTTATTCCTTATCACTCGTATTTTTCTTTTCCCTCTGTTCGTTTAGCATTTCGGCTAGTTTTTTCTGTTCATTCGGATATAGGTGCCCATATGTATTCAATGTTATGCCAATATCCTTATGTCCCAGTCGTTCTTTGATTACCAGTGGCGGTACTCCCTGATGAATCAGATAAGCAACATGGGAATGCCATTACGGTATAATAACGACAAACGGAAAAAGCCTTGATTTTCAAGGGGTTTGAGCG
>CAJUKV010000158.1 GCA_910587305.1 uncultured Lachnospiraceae bacterium | reverse complement strand
GGGTGTAGATAAAAAACTTTGGTTTTTATTCCCACAGCAAAGAAACGGCAGATGCGTAATTTCACCTGTAGTGGTCAACCATTGCGCATCTGCCGTTTCTTCATCTTATTGTTCTAATGTGATCTGAAAAAAATGCAACTACATCCTTTTCCCATCTGCCGCTCTCGTATTTGGATTTTAAAGTCAATAAATACTGTGCTGTTTCAGCCTCCCAACGCATACCGGACTGTTTTAATCTTTTTTGCAATACTACCTTGTTCCCGCTTTCAACCGCTCCGCTTCCACAAAAATATCCTTTACTCTTATATTCGGGATAATTGATATGTCCACGGTGCATCGTAATATAATGATACAGGTTGACGCAATTGCTGTAATTTTCATCGGGATCCAGTTCCTTCAATACATCTCCGCCCTTCCCGTCTTCAAGCAGTCCGCATATCCTTTCCGCCCAGGGAGTATATCTCGATTCATCAAAGCGGAACTTGTTTCTGGCAAAATCATATACGTTTTCCTTTAAATGGAACAGATCCAGGATATGCCGTGCATCAGGAAACATTTCTTCCGCCATATTTGCGATCCATGCAGCCCCATCACTCAGGAGCACGGTCTCTTCGTAATCGCCATACCCATTGCGTAATGCGCATTGGTATAAATGCTTTTTAAATTGCTCCGAAGCCCCGACATAGCTTACATAGTCCCTTTTCGTGATGCGGTGTTCCCGTTCCCCTTTTTTGTTCTTCCAATAATATATGTGGTCTGATGAGTAGACAACGCCAAGCTTATTTTCACGCCAGGTAGACCCTTCATCATTTTTATGCCGGGTATTTAATGCAGCCCCGTCAGCTTCAATATAAAGGATCCCCTTCCTGCCGTTTTTAAAGACCGCTTTTCCGGAATCAAACTTTTCAAAAGCTGCTTCTGCCTGTCTGCAGTCTTCTTCAAATACAGCTTTTCCTATGTAATTGGTAACCAGGCGAATTGTATCATCATTGATATCCAGGCGGTAAGTATTGCGCATGACATCCTCTGCTGCCTGGTAAGAACATTGGTTTTGTGCCCAATAAGCACACCGCAGCATCAGGGCGGGCGTCATTTTAAATGGGAGGTTTGAGATTCCAAGTGCGTCATCCAGCGGGACAACTTTCTTCGTCTGTAAGAGGCCTGCCAGGATTTCTTTCGATTCCTGGTCAGCCGGGATCAGGATATTCCGGCTGTAAGCGAGTTTGCCATGCAAGGTTAAAATCGAACGTTCTGCACGTCTGTTTGTCCGAAGCTTTATTCCTCTGGCCTGGAATTCTCTTTTTTTTGGCGGACCAGCTCCCGTTCGTCTATGTTTTGGATCAATGACTGGAGCATATCTGAATATAAAACATTGGTATCTCCAATCAATTTTCCCCACAGTTCCTCGATTTCTGTCAGGGTAAGGAAACGATCAGGGTCTTCTGTTCCGTTTTGTATTTTTTCTTCAAATTCTTTTACGATTCTGGATAATTCTCCAATGGTGACGGCGGATGGCGATTTGATATCATCCATATGAATCCCTCCTGTCGATATGTAATATAATATCACAATCAACAGAAAAAATAAAGCATTATACCAAAGTTTTTTATCTACACCC
>CAJUKV010000157.1 GCA_910587305.1 uncultured Lachnospiraceae bacterium | reverse complement strand
CAATGTCATTTAGTTAAGGCATTGGCGAGGTCGCTCCTTTCAGAGCAAGGTATATAGAAATATGTACCCTGCTCTTTTTTTGTAACTTTTTTCAAAAAACACTTGACAAATATCTGAAAATTTGCGACGAAGCCCCTTGAATGTAATATATTTTGGAGGTGACGTCTATGATATTTGCAAAACAGGTGAAAAATCAATTATTGTCTTTGATTGGAGAAATGGCTGCCGTTCCATGGCTGTTTTCCAAAAATCCTTCAACGGATTTTTCACGTACCAGAAAACTTGATTTTGCATCTACAATTCAAATGATTCTGTCTATGGAAAGTGCTTCTATTAAGAAGGAGTTATTGGATTTCTTCAAGTTTTCTTCGGACACTCCCACAGCTTCTGCTTTTGCTCAGCAAAGAAGCAAACTTCTTTTGGAAACCTGGGAATTTCTATTCCATGAATTCAATGCTGGTTTTTCTCTTGAGAAAAAATACAATGGCTATCAATTATTAGCCTGTGATGGCTCGGATTTAAACATCGCCCGCAATCCAGAAGACAAAGATACCTATTTTCAGTCGAGTCCAACAGATAGGGGATATAACCAACTTCACCTGAACGCTCTTTTTGACTTGTGCAGTAAAAGATATGTGGATGCTGTCATTCAACCGTCACGTAAGGAAAATGAATCTTCGGCTATGACACAGATGGTTGACCGGTATAGGGGTGATAAGAAAACGATTTTCATTGCTGATAGGGGATATGAAACATATAACATTTTTGCACATGTACAAGAAAAAGGAATGTATTATATGATCCGGGTAAAAGACGGAGGCGGTGGCAGCATGACAGGAAGTTTCCGTCTCCCCAAAAAAGAAGCGTTTGATCACGACATGCATCTGCTGTTAACCAGAAAACAGACAAACGAAGTAAAGGCGCATCCAGAACTTTATAAGATACTTGATAAGAAGAGTCCTTTTGATTACGTAGATTTACATGAAAAACCTTTTTATCCTATAAATTTCCGGGTTGTACGATTTGCCATTACAGAGAGTTCTTATGAGTGTATTATTACAAATTTACCACAAGGAGAGTTTCCGATGGAGGAAATCAAAAAACTTTATGCAATGAGGTGGGGCATAGAAACATCTTTCAGGGAATTAAAATACGCCATTGGATTAACCTGCTTCCATTCAAAAAAGGTGGAGTATATCATGCAGGAAATCTATGCGCGCCTGATTCTCTATAATTATTGTGAGATCATTACAAGGAATGTGGTGATCCAGCAAAAAGATACAAAGCACGTATATCAGATAAATTACACAATAGCCATTCACATATGCAGGTATTTCCTGCGGAATGATATTTCTCCACCTGATGTTGAGAAGCTGATACAGAAAAACCTTTTACCCGTCAGACCTGGGCGGTCAGACCCTCGCAAAGTCAGACCCAAGTCAGTGGTGAGTTTTCTGTACCGGGTAGCTTAACCACAAAAAAAGTATATCGCTTTTTCAGGCAGATGGCAATCTGTCTTTTTGTGTTACATAAAAGTCGTTATACAATCTTCAAAAGTAAAAAAGTAGGCAGAGATAGGAACTCCGATATCTCTGCCTAAAGAGGAGCGACCTCGCCAATGCCTTAACTAAATGACATTG
>CAJUKV010000156.1 GCA_910587305.1 uncultured Lachnospiraceae bacterium | reverse complement strand
TTCCCCAGACTTAGAAAGTATCGTTAATATAAGCAGGATTTTTCATGTGTCATTAGATGATTTGCTAAAGGAAGGAGAAGCAGGCGTGGCAAATAAAAAGGATGAACAACTAACTTTAGAAGATTTGATGAAAATAAATCTTCATAACAGAAAAATGTCGTTGCTGCTCATCAGCGGTTTGATTTTTATTATGGTCAGCATATTAAATTTCGCCTATGTAGTTGCATTACAAAACACAACACTTAGCACCCAGTATATGTTATACCGATATATCGCTACGGGGCAATATGAGAATGCCCCTGTTGATTATATGCGGTTGATGATACCGTCCATCATCGCAGGAGCAATCGGAGTAATTCTGTTCATAAGTTATGCCATTGAAAAAAGGAAAAAAGGAGATTGAAAAATATGTATAAAATAAAGAAGATTATTTCATGTTTCGCTTTATGTGTGTTAATTTTTTCTTTATGTGCGTGTGGAGAGAAAAATAGTGACAATGCTGCTATTTACGGTAAAACCATTGCCGGACTGGAAGATAATGAGCTTTTTGCGATTGTTGATACGAACGCTTCTTCACCTGTTTTACTTGTCACTTCACAGGTGTATGATGACAGACTGGGAAATCAGGCGGCACTTAATTGTGAAGTATATTATCTGGTAGACAAAGAAGTTAAAAATGTAGGAAGGATAGAAAGTATGGGCACCACATACCCTATCTCTTATGATGAAACAGGTATTTATGCAGGTTCCGGTCACGCTATGCAGCGTTTTGAAATTGAAGAATCCGGCGCACTTAAATTGGCGGAAAATATTCTTGAACAATTTGATGAAAGCGGAAATGCCACTTACACTATGGAAAAGGGAGACGAAACAAAAGCAATTACAGAAGAAGAATACTATACGACTTTTGAGAAATATAGTGACGCTACCATAGTCAGTTTCTCTTATGGTGCGTCGGACGCTGGCAATGCAGGTGCATGAAGTGGAAGCCGTAGACGAGGTTTTACGCCATTACAGCAAGCGAATTCGAATCGCCGCCATTGAATACGGGCATATCGACAAAGACACCGTGGACAGCATAAAACAGCGGCTTGTTACCGTCCTGTTCCAGTTCCGACATGACAGACAAGTTATATAACAGTAGGAGGTACTATTTATAGCAAAAATACTAATTCTTACATTCAACGATACCGAAGAAAAAACGGTTGAGAAAGCCATAACTGCCTTTGTTGATATGATACCACTGGAAGCCATACAGCCGCCGGAATCCCCCGCACTGATTTTTCCGGGATTGGAAATCAGATTACACCAACGCCGGGTATTAAAAGACGGGGCGGACATATACCTCACACGTTTGGAATACGGCGCACTCTGCTACCTTGCCGCCAGTCCGGGGCGGGTATTCACAAAGGCGCAAATCTTTGAATCCGTGTGGAGCATGGAAAGCGAAAGCTACCAGTCAAACGCTGCCAGCGTGATATGCAATCTGCGGAAAAAGATAGAACCGGACAGCAAAAATCCCATCTACATAAAGACCGTTTTAGGTATAGGCTACAAGTTTGCTTCCGGGGAATAAAAAACGAATAACCACCGCCATTTTTGGCAGTCAGAAAACAGGAAATCAGAAAAGGTTTCCTGTTTTTTTG
>CAJUKV010000155.1 GCA_910587305.1 uncultured Lachnospiraceae bacterium | reverse complement strand
TAAAGGATGCTATGCAGACGCAGTATGATGCCGGGAATCTGAAAGGATATCTGGACTATAAGCAGTTTTGGGATTTTCTGGAGAAGTAGGATTACCGTATCTGTCCAATACTGCGGAGCGTTCCGCTGAAATCATTCCATACCGGATTCTGTAATAAGTATAGCAAAAAAATCCTGAATATCTTCTAAAAGAGTCTTAATATTGGGTGACGAAATAGAGGATTTTTAGAGAATTGAATGCTATTCTTCTAACAGGCAGAAAAGCCAAATAAAGGAAAAGAGGTATGAGAGATGAGAAAAAAGATGTTGAAAGCAGTAGGAATTCTTTGTTTGTCCGTGGTTTTGTGTATGGATATGGCGGGATGTTCAGGAAAAGAAAATGGGCAGTCGACTTCGCCGGATGCACGCATAATTAATGAGAGTGACAATAACGAAGATATTGTAACAGGCAAAGAAGGCGGCAGCAGCAATGAGGCAGAGGGAAATCAGGAAGATACGGATAATGCCGATGCGGAAAACAGTGGCGGAATTACAGACAATAGCGAAGAAGGCACATTTTATGACGGGGCAAATCTGAGCGGGCGTGTTGTTGATTTTACGGATACAGGTTTCACCATAACTCCCATGACAATGGTTATAAATGAGGATGGCTCAATGGACGGAGGTACTGCAGCTCCCGGCTATGAATCGGATGAAACGAATATAAATATAACCTATGCGGAGAATGTTGTTTTTCAAATCATAAATTTCAGTATGAGTTTGCAGGCGGAAACTTCGAGGGAGGACACCGATAAAAGCAGTATCAGGATAGACACTACGGTGAATATATTTGGCACCTGTCAGGATGAAAAACACTGGATTGCTGACAAAGTTGTAATCGAAAGGTGGCAGTAGGAGACCAGGATGAATTGTTTGACAAGAAAACACTGGAATTTGTTTCCCGGTGGTGAACAATAGACAAGGAGGCGGGCAGCATGACCTTGACAATATAAGAACGCTTAAAAGACCTGCGTTTGAGCGACGGGATGATTGACCTGCTGAAAAGCGTGCGAGTGGGTAATGCTCTGATCGTCAAACAGCACAATCCCGATATAAGCGACCCGCAGACATCGTCTTTGGTATTTATCTGCAAACAAAAAATACAGGTAAGGTAACATATGTTCTGTATTGGGTACTGGAAAATGAAGAAGCACATGCAAGAGTATCTAAGCTTGGTGTAGAGAAATTTTATAAACGCTGGAATCGCTGTTTAACTACAATGCCTAAAATAATTCTGGGTGAGAATATAATCTAACTTAGAATCCCAATTTGAGCATTGCTTCCGCCCTATTTGCGCGCTCATGTTCCCGTCTCCATAATTCATGATTTATTTCTATGTTTTTGCCGCATACAAGGAGCGTAAAAAAATTTTAAAAAAACCGAAAAAAGTGCCCCAGACTATCCGTTTGGAGAGTGGACTTAACGGAAGAAATGGCGTAAAATAAAGCATAACTGCCCGTTCAATGTCTGTATGGCTGTGCGTGCAAGCACGCCCATCCATACAGCCGCTGCCCGGGGCTTTTATAGTAAATTTACGAAAAAGGGGTTGCAAAAAGATGGGTAAAGCGTACAATCTGTTAGCAAGCAAGCAAGCAAGCAAGCAAGCAAGCAAGCAAGCAAGCAAGCAAGCAAGC
>CAJUKV010000154.1 GCA_910587305.1 uncultured Lachnospiraceae bacterium | reverse complement strand
AGCCTGCGGGGCAGCCGTTCCTTTTCGGCGGCAAGGAGCGCGAGCACGGCGGCGGGCGCAATATCCACGACTTCGGCGCGCGCTGTCTGACCCCTTACGGCAACTGGTCAGTCACCGATCCATTGTATGAAAAATTCTTCCCCATCTCCCAATATTCCTACTGCGGCGGCGACCCGATAAACAGGGTCGATCCAGATGGAAAGTTCTGGGATACAGTCTGGGATGTAGGAAATATCATTTACGATGGTACATGTGCAATAATAGAGCATATTAAAGGAAATCACGAAGCAGCCAAGGAGTATTGGATAGACGCTGCATATGATACAGGTGCTGCACTTATTCCTTTTGTACCTGCAGGAGCATCAAAGGTAACAAAAGCGGCAAAGGGTCTTGATAAGGCTTCAGACGCTAAAAAAGGGCTGAAAAATGCTGATGCGATAAAAGAGGGGAAGGCTTTTGAGGCAGAAGAGTTGCAAAAAGCTATAGACCGAGGGGAAAATGTGGCCTCACAAGTAACGATTGTTCCGCTGAATGGCAAAGGCAATGTCAAAGGCAACAGAATGCGCACGGATCAATTGATAAAGAATCCTGACGGTACTTTTACAATCGTTGAAACTAAAAGAACAAATTTAACGCCTTTATCAAGTGGACAACAAAAAGCATATGATCATGTTTTAAACGGTAATGGGCAAAGCATGTTTGAAATAAGATCGGATATTAGGAAATGGGGGCTTAAATCAGGGCAGACTATACAGGTTAGAAATTTTGAAAGAATTGACAAATACAAACTTAAATGATATGAATTATTTTGATATATTAATTAATCGACTATTAGACAGTCAAAAGCTAAAAGGATTTACTTTCAAAAAAGGGACTTCGAGTTTTGTCCAGAAGTTTGATGGTGGTTGGCGGAAGATAGAATTGCCGCACGCCCATTCGATTGTTCAGCCAAGTTATTCCGTTCGCTTTGATGTGGCGTATGATTGGTATAAAAAGTTTTGCATTTTAAGCGCTGCAGATCAACGGCATACTATTACAGTAGGAGCCAGTAACAAAACATTAGGGCATCGAGAGTTCTTTTTCTTTGGTTTAGCTGGAAATGGTAATGACGATATCGAACTATATCACTTGGAAAAATCGGTGTTGGAATGTGCGACAGTTTTTTTCAACAAATACAAGAGCATTGAGGATGTGTACCAATATTTGATTGAACCGGTCATAGCTGGCAACGATGGTCTTCTCAAAATTCATGATGGAGGAGGAGAGGATTGGTTTTTTCAGTATCTTACTATCTGTCGGATTGTAGCTCCGCAAAACTATGAAAAGTATAAAGAAATACTGCTTGATTATGAAGCCAAGTGGACAACCGGCGAACGTACTAATCCCAATTTCATGTTTTACCATGATCGGTTGGACGAAATCCTGTCATATATGGAATCGCTCGATTTCAGTAAGATGATGAACAAATCGAAGTGAACGCTCTGCGACTATAAACTTACGAGACATAATGACAGTGACCGGAGCATATCGCCGCCTGTTGGGGGCTTTGGTGATGCTGATTGCCATTGGCATTCAGTTGTCGGGCGGTATGTGCATCCACTCTGTGGGGTCGCGACCTGTCGCGACCGCTGATTGGCAAGGGTTTGAGGGCCTGTCTTTGTCGGACGTTGTTGATGGCAGAAGCGTGGTGTCGCGTCCCAGCAGTCGCGACAGGTCGCGACCCAATGCTGTTTACTTAAGCAATCAAATAGCC
>CAJUKV010000153.1 GCA_910587305.1 uncultured Lachnospiraceae bacterium | reverse complement strand
TAAAAAATCCATAGTATCAAGTCCTTTCTTATGTTATATTTAGTATGCCAAACCAACTGACAACTCTATTGTAACGCTGAAATATAATTCCGCAAGATTGCACTTTTTTGATAGATACTTTCAAAAAAGATAGCACCCTTGCAGTTAGGAGAACCAAAATGAAAGCAGAACAAAAACAATTTAACTGTCCCGTAGAAGCTACCCTGTCCCTGATTGGAGGGAAATATAAACCGCTGGTATTGTGGCATTTAAAATCACAGCCATTACACTACATGGAACTGCAACGCCTTATCCCAAATGCAACCCCCAAAATGCTCTCCGGTCAGCTCCATGATTTAGAAGATTGCGGCATGATAAACAGAGAAGTGATTCCTGAAAAACCGCCTAAAACAATCTACTCTCTTACTGCCTTTGGGAAAAGCATCATACCTGTACTGAACGCCATGTGCGATTGGGGAACATCATATTTGGACGGATTGGATATACAGCCCGTATGCTGTCCTTCCCAAAGCAAAAAATAATTATTTTATTGACTATCCTTATGACAAAAAAGAACCTGCACAGCAAACTTGAAACAGCTATGCGGGTTCTCTTATTATCCTAAATCTGTGATTGCCTGACATAATTACAAAGTCTGGTGAAATCTACCTGCGGATTTTTCTGTAAAATCTGCTCCATACATTCCTGTGCTTTTCGATATAATTCCGGATTTTTCAAATCGTCCAGCAAAAAGAAAATATTGAGCCGCCTGCCTACAATAAATAAAAGTTTTTCATCTTCCGGCAAGCCTAAAAAATTATCTATGGCAGACAGCATTTCCATTTTATCCGTTTGCAGCTTTCCCCTGACCTCCAACAACAAATTGACGATATGTTCATTCACATAATAGCTGTCCATTTCAAGCAGCTTCTCCAAGAATAATTTTTGCTCTATCATTATTTCTTCTTCGGACTGTAATGTGAAAGAACCTCCCTGAACAAACTCCCACATTTTAGACTCCGGTTTTATTCCCGTTGCATGGACACGAATAAAATCCGGCTGAATCACATTAAGTGCTTCCGCTGTCTGGATTGCATTTTCTTTTGAAAGCTCTTTTCCACCAATCCCAAGCAATATAAACTCTGATAAAATCATGCCAGCGTCTTTTGCCATACACCCGCTTTCCACAACGGTATCTGCATGGAAGCCTTTGTTGATAAGCTGTAATATCTTATCCGATCCGGTTTCCATACCGCAGTACAGATGATTTAGTCCCGCTTGCCGAAGTTCCTGTAATTCTGCCGGACTTTTTCGTGTGATACTGTCAGCACGAGCATAGGAAGTTATATACTCCAAATCAGGAAAATACTTATTTAGCGCATCCAAAATACGGAGCAGATAATCCGTTTTTAATACCAGCGCATCCCCGTCCTGCAAAAAACATGATTTGAATTTTCTTCCCTGATATAATGCCGCCTGTTCCTTAATATCCTGTATGGTATCTTCAATCGGACGCATGGAAAAATTCATAGATTTGTATAGTCCACAAAAATAGCACTTATTCCAATGGCATCCTCTGGTCACTCGGACAAGCAGGCTTTCACTCTCTGACGGCGGACGAATTGAGCCAATTTCTATATTTTTCATCATCCCATATCCTTTCCTTCTTATTCAGACTTAAAAATAACATTCTGCCGCTGTCAATACAAGAACGCACTTTTTAGGTAGCAACTACCCTATATGATAGTATGAAAGAGCTTAAAGCGACACACCCTCCGGGAGTGTCGAAAGACAAGAATAGCA
>CAJUKV010000152.1 GCA_910587305.1 uncultured Lachnospiraceae bacterium | reverse complement strand
CATATCCGCAAACCGTTCCAGCCTGACTTCAAAATCGAAAAGGAACAATGCCGGAGCCATGAACAGGATGCCATAAAAGAACGTCCGCCGCGTGGTGAGTATGACCGGGTAGCCAAAGCTGCTGATTTTCCTTGTCAGTATGGAATAGCACGCCCACACAAATGCCGCAAGGACTGCCAGCAGATCCCCCATCGGGTTTAGCTCCAGTTTAGAGCCGTTAAAGCTGATCAGCGCAACACCCGCCATCGCCACCACAAAGCCTATAAAAAAATTTGCCCGCAGCTTCCCTTCCGATTTCAAGAACAGGCGTGACAGGATTGCCGTGAAAAACGGCGCAACCGAGATGATGACTCCCACGTTGGACGCCATCGTATATGTAAGCGCGATATTCTCCAGCAGGTAATATAAGCATATCCCGCACAAGCCCGCCAACACAAAAGTCAGCTCCTGCCTGCGCCCCACGCCTTTCATTCGGTGCGGGCAAACCAAAAATAACGCCGCAAAACCCATGACAAAGCGGAAGAACAGGATTTCCACCGGCTTAAAATCCGTAAGCAGGACTTTGGTGGATATGAATGTCGTCCCCCATATGATGATGGTGAACAGCGCCGCCAGATGCCCGGCTGATCTCCTATTCCCCATGCTGCCCACCGTCCCCGTCTTTTTCCGAGAATATTTCACGGTAAGTCCCCGGCGCAAGCCCTATGAACTGATTGAAATAATTTGTAAAATGGCTCTGGTCGGAAAACCCTGTCCTTATGGCCGCCTCCACGGGCGGCACACCTTCCGATAACAGCTTCTTTGCCTCATTGATGCGGACTGTCTCAAGGTATCGGTACGGCGTGACCCCTTTTTCTTTTGTAAAGGCCCGCAGCAGCGTTGACTTGCTAAGCCCCGCATGGCGGCATATCTGGTCTAAATAGATGCGCTCCGTAAAATGTGCTGTCATGTATTCACAGGCTTTTTCAATCTCCTGTCTGCATTCCGGGATGCAGCTTTCAAAAGGCTTCCCATAATTCTGGATGAGGTACGAGAGCAGGAACAGCAATGTTTCCTCTTTCTTAAACTCCCCCGTTCCTTTCATGACCATCTCATGCAGCGGGCGCAGGTGGCAGGCTATTTCCTCATCACAGATAACATTCTTTGAAAATCCCGGAAGCTCCCGTTTCCCGGTAACTTCCTCTGCCAGATCAAGCATGACCTCCTTTGAAATGTTAAATCCCCGGTAATCAAACGTCCCTTCATCACTCTGTACGCAGGCATGGCTGTCGCCCGGATTGAAAAGCACAATGCTCCCTTCCTCTATGGCATATTCCCTGTCACGGCAGGAAAGCACCCGCTCCCCTTTCTCCACAAACCCTATGACATAATGCTCATGGAAATGGCTTGGAAAAGGCTGCACGATTCCCTCAAAGCGGTATGCCTCCATCCTCAATTCATCATCATATACCACTGTCCTTATTTCTTTCTTCATGTGGATTACCTCCTTGTCAAAAGCCATTTTACCTCTTATTTTTTCCTGCGTCTTGTAAAATATCTTCATTTTTCAGATTTATTGGTTTCATTTCTTGTGGGAATTATCTGGATAAAAAGAAACGGTTTTATGTGCATTGGGGGATTTTATTAGAAGGCTGCATTTTAGAAATGAAGAAATTCATGAATTGCCTGAAAATGAAAAAAGGGTCATTGAACATCCCCCCTTTTCCCTCGCTATCATTTTTCAATTTTTCTATATACTACCACGCAAAACCCCATACTATCACGGAAACTCATATACAAACACGAAAACTCCGGGCAGTTTCCGTGTTTGTATCATATCC
>CAJUKV010000151.1 GCA_910587305.1 uncultured Lachnospiraceae bacterium | reverse complement strand
GAGTAATATGCACTATATGTCTTGTGGTGAAAGTGTTGAAATTTAATATTTTAGAAAGTTAAATTCTAATTTTTATCGTTCTTTCACCGCCCATCTTCTTGCCCTTCGGACAAGAAGCATCCCTCGCTTTCAGCTCGGTCAATTCAAGTTTGTTATACCGTTCTTTTCAGCGTAATCTTTGAGCATAAGTTTCTGAGATGTAATATGTAAAGGGTGGTTTCTGACACCTAATACATATGACTGCGGCTCATTTGTGGTGAATTGAAAAGCAGTTATAGGAAAGGAGCAGAAAAAGCCTTATAACCGCTGAAAATCAACACAAAAAGGAGCTGAAACGCTATGAAATCTCTATTTGAGGAAATGGAAGTCTGCAACGAGCGTATGGAAATCATCGTATCCGCTATGTCGGAGCAGGAGGGCGTGACCGAAGCACTCAAAGCGGCAGATCAAATGGAATGGGTACGCCGTAAAAACAACATCCGCAACCGTGCGGAGGAAATCATCTTGTCCGAACTTGTATATGCTTAGTTGAATGCCCGTTATCGGCTGTGTGGCTGATAACGGGCAATATCTTTTTGGGGGGGCGATCAGTCACCCTATCAGTCAACTTGGGGTGACTGATACTTGCGTTATTTTTTTGCTTTGATGAAAATGTATTTGCCTCTGCCTTGTTCGGTTACAGGCACAATTAAGTCAAATTCTTTTATCTTGCTCAACATCTTGCCTGCGGAGGACGGAGCTAAACCACATAATCCAATTACATCCGCACGGGAAAAAGGAACATCATATCCAAAGCTCTCAAACAAGGACAGAATATTATCTTTGGTAGGCTTATTGAGCTTTAATTCAGAAATGGAGCGTTCAAACGCTGCCTTTTTTGCTTCAAACGCTACTTTTTCCTGTTCGAGCACTACTTTTTCCTCTCCAACAGCTCCATTTTCGTCTGTTCCATAATTCAAGTTATACAGCGTGACTTGGAACGAGCTGGCATCGGAATAGAACTTCGGCTCCAATTCGTCACGGTAGTTATGAGCTGCACGGTAAGATTCCGTGATCTTCTTAAATCCGCTGCCTTGACGCTCCATATAGCCCAATCTGCCGAAAACGTCGGCAAGGACGGGATTGCGACGAGTGGAAGAAATATTGGAAATATCTCGTTCCTGTATCCGTGAGCCGTCTGCCATACCACCGGGAGAAGTAATGGTAAGACGGTTATCGTAAATGTCGATATGGACTTCGCTGCCCAAAATCAGATAATCACGGTGGATCAGCGCATTGACAAGGGCTTCAAAAACGCTTCGCTCACAGTAATCGTGCATTTCAATACGGGAGTTGGCAGTTTTCTTCCAACGGGTTTTCATATTCCGTTTATAGCTATAATCCGACCAGACGGTATGCGGCTGGACACCGTATTCGATTAATTTGTCGCATACAAGGGATATAAGTTCTGATATATCAATTACCTTTGCCATGTTTGTGGCCTCCTCATTTTAATAGTCAGGCGGTAGCCTGCTGGTTTAATTATTGAGGAGACAGCTTCCATATGAAAGAACTAAAAAAATCTTATCCCGAATTGTGTCTTCAATCGGCTTGTATTTAGAGGGTGTTTTGCAAATATCGGGATAAGATACTTTTCGGTATAACTCTAAGAAAGTGACGGCTTCCGCTGTGTGGGCTTCCCTCAATACTTTTAGTGCCGCAAGCGGGGATTTTGCCAAAACAACAGCGATATTTCTCTCGCTAATACCTACAAACCAGCAAAAAGGAAAATGGACGTTGATTTGCAGAAATTCCCCCTCATTCCTTACAACACCACGCAAGCCCGAATAGGCGGGAATTTGTGAAAATTTCTTCTCGCCCGCCCTCCACGGACAGCCTGCGGATTTGCCAAACGGGAGAGGGGATTTCTTTCTATTTCCCCTTTGCACGGCATAATACTGGCGATTTTTCAAAATGCCAAAAATGGGCGCAAAAAAACAG
>CAJUKV010000150.1 GCA_910587305.1 uncultured Lachnospiraceae bacterium | reverse complement strand
GTCGGTCTTGCTCATGCCGAGGACGAAATGGGCGTAGATACGTTTGGCCTGTTTGCCGGGCAGGCTGGAAATGGCCGCATAGAGTTCCTGCATGGTGACTTTGCGCTCGTAAATCTCACATGGGGAGAGGGCAACGAACAAAGCCGAGTGCTCAATGCCGTCCTCCCGGTCAAGGGAATAATAGGCCTTGTGGCGGTATGTACGCAGACGGTAGGCCGCCTCCTTGCGGTCAAACTCTGCCATTGCCTCCGCTACCTCGTCAGGCACTTCGATAAAAGAATCCATTGTATAGTACGGGTAAAAATCCCGAAGATTGATGATAGCCATGTTTACCTCCGTTTCGGTGTTTGGTGAATGGGCTGCCGAAACGGAGGCGGCGGGGAACGGCACCGGGGCCGGGCTTCGGGCCAAGTTGGCCCGAGGCTGTCCCATAGAAACAGAAATGCGTCCGGACAGCATAGAGCCATTCGGGCGCATGAAATAGAATTATTGTTTCTGGACTGAATTATTTCATATTGATTGCCAGAATTATCCTTCCAAGGGGGCGGGCTTTTTTTAACGGTTCAGACAGTTGAAAAAGAAATAAGGACACAGCGATACCTCCCAATGCTTTTAAGCATTTGATACCGCCATATCCTTGAAAAAGGGCGACATTAACACACCCTCCACATTCTCATTTTTCAAAAAGAAAACGGCGGCTTGAAATTTTTATTTCAAAACCGCCGTAAAGGCTACTGGATTTTGTTTGGGCGCACAGATGATTAGCCACCGAGACAACGGTTTTTTTTATTTACCGTTGGGCGGCTGTAACTTCGATTTATTTATTATCAAAATCGTTCATATCATTCAGTAGTTCTTCCATTTCTGCATCATATAAATCATTGGGTTCTTCCATATTTCCCAGCAGTTCCGTTACTTCTGTATCGGTCATATATGCAACATCTGATATTTTTCCATCCTCGCTACGGGTGATTCTGATATTGACCGTTCCGGCCGGGTTTACGGCCAGCCTGTGCATATCCAAAAAGATGTTGACAAGCTGCCCCTGATAATAATGATTATTGCCGTCAACTGTAATGCCTACCGCTTGATACTCCGCTTTCTGGGTTTCAGACAGCGTATCAAATTTATTGCCCTGCCCCAGTGCATTGGATAAGATGGATTGGAAATTAAACTTTTCATCATCCGCTGCTATGCCCATCCATTCTTCCAATGTTTCCTCACTCATGCGCGAGGTCAAGGTGGAGAAATAGGAAATGTTACCGTCATCATAGATTTTTTCCGCATACTGCTGAATTAAAGCACAATCCACGTCCAGCATATTGACCGCAGTTTTCCAAAAACGGATTCTGTCATCTGCATAAATCTTATCCAGCCATTCGCCTTGAGCTTTCTCGTCCAATCGGGAAAAGGCAATTTCAAACAAAGGTAAATTGTCGTCCTCATAATATTGCTCTGCTTGTGAGGAAAACACTTCATTATGCGAACTGTTTTTCTCTTGTGTGGGCGATATTACATTTTCATTCAGGCCCGATACCGCAGGCTCATTTGACGGTTGATCGGCGGCGGCAGCTGGATAAACACCAACAAAAACCACACCTAAAATAATACACAATGTCAGCACACTTGTGAAAAATAAAGTTGTTTTTGATTTTCTTTTTAAGTTCATAATCGCACCTAACCTTTCTTTTAATAATTGTTTGTTTTCACTAAGAGTAACAGCGGCCAGAGATTCCTTGTACTTTCCGACTGCTGCCATTGCGTCAAGCAGAGTTTCTCCATAATCCTGTGCGTTATCATATCCCATTTTTGAAAGAACCGCTTCATCACAAGAAAATTCACATGCCTTTGTGATTTCACGCCTCATTAAATAAACAAGCGGATTGAACCAGTGCAGACAGACGGTAATTTGTACCAGCCATTTATAAAACATATCCCGCCGTTTGTAATGCGTTAATTCATGCAATACGATATATTGAAAGT
>CAJUKV010000149.1 GCA_910587305.1 uncultured Lachnospiraceae bacterium | reverse complement strand
CAATCCTGTCTAAGCTGTCAAAGATGGCAGCCGCCACCTGGGAACCGAGCTTTACCGCGTTCCTTCCAGTACTTGATTCTGACATAGTGCACCTCCTTTTCTTTTTTATAATAATATCTGTGGTTACGTATTACGCGTCGCTCACGGAATCCGGAAAGAATTTCCGGTACAGAGCCGGGTGCTCTTCCAGCATATGTTTGGCTTCCATGATATCCAGCGCCCGGATGGAATCCTCGTGTTTGTACTTTACCGTACACCGGAAGAAATTACCGTTCTGAGTCCGGTAATTGTAATGCACGCACGGGTTGTCCAGCCCACTTTGTCCTTCCACCCTTAAAAACATCTCACTGTTGTCCGTGTCGTAGATTAGGTCATTGATGATCACCTGCTTGTGTGGGATGTGCTGTTTCAGAAACCATTTTTCCTCACTTACGAAGATGGTGTGTCTCTGTTGTTTGGCGATCTGGGAGAATACAGGAACCTTCTCAATAATATCCGCAGGGATCTTATCAGAAAGCTTCCTGGCCGCCTCCATGGCCCGCTTTTTGACATCCCGTGTTTCCTTTTTGCTCTTCGGTTCCTTTTGTCCCCGTTTATCCTTCTGTTTCATGGGTTCCTTATGATCTTTGGTGCTCCTTGAGTCTTCCTGCTTTATCATATCATCACTGCTATTTTTATAAGTCTCCTCCTGTCCGGGCCTTCCTTTGTCCTCTCCGGCGTTAGTTTGTTCCTGCCTGGAATCGCCCGGCGCCTCTATAGTATTCTTCTTCGGGTCATTTTTAGTGGGTTCTTCCGAGCCGCTGGATTTCTTATCAGGCTTTGATGCAGCCGCATCTGGTTTACCATGGAAGTGGGTGCTATTAGGTTCATCGGGCTTTAGCTGATCTGTGGCCGCCTCAACTCCCGAAACTTCTGCGACAGGGTTATCATTTTCTGTGGATAACGTTGTTTCGATCCGAATATTTTCTGCCTGATTTTTGTTATCCGCAGATATCACCTGTCTGCTATTTTCTGCATCGCTTTGTCGGCCTTTTTGATTTTTTGCATCCTTCTCGCATCCTGCACTCTTTGCCGCCTGTTTTTCTGCGGATAACGTTTTTTCTATCGTTTGTCTCTGCTGCCTGATTTTTGCTGGTTTCGGCGCTGGCACTGGTTTCCTTTCAGTATTCTCTTCCTTTGACCGTATCCCTGGCGTCTGCCTGTCTTTATCGTTCCATTTCCCTGCCCTTTCCTTTTTATCTGCGTCAGTCTGGAAGGAAACACGGAGTGCTTCCAGGTTACTGAACGCTGAAGATGGAAAGATGCCTCCTCCTACAAATCCTGACGGCGCTGCTTCAGGGAATGCTCCGAACTGCTTGGGTTTCTGTGCAGGCTGGCTGCCTGATATGTCGGATAGGTTTGATTTGGCAGGTCTGGGTGGCGTAGCAGCTTGCTTCTGATAGTCGGGTCCTGCCTCCTTTTGCTGCTTTTTACGCTCTGGCGCGTCAGGCGTTTTGCCTGCTGTTGATTCCCTATGAGGTAAGCACCACATGGGTACTCCCTCCCGAACCGTGCGGGCACCTCTCGATGCACACGGCTCTCCGTACTGTTATCATTTTACGACTTCATCGAATTGTGAATTTCTGCATGGCAGGACGGGCAAACGGCCAAGGTCTTGCGATGCCGTTTGCGCATAAGGATTTCCCACTCGTATTGCCCTGTAAGGTCTTTCAGCCGCTTTACTTGGTGCATGACTAAACCGCCGCACTCCGCACCGCACAGTTCGCACTGCTTAGAGCGCAAGCGGGTGGCCAGACTGTTGGGCTTGCTGTATTTTTTGTAGATGTCCAGAATATCCACCTGCCCCAACTGCGGCTTATCCTGTTTACGGAAGCCGCTGTGGTAATAAATTGCTTCTTTGGGGCCTGCCTTAGTTGTATACGGCACCGTGAACTCGCCGTTTTTGACATATCTCTCCTTGATTTTCCTGACCTGACAGCGGTACTTGGAGCCAAAGGTTTTCAGCATGCTGTACTTCATCAGGCTTGAGAAGTGATTCAAGGTGGACACATTTCCAGCTAACGAGTAGTAGTTGTA
>CAJUKV010000148.1 GCA_910587305.1 uncultured Lachnospiraceae bacterium | reverse complement strand
GATTCGTATAAAAATTTATATGAGTATTCAAAAGCGGCTACCGATGTTGATGTAAATAAATCGCAGCATTTTCAGGATTACAGAAAATTCTTAGAGATATTGGAACAATTAAAAGCATAAATCAAAAAAACAGATTGAGGAGAAAAAATGAGTGTATTAGGTTTACAAGGCACAGGCTTTCCCACGGCAAGATATCCGGTTGGAACTACGTCCAGAAATAATATGAGAAATGTTTTTGGTCAAAGCGAGATAAGTGGAAAGTCATCATCTACTCCCAGCGGCAATTATCATGGTACGTTAAAAATGGGCTATTTACATAGTGAGTTCAGCCCTGTTTCGGGGCAGGAACTTCACATGAAGTATGACGAAAGTTCCACAGATGACGATCCGGTGATGTATGTCGAGGGAAAAGATATCCAAGGAAAAACTTTTACCCAGAAAATTCATTTAAACGATGTGAACGCAGAAAATGCCACGCCTGCGGAAATGACTGCGTTACGTGTTCACCTGGCACAGCAGGGGGACAAAAGCGTAAAGGCAAGCAGCGGGATACCACTTATGGCACTTGGCAGTCACCAGGATGTAAACACAGCCATGGATTTTAAACAGTATTATGAAAACTGGGCTTCTAATCTGGAAAATGTGGGATTGAAACAAAATGCCGGAATTTACATGAGTGAATTGGAACGCTACCTTTTCTATCACCGCACGAAGGGAGTAACATTTTCAGATACAAGCAGTATTTCGTCTACAGCAACGGAACCGAACGGAAAGTTGGAGGACAAAGACTATGAGTACCTTTCCTCCAACTGGAATCCCCAAAATATATCCCAGGAAAAATATGACGAATTTTTAGATTTTCTTCAAAGTAAAGGAGTTATATCTGAGGAAGATAAAAAATATGTCTGTTATGGAGGAGAAAGGCTTGATAGAGGTGAACCAGAATCATGGTACTCGCCGTTGGAGCCGGTTCATGATTTTGCTGATGGGAATGTACTAGCATTTGTTCGCTATCAGAGTTCACTTATCTATGACCACAAAACAACAGAAACCAAACGAGAAGTAGATCTGTATAAAAAAATCACTTCAATTATGGAAGAAATGGTAAAACGAACGGGAGATAATTAAGCTATATGCAGAAAGTAGTCAAATTGATTCCATAGGAAGAAGAACTGCCGCCTAATAAAAACCTGCGGCAGTTTCTTTATAAAAAAAGGAAACATAGGATTTCATTAGTTTTATCACTTATATTTCTATTAACGGTAAAGAATCCGAACCTGAGAGATTAAAATATATTTTAACCTAACTTGAAAAAGAATCGGGCGACATGGTTTTTTGTCTGACCGATTCTTTTTTGTTTAAAAAAATTGATTTACTCCAAACTTTTTAAATTGGATTTATTCTGGACAGCCAATAACTGCTCTGCCAGATAATCCAAAGTCCCCAGAAGGATAAGCTGGTTTGTCCGGTTGCAGGCCCTGAACTTTCCAATGAAGCGCTGGATTTCTTCCTCCTGCTCGTCTGGGGATAAATTAAATAAATCACTTGTGGACAGCCCCAGGCGGTTGATAATGGGAAAAAGAATCTCATAGGAGGGATTCATCTTCCCTGTTTCAATATTCCTGATGGTTTTCACGGATACACCAGACTGATCCGCCAGTTCCTGCTGGGTCAGCCCACAATGTTTTCTTGCGGTGCGGATACAAGCGCCCAAATATTTTATCTTGTCAACCGGCATAATTAGTCACCTCGTATCTATTCTATCTTACCGGTTCATGGTTTCATATTACCTTATAGGTTCTCTAAAAAAGGTAATATTATGCCTATTTTGAATAAGAATATGATATAGCCCCCTATGGGAAGTGGAAGCCAGATAAAAAAAACGGCTTCTCGTAGCAGGGCTTAATTGTGCGCCGCCTATGATTTGCTGTCGGAGGAAATCATGGCGGGCAATGTTTATCTCCATAAACAATCAGTAAAACCAGGTAATAAACCAAAAAAAGCATATACTTTTCAGGGGGATTCCCTATCCCAAAACAGGCACGATTAAGCCTATATAAACACTATTATCAAACCTTATACCAAACGCAAAAGTACAACGTCAGGAT
>CAJUKV010000147.1 GCA_910587305.1 uncultured Lachnospiraceae bacterium | reverse complement strand
TTATTATTGGATTTTCAAGGTGCATAGTCACTTATTCAAGTGCGAAGTTTGAGTTAATTATATTATAACGAAAATCTTAGAAAATTACAAATCCGCTTTCCTTTTGTTCATAATGCTTTGTAACAATTTTTCTTTTCACAGTTTAGGACTCTGCATTTACTGCAAAGTCCTAAAGGATGCAAATATATTCGGTACGAAATAAATACAGCCATACCTTTTCATTTTACCACCAGGAAAACACAATTCCCGCAAGAGGCGATAACACAATCATGATCATAGAAAAGGTAAACGATTCAATGGAAATAAGCGTTGCCCTCTGCTCGGAAGGAAACATATCCTGTAAAATTGTATTCGTCCTTACCTGAAGGGCATCGTCGCTGAATGCGGCAAGAAAGCCTCCCAGCGTCATGACAATATAAAGCCCTGAGTGCTCTAAAAGCACGCCAAGCAGCACAAAAAACGCCGTGGCCGCAAACACATCTTTGTACCTCAGCTTTTTCCATTTGAGTATGATTTTTGCCCCCAGCACGCCTCCCATTTCCATGAAAAACAGTGCAAAGCCAAGGGCCCATTCCGGTATACCGGCTTTCGGCAGCTTCGCCTGCAGGAAAAATAACAACAGGATATCCACCGCCCCAACCAGCGAATTAGAGAGCATGAGGGCCATGGTTTTTCTTTCCTTTTTGATAAAAAGCAGGCTTTCCATAAAACAGTTTATAAATTCTTTTCCGATAGATCCCATCACATTTTTTCCGGCAGCTTTGATATTCCCGACAGTCTTAATATTCCCGTCCGTCTTGATATTCCCGTCGGCTTTGATATTCCCACCGGTCTTGGTATTTTCACCTGATTTGTTATGTATGTCCGATTTACTGCCTGCATATACTTCGCACAGCGGCAACAACGTCCCTATCTGCACGGCGCACATAAGAATATCCGCCCCATACGCCGCTATGTGTCCGATGAACAGTGCAAAGCCTGCGCACAGGGTTGATACGCCTCCGCAAAACCGATAAATAACCATCTCATTTGACGCATATTTTTCATAATAGGATTCTTTGCCAACCATTTTAAGGGAATCATAGGCGAGAGCGTCCCCTGAGCCTGAGGAAAAATTATAGCTCATGGCATAAAACGCAAGGGCCCCGCAGACCATCCATAAATTACAGGAAAGTATCATGATAATATTTCCGATTATTTTCATAACCGTGCTTACAATCAGCATGTTTTTCCTTCCAAACAGATCCGCAAGAATGCCTGAGGGAATCTCAAAAAGTAAGCTTGTTATGTGGAAAACCGTTTCGGCAAAGCCAATTTCAGGAAGGCTGTAGCCTCTGGCCGCCAGTATTGCCACCCACGCGCCGGTCAGCGATAAATTCCAGAGCGCGGTAGATAAGTATAATCTTGTAATTTGTTTTTTTATATTCAGCATAATAAAATCTCCTTAACTTTTTATTTTAAATAGTTAAGGAGATAATGCGCCACTTCTATCAGATTCGTCATAAGGCCATCTATATGCCTGGTACGGCCTTGCTGAAATTCACCATTATTTCTGCAAGACTGTACTATCTAAAAACAGGAACGAAACCGCATATCCGGCCGCCTGTCCCTTACACAAATCTCCCTGAAAATGGGCGCACTATCCCCGTAAAGGGAAAAAATAGCGCCTTTTTTCAGTTGCAGATTCGTCATTTTCCAGGACATACCGTTAGCCTTTCATAAATTCTTTAGAACCAATTATACGAAAATTGCGGCAAAAAGTCAATTTTTTATTGCGCCAAGATTTCTTTCACCTTGCTGATCTTCTTCTCCTGTTTTTTGGAGACTTTACCGCCTTCCCATTTTCCTGTCTTTTTCCAGTATTCCTTCAATATTCCGGCTATTATAACCTTCTCTTTTTGGCTGTACGGCTCACTGCTGTCCAGCTCCCGGAAATAATCCATATCTTTCTGTTTTTCACAGATCTCGTATGCCCATTTCTGTTCTTTGCTCATTTCTTCTACTTTTTTTCTTTCCGCCTCTTCCCGCCGCTTTTTTTGCAGCTGTTCTTCTTCCTGTTTTTGGGCAACGGATTTTTTTCTTTTTTCCCCGTACCATTTCCGTATGGGAATTTCACATAAAGTAGAAAAAAGAATATCGGCTGATTACTGCATCAAC
>CAJUKV010000146.1 GCA_910587305.1 uncultured Lachnospiraceae bacterium | reverse complement strand
TTTCCAAACCACAGAATCACAGGCAATATGCTTAACGTGATGCAGATATTATACGCAAGCGCTTTCATACATACGCCTGTCATCATAAGCACGGCAGGACAGTTCCTTAACATAATACCCACAGACAAAAGCAGAACCATTTCAAACAGCGCAACTCTGATCATCAGCAAAAACAAGACTGCCACTTTCGCTTTTATCGCATCCTGCCATCTGACCGGTATCACCAGCAGGTTTTTCAGAGTATCCCTTGCATATTCCTGATCTATCATGTATCCCCCAATCAAAGATACTGTAAACGGCAAGAACAGCATTGCATTGTTGTAAAAAAACATTTCTGCAAACCCTTCCCATTCAGGCGCTCCTGCCTTAATCCGCATTTGCTGCGCAAAAGTAATGATAAACGAAAAGAGTATGCTGAGATATCCAACAAAAACCATTTTCTGTCTTTTCAATTTCTTAAATTCTGCCCTGATCAATCTTTTCATCATACATCGGCCTCCTGTCTTTTATAAAGCCATAAACTAATTACAAGGGAAATTGCCGTTGTTGCCCCCAACAAAAATATTCCCTTGTTCATTGGATAATACAGTGTGTCCAAACCAAGCTGCAAATTATCCGAATATTCAATAATGCTAAAGGGATAAGTGATGCGAAATGCTACCAAAACAGGCAGATGCATCTCAAGGCAATGAAACATGGTCAACTGCCATACAAACAAAAAATCAACGAGTATAAAACAGTTAATCGCTATCATCGCAATCAGGTTCCTTTTGCGGAGCAAAATAATCAAAAGCACCACAGGCATTGTCGCACAGACGCTGCACAGAGATATTATTAAAAGTATACCGAAAATATGGAAAACATCCGAAATATAATTCCGCAGAAAAATTCCTCCTGCAACTGTATAAGCAGTAATAATTCCCGTAAATACCACAACAATCACAAGAGCAGCGGCCAATTTGGATAAAAAAATCTTCCATTCGGGTACTCCAATCACCAGAATGTTTTTCAATGTATGATTCCTCTCCTCCAGTTCAAACAAGTTTAAAAGCATGGCGGAAAAGACAAATGGAATCACAAGAAAACTTCCAAACAAGACATTCGTACCGACCAAATTTCTAAAGGGATAATGGTTTTTTATACAGAGCAGTGTGCCAAACGTAGGTATCAGGATGCCAACTGCCCACAACATCCGTGCTGTCTTCTGACGCTTTAGTTTCTTCAATTCATTCAGACATATGCTAAGCAATCCCCTCACCTCCGGTTATCCTTTTAAAATAATCTTCCAGTGTATCACTGCATTTGTTAATAGCATCTACATAAATATTCTGTTCTGCAAGAAACTTGACGATTTCCTTTGTCTGTATCTCTGTGTCAAAAATTTGAATACAGCCATTCCCCATAATCCGATAATCTCCGATATGAAATTCTTCTTCCAGCATATGGATAACTGTTTCAGTCGGATCTGCGGACAACAGAATATAATGCATATTTCTTTTTTTCAATTCCTCAAAAAGGCTTTCTTCCAGCAGAATCCCTTTGTCAATAATTCCAATCCGGTCTGCCAAAAGCTCAATCTCTGACAGAATATGGCTTGACAGCAGAATCGTTTTTCCATAATTTTGCGAAAGTTCCCTGATAAAATCCCTTGTTTCCATTACCCCAATAGGATCAAGCCCATTAACCGGTTCATCCAATATCAGGACTTCCGGATCATGGATAATGGCAGCTGCAATTCCAAGCCGCTGCTTCATTCCAAGGGAAAATTCTGAAAAAAGCTTTTTATCTTTATAAGGCAGTCCAACCTTCCCCAAACTTTCTTTTATAGCATCCCGTTTTATATATCCCCGCAGATCGGCAAGAATTTCCAGATTTTCTGTTGCCGTAAGGTTTGGATAAAATCCCGGTGTTTCAATCATGACACCTATCCGTCCCAAAAATTCTTTTTTATTTCCCTCAAAAGGCTTTCCGAACATATGGACTGTTCCTTTTGTTATTATGGATAAACCTAGCAGCATTTTCATGATTGTGGTCTTTCCAGCTCCGTTCCTTCCCAAAAGAGCATAAATTTCACCTTTTTTTACATGAAGATCCACACCTTTCACTGCGGCAGTATCCCCATAATATTTCGTCAGCCCTTTCGTCTCAATGATAAAATTCTCCATCACACCATCCCTTTCTTCGTGCGCTATATCTAATATAAATACATCTGCCTTCTGTTTTATATTATCAAACT
>CAJUKV010000145.1 GCA_910587305.1 uncultured Lachnospiraceae bacterium | reverse complement strand
CGATGAGAAAATTTTATACAGTTTTGTATCTGGCTATCATCCTGTCTTGTATGGCCGCCTGTGGAAAGAACGATACACAGGCTCAGACACCCAGCCGCCAGGCAGAGCCTTCTACGATAGATAGTTCATCACAATCTGATATTTTAAACGGTTCGGAGAATGCAGGTGAATCATCTGTGCAGGAAACCGAGAGGAATGAAACGGATACAGCAGAAACAGATATTCAGGATAATATGGAGGAGAATAAAGTGGAAAATATGAATGTGCAGGTTGGTGATGTGGTATTTTCAGCGACACTGGAAAAGAATGAAGCCATGTCTGCTTTGGTGGAAATGATGCGGGAGAGTCCTGTAGTGATTCAGATGAGTGACTATTCCGGCTTTGAAAAGGTAGGTTCTTTGGGAACAAGCCTTCCGACCAGCAACAGCCAGACTACGACACAAGCCGGCGATATCGTCTTATACAATGGAAATCAGATTGTTATTTTCTATGGTTCTAATTCCTGGAACTACACGAGATTGGGGTATATTGATGACCTGACCGGTTGGGAGGAAGCTCTGGGTAGAGGGGATGTTACTGTGATTTTTTCTCTGCAATAGGGCTCTGAAAGAATATTTGGGTCAGTTTCTGCTGAAAGGAAGTCAAAATTTATAAGAAGCGGATACTTATTTCCTGTTAATAAAATATAAAGGTTCTATTATAAAAAATGAGAGGAAGGGGGAGGGTGCATAGAAAATAAAGTATTGCCAGTCATTGCACCCTTTTGAAGCTTTTCATAAACGACAACGATTTCAAGCATTCATTGAATAATATTCTGTTAATATATTTGCTAAAATTTTCGGATTTTCTTCATTTACTACATGGCCTGTTCCCTCAATAATTTTTAATTCTGCAGCTTTAATGTTTTGTGACAAAAAATGCGCTGACTTTATGTTTGCACTGTCTTTCTTCCCGCAAAGGATTAGAGTGGGGCACTTAATATTTTTTACTTTATCACTGAAATCTAAATTTTTCATGGTGTTTCCTAAAGCAAAAGTGTCCTTTTTATCAAATGCCATAGTTTCAAAAATAGATTTTGGTAAAAATCTGAAGATTATATTTTGAAAACTAAATGCGACCTTTGGAACTTTATATGGCGTTCCGATTAAAACTAATGTTTTCACTTTTTGCGGGAAATCCAAAGCAAAATTCAAAGCCAAAATACCACCTAACGAAAGGCCGCATAAATGAATTTGTCCATCAATTTCGTTGCAATATTTTACAAATGAAGAATATAGATTTTCATAACTTGCCTCTTTTCCTTCAAGGATGTAGGATAGATTCGGACATACAATATCTTCGTTGTTTGTTATGTATGAAATTGTTTTTTTCCAACTTGTTGCCTTGTGTCCTGAGCCGTGAACAAAAATTTTTGTCGCCATAGGTATCTCCTTTGATTTTATTTTCCCGCTTGCTCTAACATTTTCTTCGCCAACTTCTGAAACAGGTCGGCAGTTTCTTCGTTCATCGGCGCAAGCTTTCCGATCTGTCCGACTATCATCGCCGTTACATCGTCAACGGAAAGTTTTCTCAATCTCCGCTTCGTGTTCTCCTATCTTCTGGGCGTTCAAAAGCTGTAAATCCTGCTTTGCCGCTGCCCGGTGTTCCGGGTAAAGCCATAGACACGCGCCTCCTCCGCATACTTCCATTATACAGAAAAAATGACCGTAGGAAAGGGGATATTTCTCCCGTCGAAGCAGCGCATTTGCGTGCCAAAGGAGAAACCACGCCGCAGAGATGGGGCAGGAATCCTTTTCGGGGAGAACGGCAACGGAAAAGCAAATGGAGGACATACATGAGAAATAACCCATATAAAACGGTGTGCGGTCTGCGGCGGCGTGTTCGTCCCCAAATCCAACTGTGGAAAAGTCCCGGATAACAGGCATAAGGATAAATAGCATAGTCAGAGCAAATCACATCAAATACACTGGTTGATACTTCCTTTTTGGCTTTTGTCAAATTGCCGGCGGTTGTTATTTCGTAATAGTTTTTTAGAACATAGCTTAGTCCTGCTAAAATATCGGGTAATCATCTACAATTAATATTTTTTTCATGGTCAGTCACCCCGCATTTACTACATTGACAATGCTTGTCTTTTTAATCTTTAGGGACGGTGCAATTACAGCAATAAATGTAGTCAGGATTGCCGCTGAAATTACTATGGCAAGAACCAGTAACGGCAGCTTCCATTCCTGCCCCCAATTAGAAGTAATAAGCATTTCAAAGAAAAAGCGGTGCAGG
>CAJUKV010000144.1 GCA_910587305.1 uncultured Lachnospiraceae bacterium | reverse complement strand
GGGACAACTGAAGGAAGAAAATTATCGGAATATCTTGCAGAGGCTGAAATAAATCATACAATCTGTGTGGCAACGGAGTATGGCGCAATTGTTTTAAGACAGCATCCCCTTATAAAAGTACATCAGGGAAGAATGAATCAGGAACAGATAGCAGAATTCATAAGCAATGGAAAATTTGATGTTGTGGTAGATGCAACACATCCTTTTGCTAAGGAGATTACTTATAATATACAGGCTGCATTGAAAGAAATGGAGCGGATTGGAATATCAATTCCATATTTGAGGTTGAAAAGAGACGGTATTACGGAGAGAGAAAACGGCATTACCTATTTTGAAACAAACGAGGAATGTGTGAAAGCGTTGGAAGATACGGAAGGAAATATTCTTTTGACTACCGGAAGCAAGGAATTGTACAAATATTGTGTTTCTGAAGGAATAAAGCATAGATTGTATGTAAGGGTACTTCCAAGTGTGGAAAGTCTTTCTCTATGTACAGAGCAGGGTATTTGCGGGAAACAGGTTATTGCAATGCAGGGACCTTTTACTGCGGAGATGAATGAGGCTATCATTCGCCAATATGAAATAGCTTATCTTGTAACGAAGGAGAGCGGTGTGCCCGGAGGTTATCAGGAAAAGATAAACGCTGCGAAGAGAACCGGAGTGAGGATATTTGTAATTGGCTGTTCTGATGAGGGAGAAGGGTATTCTTTTTCTGAAATATGCCAAAAACTTGAAGATATAGGAGGAGAAAAATTTAGGGCGAAGAATCAGATAAAAGAGAATATGGAAATTATTCTGGCAGGTATTGGTATGGGACATGTAAACGGTCTAACGAAAGAAGTAGAGAGGGTGATTAGTGAAGCAGACATTTTATTAGGGGCAGAGAGAATGCTTAATGCTGTCTATTCTAAAGCAGAAAGACATCCTTTTTATCAGGCAGAACAGGTCATTCCTTATCTGCATGATATACAGAGCGGAAGTTTATTTGAGGAAAATAAAAAAGTTGTGATTCTTTTTTCGGGAGATAGTGGATTTTATAGCGGGTGTCAGCCTTTATATGCGGCACTGGAAAAAGAAATTACCGAAGGTCGCATAAAGGCATCTTTGCGTATTCTTCCGGGTATTTCTTCCATAGCTTATCTGGCTTCCTGCATTGGAGAAAGCTATCATGATGCGGCCGTTTACAGTATACATGGGAAAAAATTATACAACCTTGCACACCGGATCAAAAGCAGGTCAAAAACATTTCTGATTACATCTGGTGTAAAAGATATAAATCAGTTGGGAGAACTGTTGACAGATGCGGGAATGCAAAAATGTGAAATTATAACAGGATATCAGTTATCCTATGAGGAACAGCGGGTAGAGAGGCATACGCCGTTAGAGTGTATGGAATTGAAGGAGGAAGGGTTATATACATGTTTTGTTAAAAATCCATATGCTACGCAAAGAAGATTGACACATGGTGTTGCAGATGGTCAATTTATCAGGGACAGGGTTCCTATGACAAAAGAAGAGATTCGAGAGGTTAGTATCTGTAAGCTGCGATTAAAAGAAAAGGCGGTAGTTTATGACATTGGCAGTGGCACGGGTTCTATTGCAATAGAAATAGCGGGCATTTCTGACGATATACAGGTGTATGCGGTGGAGCAGAAGCATGAAGCAGTTTTATTAATTGAAAAGAATAAAAAGAAATTTGAACTGCAAAATGTAACAGTGGTAGAGTCGAGAGCACCAGAGGGATTAACTGAACTTCCAATGGCGACACACGCATTTATAGGAGGAAGTGGCGGCAGATTAAAGGAAATACTGGTGTCACTCCGACAGATGAATCCCGACATGAGGGTTGTGGTAAATGCTGTCAGTATGGAGACAATTTGTGAAATGAGAGAGATTTTATCAATGGATGATATGATAAAAGAAGAAGAGATTGTGCAATTACAGGTAAGCAGGGCAAAAAAAGCAGGAAATTATCATTTGATGCAGTCTGAGAATCCGGTTTGGATTTGTGCATTTGATTTCTGCGGCAAAGAGCCTGAAAGAAAGGCGTGATATTTGCATGAAAATAAAAAGAGTTATGATTGCCGCCCCTAAAAGTGGAAGCGGAAAAACAGTAGTCACCTGTGCCTTGCTTCAGGTATTAAAGGATTGCGGCTTGAAAGTGGCTTCTTATAAATGCGGACCGGATTATATTGATCCGATGTTTCATGAAAAGATAATAGATGTTCCGGCAAAAAATCTGGATACATTTTTTACAGATGAAGAAAAGACAAGGAAACTTTTTCAAAAAAGTG
>CAJUKV010000143.1 GCA_910587305.1 uncultured Lachnospiraceae bacterium | reverse complement strand
ACCGGTTGTATTTTACAGGGGAAATTTGTATAATATAATCAAAGAAAAGAGGAACTGGAAGATGGAAAACCAGACAGAACTTAATACAATATGGGAATCACTAGGGATATCGAATGATTTCATGTTCAGTAAGATAATGCAGGATGTGGAACTGTGCAAAGAACCTGATGCGGGATCAGGAGAATATGGAAAAAGGTATGGAAAAAGGGAAAATAGAAGGACGTGCAGAAGAAATTATTGAATCTGGTTTTGAATTTGGCCTTTCTGAGAAAGATATTTTGACAAGATTGCAGAATAAGTTGGATATCTCTTTACAGGCCGCACAGCAATATCTTTTAAGATTTGGAAAGCAGATGGTATGATGTATGGCATTGGTTAAGACGATGGCGTAGAAAAATGTTTTTAGATGGCTGTCGGCAGGCAGTGTGATGAAATGTAAGATAAGAGGGCATTCTGGCAAAATGGTTCTTTGTTGATTTTGGGTATCATAAAGCATGAGATAAGCTGGCAGATTATAACAATGCCAGCTTGTTTTTGTAGCAGTGAACCCAGATTGAAATTTGTGCAATCAGGCATGAATGCCACCTTGCACTTCCAGAACTTACATTATGGGATATCGCATTCTTGACCGGGGAGATATCCCGTTTGATCCCATTGCAAAAGGAATTGATTTCAGATATTTCATATTTCTCCAGAAAAGTTCCATAAGGCACAAGATTACGATTCCCACTTTCTCCCACATGGGGGTGCAAAATGGATACTATTTTTGGGGCAGCAAAAGGGCAGCTACGCTTGTAGTCGGCTGCCCTTTCAACGTTGCTGTTCAGACTACTATTGTTTGTCAAAATAAATTATCAGATAATACTGTGAAAAAAGAATTTTTCTTATCTGCCTGTGCTTTCTTGAGCCAATCCTGCTGTTCCTTTTCTGCCATGTATGGAATCATAACCGCAAAGCGGCTAACATCATCTGCCGCATAATATTTTTCAGCATATTGTTTTATCATATCCGGCTGCATGTAATTCAGAAATGCAGAAAAGAAATTAGTTTTTCCGTCCTGTTCTGCTTTGTCTGCGTATACAGAAATCAAGTCATTATCCATATATCCTATTACTGCTGAAAAGAAAGCAACTTTATCAGCGTCATATATTTTTTGATACCACTCTTTTTGTCCTGCCTCGTCTAAGAGTGAAAAGAGTGCTGAAAAGCCGTAAACATCTCCGTCTTGATAAAATTCTTCCCTCAATGCTGACATATCTTTATCACCTGCATAGACAATCTTTGTAATAACCGGCGTTTCTATTGTCGGATAAGTATTTATATCTTTTAGATACGATAAGAGTTCGGTTGTCGTAGCAATCGCCCCTTTATCAGCGATATAATCCTTTGAAGTATCACTAAAATATACTTTCATTACTGAGCCATCTTTCAGAATCAATTCTGTCTGGTCGGAATACTCATCTCCATACACGTTCCAGCCCATTTCGATAATGTAGGAATTATAGAAATATCCATTCTGCGTATATATAGACTTGTAATTTTCATCTTCGCTGACAGAAATTTCCGATTCTTCAATTCTCTGTTCGCTCTGTTCCTGTTCCTGCATTTTCTTTTCTTCGGGTTGGCCTGGCGCAGCATATGCGCCAGCTGCTGCAAAGCAAATACAGAGTGAAAAAGTGAAAATGGCGGTAATCACTTTAATTGATTTAGATTTCTTTTTTAATTCCATAATAGCACCTAACCTTTCTTTTAGTTGTTCTGCTCCTTCTGTTAAAGTAACGGATGCCAAAGAACTTTTATACTGATTGTCTGCTCTCACAAATGAAATCAGCATATCTCCATACTCTCGTTTCGTTTTGTCACCCAATATGAGTACAACCGCTTCATCACATGACAATTCACAAGTTCTGTTTACCTCCTTTCCCAGTAAATACACAAATGGGTTAAACCAATGTACACAAGCGGCAATCTCTATCAGCCATTTGTAAAACATATCCTTCCTTTTATAGTGAATTAGTTCATGTGCAAATATATAGGACAGTTCCTTACTCCCCAGTTCTTTAGCTGGTAAAATAATGCTTGGTCGAAAAAAGCCAATCATAATGGGGGAATTTATCAGCGCATTTTGGCATAATTCCACACCTGCTTTGATATTCAGTTTTTCTTCACAATCAGATAGCAGATTCAAGATTTTTATATCTGATACCTCTTTATTTCCCGCTTTGATGTATTGAATAAATCTTTGATATACTGTTACCTTACGGACAAATAAAACCAGTGCCAATGCTGACCAGATAAAAAACAGGCAGACA
>CAJUKV010000142.1 GCA_910587305.1 uncultured Lachnospiraceae bacterium | reverse complement strand
CCAACAATATCCTACTCCTTTTTACCTTTCCGTTTTATACTATCACGGAAACCCCGGACTTTTGCGTGAAAGTATACTTTTGCCTGATAGTACGATTTTTTCCCCTATCGCCATCCTATCAGCGGCATCCAAAAACACGAAAAAGCGGGGCCCACCACCCACCGTGATGAACCCCACCAAGCCTAAAAAACCTTGATTTTAAGCCATTCTTAAATACTTTCGCCTGTTAGTACCAAAAATCCTATGGCATCATTTGGAAATTGCCGCCTGTGCCGCGTGTATCAACGTTAGGGGTTTTTTCAATTTCTACGGACTTATCCTTGTTTACACAAAGTTTCATCCGTGTTTCATCGCCAAACATACTCAATTTCCATAAGAAGCAATCTTTGTAAACAATTATCTCATCTACAAAATCATCTATTATTTCCTCTGGAATGTCATACACCGAAAAATCAAAATTATTTTCCAGCCCGCATTTTAATACCTCCAGTCTGCGATTATAGTCCTCATCCGACATATCCTCGTCTACTTGATAACCTTCTAACTGCCTTTCAAGTCTTTCCTTTTCTTCCAACAATTCCTTTTTCTTTAGGTCAAACATGGCTTTGTCAATTTCGCCATTTACCCGGAGATCAACAAGATTTTCGTACTTTTTATCAGTTTTGGCAATCTTGGTTTTCAACTCTTTGATTTCTTTTTCAAAATTTATGTATCGGTCATCTTGGATATGTCTTTCAAGCATTTCCTCGGCAATCAGCCTTACCGCCGTCCGGTCTTTCCAGAAATTTTGAAAAACCACTTTTGCCATAACCTCTAATTTCCATCTTGGAACCATTGGAGCCTCACAAATCCCCTCCAGGCTAAGACCTTTCTTTGTTCTTGTAGCAATAGTACCTGTGGTAATCTGCTTGTAACACTGATATGCGTATTGTGGTTCTCCTGACGCTACCCTATGCCACACTCTCCGGTTAAAGCTGCCACCCGAACAGCTACACTTCAATTTTTTTGTCCACACATCTCCTGATGCGTGTTTCCCCCTCTTGCCACGATTATCGACAGATTGTGTTTTCGCATCCATCTTCTTTTTCACTCTGGCATATTCTTCCTTAGTAACAATGGGAATGTGCGTACCTTCTGCCACTATATTTTCTATCTCTCCGTGATTTTTGATTTTCTTTTGTTCCAGATAATCAGGTACATATTCTTTCCTATATACAATCGTTCCACAATAGAAAGCATTGTTAAGTACCCTGCTGATAGTAGAACAACTCCAATTTTTCAATCCGGTAGCGGTTAGCCTCCCTGCACCTTCCAAAGCAAATTGTATCTGCCTTAATCCCATTCCGTCAAGATACATATCAAAAATCATGCGTACCGTTTTTGCCTGTTCCTCATTGATGACAAATTCTTTTCCAACCCTGTCATAGCCGAGTATGTTTCCGGTTCCGTATGGCACAGCATTTTGAAAAGAAACTTTCTGTCCGGCCTTTACCCTGATTGAAGTCTTTTTGCTTTCATTCTGCGCCAGAGTTGCCATGATCGTCAAACGCAGCTCCCCGTCCTCGTCATTCATTGTCCAGATATTATCCTCTGTAAAATACACCTCCACACCATATTTTTTTAATATTCTTGTTTGCTGCAAAGTATCAACTGTATTCCTCGCAAACCTCGAAACCTCTCTTGTTATAATCAGGTCAAATTTCCTATCTTCCGCATCTTCCATCATCCGCAAAAAACTCTGTCGCTTTTTTACAGAAGTACCCGTTATTCCCTCATCTATATATCTTTCATATAGTGTCCAGTCCGGATGCTTTGCAAGAAGATCGTCATAATACTGGACTTGATTTTCCAAGGCTGAGAGCTGTGCTTCATGTTCTGTTGAAACTCTTGCATAAATCGCCACAGTTCTTTCCATATATTTCTATCCTCTTAAACTTCCTACTTTGTTACCACACATTCATAATATCACAATTTCTCTCTGAGCGCAACACTTTTTATCTTTGGCAAATAATCTTTTCGAATATTCTTATACACAATCTCGGAAATTTCTCCTTTATGATACATATGCCGTATCATTGCAAGAGCCATGATAATTTCTTCATCATGCCCCATGATAAGGTTTATATCCTCTCTTTTTCCCAAAAAAATCACCTCCAAACATCACAACAAGACTTTATCTGCCCATGACAACCACGAACCGCTTTCCCGGCTCTCATCAGCAGACAAAACTTTTCTTCAATCCTTTTCAAAAAATACATACAAGTGACAGCTCATTACACTGCCCACATCGGTATCGCACCGTCATTCCAAACTGACCGGAAAACCCGGAAGTATCATTATCAAAGATATGCCTCATTGCCTCATGCAACTGCTGC
>CAJUKV010000141.1 GCA_910587305.1 uncultured Lachnospiraceae bacterium | reverse complement strand
GTGCGCTGTTAAACGCACAAATGTATCTCCCTCGCAGAGGGATATTATTAGAAGAAAATAATAGGAACAATCGGCTTACTTTAAGTGGAAACACGAGGAGGACAATAGCATACCGATAAAGCGGATAAGGCGATAGCTGCAAATTGCCGACGCTCCGCAAGTTCCGCGTCCTATGGTTAAGGCTGGATTGCTTGAACCTTAATTCCGACTTGGTGCACAGCATTGCCCGTCGGAAAGCAGATGAAACCGACGTCACTGTATATTTGCTGTTGTTGTTTTGGGCAAATATCTTCTTGCAGTGAAAGAGCGCATAATGAATGCGATTAAAGGAATGAGTAAGGAACCTAAGGGACGCTCGATACGTACATTTGTGACGGATTGCAGGATTGCCTAAGGGACGAGAGTCCTATGGCAACGGAGCTGTCATAGTAGTCCGAGAACGGGAAAACCGTTTACATGGCGAAGGACAGCAGGTAGTTTTGATTGATTAGAAAGGAGTAGGTGCGTGAGATGCGTACAGCCCAAACTATTTTAACAGTCATTCAGGAAAGAGGAAAAAGAAAGCTGCCTCTGGAAAGAGTATATAAAATGCTCTTTAACAGAGAATTGTATCTGGCAGCCTATGCGAAGCTGTATTCCAACAGCGGAGCAATGACAAAAGGCGTGACAAATGAAACCGTTGACGGTATGTCAATTCAAAAGATTGATAATATCATTGCGGCTCTGCGTGATGAAAGGTATCAATGGAAGCCTGTAAGACGTGAATATATTCCGAAGAAAAACGGTAAAAAACGTCCGCTTGGCTTGCCGACATGGAGCGATAAACTGCTTCAGGAAGTTATCCGAATGATACTGGAAGCATATTACGAGCCGCAGTTCTCGGAACATTCACACGGTTTCAGACCTAACAGGGGCTGTCATACAGCGTTGCAGGAAATACAGGTATGGAAAGGCACAAAGTGGTTCATTGAGGGAGATATATCAAAATATTTTGATACTATCGACCATGACGTTCTGCTTGGAATACTCGGAAAGTCATTTCACGACGGAAGATTTTTAAGGCTTATTCAGAATGTATTGAAAGCGGGATATATTGAGGATTGGAAATTGGGTAAAACCATGAGCGGAACACCGCAGGGCGGAATTGTCAGTCCCATACTCGCAAATATCTATCTTAATGAGTTTGATAAATGGATAGAAGAAGCAATGCTGGAAAAATACAATATCGGGAAAAGGAAGAAAGCAAACCCCGAATACAACAGGTTCAACAGGAAAATAGCTGAATGTTATGCAAACGGTGAAAAGGAAGCGGCAAGAAAGTTAAAAATAGAACGCCGCAGTATTCCGTCGGTAATTACGCATGACGACAGCTACCGAAGATTACGCTATGTACGGTATGCGGACGATTTTATTCTTGGTTTTACAGGACCGAAATCGGAAGCGGAGGAAATCAAAAAGGAAATCGGCGAATTCCTGAGTAATAAACTCAAACTGACATTATCGGCGGAAAAAACGCTGATTACAAATGCAGGTACGAAAGCGGCGCGGTTTCTGAATTATGAAATCAAAGTACAGAAAGCGAATGACTATATCAATAACGGCAGAAGAACCGTAAACGGGGCGGTCGGACTTTTTGTTCCCAAAGATGTGATTGATGTGAAATGCGCTGAATATATGAAGAAAGGAAAAGCTATTCACAGGGGCGGACTGCTTCACGACGATGATTTTTCAATCGTGGAAAGGTATCAGCAGGAATACAGGGGCATGGTGCAGTATTATGCGCTTGCTCAAAATTTATGCTGGTTCTGGAGACTTCATTGGATAATGGAAAGTTCGCTTTTAAAAACATTGGCATTCAAGCACCGTTCAACCATGATGAAAATAAAAGAAAAATATCACACCGAAACGGTGGATAAGAAAACAGGAAAGACTCTGAAATGTCTGAAAGTTACGGTTGAACGCGAGGGAAAACGTCCGCTGACAGCGCAGTGGGGCGGTATATCTTTAACACATCAGAAACACGCAGTTATCAATGATACTCCCTATCGGGTTTACGGCGGCAGGACGGAACTTATAAAACGCCTGCTTGCAAATCAGTGTGAATTGTGCGGAAGTACGGAAAATATGGAAGTACATCACATTCGTAAGCTTGCGGATTTGAACGTAAAGGGCAGAAAAGAAAAATCTGTCTGGGCGCAGATTATGGCTGCACGAAACAGAAAAACTCTCGTGCTTTGCCATGACTGCCATGTGAAAATCCATAATGGAAAATCCTGAAATAAAACTACCGGAGAGCCGTGTGCGGTGAAAGCTGCAAGCACGGTTTGGTGAGGGGCTTTCGGAAAAGGGACAACCTTTGTTGTTACCTCGCCGACTGCCTACTCGACACC
>CAJUKV010000140.1 GCA_910587305.1 uncultured Lachnospiraceae bacterium | reverse complement strand
GTGCGGGCTTATAGCCCGCGTCCCGAGCCACCCGTTTTACGGGTGGGGGCGACTTAATAAGCTGTCTCGCGAAGCGTCTTTAGAAATTCTTTAGATTCCTTTATATTGCGTTTATTGATTTGTGATAAAGAAAGAAGTAGGATTGAGAAAGAACGAAAAACCGAAAGAAATTTACAGGTTACGGAAAGGCATGGGATTGTAGTGAGAGAAAAATTTTATCGCTTTATGCAGGGGAGGTACGGGGGCGACCAGTTTAATCGTTTTTTGATGATTTTGGCTCTTTTTTGCTTTGCTTTATCATTATTGGGAGCGGGTTTTTTTTATGTATTAGGCATAGGGCTGTTAATATACGCCTATTTTAGAATGCTGTCCAAAAATATTTACAAGCGCAGAGAAGAAAATGCCGCTTATATGCGGTATGAGTACAGGGCAAGGCAGCGCTTTGCAACCTGGAAGCGGGATATGAGTCAGCGCGGGACACACCATATTTACAAATGCCCATCCTGTAAACAAAAAATCAGAATACCAAGAGGAAAGGGCAAAATTGAAGTCAGATGCCCTAAATGCGGCCGGACCTTTATCAAAAGGAGTTAATACCCACAGGCTAATGTCCACGGCCTTATGCCGGCGGTCTTATGCCCACGGTTTTATGACCGTGGCAATGAGCCGGGCGGGCGCCGTGAGGCGGCCTGCCGATTTTCATAATAAAAATTCAAACAGGAGAAGTCATGTTCGGATATATTATTATCAATAAGGGGGATATGAAGTTTAAGGAGTTTGACATTTACCATTCCTATTATTGCGGGCTTTGCCAGGCACTGAACAGGCAATATGGAAAATTGGGCCAGCTCAGCCTTACTTATGATATGACATTTCTGGTGATGTTGCTCAGCAGCCTGTACGAGCCTGAGACAAAGGTAAAGGAGATGAAATGTATCGCCCACCCCTTTGAAAAGCATACGGTCAGAGACAACATATTTTGTTCCTACGGGGCAGATATGAATATACTTTTTGCCTGTTATAAATGTAAGGACGACTGGGAGGATGAGAAAAAGCTGACGCGCCTTGCATATGGGAAACTTCTGAAAGGCTCCCAACGAAAAATCAGCGCCGTATACGCGGAGAAAGTGAGAAGGATTGACCACTTGATGCGGGATTTGTCCTTGCAGGAAAAAAAGAAAAACCAAGATGTTGACCAGATGGCCGGGATTTTTGGGAGCATTATGGGTGAAATCATGGCCATATGGGAGGACGAGTGGCAAAGAAGCTTAAGGATAATGGGATTTTACTTAGGCAAATTTATATATCTGCTTGACGCTTATGAGGATATTGAAGAAGATATCAAACGAGGCAGGTACAATCCCCTTATCAAAAAGTTTAACGATCCGGATTTTGAAGAAGAAATTCAGACGATCCTTACTATGATTATGGCGGAATGCTGCAAAGAATTTGAAAAACTACCGCTTATAGATAATGTAGAGATTTTAAGAAATATCCTTTATTCAGGGGTCTGGTACAGATACGAGGCGGTAAAGGCAAAGAGAGAAGGAAGTAGTAAAGGTGCGGCGGACGGCGGCCAGGGAGTAAAAAATGCGTGATCCATATGAAGTGCTGGGCATTACCAGAAATGCCACGGAGGAAGAGATAAAAAAAGCATATAAGGCGCTTAGCAGGAAATACCATCCTGACGCCAATATCAATAATCCACACAAGGAAGATGCGGAAGAAAAATTTAAGGATATACAGCAGGCTTACCAGCAGATTATGAAGGAACGTACACAGGGGTACGGCTATCAGCAAAGCGCCTCGGGAGGGTCTTATGGAAATTCGGGAGGTTATGGCGGTTTCGGAGGGTTTGGCGATTTTGGAGGCTTTGGCGGGTTTGGAAGCGCTTTTGGCGGTACAAGTACCGGCTATGAGGAAGATGGGCATCTTCGGGCGGCAGGCAATTATGTGAGGAACGGTTACTATAAGGAAGCAAGAAATGTGCTTGACGGCATGGAAGAGAGAGCCCGCAGCGCCAGGTGGTATTATTACAGCGCGCTGGCCCATGCAGGGCTGGGAAACCAGGTATCCGCTCTCGAGCATGCAAGAAGGGCTCAGGCAATGGAGCCGGGCAACCGGGACTACAGCGCCCTGGTTTATCAGTTTGAAAATGGAGGCGCTTGGTATCGGCAAAGACAATATACCTATGGACAGCCTTATATGGGGGGCAACGGATTTTGCCTGAAATTATGTATTGCAAATCTGCTCTGTAATCTTTGCTGCGGAGGCGGCGGCCTTTGCTGCGGAGGCAGCCCGTATTATAGATATTGAAATGTTGACCGGCATATGTATCTATTCAGCCTACGGCTTCATAGTTACTGAATACGGCCATTAAAAGTTCGCCTAC
>CAJUKV010000139.1 GCA_910587305.1 uncultured Lachnospiraceae bacterium | reverse complement strand
AAAAATTTTCAAAGTTCATCAATTTCTGCTTGACTTTTTATTTGCAGACTTTTTTGTCAAACTCGCCTTCCTCAAAATTCAATGTATTATTCTGTGTCAGCCTATGAATATGTTGAGGGGAAATACCAGTCCTTTGAGCAATTCCTTTTACAGTATAGCATTTTCTTGTATCTGTCATAATTTTATTCCTCCGTTTATCTATGTGAATTTATTTGTTGTTACATTTATATATTCTCTATTTATATTGAACACATTTCTAAAAATGTGAAAGTTTTCGATTTTATGTTTTAAGATTTATGTGTTAAATGTGAAACACAACCCAATGAAATGGGGTTTTCATTTGTAGAATCGGGTTTTCAACACTTGTAATTGAATAAAAGTTCTACAAACCGCAGAAATGCGGTATTTTTTTGTCAAATTTTGCTTGTCTATTTGTTGTATACGTTGTATAATTATGGTGGCATTCATTTTTGCTATGGCGGTGATACAATGAAACTCTTTTATAACAAAAATAGTAAAGATCCTATCTATTATGCCCAGGTTGGAATCCGAAACGGCAAAAAGGTCACGACCCGAAACGTCAAACGGTTCGGGAAACACTCCGAACTTCTGAAAATAACTGACGACCCCCTTTCCTATGTGAAAGAAGAAATTCGGAAAATGAATGAGGAATATCGCGTCGGCAAAGTGGAATATACCATTTCGACTAATTACAATGAACGGGTGGAACAGACAGATGACGAGGCCTCCACATCCACGGAGTTGAATATTGGATACTTTTTCCTGCAGTACTTCATGGCCGGTCTCCGGCTCAAGGATTTCTTCAAGGAAAAGACCGCCGAAAGGAAACTGACATTTAACTGCCACACCATCCATCGTTTTCTTGTTTATTCCAGAATCATGGAGCCGCTTTCTAAATACGCCATGCTGGACAAGCTGGATTCCTATTATGAAAAGCCGGACTTTCGCTATCAGCATATCCTGCGGTTTATGGACCTTTTGGAAGAACATTACGATGATTATCTGGCATGGCTCTACAAGCAGAGCGACACCATTGTAAAAAGGGATTCCTCCGTACTTTATTATGACTGCACAAACTTCTACTTTGAATGTGAACAGGCGGATGACGAGATCGTGGACGAAGTCACTGGAGAGGTTATGACCGGATTGCGCCAATACGGTGTCAGTAAGGAGCACCGGCCAAATCCCATAGTGGAAATGGGATTGTTCATGGACAGCAGAGGAATCCCCATCACCATGTGCCTGCATCCTGGAAACACCAGCGAACAGCTGACAGCTCTCCCTCTGGAACAAGAAGTCTTAAAAATGATTCCGGGTTCAAAATTTATCTATTGTGCCGACGCGGGGCTTGGATCCTACAATATCAGAAAGTTCAACAGCATGGGCGGCAGGGCGTTCATTGTCACCCAGTCCGTCAAGAAACTGAGCAGTACACTGAAAAAAGCCGTTTTTAATGACTGTGATTACAAACTCCTTTCAGACGATTCGCCCGTCACGATTGAGGAAATGAAAAATTTTGACCGGCATGATCCGGATAACCTTACGCTCTATAAAGACTGCGCATATAAAGTCATCATGGCCGACAAGGTGCTGGATCTGGGACTTTACGAAGATGCTGTTCTGAAAAATGGACGGACGGTACAGAGAAAGGCAAAAGGAGTCTTAAAGCAGCGCGTTATCATCACTTTTTCCAGAAAAATGATGGAATACCAGAGGACTGTCAGGGATCGGCAGATAGAGCGGGCAAAGAAACTGCTGGCTCTGAAGGATCCGGAGGAAATCAAAAAAGGCCCGAATGATGTAAGGCGTTTCATGAAACGCGTCTCGAAAACAAAATCCGGTGAAAAGGCAGCTGTGGAATATATGCTTGATGAAAGTAAGATTGCGGAGGAAGAAAAATATGATGGTTACTATGCTGTCGCGACGAACCTTGCGGATCCTGCAAAAGACATCCTTGGGGTATCACAGAAAAGATACCAGATTGAAGAATGTTTTCGGATCATAAAAACGAACTTTGACGGGCGCCCCGTGAACCATAGGCTGCCGGAACGGATCAGAGCGCATTTTCTGATATGTTATACCTCACTGCTTGTATACAGACTTTTAGAAGCCCGGCTTGATGACCAGAAAACACATGTCACGCCAGATCATCTGGTGACAACACTGAAGAACATGAATGTCACAAACATACATGATATTGACTATATGGCGCTATATAAAGGTAGCAAAGCCCTGGATGCGCTGACCCGGCTGACTATGCTGCCATTGGACAGACGCCACTATAGGCCAAAGGACTTAAATCGAATGATAAAAAAATTTTTAAGTTAGAAAAAATATACAACAATTTTAGCCATAGAAAAAGCCGGAATTTCCTTATTTTCCAAGGAATTCCGGCTTTGTTAATCATTTCAAGTGTTGAAAACGGG
>CAJUKV010000138.1 GCA_910587305.1 uncultured Lachnospiraceae bacterium | reverse complement strand
AACCTTGTAAAGAACGCCCTTGACCATACAGAAAAAGGCGACATGATCCGTATCGGGTGGCGGGCGTTTCCTTCTATTATTCAGATCACCGTAAAGGATAACGGAAGCGGCATACACCCGGAGGATTTGCACCATATTTTTAAGCGGTTTTACCGGAGCCGCTTTTCCAAGGACACGCAGGGGATTGGGCTTGGCCTGTCATTGACAAAGGCGATTGTGGAGGCCCATAACGGGACGATTGAAGTTGACAGTACATTGGGCGCGGGAACCTCTTTCACGATCAATTTTCTGATTTGAAAAATCATATCCTTACAAAATTGTAGGCTGACTGTAATATTGATGTAGGATTTTGACCACTACACTTTAGTCACGCCCCAAAACGGACAGGATGCATTTTTTCATTGCTTCATAGCTTTCCGGTGTGATGTCATGCTCCATTTTGCAGGCATCGCCCGCCGCGATTACGGGGTCAACGCCGAGATGGACCAGCCAGTCCGTCAGCAGGGTGTGGCGTTCATAGACGCTTTCCGCGATTTTTCGCCCTTCGTCCGTCAGATGGAGATACCCTTCTTCCGAAACGGTGATGTATCCGCGGTTTTTCAGGTTCTTGACTGCGACGCTCACGCTCGGCTTTGAAAAATTCAACTCGGTCGCCACGTCGATGGAGCGCACCACAGAGAGACGGCTGCTCAAAATCAGTATTGTTTCGAGGTAATCCTCAAGGGATTCCTCGGCTTTGTGCCGGATATAACTCATGGTATCACTGTACTCCTTTCCGGAACGGAATCCCGTCCGTGAGCTATAGTAAACGACATAACAAATTTCTGTTTCCGCTTTTTACAGAATCCATATACGGTAGCTTCTGCAAGGCCGAAAATGAAATTTCTAATGTCGTTAATTATCATCCTAACACTTTAGGGAGGGCGGCGCAAGGTCTGACGGTAAAAAGGGTGTTATCAAATTTTATTAAATGATCAGCGGTCACTGGCAGGTGCGCCGCATTTTTGAAAAGCAAGGGTTAGACTTTACTAACTCTAGAGGGAAGAGAGGAATGTTTTATGGTTAAGATCACAGCGGGAATTGACGGGATGGCGTGTGGTATGTGTGAGGCGCATATCAATGAGGCGGTGCGTAACGCCTTTCCGATAAAGAAAGTGACCAGTTCGCACACAAGGAAAGAAACCGTCATCCTGGCGGAGAGGGAGATACCCGAATCGGCGCTTCGCAAAGTCATTGCGGAGGCAGGGTATGATGTAATGAGCGTGAACTGGGCGCCGTATGAGAAAAAGGGACTGTTTGCAAGACGGGAGAAGATTGAAAATTAAAATTTGAGATGCGCAAAAAGCCGGGCAGAAATGGGGAAAATTATGAAAGACAATAAAGGATTCTGGGACGGTTGGCAAGGCTGAACTGCAACATAATAACATGGAAGAAAGAAAATAATTTTGACATAGAGAAAACAGGGCAGAAGGAGGTGCAGGCTTGCAACAGAAAAAAACGGTGGAGGATTATCTGAAAACAATCTATATCCTTTCCCAAAATAAGGATGTGCACGGGGCGGATATTGCAAGGGCGATCGGCATTTCACGGCCGACAGTCTGCGTGTCCTTGAAGGCGCTTGTGGCGGAAGGAAGCGGAGGAACATAAGGATGAATACGTTACAGAGTGCAGCTGTAACGGCTTTTCTGGTGTGTTTATCCGAATGTTCGGCTCGGCGGATGACCCCGTTTATTTTGATTTTGCGGTACTCTGCCTGCGGATTTATCTTTCCCTTATCCTTGTCACCTGTGCACAGAAGGTTTGCGCCATCTTCCTGCAGTCTATCGGCAAGGCAAAGGCAGCCGCACCGTTGTCTGTCCTGCGGGATGTGCTGCTGATTGTTTTTTCCCTTTTGATCCCTGTTTTCCTGGGTGTTACCGGTATTTTCTGGGCAGCCCCGGCTGCGGATGTGCTTGCCATTTTAGCTACGGCGGTAGTCATGGTACGGGTGTGGAAGGAATTGGACCAGGAGAAGGAAGAGAAGGAGCGCATATTATAAAAGCATTTCCGAACAGGAGTGGGGCAATCCCCACGGCTATGAACTGTGCTTTGACGCATCGGTGGGCGAGGAGGCAGCAGCAGACATGATCTGCAGTTATATCAGACGGGTGGGTTCTGTCCATTGATTTTTCATTTATACAAAGGTTTATCAATTTTCAGCCGGATAAATTGACAAATTATTTTCTCAGTGCTAGTATCAAGTGTACCTGTGCTACAGCGTCTTACTATGATGATGCTTTCGCTTAATGTGAGCGATAGCAATTTTGGACAGGAACTTTTGAAGCAGATGCATAAGCCGCAGAATGACTCATGCACCAGAAAATGGAGAAGGCCCTGCTATCCGGTATCAATCCGCTCATTACAGGTTTAATAAAAGAGGGAATGGAGCAGGGTATATGTCAGACAGATTATCCGGAAGAAGTTTTACGGTACTCTTTCGGTAGGACTTCAAAATATGTTTTAAATGCCGCAGTAA
>CAJUKV010000137.1 GCA_910587305.1 uncultured Lachnospiraceae bacterium | reverse complement strand
GCCACTCTCCGAATATCAATATCAAAAAAGATATGACGGGATTTTCTCTTTCCCCGCTATATCTGTCTGATGATGAATTGACTTCTCTTATAAAAAATATTTCTCAAATAATCAGCGCAGTAAAAAGTAATGAACCCAATTCGGAGCGCAAGCTGCGGACGATAGGCATAATCGTATCTCCGGCAGAAAATACAGATAAATAAAATGACCGTCCCAAATCAGAGGGACGGTTTCTATTGACTTTATATTATCATTATGATAATATTATTGAAACGATAAAATAGGAGGTAAAAATATTGAACACGCTATTTGAAATTCTGCCATTACTTGTTCCCGTTCTGCTGATAGACATTGCTCTTGCAGTAGCAGCAGTAAGACACATTCTACGACACCCATGCTATCGCTTTGGAAACAAAACCATGTGGCTTGTAATTGTTGTAGTCCTTTTGCTCTTTGGACCGATTATTTATTTTGTCTTTGGAAAGGGGGAGAACGAATGAACGTCCTCACAATACAAAATTTATCAAAAAGTTTTGGAAAGCAGAAAATCATTGACAATCTTAATCTGTCTGTTCCAGAGAGAAGTATCTTTGGCTTCATAGGAAAAAATGGTGCTGGCAAAACAACGACTATGAAAATGGTATTGGGACTGTTACAGCCCGACAAGGGAGAAATCCATGTCTGCAATGAGCCTGTTTGTTTTGGACAGACAAGGACAAATCAATATATTGGATATTTGCCGGACGTTCCAGAATTTTATAACTATATGACGCCGATACAGTATCTAAAGCTATGCGGAGAAGTCATTGGTCTATCAAAAACCGAAATTTCAAAAAGAAGTGATGAACTCCTTTCCCTTGTCGGGCTAAACAGTGCAACAAAGCAAATCGGCGGATTTTCTCGCGGTATGAAACAACGATTAGGAATTGCACAGGCATTGCTCACACAGCCCAAATTACTGATTTGTGATGAACCGACAAGTGCGCTTGACCCCGTAGGAAGAAAAGAGATTTTGGATATTCTTTATAAAATCAGCGGAACGACAACGGTGTTGTTTTCCACGCATATTCTTTCTGATGTGGAGCGCATTTGCGACCATGCAGCCTTTTTGAATGAGGGAAAAATCGCTGTTACTGGAACACTTGCAGAAATTAAGGCTTTACATGGACATGACAGCTTGCTTTTAGAATTTTCGGCGGATCAAGATTTACAGCTTTTCAAAAAACAAAAATCCATAGAGCCATTGCTACTTCATTCCGAAGAAAATAACAGGGAACTTATTTTGCATAGTCGAGATATGGTAAGTGTGCAAAAATTATTGTTTCGTGTACTTGCGGAAACAGGGATTTGTCCCGTAAAAATAGAACTTATGGAGCCGTCCCTTGAAAGTCTGTTTTTGGAGGTAGTGAAATGAGTGGATATATTGCTTTTATAAAAAAAGAGTTTACGGAAAATATGAAGAACTATCGTTTCCTTATTCTGTTCGCAGTCTTTCTGATTTTTGGTATTATGAGTGCGTTTCTCGCAAAGTTTACGCCGGAAATATTATCGGCTTTAGCCGCAGATATGGAAATGACCTCTGAACCAGTCGCTTTGGACGCATGGAAACAATTTTACAAGAACATTTCCGGCGTTGGTTTCAGTGCATTTATCATTTTGTTTGGAAGTTGTCTGTCAAATGAATATTCCAAAGGAACCTTGGTTTTAATGGTTACGAAAGGATTATCCCGTAAAGCTGTTATCCTTGCGAAATATACGGTAGCCGCCGCGCTTATGACAATCAGTTATTGGATTGGATATGCTTCTACATACGGTTATACAGCCCTTTTATGGAATGATAACCACCTTTCAAATGTTGCTTTCGCGGCAGTTTCCCTTTGGATAGTCGGCTTTCTGTACTTGAGTATTTTAATGATTGGGTGCGTGATATTCAGACAGACTTTCACAAGCATACTCTTTACAGGCGGCATTGTCGCCATAATATCCCTGCTCGGAATGATAGAACCGATTGCGAAATTCAATCCATTCATTTTAACTTCAAAAAATATAGATTTGATTTCCGGCGAAGCTGTTCCGGCAGAATTTATGATACCTGCTGTTATTTCCATTTCCTTATCCATTTTGGGGGTGTTGATTGCCATTCGCCTTTTCAATAAAAAGCAGCTTTAATTGTCGAATTTACAGCGATTTGAAGAAATACTCTTGAAGTCAACAATTTAACATCTGCGTAAATCTGCTGGACGACGGCAAAAGAAAAAAGCCGTCGTCCAGCAGACGTACTTCTATGCTCTTAATGCGGCGGCTTAGACTAAGCCGCTGTTTTATTATGGCGGCTTCGGGAGGCAGCCGTCATGTTGATTACAGTTATCACGAATAGCAGATTGTCAAAAAAATCCTGTTTTCTGCAACGGCATATTCCGGTCATAGAGATGAACACACAAATCATCGTAATTACTTAAATAACTCATATTACCAAACGCCTATGCGGTTTTATGCCTGCATGGGCGTTTGTTGTAATAGCCCCCTACTGGGAAGAAAGGGGGTGA
>CAJUKV010000136.1 GCA_910587305.1 uncultured Lachnospiraceae bacterium | reverse complement strand
ATTTCGCATGGCGTTCCGTTTGCCGGACAGATGAAGATTTATGCAGGAGGCTATGATGACCTGATGGATGCTTCTATTGTCATTGTGACTGCCGGGGCAAACCAGAAGCCGAATGAAACAAGGCTCGATTTAGTACATAAAAATGTTGCTATCTACAAAAGCATCATTCCTGAAATTGCAAAGCGCAATTTTAAAGGAATATTGCTGATTGTATCAAATCCGGTTGATATTCTTACTTATGCTGCTGTAAAGCTGAGCGGGTTTCCTGAAAAAAGAGTAATTGGTTCCGGGACGGTTCTTGATACCGCAAGGCTAAAATATGCGCTTAGTAAACATTTAGGGGTAGACAGCCGTAGCATTCATTCCTTTATCATTGGCGAACATGGGGATAGTGAGATTGCAGCATGGAGCAGCACGAATATATCTGGTATTCCATTGAATGATTTTTGTGAGATGCGTGGACATTTCAACCATGAGGAAGCAATGCGGGAGATTGCGGAAGATGTAAAAAACAGCGCTTATGATATTATTTCTAAAAAGCAGGCTACTTATTATGGAATTGCTATGTCGGTTAAGCGTATCTGTGAATGCGTTGTAAGGGATGAAAAATCTATTCTTCCGGTATCTTCTATCATGCATGGAAATTATGGGATTAAAGAAATTGCCCTTAGTATGCCCGCTATTATAGGGGCAGACGGAATCGAAACCCATGTTCCTATTTCTTTGAATGAAAAGGAAATGGAGAAACTTCACAATTCGGCAAAAACTATAAGAAAAATTGCAGAAGAGCTTGATTTGGAAGTTGTCCCAAATTAGGAAAAAGGAATATTTACACTGAAACTTAGGCGGGAAAGCGTTTGTTGGAAGAAAACCAATGAGCGCTTTTCTGTTTCTAAAAGCAACAATACACTGCCGTTCCCCGCCAGTCCTAACTTCGTTTCAGATAAATCAATTTTTCAGAAATAGAGGACAGGACATTGATAAACAAAGATAAAAAAGACAGGGTGGTGCGCCAGTTTGTGACATACTGCCGCATGGCATTGAGATACGAAAAAATTAACTATTACAACGAACGCAAGCGCATGGCGGAACGGGAATCGCACATGGAGATGTTTTCCGAAAAGCAGTTGGAAACGGTTGATAAAATCTTTGATACATACCACGCTGACTATTTTTATGTCATGGGTTATGAAATCGGCATAGTGGACGGTGATTTGGCACAGGCATTAAGGGAACTGTCGGACAGACAGTTACAGATTGTGCTGATGTATTACTTCATCGGATGGACGGACAGGGAGATTGGGGGAATCCTCGGTCTGGCAAAAAGCACTGTCTGCAAATGGAGGAATGATACGGTAAAAACACTCCGGTGGCTGGTGGAGGGAATGTGTCATGGAGAATAAATTTAAAGACAGGGACATTTCCTTTGAAACACTGGAAAAGGCAGTAAATGGCGATTATTTTGCTATGCAGGAGGTGATTCGGCTGTTCAAGCCGTACATGGCAAGGCTTAGCATTGAGGAAGGCAGATTCAACAGGGAACTGTACGAAAGGCTCGTGTGGAAAGTCATGCTTATAACGGTGCGGTTTAAGACGGATTATGATGAAAAATAAACAGGTATGATGAAACACAGGAGGGGGCATTCCGGATACGGGTGTCCTCTTTTGTGTGCCTGTTATTGATATGCAATATTAACAGCGTTACAGGCAGAGAGGAAGTGAGAAAATGAGCGAAAATAAATTAAGAAACAGAGAGGTAATTGATGCGGAATTGCAGAAAACGAAAGCCGAGCTTGCCATTGCAAAACACAGGCAGGCGAAACTCCTTAACCAGATAAAAGGTATGACAGAAAAGGAACGCCGACACCGCAACATCGTATGGGGAAGCCACTTTGAATACCTTATCAGAGAAAAGCTGAATATTACCAAAGAACAGCTTGCCGCACTGAATGATAATTCAGTAAAGGATATTCTTAATACGCTGTTTTCAGATTTATCCTTCCGCAGGACTATGCAGAATATTTTAGCGGAGAAAGCAAAAAAGCAATTCCCGGCGGAATGAGATTATCTGCCATAACGTGGCGGGTGGCACTGTAAGACTTTGTGGGCAGATAAAGGCTTCTCTTTAGCCTTTATCTGAACGCAAAGTTCACTAAAGGGTAGGGCGAAGCCCGTAGGGGAATTGTCGTTTCCCCTGTTGTCTGCCGCAAGGCAGGCAAAGCCCCGCAGGGCGCACACACGCGAAGCGTGTATAAGTGCGCCCTTGTCAAATGTGGCACAGCCACATTTTTCCGTCGGGGAAAGAAAAATGCGGAAAAGGAGGGGGATACCGATAACCACCAAAATGATACATCTTAACGCAAAGATAATCAGCCGGGGCGGGGAAAAGCCGCAGTCGGCTGTGGCTTCCGCAGCATACCGGAGCGCAACAAAAATTTACTGCGAATATGACGGGGAGATGAAGGATTTTTCAAGAAAAGGTCATGTGATTTATTCCGAAATCCTCTTGCCGGAATATGCGCCGAAAGAATTTGCAGACCGTTCCGTTTTGTGGAACGCTGTTGAAAATTTTGAAAAAGGAAGCAGGGCGCAGCTTTCAAGGGA
>CAJUKV010000135.1 GCA_910587305.1 uncultured Lachnospiraceae bacterium | reverse complement strand
CCAAAACATATGATACGGTTATTTTGGACGCTTCGCTTTCGGCAGCGTGTTTATATGAGCATAGAGGCTATAAAACGGTGGGGCATGGGATATGCGAATTGGAAAATGATGTGAAGTTGGTTTATGAAATCATGGAGAAAAAACTGAAAGATAATTGAAAATGTGGATTGAGAGGACTTGAAAAATGAAATGCAGAATAAGAAAATGGGAACTATCAGACGCAAAAGATTTGGCGGCTTCGCTTTCAAATAAAAAAGTACAAGATAATCTTCGTGATGGTTTGCCCTATCCTTACACGGAGCAGGATGGAAAAGAGTTTATTTCTGCTATGCTTTCCGCAGATGAAAGCGAAACCTTTGCTTTTGCTATTACTGTAGATAATATGGTGATTGGCAGTATTGGCATTTTTCGGCAGGGCAATATTCATAGGCAAACCGCCGAGTTAGGATATTATATTGCCGAAGAATATTGGAGCAAAGGCATTATGACCGAAGCTGTTAAGCAAATTTGCGAATATGTTTTTGCTAAAAGCGATATTATCCGTATTTATGCAGAGCCCTTTGCTTATAATATAGCGTCTTGCAGGGTGCTTGAAAAAGTAGGGTTTCAGTATGAGGGTACATTGAGAAGCAATGCTGTGAAGAATGGCAAGGTGATTGATATGGAAATGTACTCTTTGTTAAAAGCGGAAATAAAGGAGTGAATTTGGTGTTAAAAGAATATAAGTTTGGTTTCAATATTTATGGACTGTTATTGTTTTTGATTATAATGATACCTAACTTTATTTGGTTTGCTGCTCCAGCACCTAATGATGTATTAAGGACGGAATCGGTTACTGAAGTGATTGACACCATAGCTTCTGTCTGTCAGATTTTGATGGTTATAGCTTTGTGTATTTTTGTAAACATAAAGAACCATAAATTCCATATTACTCCTTTGATTATTTTTGTGATAATTTGTTGCTTAATATATTTTGCAAGTTGGGTAAGCTATTATGTAGGCGTTGTGAATACAGGTGTTATATTGGGGTTGATAATTTCCCCGTGTTTGGCATTTATGTTTTTTGCTATTGATAGAAAAAATATGATAGCAGTTGTGCCAATTTCCATTTTTCTAATTTGCCATTTAATATATGGTATCGCTAATTTTGTTGTTTGATTTTTTGAGGTTATATAAGTATGCACCACTTTACAACTTTTTAAAAAATAAAATAACGCACAAGGTACTTTCTCATGTATAATAAGTTTGCACACAAAACTATACGAAAGAGAGTGACCTTGTACGTCAGACTTATTATACAACGAAAATAATCTAATTGGTAGACTGTACCGTTATTTTTATATTTATTTTAAAACTTTTTCCGCACCGACTATTGAAACCCTGTTTCTGCTGGTGTTATCTATACTTGCCATGGAGTCAGCAGTTTCCATCCGGTCCCTTTACAGACATTTTTTATCAGGGATTACAAGAAAATCCCTGAATGCATTTTACTATGCCTGCTCTTATGCAAAGGCCGATTATTCCAGATTTATGAATGTTACTGCTGGCATGACTTTAAAACTCATACCGGAAAAACTTTCTTCACAGCCTGTTTTTCTGTGCATTGATGACACAATGGCCCCGAAGTTTGGAAAAAAATTTGAAGATGTTTCAAAACTTTTTGACCATGCAGCGCATAATGGCTCAAACTATCTGAACGGCCATTGTTTCGTAAGCGTAATGCTCTGCGTCCCGGTGTGGAATAAAAACAGGATCCATTACCTTTCTGTTCCGCTTGGATACCGTATGTGGCAAAAACAGGAGTCAAAGCTGGAACTTGCTGCATCCATGGTCCGTCAGGCGATGCCGGAATTCAGCAATAAAAAAAATGTTATCATCCTTTGTGACAGCTGGTATGTAAAAAAGAACCTTGTTTCCATCGTGGATGAATATGAGAACCTTGACCTTATAGGAAATGCAAGGTCTGATTCTGTCATTTATGACTTGCCGCCTCAGCGTGCTGGAAAAAGAGGGCGGCCTGCGCTGCATGGGAAAAAACTTTCCATTCAGGACGATTTTACGCTGTCTGATGAAAAAATCGGTGATTATTACATGGCCGTGCGCCGTGTCCTTACTAACGTTTTTGGAAAAAGGACAGTCCTGGCATATGTCACATCCGCTGATAAAGCAGAGGGCGGCAGGCGTTTGTTTTTCAGCACAGTTTTTCCGGAACAGCTGCAGATATTCTGCGCATGGCAGGAGAAATCCCCGCTAAACCAGACCGGGAGCAGCCGGATGCAGTTTATTCCCCTGATGCTGTATGCATTTCGATGGCCGATAGAAGTTAGTTACTACGAACAGAAAACTTTCTGGTCACTGTGCAGTTATATGGTCCGCAGCCGCAGAGGGATTGAAATGCTGGTCAATCTGATTAACATTTCATACTGTGCGATGAAGCTGCTGCCATACCAGGATGAGGCGTTTTTTAAATATCAGACAGAAAGCGTGCAGGAGTTTCGGTTTGCTCTAAGCGAACAGATTCGCCAGCAGGTATTTTATGCCATTTTCGTAGAAAAAGTCGAAACCAGCATAAAAAGATCGGAAGAGCACACGTCTGAACTCCAGTCACCATACGGAATCT
>CAJUKV010000134.1 GCA_910587305.1 uncultured Lachnospiraceae bacterium | reverse complement strand
TAATTTAAAACTCCAGCACTTATACGGACTGAAAAGAATCCCTCATAAATGCTGGAGTTTTGCTGTCGTGGAAGCAATGGGGCTCGAACCCATGACCTCTCGCGTGTGAGGCGAACGCTCATCCCGGCTGAGCTATGCTTCCATGTACTTCATTATAGCACTATGTGTCAGAAATGCAATAGCCTTTCGGATATTAGCACATTTTATGTGATTTTACGTGAGTTCCGGCAGGCCAGATACCGGCCGGAGGTGTGGCTTGACCGGCAGAAATGGAAGAAAAACGGATATTTCAATGGTTTTTTATGAAAAAGCAGTAAAACAGGTACATATCACAAAATAACCGCACGTTGGGCAATATATATTCTGTATGTTTTGCCTGTGTATTGCTATGATTTTCATACGGAGGTGAAAATCATGGATGATTACAGGAAAGAAGCAAACATTCAGGTGGGAAAACGGTTGAGGGAAGCAAGGAATAGTCTTGGCCGGACACAGGCAGAAATTGCGGTGTCGCTTGGCGTGTCGGAAGAGCATTACAGAAAATATGAATCCGGCGCGACAGGTTTGTCGGCGGATAAGCTGTTGATCTTGTATCACAAATATGGGATTGATCCTACTTATCTGATCACGGGAGACTGTCTGAACAACGACTTTGATGTGGACTGTTACATAGCCAACTGCAATAAGGAGCAGAAGGATCTGTTTGTAGACCGGGTGTTTGCATATATGTCACGGATGATCAAGAAATAACGCAGCAGATAATCATCCTGTGGAGCTGCCGTAGTCCTGTGTATTTCCATGATATATGGTTTGGGGGTCTGTGGATTTTGACCATATATTGTAGAATGAGCCGGTGTTATACGGCAGCTTCATTGCTGTGTGGAGTCGAGTAGATATCCTATATATGTAGTTTGTTTGGTAAAAACACAATCAAAATGCGATTTTGAGTTTTTTTAATTTTGTGCGGCAAGTCCGGTAACTATATAATCAATGATCTCTTCTACAGTAGGGCTTTCGCCTTCACAGGGAATTTTTTTCCAAAAATTCTGAATCTGGGGATCGCTGCTTTTCAGGGCAAGGGAAACCGCATAGGCAATCTCATTTCGGACTTCGCGTTCCGAGATACCTTCCTTTACCGCTATTGTCCGTAAATGCTCAGAAATTTTATCTTTTTTGTTTTGGTTCATAGTTTTTCCTTTCCCATCTTAAGCGATGTCTAAGAAGCCCCGCAGGGCAAGGTCTACTCTTATCATACAACATTAGCGTGACCTTGTAAGTATTTTCTATTCATGACGTAGTACTTTTTAAATGGTATGTTAAAAAAAGGGGGTTCGGCAGGTAAGGGAGGGCAGTGTCTGCCTGCCGGGGAAATACATTAAATGTCATTGACAGATAAAATGAATTTACGTACAATAGCATTAAAAAACGGAGTTCCTGAACGGGAAAGGAGGTTAACGGATTTATGTTTTTAGCTGTTGCAACGGCTCCATGCAGAGTATGAGGACACTGTATGGAGAGAGGAGTCCGGCGCGGAAGAGCTGACCGGAATTTGGGTCCTCAGACTTTGCTCACAATCATGGTAAAAAGTATGGAAAAGGAGCAAAGTTAAAATGAAAGATACGATTAAGACAACCTGTAAAGAGTTAAAGACATTTCTGGCATTATGGAGCACGCAGTCGCTGTCGCAGCTGGGAAGCAGCATGACGGCTTTTGCGCTGACGTTGTGGCTGTATGAGAAGACGGGATCGGCGCTGCAGACGGCGATGCTTTCGATCTGTTCCTATGCGCCGTATGTGATGGTGAGTATTTTTGCGGGCGCACTCAGTGACAGATGGGATAAGAAAAGGGTGATGCTCGTCTGCGATACGCTGGCAGCCTGCAGTACGCTGGTGGTATTTGCATTGCTGAGAGCGGATCTGCTGGTGCCCGGGCATCTGTATCTGCTCAATGCCCTGAACGGATTGATGAACACGATACAGCAGCCGGCGGGGGATGTGGCGATGACGCTGATCATCCCGAAGAAACATTATCAGAAGACCAGCGGCATGAAGTCTTTTTCCAATTCGCTGATCACGATCATGAATCCGGTGCTTGCTACAACGCTTTTTTCCCTGTTTGGGATCAATGTTGTCATTGCGGTGGATTTTTGTACTTTTGCGGTGGCGTTTGTGACGCTGCTGTTTGGGATCAGGATTCCGAAAGTGCGGTATGCGGACGGGGAGAAGAAGGAGTCTTTGGCTGCGTCTGTGAAAGGCGGACTTATTTTTTTGAAGGAAAACGGACTGGTATTTACGCTGATCCTGTTTCTGGCGGGTGTGAATCTGGTGGCGTCCGCTTTTGACGCGGTGCTTCCGGCTTTTATTTTGCCTGCGCCGCAGGGCGGTGAGATGGTGCTTGGTCTGGTCACGTCCACGGCGGGTGTGGCGATGCTGGTCGGCAGTGTGCTGGTGACTTTTATGAAAAAGCCCAGGGACAGGGTACGGGTGATCTATCTCACCATGCTGTTTTCCCTGAGTACGGAAAATTTCCTGCTGGCTTTTACAAGAACGCCGACGCTCTGGTGTCTGGGTCAGGTAATAGGTTGGCTTCCGGTGCCTGTTATGAGCGCCAATCTGGATGTGATCCTGCGCACCAGCATTCCTGTCGAGATGCAGG
>CAJUKV010000133.1 GCA_910587305.1 uncultured Lachnospiraceae bacterium | reverse complement strand
TAAAATCAAGGCCTCTGAGACTTTTTTATTGTTTTTAGTGTCAAACTCAGGATATGGGATTTGCGCTGTAAATCGCAATGATGTGCCAGTTTGGGAAAGTTTAGTGCCAATGTTGTGCCAGACATAAAAAACATAATTTTTGAAGGTATTTTGTCTGTTGTGTAAAAGACTTGCCTTCATACTGTTTCTATAAATTATATAAAAAACAGAATAAAATACATATAAGTGAGAAAAAATCTAATTTAGATATTGAAAAATAAAAGCAATGCGCTATAATAGATACAAAGAAGGAAGTGGGGTGCAAATATGCTTATACAATTTAATTTTAAAAATTTCAAATCTTTTAGAAATGAGGCGTCATTGGATTTATCTGCTGCAAAGATGACAGAATTCTCTGACAGAGTAGTTTCTGAGGGAAATGATAAAATTTTGCCTATGGCTGCTATATATGGGGCAAATGCGAGTGGAAAATCCAATATATATAATGCATTTGAATACATGGCTGATTATGTGGTCGAATCTTTTAAATATGGGGATGAGGAAGAAAAATTCGAGGAATACAGACCTACCCCGTTTTTGTTTGACAGTGTTTCAAATGATGCGGAGTCCAGTTTTGAAGTATATTTTACCATTCCAGGAGATAAGGCGGAAAAAACATATAATTATGGATTTTGTGTAGACAGACATGGAGTGACAGAGGAATGGCTGAATTCAAAGGCTAAGACTGCGCGTAAATATACATCGATTTTTTACCGTTCTACTGAAGAAAATACATTGGACTTATCCGGACTTCCAAAGAGCAGCAGAGATAATATTCAAGTTGCTTTGGAAAAACAGGTTTTGATTGTTTCCCTTGGCGCTAAATTAAAGGTAACTAAGTGTAAAGATATCCGCGACTGGTTCATGGCAAATGAGTTTGCTGATTTCGGGGATCCATTTACTAACTTCTTTTTGTCACGTCGCTTGCCTAAAGGATTTGTTGATGATGCCAGTGTGCAAAAGAAAGTAATTGAATACTTTGCATCCTTTGACGAGCATATTAAGGATTTTGAGATAGAAAAGCTTCCGCATGATGCAGATAGTAAAGAAGAAACCTATAAGATCAGTTCATTGCATAAAAAAATAGACTCTGATACATTTGCCGCCATTCCGCTGAGTATGGAGTCGGCAGGAACATTGAAAATGTTTGCTTTGTATCCGGAACTGCAGGATGTTTTGGAGAAAGGAAGTGTATTTTTTATTGATGAACTGAATGCACGTCTGCATCCATTGCTGGTTCGTAACTTTTTGCTTACTTTCCTGAATCCAGAAATCAACACGAAGCATGCACAGTTAATTTTTACAACACATGATACATGGCAGTTGTCGAATCAGCTTTTGCGTAGGGATGAGGTGTGGTTTACCGAAAAGGATGAACAGGGAATTTCTAAACTGTATTCTCTGGCAGATTTTGTAGATGAGTCCGGAACCAGAATCCGAAAGGATGAAAGTTATGAAAAAAATTATCTGATTGGTAAGTATGGTGCGATTCCGACGTTAAAAAGTATTGATATCTTTAAGGAGGAGTGACTGGCATGGCAAGAAAAGACAGGACTGGGAATTGAAAACCCAGGGAACAGCGTTCTCCTATAATGATTCCGGAACTGGGGTACTATCTGGTTGTTACAGATACAGAGGCCACGGAGAGATGCTATTTTCAGGGATTGCATAAAGAACTTCCAAAAGAAATACAAAATAAATTAGTGATCAAGGTAGTGGAAACTAAGACAAGGTCAATGATTGATAAATGTCTTGCAATGACTGCTTATGATGCACAATATCGCATACCATGGATTGTGTTTGACAGGGATGAGGTGAAAGATTTTGACGAGATTATCAAAGAAGCTGAATTTTTTGACATAAGAGTGGGCTGGTCAAATCCATGCTTTGAAATTTGGATGCATTCTTATTATGGCGCAATGCCAGCTATTATGGAATCCTGGGTATGCTGTAGTGAGTTTGAAAAGGTCTTTCAAAGAAAAACAGGACAGAAGTATTCAAAAGCGGACTCAGGATTATATGAAAAAATCTTCCGGACAGGAGATGAAGAAAAGGCACTTCAAATAGCAAAGCAGAAGTATGAACAATGTGTACGGGAAGGGAAAACTATCCCATCCCAAATGTGTCCGTGTACAACGGTTTATCAGTTGGTGGAAGAAACCTCCGGCGCAATCCGCTCGTTGATTTCCTGGAATGTCTCTATCAGTTCCACAATGTCATTATGGAAAAACTCATTTAACCCCCAGACATCTTCCCCTATCTCCAAGATCGCAATGCCGTCATGCTTTGCCTGGGCAAAAGTTGCCTCTATAAGAAATTTGCGCATGTTGCTGCCAGAGAATCTCTCACCAATATATCTGCTGTTCCAGCCATCCATTTCCCACATGGAAGCCAGGGGCTTTTTGATCGGCTCAATGAGAATCTGCTTCTGCTCATATATATATGTCCTGCTCCCCCCAAGGACAAAATGGTTGTGCAGGTCTGCTTTTGGCACTTCTCTGACAGCAGCAAGGTCATTGCCCTTTAAAGCTGTTATAAACTTTCTTGAATCTCCTTCCATGGTTCCTCCATTTCCCCCACTGGACAGCACAGTTTACTTCAAATATGCTGTCCTCCATTGC
>CAJUKV010000132.1 GCA_910587305.1 uncultured Lachnospiraceae bacterium | reverse complement strand
TGGCGGAGCAGGGCAGTTCCGATACGCTTTTGAAAAAGAACGGTATCTATGCCCGCATGGTGAAGCTCCAGACGCAGAGCCAGAATTGGGCGATGGAGTAATGAGGATGATATTCCATTTATATTTAGAAATGGAATGGCAATAAAGGTATTGGAAATACCCTCTGGAGCTTGTTTATAAGCGCCAGAGGGTATTATTCTGCAAAAAAAATTAGATTTTTTGTAGAAATTCTTTTGCTTATCTTGACAAACGGAATTTTTTGAGTATAATTAAAACAATGTTTTAAATACGCTGTTTCGGAAACGCTGTTGTGAAAGAGAAAGGTGGTAGACAATGGCGAGTAGAATTGAGGGATATGATGAGAAAATAATTGCTTGTGCAAAAGAAGAATTTTTGAAAAAAGGATATGCAGATGCTTCGTTAAGAACGATTGCCCAGAATGCAGATGTCAGCACAAGTACAATTTATACAAGATATTTGGATAAAGAGGGTCTATTCAGGTTTCTTGTAGAACCGTCGGCAAAAGGACTGAAGGATTTGATAGGACGTTCCCTGTCAGAATTTACGACACTGTCAGGAAGTGAGCAGTCTGAAAAAATGACAGAGTATTCTGACAAAGGATTTGAGGAAACTGTCCCATATATTTACGAACATTTCGATGAATTTAAGCTCTTGGTTACAGGGGCACCAGGAAACTATTATCAGGAATTTTTGGAAAGTTTAGTGGAATTGGATACTGCCTGTATGAAATCTTTTTTATTGCGTACTGGCAGTAAAGCAATGCAGGAAGGGCGGATTACGGATGGGTTTCTTCATGTTGTTTCCAGTGCTTTTTACTCCGGCATCTTCGAGGTAGTAATTCATGATATGCCGATGGAAGAAGCAAGAAATTATATCAATGAGCTTCGTGCATTTTATGGAAACGGCTGGAAAGAATATTACCAGATTTAAAGAGAAAGAAGGTGTAAAGGAAATGCAGAAAGCCGAAGGATTTTGTGTGGATGAAAGCGGATGGATACATTGCCCTTTTTGTAAATGCAGGACACGTACCAAGATTCGGGCGGATACTTTACTAAAAAACTTTCCGGTATTTTGTCCGAAGTGCAAGCAGGAATGTTTGATAGATGTTGAGGATATGAAAATACGATTATCAGTAGTGCCAGACGCTAAGACGCAGAGCCGATAATTTGTTTGTGGATTCCACATGACAGATTATGGGCTTATTTTTTTGAATATTGGTTAGTGAATTCTAACCAGAGATAGGAGGGATTTTATTATGAATCAGTCACAAAGCGGTAATCCATTTGGCAGACTTATAGAATTTGCCAAACCGCATAAGGCTGGCTACATCGTTTCCGTTGTCCTTGCCGTAATGGGGGTTGCTTTTGGCATTATTCCATATTTTGCGACAGCGAGAATGACGATCGCACTGCTCACGGGGAATCGGGATTTACCGTTTTATATGAGGTGGTGTTTGATTTCCGGCGGCTGCTTTGTCTTAAAAGCAATATTGATGGGGATTTCTACAAGGGCATCCCATGAAGCAACCTTTGAAGTAATGTCAGAGGCAAGACGTAAAATTGCTTCAAAACTTACCAGAGTGCCTATGGGCTACATTCTTAATACTCCGTCGGGGCAGCTGAAAAACGGTATGGTGGAGCGCATTGAACAATTAGAGGTTCCCCTTGCTCATGTAATTCCGGAAATGACTTCTAATCTTCTTGTACCGATTGCGATTATCGTTTATTTGTTCATTCTGGATTGGAGAATGGCTTTGGTATCGCTGATTACAATTCCGGTTGGGATGATGTGCTATATGGGGATGATGAAGGAATACCCAAAGAAGTATGGCGAGGTAGTCAAGGCCGGAAACCACATGAGCGCCACAACGGTGGAATACATAGGCGGTATTGAGGTTATAAAAGCATTTAATCAGGCGGATAATTCGTATCGGAAATTTACGGATGCCGTCCATGCAAACGCAGACCTGATTTTAGACTGGATGAAAGATACGCAAAAATATTCGGCTATTATGATGAGCGTATGGCCTGCGGCATTGATCAGCGTACTTCCGGTCGGATGTCTGTTTTACATGAACGGTTCCTTGTCGGCCGCAACTTTTATTACGGTAACTGTCCTGTCATTGGGTATTGCAGGCCCGCTTGTGGCGGCTATGTTCTTTACCGATGATATTGCGAAAATAGGTACGGTTATGGGAGAGATTGACGGGATATTAAATCAGCCGGAGCTTGTTCGTCCAAAGGAGAAAAGCGATTTGCCAAATCTTGACATTTTTCTGGAAAACGTGCATTTTGGATATGAGGAAAAAGAGGTTTTGAAAGGAATTGACCTCGCAATCCCACAAGGGAAAATCACGGCTTTTGTCGGACCGTCCGGTAGCGGAAAATCTACGATTGCAAAACTGATTGCATCCTTTTGGGATGTGACAGGGGGATTGATTACGATTGGCGACAAAAGCGTAAAGGAAATCTCCGCTGACCAACTGAATGACCTGATCTCCTATGTGTCGCAGGATAACTATCTGTTTAATGATACTGTTCGCAACAACATCCGCATGGGCAGACCGGGGGCAAGTAATGACGAGGTAGAACAGATTGCAAAAGATTCCGGCTGTCATGAGTTCATTATGAATCTTGAACATGGGTATGAAACTGTGGTCGGAGGCGCCGGAGGGCATTTGTCCGG
>CAJUKV010000131.1 GCA_910587305.1 uncultured Lachnospiraceae bacterium | reverse complement strand
ATGCATAAAAATTGATGATACCATTATAAAAGATTCAAAATCGCAAGTCAATAGCTGCATAGTCCCAATGTAGTCTCTTTTCCGTCCCATTTCTGCCTTGTGCCACCGTGGCACAAGGTTTAGACTCCTTTCCAGCCTGCGGCTTTTCATCAAAATAATTCTTCCTTGCCAGTGGAAAAAGCAGCCATTCTAATGGCTGCTCCTTCCACACACTCCTTCCCTATTACGCAGCGGCCCGCAACCGCCCCTGCTCCCTGTCATTCCACACAATCGTATAATAATAATGCGTGGTCTCAATGCGGATATAATCTGCCGCAATCTCAAGAATTCTTTTCACTTTGTCCGTCCACCATACGCTGTCCCCATAAAGATAACAAGCCTCTTCCCCAATCTTTACCGGAAACTGGACTTTCCCCGTCACATGAACACTTCTCTTTGCCTGCAGTTTTACATCCTTCACCATAAAAATTCCCCTTTCCTCAGCCTGCCAGACGATCCAGTGACAACACACTCACCCTGTCTGTCATGTCAACCTTTTTCCCATTGCCGAAAGAAAACTCCAGCCTCTTTACCGCAAACGGAACCACCCTGCTTTTGCGGAAATCAAACACCTCCGCCTGAATATCCGTAATCACCATCTCCGGCATCCTGGATTTAAAATAATTATAATCCAGGATTTCCGCCTGCCGTCCCGTCTTCAAATGAGCCAAACGCTTATCATCCGTCCGGATTCCCCTGGCCTCCATCTCCACCGACAGAATGCCATTTTTCAACTCCCTCTTTTTCTGCTCCACAGACTCCATAGAAAAATTTGACATCTCCGATGTCTCCATGGTCAGCCCCTTCAAAAGCAGCGCACAATCCTCCGCCTTCGCAGGCTTCAACGTCTCCAGCCAAAGCCGCATTTTCTTAAATTTGTCCCGTTTCATTCGCCCCTCCTTCATTTTGATAAATCTAAGTCTCTGCCCTCCTTCCATATCGCCGTCCCTTTTTCTGCACAAAAAAAGACGCCGCATTTCCATTACAAAATGAGCGTCATTCTCTGATTCATAGATAAACAAAAGCAATCCGGTAAGATATTCACCGTTTGGCTTCCTGCTTGTGCATACAGGAACAAATTTTTATTATATCCTTCACCTAAAAGATATATAAATCAATACTCCTATATAATAACACTATATACAGTATCTGTCAATAAGGATATGCTATATATAGTGTTGTATGAATTATTTTATTGTGCAGCTGGAGATTTCTCCAATATTTCTTCAATATAACGATTCATAGACATCTGATGTGTAGCTGCATAAATGTAAATACGTTTATGCAGTTCCGGAGAAAGGCGGATATTGAAACTCCCCTTAAAAGCAACTTCTGGTTCCTTCCCCTCAGCCTTACAACTCTCCAGATAATCATCCACAGCACCGTGAAAATCTGCCAAAAGCTCCCTGGCACTTTCACCTTCATAAGAAATCAAGGAACGAATCCCCATAACTTTACCATAAAAAATACTGTCTTCTTCCGAAAATTCAACACTTCCAATATAGCCTTTATACTGAATCGTATTATTCATATGAGACCCTCCTGTTCTAAAATTTCTATCAGTTGTTTCATCTGATAGCTTTTTAATTCCTTTTGCGGGTGTGGCTTATGAAGCAATATGCTTCCATGTTGTTCATTTATAAACATAACACGGGAACCGCTGGTTTTTCCTTTATTAGATCGAAAATAATCTAAATATCTGAGGAGAGTTTCCGCATCATCAAATGTAAAATCTTTAGGCTTTGACTTTAAACGCTGGATCAGTTTGTCTTTTTGTCCCATAGCATAACCTCCGATTACTGCCATTATACACATCATTCAAACAAGTTGCAACTATTTTTAGTCGCAAAAAAACAAAACATACATCTAATTACTATTTATAAAATCTATAGTTCCCTCTATGTTCAAATACTGAATGAATACTTTTACTAAATTATGATTACAAATCTTCTCTCCACGTATCCCGGTAATGTTCCAACAGTCTCCGGCTTTCCTCCTCATACCCCCACAAAATCCCTTCTACTGCCTTCAGAGCGCTATCCCTCCACCGGAAATAAGTGCTCCGGTTAATTCCTACTCCCTGAGACAAATGCGGCTCCAGCTTCTCCATAATCTCCGAAATATTACCCAGCTGGTGCGGTGTCATATAGGTATAATACAAAACCCAGTAATACCTCTCCCCCTGGGGATGATACAATCTCATCAATTCCACCGATTCATCAATCAGTTTCAAAAACTTATTGGAGCTGCTGATCGCTTCCACCCGCGGCTTAATATTCGCCTCATCATCATTCAAGTCCATTCCTGCCTGATAAATAGATTCCAGAAAGCTGTCCACATCTGTCCCATATTCCTTCCGGAAACGGTGCTTCACCTGCCCGATCTGCACCTGCATACGCCAGGAAACCGAACGATAAATCTTAAACAGTACAATCACATTATGATACGCCTTGTTTTCTTTGCTTTTCTCCGTAATAACTCCGCTCTTACCCATAATAATCCTCCAAATCAAATTAAAAAATCAAACAAATTGCTCTGTTAAGTTTCAAAATTTGCTTTGGAGAATGAACTACCCTACCTGGAATCACCAGAAAACACTATAAAATATTTTTGCTGTTTTATCCCTTTTTTCCTCTGTTATCCTCTTGCGCCGACACAAAAAATCCCCCATACGTTTCTATTATGACGACACAAAGCTCATAAATATACTTTACGCCACCATGACATAAAAGCTCCAAT
>CAJUKV010000130.1 GCA_910587305.1 uncultured Lachnospiraceae bacterium | reverse complement strand
GCTTTGATACTTTGGCTGTGTTTGCATGAACTCCCTCCCATTTCATAAAATTTTGGCAGAAGAAAAGGGCAACACTTTTTACAGTGTCGCCCTTTGTCCTGCCCCTGCTTTGGGACAAAATGTCCCAAACTTAACGGAAACTATGTAGGAAATGCGCTCCGGCCATTTACGGCCCCGGCGTTGCCCTCTCATATACCACCAGAAAAGCGGACAGAAAAGAGGGGTAACTTGATGGAGATTATTCAAAAAATGCGCCTTGGCTATTTCCGGCCCCGGCGTTGCCACCTCATATACCACCAGAAAAACGGAGCAAATGGAGACGGCAGCCGCATATTTTTTTGAAAAACCTCCCCTCACTAACCGAGACATTTTTGGATGATTTTCGGACTGGCCCAGCGGAAATTTTTCAAAATCCTTTTCAGCTTACCCAGCCGGGGCCGCCCGCTATGCACTGGCGGGGAAAAACTTCCTCTCATATACCAAGACATTTTTTCGCTATTTCCAAGTGGGGAAGTCGAAAATTTTTTGATACTGCGCTATGTAGCGGGAGGGATGCCACCGGGCAGGAAAAGGGGGCGGCACTGTGAAAAGTACCGCCCCTGCTTTGGAGCATTTTGTAAACGCAAGTTGTCTGGATTTAGTCACCATCACTTTTTGTTATTTCTGTCAAAGACAGTTCTAACTGGTACACATTTTCGTTACCATCCATATCTTTCGTTGTAAGCTCAAAATAGAGAATGTTTTTCAAATCACTTGTACCATCAATTTTTATTCTCCTAATTGCGCTGTCCCCCGATATTTGCCCTAAGTCACCAGAAATATTGACTGTATCTCCCGTCATGTCTACCATACCATTAGAAAGAATAACATCCTTTTCGTCACCAGCCATAATGTAAAATGTGGTGGAGTACGATGTAATGTTATCGAAAAAATCATCACTTACTTTCAAATCACCGCCAGAAAAGGTTTCTTCTGTGCCATTCAAAATAATAATGCCATTTGAAATTGAAAGCTGTTCATTCTCCCCACTAAAAGAATACACTGTTAGCTGTTCTTGCTCTACCTTTTCACATCCAGCTAATGTCAGCAAAAGTATTGCCATAAAGACCAACACTTTCGATTTTATCATATTCAACGCCTCCCCAATTTTCCAAGTTATCAATAGGCATTAGGTATATCACATCCCTGCCCAACAATCCACCCCAGCTTTGGGACATTTTGTCTCAAAGTTGCATTTTTAATCTTCATCTTCGATATATTCAAGAATATCCCCCGGTTGGCACTTTAGGACTTTGCAGATTGCGTCTAACGTACTGAACCGAACAGCTTTTACTTTTCCCGTTTTTAAGTAAGAGAGATTGACGTTAGATATACCGACCTGGACCGCCAAGTCATTAAGCCGCATTTTTCTGTCCGCCAGCACCCGGTCAAGCCGAATAATAATCATAGCGTATGATCCACCTCGTCCTGCAAATGCACCCCATAATGGATGATGTATGCAGCTACAATAAAAGCGATGCTGGGGATAAGCATATTAAACATAGTCTGCCCTGTAGAAATGGACACTCGGCCATTAGATACGAGGTTGATAAGCCAGCAAATCAACAGTTTGATAAATGGAACGAAAACAGCCACTGAGAATTGGAGTAACCCATAATAAAGCAAATAAGAAGAGTTTTGTTCTGTAAAAATTTCCCCTTTGTTTATATTGGAAAATACACGACTTAAAAACCAATAAGCAAAAATCATAGGAACCATATTGATGGCATACATGAAAGAAAGCCCTATCTGAATTGTTGGGTCAATCCGGTCATTATCATTCGTCCATACATGAATATCATCGCTCGTATGAACAGTCATACTGCGAGAATGCGAATTGTGATTTTCCTCTGCATAAATTGCCCGCTCAAAGGTTCCTGTTTTTGTATGCAGAAAAAAAGTTTGACGCCCCATAAAACTGAGAACAGTACATAAGACATAGAAACAGATTACAAAATAGCAAGCAAATTTCATTAACTGAGCGGCAGGTCTTGCAAACCGTTCATTTGCGAGTTTCTGAATGAATTTCATAGTTTATCACCTCGGCCTTATGATAGCAAAGAAATTCAAGTTTGTCAATAACATTTTAATGTTTATCATTAAATTATTATTGACAAACTTTATCGAGAAGAAAACTCACCGCCATATCGCAAAGTCTACTGGTATGAACGCCATTATTTTGCTGTTTTTGAGGGAGCGCACAAATGGCAAGCAATTCGGGTGTGGCCACACTCCGAAATTTTTGCTGGGCCGTGGGCCCGCAAAAATGCTTGTTGGGGAGCCTCCCCAAACCCGGCTCTTTGGGACAAAATGTCCCAAAGAGGTTGGCTGCGTCACCGCCGCTGTCGCGGCTGTTCCTTATTATGATTGGCCCAAGTATAAAAGCGGTAGATTTTATATATACAAAATTGTTAGGCCAACAAAATTCAAAATAATTATTGTATGCGCTTATATATTTCTCCTTCCCATTCCCACTGGCAATAGACATATTCATCATTTCCCGTAATGGAATAAATACGGAATTTTGTTTCGCCATTTGTTGCTATACCAATAAAGGAACCCTTGTCAATACCACTAACAAACGGCTCATGGGTAATTTCATACTGCTTTTCCCCTATGGTGAGATATTCCCACTCAGGCCCGGTGATAGTTCCGACCACTGGAGCCCCTAATGTGCGTGTATATATAAAAAAGGCGATTATTCCAAATAGGATAATACCACAACAGATAACTATTTTCTTTTTCATGCGACCGTCCCATTTCAAAGTCCAGTTTGTTTATATAGTATTTGTCAATAAATCAAGTATAGCATTTTTCTGTGCTACTGTCCATCCCCCCACCTTTGGGACAAAATGTTCCGAAGTAGCTCCATCCCATGTTAGCATTTGTGGAACGAATAGAGCGCAGGACATATAAACATACCACCCCCCTGCCGAACGCGCCCGGAAACCCTTGA
>CAJUKV010000129.1 GCA_910587305.1 uncultured Lachnospiraceae bacterium | reverse complement strand
GAATTCCGGATGTTAGTACATGTTTGAGACGATGTGTCTCAGCGGTAAATACCTGTGGCAAGGACTTGGATTTTTACCAAGATTAGAGCCATGCCCATCGTGCAATGTCGCCTTTCTTTACCTTTGCAATAGAGTATATGCGTCTAAAAGTCAATTGGAAAGAATTAATATGAGACTTCACAAGTAATTATTCAGCCCAGGACTTTGCATTTGCTGCAAAGTCCGTGAGAACGCATATATTCCGCCGAGAGTGAATACGGCCCTTCGCCGTAGGCGAACTTTTAATGGCCGTATTCAGTAACTATAAAGCCGTAGGCTGAATAGTTACCTTCACAAACAGTATTGAACTCTATCCTGAAAAGGTGGATAATGGAAAGCGGGAGGGATAAAGATGGCAACATGGAGCACCAGAGGTCTTAGAGGGTCCACTCTGGAAGACATGGTAAACAGGACAAATGAAAAATATCTGGAGAGCGGACTGGCCCTGATACAGAAAATACCAACCCCCATCACACCGGTAAACATAGATAAAGCCACCAGACATATTACGTTGGCGTATTTCGAACAGAAAAGCACGGTGGATTATATTGGCGTGGTACAGGGAATCCCGGTATGTTTTGACGCTAAGGAATGCGCCGTGGACCGTTTTGCGCTTCAGAATATCCATGAACATCAGGTAAATTTTATGGATCAGTTTGAAAAGCAGGGGGGCGTAGCGTTTTTTTTGATTTTCTTTTCCCACAGAGATGAGTTTTATTATCTTCCTTTTGAAATTTTTAAATTTTTCTGGGACAGGGCGAAAAATGGGGGACGGAAAAGCTTTCTTCATGAAGAACTCAATCCGGAATACATTCTCCCGAAAAAACACGGAATATTTGTTCCTTATCTTGATATGCTGAACAAGGATTTGGAAGAAAGAGAGTAAATTATTGCGAAATATTGTGCTTTATAAGTTGAAAATGTGGAAAAATATCATTTTAAGGGACTGAGACTGCAGGTGGAAACGCCGAATTTGACAAACGGATGCGCTTCTTGTATACTACCAATAGTTTGTTCACTGTTATGGTAGCAAGGTAACGCTTTAAAGCGAAGCAGTATTATAGGTGTGGAGGATTAGATGAACCGGCAATTATTACATACACCGGAGGGTGTGCGGGATATATATGGAAAGGAATACGCCAGAAAGCTGGCGGTGGAGGAACTGATACATGAACGGCTCCGGCTGTACGGTTATCAGGACATCCAGACGCCGACCTTTGAATTTTTTGATGTGTTTTCCAGAGAAATCGGAACCACGCCCTCCAGAGAATTATATAAATTTTTTGATAAGGAAGGAAATACTCTGGTGCTGAGACCGGACTTTACCCCTTCCATGGCAAGATGTGCCGCCAAGTATTTCATGGATGAAGACGTTCCTATCCGTTTTTGCTATGTGGGAAATACCTTTACCAATACGGGCAGTCTTCAGGGAAAGCTGAAAGAAGTTACGCAAATGGGCGCCGAGCTTATTGGGGATGGCAGCGTGGAAGCCGACGGGGAAATGATTGCCCTGGTGGTGGAATCTTTGCAGAAAGCGGGATTAAAGGATTTTCAGGTGAGCATCGGACAGATGGAATATTTTAAGGGAATCTGCGCCCAGGCAGGGTTGGACGAGCAGACGGAAAGCGAGCTTAGGGGCTTTATTTCCGGTAAAAATATTTTTGGGGCGGAAGAGCTTTTGACAGGCCGCGGGGTTGCGGAGTCTTATTGTAAAATGCTGCTAAAGGTGTCCGAGCATTTTGGCTCCGTGGATGTGCTTGACGAGGCGAAGGGACTGGCGGATAATCCGCGCTCTCTTAAGGCCATAGAGCGCCTTGAAAAACTTTATCAGGTCTTAAAAAGCTACGGGGTGGAAAAGTATGTCTCTTTTGACCTTGGAATGCTGAGCAAATATTATTACTATACGGGAATTATTTTCAAAGCTTACACCTATGGGCTGGGCGAGCCTGTGGTGAAGGGCGGAAGGTATGACCGGCTCCTTGGCCACTTCGGCAAAAAGGCTCCGGCCGTTGGGTTTGCGGTAGTTGTGGACGATTTGATGTCCGCCCTTGAGAGACAAAAATCCCATGAGCCCTGCGAGGATGAGATAAAGGTTCTCACCTATCATGCCACCAATTATGAGGAGAGGCTTTCTCAGGCGAAAGAGCTGCGGGACAAAGGGATAAGGACGGTTTTGCTCCCAGACAGAGATTAGCCGGTAAGCTCCATTTGGAGTATACCTGAAAATACGAGAGATGAAATAGACTTCAGACAGATAGTGTTTATGTGGGTAACAGGCAAATTTGTTTAAGCACTGGCAACATTTTCATATCACGCGCTAAGTAATTACACAAAAGGCATATAAAAAAACTTGCTGATTTTCAGATATGGAAGCTGAATATTGGCAAGACCTTTTTATACTTATTTCTGTTTTCCTTTTTAGTTGCTTTCTTTTCTTCTTTCTCGCTTTTCTGAAATTCTCCCATATCACTGACCGCCTGTGAGGGGACTTTCGCCCAATGTTTTGAGGTGTCCAATTCCCGACACTTATACCGCCACTGGCCGTCTATTTGATTGGGCCTGAAAAAGAACGCATGTTTGATATGTTTTACTTGCTTTTTATGTTTGGTAAGAGTATAATTGGGGAAAAATCAGGTACAGATTATTTCCCAGGAGATGTGAATGAAACAGGTACATATACGAGTTGACGATGATTTATACAATGAATTGAGTTACTATTCCATAATGATGGGGCAGACAATGCAGGATTGTGTGAGAGAAGCCGTTGCGCATTACGTTACTGATATACGAAAGAAACAGCGTGAGGTCAGTGACAGACAATTTACATTTATTGATTTGTTTGCCGGAATAGGAGGAATGAGGATTGCTTTCGAAAAGTCCGGGGGACATTGTGTTTATTCAAGCGAATGGAATAAATACAGCCAACAGACATATTTTGCCAATTTCGGAGAACAGCCGG
>CAJUKV010000128.1 GCA_910587305.1 uncultured Lachnospiraceae bacterium | reverse complement strand
AGATATTCGAGAGCTTTCATCGTGGAAATAATGCGGATAGGGTGCAGGGCAACGGACTTGGGCTTTTTATCTGCAAACGGCTGATGTCACTCATGGGTGGAGAGGTGTATGCGGATATTCGTGATAAGTGCTTTTATATAACGCTTGTTGTGAAAATGGCGTAAAGTGATAGTTACTTGTCCGGGGGCGAAAGCAAGGGAAACTCAATTAAAATTGGGAAGTTAAAAAAGCAAAATAAACAATCTGCCGCACGACGGCAAAATAAAAAAACCGTCGTACAGCAGTCATGTTTTAGTACCTTTATTTTACGGCGGCTTTGAGAAAATCAGAGCTGCCGTTTATAGTTGGGGAATTTAAAACAAAATGAGTTAAATTAGGAGATAAATTATGCGAAAAAGAAAACTGAAGCTTTTGAATCATATAAGAGATACAAAAGAATCACAGATAACTTTACACATCAAGGTGTACCGTAAGGAAGGGAAAAATTTCACTGCGGTACACCTTTTTTGATAGTGCGAAATTTGTCTGATTATAGATTTTATTGCAGTTTTATTCAAACAGATTTATGAAAGAAATTTAGCTGATACTGATTTGCTTCGGCAAGGATTTTAATTCCATTCATTGTTTTATATATGCTGTTTTGACAGTATGGACTTTTGTGTCTGCCACACTTGGCTCATCAGTTCCTTTATTTGTTTTACATCGGCGGCATAGACGTTTCCTGTGGCGTTCATGCGCTTTGCTATCTGGTTCAGATTGTTGCCGATTTTGGCAAGAGCAGCATTGTATTCCCGAAGCTCTGAATAGTCAATGTCATAGACGTAGCCATACAGAATCTGATGCCGCAGGAAAGAGGATTTATCCCTCATGCCGGAGGCTTTGACTTTCTGCTCCAATATGTATTGTTCATCGTCATTTAGATATATTTTCAGTTCGTTTTTGCGTTCACGGTTTGCCATTATTCTATCCTTTCTGAATTTGACTTTTTGAAAGGATTATAAATTGATTATTACTAGATAATGTTCTTTGCCTCATTCTGTAATTGTTGCAGGAATACGCTTGATGCTCTTGAAAGAACCTGATATTTTTTCCAGACAATGCAAAGCTCCGCCTCCAATGCGGGGAAAAGAGGTTTGAAACATAAATTGCTGTTCCCGGTTGTGTTGATCAGCCTGTCTAATCCAATCACATATCCAAAGCCTTTTTTAACAAACTGTGCGGCGTTGTAAATCAAATCATAGGTTGCAACAATATTAAGTTTGGAAAGATCAGTCTTTAGCCAGCGGAACATTTCTGTATTGCCTGATGCCTGATGAGATACAATTAAAGGCTTATCCCACAAATCCTCTGCACAGATTGTTTCCTTTCCTACTAACGGACTGTCTTTTCGCATCAACACGCCCCACAAATCTTTTTGTGGAAGTCTGAGATAATCATATTTGCTGATGTCTGCTTCTCCGACCAATAATCCAAAATCAATTAAGCCTTTATCCAGTTTTTCCATAACATGCTCCGCATCGCCGTTGTAAATGTGGTAATGAATGAGGGGGTGTTTTTTCTGTAACTCCTGCGCCGCCTGTGCTAAAAAGGAAATGCTTTCGGTTTCCCCGCAGCCGATATGAATATCACCATTGATATTTTCGCTGGAAGATGCCAGTTCCGCCTTTGTCTTTTCCATTAAGTCAATCAATTCTTCCGCACGTTTGCGTAACAGCATTCCGTCCTCGGTCAGTGTGACTTTTTTACTTCCGCGAATCAATAGCTGTTTCCCTAATTCTTCTTCCAAATCTTTTAACTGTCTGGAAAGCGGTGGCTGCGTCATGCGCAGGGCTTCTGCTGCCTTTGTAATACTTTCTTCCCTTGCAACCGCAAGGAAATACTGTAATACCCGAATATCCAAGTGGAGAACCTCCTTGATTATGTTGTTATCTTTACAATAACAGAAATTTCCATACCTTTCAAGTATGGAAATATATTCTGCATATGCATTTGATATTTTTCTTGCGGTAAATTAGAATTAGAGAAAGAGTAAATTTAAAAGAAACTTTAATTGACGCAGGCTGTGATCAGCAGGTGTCAGAACAACTTTTAAGAAAATACGAAATAGAAAACAGAAGGATTTGAAAATGAGTACAATATTACCGGAAATTGCATTAGGAGCCTGGTCCTGGGGTGCAGGAGCAGCCGGAGGGGATCAGGTATTTGGAAACCATTTATTTGAAAAAGAATTAAAGCCGGTGTTTGAGAAAGCAGTGGAGTGTGGGCTGAACCTGTGGGACACGGCAGCGGTTTACGGAGAAGGGACATCTGAACGTATTCTTGGTAATTTTGTAAAAGATGTGCGCCGGGACAGCGTTATCCTTTCCACAAAATTCACGCCGCAGATAGCAGGCAGTTTGCCGGATGCCATGCAGCAAATGATTGACGGGAGCAAGGAGCGTCTGCATATCGATGTGATTGATGTTTATTGGATACACAATCCGATGGATGTCGAAAAATGGACGCCGGATTTAATCCCGCTGGCAAAAAGCGGACAGATTAAGACAATCGGCGTTTCCAACCACAACCTTGCGGAGATAAAAAGGGCGAATGAAATTCTTGCGGCAGAGGGCTTGAAAATTTCTGCGGTGCAGAACCATTACAGTCTGTTACATCGTTCTTCGGAACGTGCGGGTATCCTTGATTATTGTAAGGAAAATGGAATTACATTCTATTCCTACATGGTATTGGAACAGGGCGCGCTTACCGGACGGTATAAGGAAACAAATCCATTTCCGGAGGGATATACTTTTTTCAGATGGAAAAAGTATATCCCTCTAAATTTATAACTACATATCGAAATGGAGGTGTGAAAAATGTCAAAAAAGGCGGGAAAAGCAAGAATTACAGCCCTTTACGAGCGTCTTTCAAGAGATGATGACCTTGTTGGGGAGTCAAACTCAATCACCAATCAAGACGGAATTTGTCAAGGGGGCTTTCTGCAAAAGTTACAAATTGTTCAATAAT
>CAJUKV010000127.1 GCA_910587305.1 uncultured Lachnospiraceae bacterium | reverse complement strand
TGAGCATAAGCTTCTGGTTGCTGATGCTCATGCTTTCATTCTCACGGCTGTCTTCAAGGGAAAGCCTGCAATAAAGGGCAGTTATCTTCTGATTGATCTGATTTTTCCTGTTCATAGTCATTCTCCTTTTCTATGAACAGGGACACGATATAAGTATAATACCATGCCCCCGCCCATTTATCAATGGATTTCTACAAATTTCCCGTTTTTCCGTATCCCTTGCGTCTTATCCCGCTTTCCGCCCCAGCCATTCCTCAAACTGCCCACAGGCCTGCCGCTCAATCAGCTGTTCAAAAGCCTCTTGCATGGTCTGGCTACCGGAAAATTCCCGTGTCACGATAAACTGCACTTTTTTACGTCCATCCTGTTTCTGTTTCTTCTTTTCTTTGTTATTTTGCATAAGCATCTGCCTCCATAAATGAAATAAGCCGGGCAAAGGATACGGCAACGAAGTCCGGCAACGGACAGCGTAAAACCTGTACCCTAATGTCTGGCCTGTTATTTTTACTTCTTATATTTTCTTTGGATTCTTCGTTGCTTTCGTTGTCATGGAAATATAGACAATAATAAAATTCTCCTAAAATAAGCGGTTCTCCGGACAGCAGAGCAGCACATCCACCTGCAACGAACGCGGCAACAAAACAACAACCTGACCGGCAACCAGCACACAAAATCACTCCAGCCACTCCTTCGGAAGCTCCAACTGCCGGGCTTCTTCCTCTGTCAGTTTCAGAAAACCGGCTTCGTTGCCGGACAGTTCGTTGCCAGAATCCGGTATGCGTTCCCAGCCTTTCTGCCTGCCGTATCCGGGAAATGCCCTGGGATTGGAAAAATACCGCCAGCCGGTGACAACAGAATTCATAATCTCATTGATGTCGTGGATCTGCCATCGTTTCGGCTCGTCATATTCATGGTGAAGGGCTTCCCGGTAAAGCTGTTTGGAGCATACCTGGTTCCCCTGATAGGTTTCCAGAAAACCGATGATCATCCCGGCATCGGTGTCTTCCGGCATAAAATCCTTTTGAACCTCCGCTAATTTCTTCTGTATGGACTTGCCAAACTTCATGGAATAATCCCCGCCCCGGTAAATCTCCATGGCTTCCGCCCACACCTGCAAAAGGTAGGCTCTGGAGCCGTCCTCGTCCTCCAGAATGTGTACCTGTGCATCCTCCGGGCAGACCATCACCGGCAGGAACCGCCGGTTCCCGGCACGGTCAAGGGGCAGGAAGTCCAGCCGGTTTGACGTGCCTCCGAACACGCACTGCCGGAGCCGGTCTTTCGGCTGGGACTCATAAGGCGTCCGGTAAGTTTCCTTCTGCCTGCTGATAAAGGAGCGGATTTCCTCAATGCTCTTTGCGCTGCTAGTGGCAAGCATCTCAGACATTTCGATGATCCAATGCCCCTGCAATTTCGTAAATACCCTGTCATCATCCAGCTTTTTCAGGTCATCACTGAACCATTCATCTTTTATTGCCAGCAGTCGGAAGAAAGTGGATTTTCCCGCCCCTTGCCCGCCTACCAGGCAGAGCATTTCCTCATATTTTGAACCGGGCATGAACACACGCCGGATTGCCCCCAGCAGGAAATGTTTCAGCATCTCCTCCACATAGTCATCTGCATCAGCCCCTAAAAAATAACGCAAGCAGGAACGGATGCGTGATGTGCCATCCCAGATAAGCCCATTCAGGCAATCCTGGACAGGATGGTAACAGTTCTCATTCGCCACGATTGTCAGGGCATTCTGGATTTTCTTTTCACTGGTCAGCCCATAGTTTTCCTCAAAATAAAGGAGCAGGTATTTGATATCCGTATCCGTGAGTGCGCTGGTGTTCCTGCGCCACCCCACATCCCGTACAATATCTACCCGCTCTGTCAGCAGATTCAGCCGGATTGCCCCTTTTAAAAGCGGGTCACGCTGGAATACCGTTTTACAGTTCCCGATCGTGTTTGCTGTCTGCCCCTTTTGTGTTATTGAAAGGCTCTCCCTTACCTCATCGACCGTCAGTGCCGGTAAGAGCAAGTCCGCTGCGTTCATCACGGTCTGTCTTGTGGCAGGCGGCAAGTCCTGAAATCCGTTCCCCAATCCGCATCACTTCCTTTCCATGATCTTTGATAAGAGCCGCTTTTTCCTCTGGCGTACCGATGAGCAAAGTGTCCAGCAAATATTCTGTATAGGTCTGCTTCTGTAAAGCCTCCACGAACAGGGGATGCCATTCTTCCCCCGGTGTTTCCGGCACATACTCTGTTTTCCACTTTTCCAATAAATGGTTATAATCTGATAAGATCCGGCAACACTGTAACTCTGCCTGCTTTAACTTCAGTTCTTCAGATACTTTTTTCTTTACCTGGCAAGGAGAAGCACGTCCTTTGCTGTCATAACTGATTCCGAAATCAGACGCCAGCTTTACAGCCGCCCCAAAGTTATTCAATCCATACAGCCTTGCGGTAAAATCAATCACATCACCGTCCGCCTGGCACCCGAAACAGTGGAAACGCTTATCCACCTTCATGCTTGGATGCCTGTCATCATGGAAAGGGCAACACGCCATGCCGTTCCGGTTCACCCGGACGCCGTACATTTCCGCCGCCTGCCTTGCCGTTACATTTTCCTTTACTGCTTCAAATACATTCATACCGTCCCTTCCCGGAAATAAAAAAGCATCTGCCATTTCCACAGCGGAAAGCAAATGCTTCAAATCTCCATATCTTTTTTTGTTGCTGCCCTTACGTTCCTGCGCTCCATGCGCTCCCGGTTCACCCGGTCAGCTTCTATTTTCCCCCTTGCGAGCCTGTCCTTCATGGATTCCCTTGCCTTCTCTTTAATCTGCTCCTTGTTTGCACGGCTCACCTCCGGCTTTTGGAGCGCAGACTGGACTTTCCTTAACACTTTCTGCGCCGCATTTTTAATCTGCTCCTGAACCGTACACAGGCACTTCACGGCGAAATCCCTTTTCTCCTGCGGGGCTTTCCGTTCCGGCGAAGCCAGCCACTTTTTGTAATCCTCCACCGCCCGGATGTCCTCCTTCTGCGTTTCCGCCCGGACGGTATCCGCCACAACCTCGCAGGCTTTCTCATAAGCCGTGTCCGCCACTTCCTCCACCAGCGATTC
>CAJUKV010000126.1 GCA_910587305.1 uncultured Lachnospiraceae bacterium | reverse complement strand
CCTTTTCGTCCACGCCTTCGGCTCTGGCAATGTCGGTCTTGCTCATGCCGAGGACAAAATGGGCGTAGATACGTTTGGCCTGTTTGTCGGGCAGGCTGGAAATGGCCGCATGGAGTTTCTGCATGGTGACTTTGCGCTCGTAAATCTCACATGGGGAGAGGGCGATGAACAAAGCCGAGTGCTCAATGCCGTCCTCCCGGTCAAGGGAATAATAGGCCTTATGGCGGTATGTACGCAGACGGTAGGCCGCTTCCTTGCGGTCAAACTCTGCCATTGCCTCCGCTACCTCGTCAGGCACTTCGATAAAAGAATCCATTGTATAGTACGGGTAAAAATCCCGAAGATTGATGATAGCCATGTTTACCTCCGTTTCGGTGTTTGGTGAATGAGTTACCGGAACGGAGGCGGTGGGGAACGGCACCGGGGCCGGGCTTCGGGCCAGGTTGGCCCGAGGCTGTCCCATGAGAACAGAAAAGCGCCCGGACAGCATAAAGCCATTCGGACGCGTGAAAATACATTATTGTTTTTAGACTGAATTATTTCATGTTGATTGCCGCAATTATCCTTCCAAGGGGGCGGGCTTTTTTTGACGGTTCAGACAGTTGAAAAAGAAATAAGGACACAGCGATACCTCCCAATGCTTTTAAGCATTTGATACCGCCATATCCTTGAAAAAGGGCGACATTAACACACCCTCCATATTCTCATTTTTGAAAAAGAAAACGGCGGCTTGAAATTTTTATTTCCAAACCGCCGAAAGGCTACGGTATTTTGTTTGGACGCACATTTATTCAGCTACCAAAACAACGGTTTTTTTTATTTCCCCGTTGGGTAGCAGTCGATTAACACCTGCATTTGTCAGCCCATACACAAATCTTTACAGAAAAATCAACTAGACTTGATTTTAGTTTTCATCATCTTCTTTCCAGCTATTCTGCCACCAGTCCTCCTCCCAGGGTGTACCTTGCCATGTGTCTGACCATAAATTCTTCCATTCCTCTGGAAAATCTGATGAATCAAATGCTTCCATATTGAAAACATCCATAGAGTTTGAAGAATAAATCCCCATAACACCAGAACCTTTTCGAGTTACTTTGATGATATTATTTTCAGTACCATTTGTATACGAATAAGTGTCGCCATTTTCCTTGAAATCTTTAGGAGTATATATTTCTCCCCATTCTCCATTGTCAGTAATTGTTGTATTGGTATTTTTAAAATCATCTTTAGAAATCAGCTGAAAATATCCACTATTTGCAACTGCGTCTAAAGAACCGGAGAAACCTTCCGGTAAGACCAAAAAGACAGAAGCCATATTGAACTCACCAGTAATATTCCCTGATTTTATAAGGTCACAAGTAAAATGCGCACTGTCAATACTCAAATCAATATTTCCATAGGCAATGGCAGGAATATATAATTTTATGGTTTCATCATTTGTGTTCGTCCTCGTTTTACATGAAATGGATACCTTCCGGCTATCTTCCTGTTCATCAATTTTTACATCATAAACCTCACTGTTATATTCAGCGGAAATTTTGCCATCAGCTGCCGGTAAAACATTCACAGCACAACTACTTATATCCAGTGATAAGGAGGGATTATCTGTCAGGTTTGTTTGCACCCCGGAAGGGGCTGCTGCATGTGCCTGATCTGTGGCTGTACTTATTGTATAAATTCCAATAAAGGACGCTCCTATAATTGCACATAAGGTCAACATAACAGTTAAAACTTTAGTTGCTTTAGTTTGTTTTTTTAAATTCATAATCGCACCTAACCTTTCTTTTAATAATTGTTTGTTTTCACTAAGCGTAACGGCGGCAAGAGATTCCTTATACTTTCCAACTGCTGCCATTGCGTCAAGCAGAGTTTCGCCATAATCCTGTGCGTTATCATATCCCATTTTTGAGAGGACCGCTTCATCACAAGAAAATTCACATGCTTTTGTAATTTCACGCCTCATTAAATAAACAAGCGGATTGAACCAGTGCAGACAGACAGTAATTTGTACCAGCCATTTATAGAACATATCCCGCCGTTTGTAATGCGTTAATTCATGCAATACGATATATTGAAAGTCCTTCTCCGGAATATCTGCGCTTGGCAAAACAATACATGGCCGGAAGAATCCAATCAGCAGAGGGGACGAAACCAACGGATTGACACAAAGCTCTACTGGTCTTTTCCTGCCAGTCTGTTCCGCAATAACTGAAAGCCGGTCTAATTGCTCAACATTGGAAACCGGATTTAATCCAGCCTTAACATATCGAATAAAGCTATGATATGCCGTTATTTTTTGTACCAAAAGAATCAATGCAACCATGAGCCAGATAAGCCAAACATGATTGGCAAATAAAGACAGAATATCTCTAACCGGGTGATAGGATATGGAATTGTCTTTAGGTTCGACAGTATTCTGGCCTCCGTGTTCCATACCAGAAGCAGGAACATTGAAAGCATTTGAATTACCAGAGGGTAACGGCTGTTGTGGCAGGGAAACAGATTGAGTTATCGCCTGATCGATTGTCTGATAGGTTTTTCCCATCAAGTTTGTTTCTGGTCCTAACGGCAGTAATAGCCGTACAATAACAATGAGCCAGATATAATACTGCCATTGTCTGCTGATTTTGTCTTTGAAGAATCTTTTTCCCACAAATAACAGTAGTATAAGCAATGCTCCGGAAAAAGACATAGACAAAAATATCTTCAATAAAATGTTCATTTTTTTGTTCTTCCTTTCTCCAGGAGCTTTTTCAATTCCTCATATTCCTCGTCTGTCAGCAGGTCGCCAGAAATCAAATCGGAAACAAGCCATTTTGCGTCCCCCTCATAAATTTTATCCAGAAAGTTTTTAGTCTGGGTTTTGTGGTAGTCGCTTTCCGACACAAGAGGGGTGTATTCATTACAACGGCCGATTTTTTTCGCTTTCAAAAATCCCTTATTGACGAGCCGGTTTAAAAGCGTGATAAGGGTGTTTTTTTGCCAGGGTTTCCCTTTGGCCGCTAAATCTGCTGTAAGACTGGCAAAAAGCGTCGGTTTTTCTCCGTTAGCCCATACCACTTTCATAATTTCAAATTCTGCATCTGATATTTGCTGTACCATTTTGATTTCCTCCTTTAAGTATGACATCGTGTTACGCTTTAAGAGTAACACAGTGATTAAATAATACCAAACATGAAATTGTATTTAATTCACATACTAACACCTTAAACATAAAATAAGTTTGGGTGATATTGTATGGAACATTATGAAGATAGATTTGATTTT
>CAJUKV010000125.1 GCA_910587305.1 uncultured Lachnospiraceae bacterium | reverse complement strand
TTGGAAAACAGGCATTCTTCATTGAGATTTGTGTTGCCGCAGAGCGGCAACATGGAGGTTAATGTGGAAGAAGAAAAATTCATGACATTTCGTGAGGTTATGGATTACGTGGAGGGGGTCAAAGACATTCGGTCTTCGAAAACCGGCCTGTTTAGGAAAAAGAGAGAAGGAAATCCAAAGTCCATGGGCATAAGCGTCGGAAATCTTTGCGAAAAGCTCGGATATCCTCAAAGGGAGCTTTCCTTTGTATGTGTTACGGGAACCAATGGAAAAAGCTCGGTACTTGCCCTTATTTCGGAAGTGCTTAAGGCCGCCGGATATCGCACAGGAAGATACTTTTCCCCGGCCCTGACAGACTGGTGGAGGAAAACACAGGTTGGCGGGCGCTTAATTGGCAAAAAAGAGTTTTGCAGGCAGATGACGCGGCTAAAAGCCCTTTGCCAGGAGCTGGTACAGGAGGGAATGCCTCATCCTACGGCGCATGAAATGGAAATGGCAATGGCTTTGCAATATTTTAAGGAGCAGGGCTGTCAGATAGTGCTTTGGGAAACAAGTCTTGATGAGTGGAACGATACAGCTTGTATTATGCCCAATGTATTAGCCTATGTTTTTACCGCTATCAGCCTGGGAGAGAGGAATGTCTTAGAAAAATTTTCAGGAAGGTCAAGGGATGGCAAAAAGGAGTGCAAAGCAAAAGACCATAAAATAAAAGGCAGTGAAGATGGCCAGATAGCGGTGGCTATACGAAGCCAGCCGGAGATAATGGATGTTTTGCAAAAAAAGATGGAGGAATGTCAAATTCCCCTTATTGTGACAGACATTTCTAAAGCATCAGGAATAAAAAGAAATATGGAAAGGCAGATTTTTTCCTGTCAGGAATATAAAAACCTTACAATTCCCCTTTTGGGAAGCTGTCAGATTGAAAACGCAGCGCTGGCAGTCGAGGTTTTAAAAGAGCTCAAGGAGAGGGGATTTACCATACCGGATAAGGCTGTTTATAAAGGCTTTGCCAAGGTAAATCTGCCAGGGCGTTTTCAGATATTGACAAAGAAACCGTACTTTATTGTAGACGGCGTGAAAGATGCGGAAAGCGCCGGAAGGCTTTTTGAGACGATTCGCTTTTATTTTACAGGCAGGAAAGTAATATATATCGTGGGAATGCAAAGGGGAACGGAGCCGGAGATAATAGCAAGGAATCTCTGCCCGCTGGCGGCAGAGATTCTTACAATTCCTGTTAAAGGAGAGGACGGGCTTTCTTCCTATGAGCTGGCATGTTTGCTAAGGGAGTATCATGGCCGCGTGACAGCCGCGGACAGCATGGAAGAAGCGGTGGAGATTGCCTTTCTTCTGGCGGATAAGGAGGCTGTTATCATTGCCTTTGGCAGTCTCTCCGGTTTGGGAAACCTTATTCGAACCGTGACTTTAAAAGGCAAAATTATGGAGGTTACGAAATAAGAAGATGGAAACTGTTTGTGCTGCCGTGCGGCATTCGGGGGATGAAGTTTGGAAGTAAACTTCCAAACTCTTTATCGGTGGCAGTACCGCAAGCGCAGCTTGCGGTATGCGGGGGTATAAGGATGAAAAAGAAAGCAAAGCGTATATCAGGAAACTGTGAGCAGTGTAGCAATTATGTTTATGATGAAGATTATGAATGCTATACTTGTGAGGTGGATTTGGATGAAGATGAGATGGCAAGATTTTTATCAAATTCTTTCACAGACTGCCCATATTACCGGCCGGGAGATGAATATTTGATAGTAAGAAAACAGATGTAATTGATAAAGATTCCTCTTATCAATTACATCTGTTTTTTGATTACAATGAGTTAACTGGCACACATCTTTTTACTTGGCATTCTCCGCCGCCGCAGCTTCCGCAGCGGTAAACGGAGTTACGTTAACGGAGCCATTTAAGGGCGTGCGGTAAACGGGAGTGGGCTCATTAAAAGCGTTAAAATATGCATAATTTGAGGTAAGATTGATTTTTTCATAATTACCCATTGCCACAACTTCAGGATTGCTTCCGTCAAGTCCCATGCGCATCAAAGCAGGATCGGTGGCGGAATTTTTTTGATAGTAAATGCAATTTTCGCCTACGTTAAAGGTATCTACACGATCATTTGTAAGAACCTCCACCGCATTGTCAGAAAGGGAATAACGGCACAGGCGGTAGTCAGAAGACACATCCATATAATAAATATATCCATAGTGGTAAGCAGGATACCAGAGATTTCCCTCAAAGACGGTAGTTATGGTATCATTTCTCGTGTCAAGGGCATAGAGAAAATGGTCTTTTTCAGTACCATTAAAATAAATAACACCATTGTAGCATGCGGCAGGATTGATGATACTGTCTGATACTTTTACATTTTCCGATTTATCCGTTTTTACTTTATAGAGCTTGGTAAATTCTTTGTTATTGTAGTGCTGGTAATAAATGTAATCCCCTACAAGCTGCATGGTAACGGATGCGCTTCGATCTAAACATTCGATTCCTTTGCCGTTTAACCGGGAACGGTAGACGCCATATGTACGGATAACATAGCCTAAGCCTTTGCCTGCTTTTGAGCTGTCCATATAAAAGTATAGATGCTTTCCGCCCACATTGATGGAGTTTACCGGGGAGGTGGTTAACTTAACGATATCGGTTTCATCTACATTCATAGAATAAAGACACCCGTTATCATACGCGTTCGAAAAATAAACCTTACCGGAGGACTCGGCATAGAGTCCGTTATTATTTAAATTGCCTGCGGTGTTGCCGGTGACAGAAATATCATTAGGGGGAACCCGCCGAAACAGTTCGGATATGAAAAATGCGGTAAATAGCGCCAGCAACAAAAGAAACGCGGCAATCAATATTTTTGTTTGTTTTTTCATCAAAATCCTCCATTCTTGCCTGCTGCCCTCATATCCGGGCATGATGTAACAGTTAAGCTTTCGACCAAACCGCTATGGCATAATTGTAAATTTAGATAGAATGTATTTATCCCTAACTATATTATAATAAGTCAAAAATTTTTGTGCAATACCATTTTTACATTAAGGGAAAGGGCGGGTATAAATATATGCCGGAAATAAAATAAACGAAATGGAACTACTGTTCCTACAAACGTGTTTTTGCGAAAAAGATGTAGAAAATGGTAATTTTTTGAAATATAATGTACATAATATTTATGAACAATTAAGGCTTTTAAAAGTTTAATTGAAATAAAAAATGATTGATAATTATTTATTATCAGTCAAAAACTGGATTGTGCAATCATAGAAACG
>CAJUKV010000124.1 GCA_910587305.1 uncultured Lachnospiraceae bacterium | reverse complement strand
CTTTTTTAGGAGAAAATATTTTTCATTTTTCTATTGACATTTATTAGCTGGACTTCCTCTGCCTTGCACTGACACAAATAGTAAGCACTGCTTTTCACCATTATTTAGGCAATGCGGTACCAGGCAGAATAGATACGGTTTAGTTTACAAAATATGTAATACGAACAAAAAATGGGCCATATGTCAATTGAGACATAATTGATAGAGCAATTAGGCCATTTCTTAATGATATTATATGAATGCCATGTAAAATACACACAATAAAAAATCCAAGGGAAAGAAGATTTACAAATCATTTATTATCGGTTTTTAAATGCAAAAAAATGCTGTATAATAAATTGTAACGGTCCAAATCTCTAATTTGGGAATAAGGAATATAAAGCGTTTCTAAAAGATTTTATAATGGCAGGTAATAACGGTGAGCAAAGAAGAACAGGTGTTAACAGGAAACGCCTTAAAGAAAGGAAATCATGGAAGAAAAAGTAAGATGTCCCTGGTGCTGTGACAATGGCGTCAATCAGAAATACCACGACGAGGAATGGGGAATTCCGGTGCATGACGATAGAAAACAGTTTGAGTTTTTGATGATGGAGGTAATGCAGTGCGGCCTAAATTGGACGATGATGCTGAAAAAGCGCGAGATTTTCCGGAAATGCTTTGACAATTTTGCATACGAAAAAATTGCTGCATATGATGAAGAAAAGGTACAAAAAATTTTAGAAGAACCCGGTATGATACGTTCAAGGAGAAAGATTGAGGCTATCATCAATAATGCCAGGCAATACATAAAGATTGTAAAGGAGTTTGGCTCCTTTGACAGGTATCTTTGGGCATTTTCCGACTATAAGACGATTTTGTACAAGGGGCATAATGAGGGGAGGCTAGTGGCAAAAAATCGTTTATCGGATATCGTCAGCAAGGATTTGAAAAAGCGGGGCTTTCAATATCTGGGGTCCGTAACGGTTTATTCTCATTTGCAGGCTTGCGGAATGATCAACGATCATGTGGAAAGCTGTTTTATGTACAAGCCTTTGACAGAAAAATATCCGGTTGTCTATAAAGAACCGGAAGATGAGGCATAACCGTCAGTGAATGACGCCGACAAGCACCGATGAACAATTGGAGCAAATGGCAGGAATGAATTTTCAAACACGCTCCGGGCAAAAGGATATATGCCAAAACCAAAGAGAGGTATAAAAAGTATATGGAACGGGAAATTGATTTAAAAGAGATATCGGATGGAAGACTTTATGGGATGAATGATATGGTAAAGGCAGGGTGCGGCGAGTGCGCAGGGTGTTCTGCCTGCTGTCAGGGAATGGGAAACTCTATTATTTTAGACCCTCATGATATGCATAAGCTGGAAACGGGACTTGGTACAACCTTTGAAAAACTGATGGAGAACAGGATCGAACTTCATGTGGTGGATGGTATTATCCGGCCGAATCTAAGGATGCAGGGAGAAAAGGAGCGCTGTGTCTTTTTAAACGGGGAGGGTAGATGTTCCATCCATACATTCCGGCCTGGCTTTTGCAGGATGTTCCCGCTGGGAAGAATTTATGAAGAAAATGATTTTCAATATTTTTTACAGGTACACGAATGCACTTATCCTAATAAAACGAAGGTAAAGGTAAAAAAATGGCTGGGGATACCGGAGATAAACAAATATGAAGCCTACATAAAGGAATGGCATTTTTTCCTTAAGGATGCAAGTAAAATTGTAAAGGAAACGCAAAACGACGCAATTATTAAGAATCTGAATATGTATTTACTGAATCAATTTTATGTAAAGCCATATGAAGATTTTTACGGGCAGTTTTATGAGCGTCTGGAAGAGGCGGAGAAGGTCGTAAAATTATACCGCTAAAATATTTGACAGAAAGACTGCGGGGAGTCGGGCATCAAAAATTACTTTCCCCAGGGCGGCCGGAAGGGGCTCAATGGCCAATATGTAGGTCACTGTCAAAGGCGTTATGTAATGACAGAGTGGAAGAAAAGCCTATTACTTAAAGATTTGGGAGGTTAGATATGGCGGGACGGAGTCTTGGCAAGATGGAAATGAAATTTGCTAAGATAATATGGGAAAATGAGCCGGTTTCATCAGGAGAACTGGCAAAACTTGGCGAAAGGGAGTTAAGATGGAAGAAGTCAACTACATATACTATTTTAAAGCGTCTTTGCGAAAAGGGTTTGTTCCGGAATATAAATGGTACGGTAACTTCGCAGATATCTTTTCAGGAATTTCAGGCAAAACAAAGCGAGCAGTTTGTGGATGACACTTTTTCAGGTTCCCTGCCGGGATTTGTGGCAGCATTTTGTTCCAGAAGAAAACTTAAGGAAAAAGAAATCCGGGAACTACAGAAAATAATTGATGAATATAAGCAATGAAATCCCTTCCTGCGCGCTATGTAAGCCAGTTGATTGGCAAATGTTACAGATACTGATTAAATTCAACCTTTTCCTTATTTGGTCCAATGACAATGAAATATTTCACGCCCTTTTCCCAAAAAGGCAGGAATTGAATTTCGGAATCAATAATGTTAAGTCCTTTTTCCCTGGCAAGACGGAATACGGCCTCAATATCCGTGACATTCAGGGCAATGTGATCCCAGGCGCCGTTTAACAGGGCGGCCTGCTTATTTTCGTAGGTTTCAATTGTGACGTCTCCAAGCCTTAAAAAGGCCACCTGTTCGCCTGCCTTTTCGTTAATTGTCCGGTATACCACTTGAAATCCCAATGTTTCATAAAAGGAAATTGTTGCCTCTATGTCGTTTGTGGGAAGTCCTATATGCTGCAGTCCTGTGATAAATGATTGAAATTTGTTTTCCATATATAATGTGTCCTTTCTATATATATTATGCTCACATCCAAAGCCGGAGCAGCTATCTGAAAGCCAAGCCAAGTTCCCTTAAAATTCGTACAAAGTCAGGCTCATACTTTAATTGTACACAATTTGGGTGCTATACATAAACATTTAATCAATTGTCTAAATTTATTCTATTTAATTTTTTATTACATGTCAAGCTTCCTGATTTGTCTGTTCTTTGGAGCTGTTGGAGTGTTGCCGCTTTTCACGCCAGGAATGCGCGCGAGCTGCGCATTCCGTGAGAAAACAACGGTCAGCACACTCCGCGAGCTGGCACTATGTTAAATGATGCAGGAGTAAGGGGCGATCTTTGCGAAGCAAAACTCGAAATATTGCCCCGAATAGTAACTGAAAGCAAATCACATTTTTTTCACAATTTCTACACAACTTGGACAAATTTTACTTATAAACTTATAATGTACATAAAAGTCCGGGCAGACCAAATTTATAGATAAAAAGCTGACAATATGAGTTTTCATACCCTGGATTATCCTCTCATCTTTTGCGAAAGAAATGCACAGGTCTGCCTGGGCTGTTTTAACGTGTTCAAAACACGCTGTTTTAAAGGTTTTAAGGAAAATATTTGTAAAATTTGAGGAAATTATTTTTTTGTATTGACAGAAGCTAAGTCCTATTTTATAATAAATTCTGTGCTGTAAGAAAGTGCGGCAGGAAAACCAGCGGGGTGTGGCTCAGCTTGGCTAGAGCGCCTGGTTTGGGACCAGGAGGTCGC
>CAJUKV010000123.1 GCA_910587305.1 uncultured Lachnospiraceae bacterium | reverse complement strand
CTCATAAAAAACGCCTCCTTCCTTCCAAGGCTCGGAACGGAGGTATTCACACCCTGTCGGCTCCCCAGGTAAACATATTATGTTGTCAATGTTCTGTGTCCGAGTGTAAATTCCCCCTAAAACAAGAATACAATGTAATTGAACTTTTGCATAGAAAAAATACAAAATAAATGAAAAAGATATTGAGCAATGAGGGGGATAAAATAGTTTATCAATTGAAGAACATTAAACAATCCGGTAAATGTAACAAAATTGAGTATTAGATTTAAGGGATATTTAAGAATTGCATAAAGACAGTTAAGAATTGAAAAAGTACAATAGAGCGTGTAAAACAAATTTGCCATTCACCTGCAAAGTTTTTGTACATATAGTTTGTGGGCGATTGGCAGAAACGGAGGATTTATATGGAAGAAATTTTGTTAAAGACGGAAAAGCTGAGTAAGTCTTTTTCCAACGGAGGTCTGATACAGCACGTTCTGAAAAATATCGATTTACAGTTATACAATGGCGATTTTACCGTCATTATGGGGGCGAGCGGCGCGGGAAAGTCCACGCTTTTATATGCACTCTCCGGCATGGATACGCCGACCCTTGGCAGGATTACTTTTGGAGAAAAAGTGATCTCCGATTTGTCTCAGGATGGGCTTGCGGTGTTTCGGCGGGAGCACTGTGGATTTGTCTTTCAGCAGATTTATCTGATTGACGGGATGAGCGTTATGGATAATGTGCTTTCGGCGGGACTGCTTGTGAGCAGGGATAAAAAGGCTCTTATCCGGCGGGCGAAGGAGTTGTTTGCAGCGGTGGATATATCCGAGGAGACACAGCAGAAATTCCCCACCCAGATTTCAGGAGGCGAGGCCCAGCGTGTGGGGATTGTCCGGGCGCTTATCAACTCGCCTGAGATTTTGTTTGCGGATGAACCTACGGGGGCGCTGAATTCCAAAACGGGGCTTGACGTTTTAGATACGCTTACGAGGTTTAACGAGCAGGGGCAGAGCGTGGTCATGGTAACCCACGATATGCGTTCCGCCCGCCGGGGCAACCGTATTTTATATTTAAAGGACGGTGTGATTTTGGGCGAATGTGATTTGGGAAGATATGTTCATGGCGACAGGCAAAGGCATGAGAAACTTTCGGAATTTCTAAAGGAAATGGGCTGGTAGAAACTTAAATTTGCAGGACGAGAAAGGAGCCTTTATATAATTATGAGAAAAAGTTTTATGATTGCCTGTTCCAATATGCGGAAAGCAAAAGGGCAGACAGCCGCCATCATCGTATTGATTTTCATTGCCGCATTGACGCTGAACCTTTGGCTGATGCTTTCCATGGATTACAAAGCCAATTTTGACAGATACCATGACAAGTTAAACGACGGGCATGTCACTCTTTCCGTAAACGGGGATGAAGAAGAGAAGCAGGAATTTTTACGGCGGACCTTTGAAAAGGATGACCGCGTTGCCCGGTATCAGATAGACGACTGTATGCATATGACCGGTTCATTTCCCTATAACGGCGGACGGATGAACGGCTGGCTTGTCTTTATGGAAAAGGAGAGCGCCCTAACCCGTGCAATTGGCAGGGTGGAAATCGTGGAAGAGGGCGGGGCCGCAAGCGGAGTGTATCTTCCCATGTTGTACAAAACGGACGATATTGTGCCGGGAGCGTCTATTGAAATTTCCATTGGCAGCAACAAAGTGACGTACACAGTGTGCGGTTTTTTCAACAGCGTTATGATGGGGTCCCATAACTGTGCTTTGATGGAAGTGATTCTGACGGATGATAAGTATCAGGAGCTGAAAGAAATGGGATATGCGCCCCAGGCAACCTTGTGCTCGGTGCGCTTAAAGGATAAGTCGGAGAATCTGAATTACGAGGCGGAGATTAAAAGCATTATTACGGAACGCTATCCTGATATCAATATGGTGAGTAATTGCTATGATATTGTCACCCAGTCGCGCTATATTTCCCAAATGATCTGTTCGGGTATTATGAGCGCAATGGCGTTTTTCGTGCTTCTCATTGCCCTGGTGGTGATTGTGTCAAATATCATCAATTATATACAGGTAAATATGAAAAATCTGGGAGCCCTTAAAGCCGTAGGCTATACCTCCGGGCAGCTGATTGGAGCTTTGCTGTTACAGTTTTCGGGGCTGACTTTCGTTATGGCGGTGGTGGGTGCGGGGCTTTCCTACTGTCTGTTTCCGGCGGTCAATGCCATGATGATTGCACAGACGGGGATTCCTTATGAAATAAGATTTTTGCCCTTACCCTTTGTGAGTTCCCTTGGCATACTGGTGGGCGCGGTCGCGGCAGCCGTGTGGTACGCGTCCCACAGGATCAGGAAAATCGAACCCATTACGGCGCTGCGCTCAGGGGTCCAAACCCATAATTTCAAACGCAACCATGTTCCCTTTGAAAAAACGGGCGCGCCCCTTCATCTGGCGCTTGCCCTTAAAACGACGTTGTCCGGTATGAAATATAATGTGACCGTCTGTATCACGATGCTGGTTCTTTCCCTTGTGGTTGTCTTTTCAGGGCTTATGACGGAAAATATGATAAGGGATATGTCGCCCTTTATCCAATTAATTGTGGGCGAGACGGCGGACAGCTGCATTAACGTACAGACCGAAAGGGAAGAAGACTTTTTAAGGGAAATGAACGCGGACGGCCGGGTGGAGAAAGTTTATCCGTATCATTCCCTGAACGTATCCCATGTGGATGGCGCCGAGCTTATGGCAACCCTTTGCGATGATTTTTCAAAGGTCAATAATCCGGACGTCGTGTTTGAGGGAAGATTCCCCAAATATGACAATGAAATCGCGATTGCCGCCAAATATGCGAAAGAACACGGGTTTAAAGTGGGGGATGAAATAGAGATTACGGCAAACGGAAACAAGGAGAAGTATCTGATTTGTGGTTTTACGCAGATTACCAATAATCTTGGCAGAGACTGCCTGCTTACCCGTGCAGGCTACGAGCGGTTGGGAGAATTAACCAATATAAGCTACTATATTAATCTGACAAGCGGAAACGACGTTGACGCCTTCCATGTGGAGATGAAAGATAAATTAAAGGAGGGTGTGAATACGACGATAAACGTATCGGAAATCATAGAAGGCTCGGCCGGCATATATGTTTCCCTTATGACCATTATCGTGATTGCAACACTGGCGCTTTCCGCAATTATCGTCGCTTTCGTGCTGTATCTTCTGGTGAGGACAATGCTGAATAATAAAAGGCGCGACTATGGAATTTTGAAAGCCCTTGGCTTTACCACAGGACAGCTGATTCTGCAGACGGCGCTGTCGTTTATGCCGGCCGTTATCCTGTCCTGCGCCGTGGGGCTCACCGTATGCAGCTTTATCATCAATCCCCTGACCGCAGTATTTTTACAGGGACTTGGAATCGTAAAATGCACCTTTACGGTCCCCGCAGGGTTTATCGCGGCGGCGGGCGTGGGACTCGTGTTATTCGCTTTTGCAACGGTCTGCCTGCTGTCTTTGAAAATAAAAGAAATTGAGCCCAGAGCGTTGCTCTCAGGAGACTAGTACAGCATTGCCTCCTTCCTCCGCCTTGCACTGACACAAATATCAAGCACTGTATTCACTGTTATTTAAGCAATGCTGTACTAG
>CAJUKV010000122.1 GCA_910587305.1 uncultured Lachnospiraceae bacterium | reverse complement strand
TTCCCCGTAAAATGGGAGGTTTTTTTATTAATTTTTTTTAAGCGTCAGAGCTGATATATGGTTACAGTTCATATAAAATTTCATTATAAAAAGCCGCAATCCCCATCTTTTGGATTACGACTTTTTTAACAATACGTTCGATATAAAAGATTATCTATAGCAGTTTTTACAAGGTCCATAATTCATTTGTGCTTCTGATAAAGTCACCTGGCGGGCATTGTTTGGATTCATATTTCCGCAATTCGGTTTATTGTGATATTTACTTCCGGTTGCAGATAACCATACCATTGCTTCTACTGGAGCCGTCTGCTGATTCTGCTCTTGTGCTATACGCGCCTGCTCCGCTGCGATCTGCGCCTGTTCCTGTGCGATCCGTGCCTGCTCCGCTGCAACCCGTTCCTGTTCCGCCTGCTCCGCTGCAATCCGTTCCTGTTCCGCCTGCTCTGCTGCAATCCGTGCCTGTTCGGCCTGTTCGGCGGCAATCCGTTCCTGCTCCGCCTGTTCCGCAGCTATACGCTCCTGTTCCGCCTGCTCCGCTGCAATCTGAGCCTGCGCAATCGCTTCTTTGTCTTCAAATTTCAGCGTAAGTGTATTACTCATAACATCCGAATACTCTACGCTAATATCAAATTCACCATCTACGGATGAGGTAAACGTTATTTTATCATCTTTAAAATCCAATTCACCGCCGGTTATTTCAAAAGCGGATTTTGGGATATGATAATCTTCCGGATTCGTTTCTACAACAATATCTACTGGATTATTAATATCATAAACTTGATCACTGTCCAGGGATAATATAATTTCTTCAAGCGGTTTTTCCGGTGTCGGTGTCGCTGCAGCTACACAGAGAATTAGAAACCAAAAGCCAAACAAGCCGCTAAACAGGGTTTTTACAATTTTATTCCACTTTTTATTTCTCCAAGTCAATACAATGCCAACTGGAAAAAACATAAATAACCAAAATAGAATCCACCCCGTTTTTTGGTACCAATGCACTTTTTTTTTTCTTAGAAGTCAAATTATTTTGTTTCTTACCAGACGTACCTTTCGTTTGCTGCTCAGATGTCTTAGCAGCACTTTTTTTCGTAGTTTTGCCATTCATCAATCTGCATCCTCTTTCTATAGATCACCTGTTTCCCCGACACGCCAAATACATGTTAAGTATATCACAAATTCTTCCTTTTATCTGTTCAATAATTCTTTTTCTCAAATTCTGCTCTCCTCAAATTCTGCTCTTGTTATCATAATTTCCATAATTTCCAAAATGACAAATCTGAACTGCGAGTTCGTAAAGCATGAATTTGAAATTTTGACATCTTGATTGTACTATTCGCACTTCTATGCTATGATAGAGGAAGTAACGAGAATACTGAACTTTGAGCAGGAATAATGGTAAGAGGTGACAATATGGCAGTATGCTATAAAAAGCTGTGGAAAATGCTGATTGATAAAGACATGATAAAAAAAGACTTGCGCTTGCAGACTGGTTTCAGTACGACAACAATGTCGAAGTTATCTAAAGATGAAAATGTCAGCATGGATGTATTAGAAAAAATTTGTTCCGTATTAAATTGCGATGTTGGGGACATCATGGAATTTGTTCCTGATAAAAAAGAGGAACCGTAAGGAGGCAAAACATTATGGATCATTCTTATCCGTATATAGCGTCTTTGACCAGAGAACCGTTCCTTTTCTATGAAATGCGTTCCACCGCAAAGCTGATGAGCGAGGGACTCTCAGATGAAGCGATTGTAACAGAAATTGTGGAGCAGAATCTTTTCCAGTATCCAACTGAAAAATCGATTACACGGATGGCAAAAGCCTGTATGAAACGACTTCATGCTCTGGAAGATGAAACTCTGGTTTCTGCGATTGCATCGCAGCCGACAGAGATAGCAAAGCAGATCTGCCTGTATGCGATGATGAAGCAGAGCCGACTTGTTTGGGAGTTTATGCTGACAGTCATTGGAGAGAAGTACCGGTTAAGGGACACGTCCTTTGGTAAGATAGATTTGAATACATTTTTTATGCGTTTGCAGGAGCAGAATGATACCGTGGCTTCCTGGAGCGACAGCACAATCACAAAGCTAAAACAGATTATGTGCATGAACAGCAGGCTCGTTATCGTACAGCTATTGCCGATCTGGAACAGCGTATAGCCAATGCTTCCACCGGCGAGCGTGTGAAACTAAATAAAAAGCTGACTGCTTTGCAGGCGCAGGATACCGAGATTCGCACCTATGAGGAAAAGATTCATCACCTTGCCGACCAGATGATTTCTATTGACCTGGACGACGGCGTGAAGAAAAATTATGCAATTTTTCAGGATATTTTGGCTAAAATAAAGTAAAGGAGGGCTTGCGTATGATGACGGATGAGAACATTAAAAATTCCAACGAGCTTGAGTTTGCCGTTTTCTGTATTGAAAATGTTGCGGCAAAGCTGGCTGTGGATGCAGAGCGCGTTTATCAGGCGTTTGCCGAAAAGAGCGATATTCTGAACGGTTATATCGTGCCGGAATACGAAGTATTGCATACCCAGAGCCGGGAATATATCGTGAATGACCTCCTTGATGTAATGAAGGAAAGGGGGGTGGAAGTATGATTCTCTATCATGGTTCTTTTTTAGAGATTTCACAGCCGGATTTGGTTCATTCCCGCCCCAATTTAGACTTCGGACGTGGCTTTTATGTCACACCGCTGTATGAGCAGGCCGCAAAGTGGTGTGGAAAGTTCAAACGTCGAGGAAAAGATGGAATTATTTCAAAATATGAGTATGATGAGAGCCGGGAAACTGAACTGAATGTTTTGAAATTCGATTCTTATTCCGAGGAATGGCTTGATTTTATTCTGAACTGCCGTAGCGGAAAAGATATGACCAATTATGACCTTGTATTTGGTGGTGTTGCCAATGATAAGGTATTCAATACAGTGGAACTGTTTTTTGACGGACTGATTGATAAAGCAGAAGCCATCAATCGTCTGCGTTATGAAAGGCCGAATCCGCAAATTTGTTTCTGCACAGAAAAAGCACTGTCTTTGTTGCATTTTGAAGGGAGTGAAAGATTATGACGGCAAATCCAATTCTGCTTCAAAAAAAATATTGTCGTGTCATTGAGTGCTTTGCAAAACAGCAGGGACTTTCACTGGATGCGGCATTGAGCTTTTTCTATCATTCCGAGGTTTATCAGCTGATACGAGATGGCGTATCGGACATGCACTGTATGAGCGATGCATATTTGGTAGAGGAATTGGTACAAGAAGATAGTCAAAATAAAGAATAATGGCTTGTCAGTAATTTTGGACTCAGTGAGTCCAAAATTTAGAAACACCAAAAAATAATGTGAATATCTAAACATAGGAAGGTGCTACATGACACTACAGGAAGTGGTTGCAAGATTTAATACAACCCCATTTTTATTTGCGGGTTCTGGTATTACCCGAAGATATTATGGATTACCAGATTGGGTTGGTTTATTGACGTACTTTGCCAAAAAGGTAAAGAAAGATTCATTTGCTTATAGATTCTATGAAAATAAAGCCAGTAAAATATGCTTGCATTGTCGATTGGTTTGGCAACGACCAGATTTTGGATAAAGAAGGGAGGAGGATCATGACCATAGAAGAAATTCTTGCAGGGGAATC
>CAJUKV010000121.1 GCA_910587305.1 uncultured Lachnospiraceae bacterium | reverse complement strand
CTATTCGCTTCTTACGCGCCCGTGAGGTTGTGCATTTTCAGAGATTCGGCGAAGCAAACCGTACTGATTTAAGTAAAAATTACAGGTGAAAGCGCCGCCATTTGGGGCAGTTGCTTTCACCTATATCTTAATCGCATGAGTTATTCCAAAGAAATCATCGCATTTTCTTACTCCGCTGCATAATCTGTTTTGATTGACAGGTACTCCCATTTGTTTACTTCCGCCAGTCGGTTCTCCAGCGCATTTCGTACAACATTCACTGCATCACTGCCCAAAAGCAGGCGCAGCGGCGTTTCCTCACTTTCGATAGCCTCTATCAGAACCTTGCCAACCTTGTCCGGATCTCCCGGCTGATTACCGGGATTTTTACTCTGCGCGACAGAGCGCAGCCAGGCAGTGTCACTGTAATCAGCAATACGATTCTCGGATCCCTTTAAGGAACTGTCATAGAAGTGTGTGCGGAAAGCGCCTGGTTCCACAATCATTGCCTTGATACCCAGAGGCTTGAGTTCCGCATACAGACCTTCACTCATCAATTCCAAGGCTGCTTTTGTGGAGGCATAATAGCCCGATGCAGCGCCTGTGCGAACCGCACCGATGGAAGAAATGTTGATGATAGCACCGCTCTTTTGCTTTCGCATATGCGGCAGCACCGCCTGAATCATGCGCACAGCGCCGAAAAAGTTCGTCTGATACATCTGCATCACACTATCTTCCTCTGCCTCCTCCACGGATGAACGATAACAGTAGCCGGCATTGTTGACTAATACATCAATTTTCCCAAAGCGTTCGATTGCTTTTTTTACCGCATCTTGCACGCTCTCCGGCTTTGTGACATCCAACGCCAGTGGTAAGGCCCGGTCTTCATATCCGGCAACCAGATTCTCGATTTTTTTCGTGTTCCTGGCTGTTATGACTGCCTGATAGCCATTCTTCAGAACTGCCTTTGCAATTCCCGCTCCAATGCCGCCTTCGCTGCAACCTGTGATCAACCATACTTTGTTCATATTTTACCTCATTTCTGCGCTGCTTTTTGCGCATATCAAGTTTGTGGATGCAGCGCAGACACAAACTTGTGAGTGGAAGAATTGGAAATCTTTCACTCTTTTATCCTCCTAAATATATTGTCTCTATACCAATATAGTTTGACAGGATATTCCTATACAAAACTGTCCGTGTATCCTTCTTCCTACAATTTTTCATATTCTTCGTCTGAAACAGCTTCCAACCATTCACAGGCCGCGCCCTCTGCTGTTACGGATACGGCAAGGTGCGAAAACCAGCTATCCTCAGCCGCGCCATGCCAATGTTTCACCTCCGGCGGGATATTTACAATATCGCCGGGATGCAGTTCCCGCGCCTCCCCGCCCCATGCCTGATACCAGCCTTTTCCTCCGGTAATAAGCAGGATCTGTCCGCCTTTATGATGGATGTGCCAGTTATTCCTGCAGCCGGGCGCAAACGTCACATTGGAGATCGGGCCGCCCTGCTCAGTCAGCGCCTGTAAATACGCCTGACCGACAAAATATTTGCCAAGCTGCTCCGGCATCTCTGTACCCATAGGAAATACACTTGGATTTGTTATCTTATTCATCTAATCGCCTCCTCGTTTTGTATCTTGTTTTCTCTATTATTTTAAGGGAATTACCCATCTAAAGCAATTCGGATAACAAATGCCATAGATAAGTTTTTCTAATGTAAAAGAAAAAGCGTCCGATATCCACAGACGCTTTGCATACCCATTTTATTTTTCCTCTGTTATTTTCTTTTTGAAAATAGATGCAAATTCTTCTATATAATAATTACTCTTTTCCTTTTTCCAGAACGCACAATAATTAAGTTCAATCGGCGTACGATCCTCACGCAGTAATGGCAGCCTTTTCAGCCCTGCCGGATCGTCATCCAGACCAATATCCGCAACCGTAAGAAAACCCCTGTTACCGATAACGGAAAGCCTTGCATCATCGGCGCTTTCTACAAAATAGAAATGCCGCCCTATTCCAAGTGTATTTTGATAAAAAATCTGCTCCAGCTCCCTCTGTTCTTTTTTGGCAATTAAAATACAGGGGATTTCTTTGATTTCCTCTGCATAAACAAAAGATTGCTGCGCTAATTTATTATGTGCCGAAATTTCTATCAGACATGGCACATATTGTAAATGGTAATTTTCATATTTATCTTGAAAAGCCCTGCGCTGATAAGAAAGAACGAGATCAATTTCATCATTGCTGACTTTCAGATACAAATCTTCATGACTGTATTTTGTTACACTGAGTACTACCTCCGGATATGCAGCCGTAAATTCATAAATCGTTTCCTGCAGTTTCTTCCCCTCATATCCTTCCAAATATCCGATACGCAGCCTGAGTTCAGCATCCTGCCCAATCCGCACTGTCTCCCGCCGGATTGCCTCCGCCTGTTCAAGCAGACCTCTTGATTCATGGTATAGATACTCTCCCGCAGACGTCAAAGAAAATTTACGTTTCCGGCGTTTTATCAATGAAACTCCCAAGTCCTGCTCAAGAGCGCTGATCTGTTGGGAAATCGCAGACTGGGAGATGAAACACTGTTCGGCAGCGTCCGTAAAGCTGTTGCAGTCTACCACAGACATAAAATATTTAAGTTGCTTCAACATGGTTTCCTTTTCCTCCTCCCTTGGGTTTAGGGCCTCTTTGACGCATATCCGGTTTTGCCGCAGCCCTTGGTATCATCCATGAACGGCCAAAACGGACTACTCCTTCTATACGATTCTCCTCACACAGCTTTTGAACGCGGCGTTCAGATATTTTCCATTTCTCCGCCGCCTCTTTTACAGCAATATAATCAATCATAAAGCTCTCCTTCCTATTCCACTTCATTATATGCGGAAAAGCGAACAAAATCAAGGTAATCACTGTGAAATTATAGTAAATAAATTTTACAACCTCACTTAGTTCCTTACGGGAACAGGCAAATACCAGCCATGCCGGAGCCCCATCCGGGCTGAAATAATGGCTGACGGTAAAGCAACCAGAAAGACAAAAACGTATCCATTTTAAATACAAACCCAACATCCCCTCCCGATTTGACCAGACCTGCCAGACAGGCAGCCTGATAGCATGTTCCGACGCTCGTGATGGAAAGTACTGTGCAGAATTGTCTTGCATAATTTACCGTTTCCTGAGATATTCCTGCATAGTGTACTTGCCGCTTCTCATAAAATTTAGGGAAATCGCCAAAGGAGAACATTCATGCCAAAAGCTGATAAACCTCCTACATTCGATACCCAAATGCAAATGGAAAGTCTTTCCATAGATAAAATGAGGCTGACCATTACCAACATCTACCCCGCCTTTCAGAAAAAATCAGAGCAGGAAACCCGGCAGGAAATCGGAGCGCGGCTCTATCAGATTTTCAAAAAATATGCATAAGTCCCTTACAAGACAATCAGGGAAACAATATGGACGTTTTTATGTAAAAATTCATAAGAATTTTACATTGGATATTGCGTTTTACGTTTTAGGAGGTAGATAGAATGTACGACGCATTATATGCAAGACAATCAATCGAAAAAAAGGACAGCATATCCGTGGAAAGCCAGCTTGAATATTGCAGATACGAAACTCGCGGAGAAGCCTGCATCGAATATACGGACAAAGGATTTTCAGGCAAGGACACCAACCGCCCCGGCTTTGAAAAAATGATGAATGATATTCGTGCAGGAAAAATCAAACGGGTTATTGTCTACAAACTCGACCGTATCAGCCGTTCC
>CAJUKV010000120.1 GCA_910587305.1 uncultured Lachnospiraceae bacterium | reverse complement strand
AGTTTATCGAAAACAACCAACATAACCTTGAACTGATAAAGTCCAACAACGCCGTTTAATGATTAGCGGCGTGTTGGTTTCAAATCTTTAGGCAAAGTTGTCTATAAATCTATGCACCATTGGGGCCAAGGAAGCCGTAAACTGCGCCGGGGGCAACGTGCAGGTTGACAGAGTCGACACAGCGGACTTTACCGTATTTTTTTGTGAGATTATGAGTTTCTACCAGATTTTGTGTTGGCATTGTGCTTCGTCCTTTCCTGTTGATTATTTTGCGGACTGCGTTTAAGGCAGACCATTTTAGGGCAGCGCGCGCGGCAGCTTTTTCAGATCGGCCTGACCGCCTGCCTGTTACAGACAGGATAAAAGGTGCGGCTTACATGGGAATGAAGGAGAGATTACATTTACCTTAAGAATTAAGTATCACCCTTTTCAGAAAATCTGCCAGACGATATACTGATAACAGGTGATGGCGCACTGTATCACAAAATATTGCGTGTTGAAGCTGAAAAGTATCTGTAAGCGAGAGGGGATTTTCATGAATTTATATGACTGTAAAATTTTGCTGGTAGACGATGAGAAAGCACTGCGGGAAATGGTGTGTGGATTTTTGGAGCATGCGGGTTTTCGTCATGTGTCTGCGGCAGAAAACTGCAGGGAGGCCGAGAAACGGTTTTTTGCCGAAAGCCCTCATCTGATTCTTCTGGATGTGATGCTTCCTGACGGGGACGGTTTTTCCCTTTTTAAGCGGTTGCGGAAGATAACGGAAGTGCCGGTCATTTTTCTTTCGGCGCGGGATGAGGATGAGAGCAGACTGCGGGGGCTGGGGCTTGGCGCGGATGATTATATCACAAAGCCTTTTTTGCCGGAGGAATTGATTTTGCGGGTGACGGCGGTGCTCAAACGGGTGTACCGTGTAAAATTCGTGCAGGAGGAAATGATTGCGCTTGGAAAATGTCAGGTAGACATGGGGAGCGGCTTGGTGCACTGGAATCCTGTAGCGCATGAAGACAGGGATGAGGCAGTGAGGAACGGCGAACTTACGCTGACGGCAAAAGAATATGCAATTTTGCAAAAGCTGGCGCAGGAAAGAGGCCGTATTGTAACTATTGACGCCTTGTGCGACGCTGTATGGCGGGAAGAAAATTACGGATATGAAAATACGCTGGTTGTGCATATTCGAAGACTACGGGAAAAAATAGAGGAAGACCCTTCCCATCCAAAGTATCTTTTGACGGTAAGGGGATTGGGGTACAGGCTTGTATGAGAAATCACAGAAGAGAACAAATCAAATATCATTATGGAAGAGCGGCGCATATGTTTTTTTACGGCGTGATATCGGTTTCAGGCGTCGCCGTCCTGACAACTGTGCTGAATATATTTTTTCTTCTGGCGGCAGGCGCTGTTTATGTGAACACGGATGCCAGTTACATTCAGGGGGGAGACGTCATGAAGGCATTGACGTTTACAAAGAACGGGTATGTACTCAGTGAGGAGATGCAGGAGGAGTTTGAGCGGCAGGATCAGTGGGCAATGCTGCTCAATGAAGACGGACGGGTTGTATGGAGTATTCGCAGGCCGGAAGAACTGGAAACGGAATACAGCAGATCGGAGATTGCCCGCATGACCAGATGGTATTTAAAGGGATATCCTGTGCATCTGCGCGTCTGGGATGATCGGATTATGATAGTGGGCATGCAAAAAGACGTTATGTGGAAATATGATGTGGAATTTACATTATCGTGGATAGATTTTGTCAAACGGGTTTTTCTGGCATTTTTGCTCACTAATTTTATATGGATTGTAGTATTGGCGTTTGCCTTTACAAAACGTTTTATGAAAAACAGAGAGCAGGCGCGTATCGAATGGATTGCCGGAATTTCCCACGATATCCGCACGCCGCTTTCCATGGTGATGGGCTATGCAGATACGCTTGAGCATAATGAAGAACTGGCAGAGGAGGCAAGGCAGCAGGCGGCGGTAATCCGAAATCAGAGTATGGTGATGAAGGAATTAATCTCAGACCTGAACCTTACTTCCCAGCTGGAACATTCCATGCAGGCACTCAGAAAAGAAAGGGTGTGTCTGGCGGAGATTGTCAGAGGTGTGGCAGCATCTTTTCTAAATGATTCGGCGTACAGAACGCTGGAAATTGAGGTGGAAATTGACGAGGCGGGAGAGTCCATGTCGGTGAACGCTGACAGGAAGCTTTTAGTGCGTGCGCTTCGTAATCTGATTCATAACAGTGTGAAGCACGGCGGGCAGGCAGACGCCGTGAAGATCAGAATTTCTCTTGGTGAAGAAAGGGGCAGGTGCTGTATTCGGTTTCAGGATAACGGCGTGGGTTATTCGGAGGAAGTTCTGTGGCATTTGCGGGGCAGAAAAAGAGAGAATACTACGGGTATTATTCGCGGACTGGAAATTGTGCGCAAGATAGTTTTGGCCCATGGCGGAAAAATATGGTTTGGGAATTGTGAAGAGGAGGGAAGCTACTGCCTGATTGCGCTTCGAAAAGCAAAGGATTAAGGGATTTTAAAAAGGGTGGATTTTACAAAAAGCAATTCGCAGAACCTGGATATTCTGCGAATTGGCGCTCATCAAGTAGTCAGAATTTTGTTTTCTTGTATTTGACCACATAATTGACCATAATCAGCCAGAAGTGCATTGAGATATTTGCGTTTGGTATCCATGCTGGGATGGACATACCTATTTAATGTAATCTGTACATTGGAATGACCGAGAATTTCACTGAGACATTTAATATCCATACCATTATCAATACAATTTGTTGCAAAGGTATGTCTTAAAATATGAAAGTTATAATCAGGCGCTTTAATTTCTTCCAGATATTTTTTAAAATGATTTTGATATGTTCGAGGTTCCATTGGTTTATTTGCCTGCAAAATATATTCCTGCCCGTCTTTTTGAAAAGAAATAAGAAGTGAAAGTAATGAGTCTGATATGGGTATTTCGCGTCTGGAAAACAGACTTTTGGGCGTTGTCTCCAAAAGAGTCGTTTTTGCGGAGCCTGCCGGGTTTTTAATTCTCTGCACGGTTCTGCTTACCCGTATCAGCCTTCTGTCTTTATCAATATCATTCCACTTTAAGGAACATACCTCTCCCAGCCGCAATCCCGTGGAAAGGCAGAGATATATTCCCGCTTTTGAAATATCCATATCGTTGTATAAAAACTGTATAAGCCGGGCCTGATCGGCACGATCCATAACCTCTATGGATTGAGGCCTGCTGCGGACGATACTATTTGAAATAGAAGGGGCCGGATAAGCATACTGCTTTTGCGCATAACGAAAAACCTGTTTAATGATCATAAGCACGCTTTGTCTGGTTGTATCCGTCACATCCATTTCGTTTACCCTGCTCTGAATATGACTGTTTGTCATTTGGGTAAATTTGTCATCCCAAAAGGCCTTTTGAATATGGCACTGATAAATCGACTTATATTTGATATAGGTAGAATACTTTCTGCTCTGTTCCACCTCTTTCAACCATTCTTCCGTAAGGGCGCAAAAACTGCCGTCATGATCCGATGTCATTCCGTTGAGAATCAAACAAACCGGCTCCTCCCTTGTGGCGGCTTCTATTCTGTCAGCCATCTTTTCCTTTACTTCATTGTAGGATTTTGCATAAACCGATTTGTAGTATCTTTCTCCGCCTGCCGTCAGCACTCGATATCGGCCCTCCCATCTTCCATCTTTGCGTTTTCTGATGTTGTCTCCTCGTCTGGACATAAACAGTCTCCTTTCTGACCACTTTTTTGACCATAAATATATCATTTGTGATATTTTACAGGAGAAATTATGGCAAAATTTTACATAGAGTTGAGTAAAAACAACAAAGTGAAAATGTTTTATGATGATCACGATATGTACTTGAATTTCAGACAATGAATTATTTTTGACAAAACGGGTTTGGTAAAGTATAATTATTGACGATATATAACTTGCAGACAGCCAGAAAGTATTGACAATGTCTGCATCATTTTTTATTGCAAAATGGTTGATTATCTCAAAAAAGCCTTGATTTACGGGCATACACGCAGGAT
>CAJUKV010000119.1 GCA_910587305.1 uncultured Lachnospiraceae bacterium | reverse complement strand
AATAGGCCCCGTCCGTCAGTATCTCCACAAGGCCAAACTCCTGGAATATCTTCAAGGCCCGCTCCACCGTACCTACCTGATGCCGGATAAAAGTGGCTATGGTCTGTACGGTATGGGGCAGGTAGTCGTTCAGTAGGAGTACGCCGTTGCTTTTCAGCGACATTAAATACATCTTGAGCAGGAGATTAAAGTTTCGCGTCTACACTTCGGACAGTATAGTGGAAATTTTTCAAGTATTGTATCTTCTCGAAGTTTTAGCCTGGTTTTACTTCCGCAAGCAGGACATAGAAGCCATTCTTCTTTTTTCACAGCGTCATTCCTCAACATTTTATTGACTGGCAATCATCCATAAATTTGCTTTATGCGTAGTGGTACACGGCCTTTTTTGTTTTGAAGTAGTAAACCGATATGATTGCGCTGAATACCTCTGCGGTAGGGAGCGCCAGCCATACTCCGTCTATTCCCAGCAGGGACGGCAGGATCAGCAACGGGATAATCAGAAAAATCAGCGTGCGGAACAGAGCCAGAATAGCCGAGGTCTTACCATCGTTAAAAGCTGTAAACATGGAGGATGCAAACATATTAAATCCCATGAGCAAAAACGCTATACAGAATATCCTTGTTCCATAGACCGCCATATTGATGACATCCTCCACTCCATTGCCAAAGAGCAAGGCAATCGGTTTTGCCAGTGGGAACGTAAGAAGGAATGTAACCACCGACATAACGCCAATGATCTTTAGCGTTGCTTTATACAGCCGTTTCAGATTATCAGTGTCCCCTTTGCCGTATTTGTAGCTAATAACAGGAGCAATCCCCTCTAAAAATCCCATATAAACGGCAGAGAGAACCGTCTGCGCCGAAAGGACGATTGCAGCAGCGGCCACGCCGTTAGAACCGGCAATCCCCATCATAATGACATTCAAGGCCACCATTGTCACGCTGCCCGCCAGCATCCCAACCATTTCACTCATGCCATTTCCGCAGGCTTTCAGGAGCGCCTTCCCATTCCATTTTGGACGGACAAGGCACAGAATATCTTTTCGCCGGAATGTAAACCAAAGCTGTCCTGCCACACCTTGGACAGCATAGCCCAGCCCTGTTGCAATAGCAGCTCCGGCAATTCCCAACGGGAATACGGCCAGCAGTACATAGTCAAATATCATATTGAGAATGCCGCCTATAATGGAAAGGCCAAAACTCAAATCTGGCCTGCCTGCCACCACAAAGAACATTTGAAAAACCGCTCCACACATTGCCGCTGGCATTGATACAAACAAGGGTATGGCATAGGCTTCACAGAGAGGATATAGTGCATCGTCCGCTCCCATCATGCGGAGGACAGGGCTGCGGTTCAGCAACCCCACAAGGCAGAGAACTGTGCTTACTGCCACGCAGAACAGCAGGAAAAAAGAAAAATTTTCTTTTGCCTCCCGTTCCTTTCCCTCCCCCAACTGTTTCGCTACCAAAGCACTACCGCCAGTGGCTACCATCGCCGCCACCGCAAGGGCAACCGCCAGAAATGGCATCACAATGTTGACAGCGGATAAGCCATCTGTGCCAACCCAATTTGCAACGAAAAATGCATCTACTAAGCTGTAAATATTCATAAATAAACCGGACAGCATCGTTGGCATAGCATATTTGATTAGCGTCTTGGCGGACACAGGAAAGTCCAGCACATTTGAAGATTTTATTTGAAATTTCATGACATCTCCTTTAGAGACGAACAGCGTTTTACGGTTCTTCATTTTCTGCCACCCCCTCAAATGCCTCTCTTAAATAGAGGCCGAACTGCTCTAAATCCGAGATAAAATCGAGCCCTCGTTCCCGTGTCATCCTATCAATAGCCTTTTGTTCCGCTTCATAGATTGGCGCAAGAGTTTCGTCGGCAAAGGCTTTCCCCTGTTCTGTCAAACGAATATATAAATCGCGTTTACGTCCGGGGACAGGCTCTAAAGTGACATAGCCAGCAGCCTTACATTCTTTGATAATAGTGTTTAATGTTGTGCGTGGGATAAGCCAGTCATCGCAGATGCTTTTTTGTGTATGCGGCTCCCCATCATCCACAGCGTAAAGAAGATAAAGCGTATTTACCTTTACGCCATTCCATTTTGCTCCAAAATCATATAGCCCATCAATTAAATTCATAGAGGTAAAAATCCGCCTCATATCTGCACTTTGTTCCATAGCAACCTCCTATAATTCTAATTCGTATTTTATTGTAATACGAATTAGAATTATAGTCAAGCGATTGATAGGAAAGTTTACCTTTTGTTCATAAACTACTTAAAATTTGAAAAAAAAGTCAAAATATGATATTCTATTTATCAGAAATGCGCAGACTCGTTCAAAAGATTTTACGAAACCGGCTGTGTAAAATTTCCCACATAGGGTTATCAGATACGTGGAGTGTTTTATGTTAAGATTTTATTTTGTAATCATTGTTTCCTTGCCCTTTATCGCATTTTATCTGTGCAAAGCCATGTACATAGAAAAACATACGGACGCATATACGGAAGAAGACCGTTACCGGGTGGCCAAAAGCGCCGTTGCCATTTTACAGCGCAACGGTTTCATCCATACGGATATCTATGGAACCGAGAATTTACCTTCTGAGGGAGGATATGTCATGTACGCCAACCATCAGGGAAAGTATGACGCCCTGGGCATTATTTCCGGCCATCCAAGCCCCTGCACCGTCATGATTGACGAAAAACGTTCCCACCCTATCGTCACCACCCAGTTTATCACCCTTTTAAGAGGAATCCGTCTTAATAAAACGGATATGCGGGAACAGTTTAAGACCATCATGGACGTTATCGCACAGGTAAAGTCCGGGCGGCGCGTTATCATTTTCCCAGAGGGCGGCTATTACCACAACCGGAATAAAGTGCATGAGTTTTTGCCCGGCGCCTTTAAATGCTCCATCAAATCCCGGAGCCCTATTGTTCCGGTAGCTTTGATTGATTCCTATAAGCCCTTTGAGCTGAATTCCATAAAGCCTGTCAAAACCCAGGTACATTTTTTAACGCCCATTTTTTATGAGGATTACAAAGATATGACCACAAAGGAAATTGCCGACCTGACCAGAAACAGGATTGTCGACGCTATCAATAAAATTTGTGTGCCGCCGCAGGAATGAGGTTTTTTATAAGAAGTTGCCCTTAATAGGGCAACTCCCTATATTTATTTTGCTTGTGCCATTGAGAATAGGGTTTCTTGTAAATGTTTAGAAAAATTGATATTATTTTTTTCAGCAAAAGTATTCGGCCATGCGGGAATAGTCAGAAGCATGTGGGATTCTTTCCCCATCTTCAAGTTCTCCTAATATCCGGCCGCTTGCCAATAATCAATCTTATTCTTTTTTAGTTTACTGTCCGGCCACACTTGCCACGGTATCCGCCACGTCCACCACCTCAGGCGCTCCCTCAGGAGCGGTCCCATTTTCTGCAACTTCCTGAGGATCGTCATATTCCTTTTCTTCCTCATCCTGCCAGAGAGATTTATATTTTTCTCTCTTCTCCCGCTGGGCCAGTGCGCCAATGTTTTTTGCCGTCTGATACATTTCAAAACTGTATTCCATCAGCTTTTTTTCATCTGATGCAGGCACGATTCCGCCCTTCATAATGCGGCGCGCAACCTCCATCATTTTTCCCATATCCTCCGCGTATTCCGCCGCCGCGTCCGCCTGCTGATCCGCTACCGTGGCGTTCCAGTAGGCGCAGTACTGCTCCGCCAGTTTGTCTAAGTATTCCTGATATTCCGTTTCCTTTTCATCTAACGCGTTTAACGTAAGTTCCAAAGTAGCCGCCTCGGATGCATATTCTTCCTTTTGTCCCGGGAAATGCTCCATCCGCGACCTGACGTCTTTCAGCTGTTTTGATATAACGGACCTCTGCGCCCGGTATTCCTTTATCTGCTCCCTGTAAATCTGCTGCGCTTCTCCTATTTTCATACCTACACCCCCTGCATATGGCAAGCTTTACTTGCCATACTACCACCAATAGAAAGTTTGACATGCCGCTCTGCGGCAACACAAATTTCGATGAAGAATGCCTGTTTTCCAAGGCATTCTTCTGAGTGTGAAGTTTTAATTGTTC
>CAJUKV010000118.1 GCA_910587305.1 uncultured Lachnospiraceae bacterium | reverse complement strand
GCTGGCTCTCATATCCGGCAGAAAGCGCAATTTCAAGGATTGGTCTGTCGGAAAGCACAAGCAGTTTTGCGGCTTCGGTCAACCGGCGGCGTTGTATGTAAGTCTGGATTGTCAACCCCACCGTACCTGTGAACATTCGGTGTAGATGATATTTTGAATAATGTACAGCCCCCGCAATTGTTTCCAAGTCCGGTTTTTCGTGCAGGTGGCTTTCGATATAGTCGATTGCTGCCATTACATTTTTGATATTCCCCGGCATTGCAGCTTCCTCCTTTCTCTTTAGTGACAGGTTAGAAATTATGATTTATGACCTGTCACTATATTATAGCAGGATATTTCATTCCGGTTTTCATATATCTTGCGGTTTTAAGGGCGAGTATTTACCAGTATATAACAGTCTACCCCGATAAGAAAGAGTTTTAGCCATTTTCTTCTGACACATTGGCATTTTCAAAGCTTCCCCGTATTACGAAGCAAGGAAATCTTTTTGAAGAATTTTTCTCAAAACTCCGTCAAAAACGCCCTGTGCGGTGTTGTAGGTAGTGAGAGGGTTTTCAAGAGGGTTTGGAATACGTCTTGCCTGCCTGCTCGGTCGGCGCTAAATGGTCGCCACCGGCGACCAACGCCCCAATAAGCAAAATCTGTCCGGCAAGCCATAGCGCGGACGGCAGATTTACGGAAAATGTAGTGGTCAAGCTTTTTTTGATGGCAAGTCAGGTAATGAAATTATAAAGAAAGGGCCGATAACCGCATTTTACATCTGCGTGTTATCGGCTCTGCGTCTGTGCGTCTGGCTCTTTGATAACAGTTATTTGCAATTCTTTTGCACTAATTAAAGTTTCCTGCCTGCACTTTGAACAATATAGAGGATACTTCCCTAAAACCGTATTCTCTCTAATTTTGTCGCGGGTCTTGTTACCACAGACAGGACAATAAATCCACTCAGTTTTAGGCACAATTCATAGTCCATTCCTATCCCATTATACATATTCCATTATTCCAAAAGCGATGAATGGGCTTGCATATATCGTTATGTATATCAGGGTTATCCACGGCTGATACTCCACATAAAACTGCTTAAATGTCAATGACCAGGGATGCTTTATAATCACCCAGCCAAATAAATCCAAAATAATTGTAATCGTGCCCCAGACCAACGACGTTAGAGCAACAACTTCCCAGGTAACTGAAACAAATCCGCTAAAGTAGATATATGCAAAAATAGGAAAGATGACGATATTATAAAGCGTATGCCATGGCTTCGTTCTCTCATAGCCTTCTCCCATTCCTTCACTTTCTTTCATTGACTTCATGTGCAGAACCGTAATGTTGAAAATTGTATGCAGGATACCTATTGCTGTAACAATAGCGTATGCCACTACATACCACAACAACATAAACAAAACATTTTTCATGTCTATTATCCTCCTATTTTTTCAGCAAGCTAATAAATACTTCTGTGAGCATTTTGTTAATCTCATCGTCCGTAAAGTAACACATTTTTGTTGCACATAAAGTTGCAATCCCATGGGTATAAATCCATAGATGGCGGTACAATGCTTCTGCGATATTTTGTGTAATATCATAATTGTCAATAATTGACTGAAGGATTCTGTGATAACTCTCATCTATCTGAGGTAATACGCCATCGAAAGAAGGGACAGTATCTCTTTCGGTCATAAAAAGGAGCTGGAACAACTTCGGTTCATTTATCGCAAAGAGGATATATTGTACACCTACCCCCTTAAAAGCGATTGGTTCTGACAAGCCCTTCTCAACGTATTCCTTGTATTGTGCCTTTGCGCCTTCAACCACATACTGTTGGACTTCTTCCATGTTCTGAAACACCGTGAAAATTGGTCTTGCAGAACTTGATAGTTCTGCTCCTAACGCTCGCGCAGTTAGGGCCGGCATCCCATCCTTTCTTACAATTGATAGAGCTGCTTGGATTATTTCTTCTTTCAAAAATTTAGCCCTTGGTGGCATATTGTTCCCCTCTCTATACAAAACTATTGTTTCAAAACATACGTATTAAAACGACAGTTTTATTATATGCCTGTATTGGGATAAGGTCAAGTCGATTTTTATGCCAAAGACACAAGCAAAAAGGTAAGGGCAATCAAACGGCGCAGGGGAACATCTGACAAAGCCGCCCTATGATTGGAGAGACAGTACCATTGTCGGCATTCTGGAGCGCATGGACTACTGCGGGCATACGGTGAATTTCAAAAGCTACTCCAAATCCCAAAAGCTGAAAAAGCGGATTCCAACCACAAAGGAGCAACAGGCAATTTTCTATAATACCCATGAAACGATTGTAGAGGATGCCGTTTTTGAACGGGTGCAGGAATTAAGGGCGAACAAACGCCGCCCTACAAAAGCAGAACGACAAGCCTTATTCTCCGGCTTGGTATATTGTGCAGACTGCGGGAGTAAACTACATTTTGCGGCATCCGGAATGCGTTTCACTGCAAACAGGTTGTTTGAATGATTTAGACAGACTATAATCTCTGTTGTTTCTATGATAACAAGGAGGTATTTATGAGTCTGAAAAAAGCAATGATATTATTCGGTACAGTTTGTGCATTGAATACAATGGTTACAGGATGTGATTCAGAATCTGCTGCGATAGCAGGAGAAACCCAGACCGAGGAAACATTATCGGAAGAATTAAATAATACGCCATTAAAAGAGAGTGATGGAAACACGGAAGAGCCACAGGAAAATACAGCAGGGAAATGGCAGGTTTTAGAGCCGGATGTTGCAGCTGCTGTCGATGCGGATTTTCTGGGCAAGGTTTGGAAGATGGAGGAGAGCTCATTTTTCATCGTAGAGAGGAAAGTGAAAATTTCTGATGACGGCTCCGCCATATACAGTTCTCCAAGCTCCGATGCGGATATTCCTGATTCCCAGTTGATTCATGTGGTTTTTGAAGAAGATGCCCGTTTTTATTTAAAAGACACGAATGAAAATGGAGAAGGCTATGAAGTGAAAGAAGCAGGATTTCAGGACTTGAAAGTGCATATGTTCGTTGAAATGAAAGGCAGCTTTAAAAATGATGAATTTCATGCTACAGAAATACGATTTTTTTAAAAGATGAGGAGAGGGATTATGAAAAGGAACTTTGTTCTAATATTTATGATAGTTATAGTGATGGGGATGACCGCTTGCTCATCGGAATCAAAAAAGGACACGATATCTGTGGAGACTGAATCCCGGCAGGAAGCCGATCAGGAAAAAACTGCAGACACGAAAACTACAGAAACCGAAATGAATGATGTACAATCACCAGAGCCAGAGATTACGGAAGAGGATGGAAAAGCTTCTCCGGAAGACAGGGAAAACACAGAGGGTGATCCCATTGCCGGAATTGTTGAAAAGTATGAAGGCAATAAAATCACGATCAGAACCCCGGAGGACGATATGCTCTATTATTTTTCCACAGAGAATGCTCAGATATTAGAGGGGTTTTCCACGGAGAATGCACAGGCAACAGAAGGAGATACCCTGATTGCTGTGGGTGATAAAGTAGAGATCAGTTACCGGGGACTGATTGATTTTGATGAGGATCATCCGAGTGAAGCTTTAAAAATTGTAGTGATCACGATTGAATAAATTTGCAGAATTATAGTGTTTTTACGGTTACATATAAAAATCCCATCGCTAAAACAATGGGATTTTTGGCCTTATACCGTACTTGTTTATACAATACGGTAAAAGACGGTAAGGCAGTGATGATTTGGAAATTGTTGTAAGTAATAAGGCAAGTCGTCCTCCGTATGATCATATTATGCTGCAGATAAAAACGCAGATTATGAGCGGCAACTAAGAGAAGGAAAGGCTGCTATGTATCTGCGAGGAATCAGGACTTCTATAAGGAGGATTTGCGATGACAAATGCTTTTATGGTATCAGGTCTTACCAAATCTTATCGGGATTTTGTTTTGGATCATGTTTCGTTTACTGTTCCCAGCGGCTCCATTGTCGGACTGATTGGGGAAAATGGCGCAGGAAAAAGCACAACAATCAATGCGGCTTTAGGGCTGATTCAAAAGGAGGACGGTATTGTTTCCATTTTAGACAGGGAGGAACCGGATGGGGATGTCAAAGAGCAGATCGGCGTCGTGTTTGATGGCAGCAATTATCCGGAAATCCTTTCTCCCCGGAAACTGAACCGGGTTATG
>CAJUKV010000117.1 GCA_910587305.1 uncultured Lachnospiraceae bacterium | reverse complement strand
AAAAAAACTGCCCTGCCTTACGGCAGAACAGTTCATTTTTAATTCTCTAATATGGGAAATTCCATGACAAAACAACTTCCTTTCTTTCGGGGCTCTACAAAAATATTCCCTCCCTGTATCAAAACCAGTTCCCGTACGATTGCAAGCCCCAGACCACTTCCTTTACTGCTACGGGCATCATCTACCTTATACAGCCTATCAAAAACAAATGGAATTGCTTTCTCAGGAATCCCCACGCCATTATCGCAGATTTTCACAACAACCGTAACGCCAGTCTGCACAATTTCTATCCAGATCTCAGAGGCTCCGCTATGCTCCATTACATTTTTAAGCAGATTATTCACAATGCGTTCATAAAAAACTCTGTCCATGCTGGTCTGTATCTCGTCCATGTCTGATATGAAATCATAGGAGATTCCATTTCGTTCAAAAGCTGCGACCCAATTTGCAAAAACTGCCCTCGTTTCCTCTACAATATCCAATGGCTCCATTTCTGCTTTCTCTTCTTTGGAATTGAGCTTGAACCACTGAAACAGATCGTCCAGATAATCCTTTAGGACATATGCTTTTTCCCTTGCCTGTCGGACAGATTCTGCATTCATCTCCCCATGGATATATTGATAATGAACGGCATCCAGGTGACCGATAATGGATGTAAGGGGAGTTCGGATATCATGAGACAGACTTGTCATGAGCTTTTCATTCCTGTGTTCCTGCCGTCTTGTCTGTGCGATACGTTCCTTATTATCCATCATAATCTGGTTGAGTTTATAACAGGTATCCGATAAAAGGGAATATTTTCTTATCAAGATCCTTCTATCCGTTTTCCCTTCTATGATTTCATCTAATACCCAATTGATTTTTTTAATTTGCCTCCAGATACCTGCCAGCAAAAACATTAGCCCCAAACAGATTACTATAAGTACTGTCATTCCTATATCCATTTACTGCCCTCCACCGAAGCGGTAGCCGACTCCCCTGACTGTTTGTATTATCTTGGGATTTTCCGGATCATCTTCTATTTTCTTTCTTATCTTACTGACCAATGCCATAATGTTATTATCGTCATAGACATAATCATCCTTCCACACAGCCTTATAAATCTGCTTTTTTGTATAAGCACGCATTGGAGATGAAGCAAGAAAATACAACAAGTCAAATTCTTTTCCTGTCAGCAGCACTTCCTTGTTTTCTTTCAATATTCCTTTCATCTGCGGAACAATAGTAATCTTATCGAAACAGAGCTTTTCTTGTGGTAAAACTCCATTCTTCAGTAGGGTATTTCTCCGAATCTGAGACGCAACCCTCGCCAACAACTCCTCCATATTAAATGGTTTCGTTACATAATCATCTGCGCCAATTCCCAGACCACTTACCTTATCTGACGGGGAATTCTTTGCCGTCAGCATAATCACCGGCACCGCATACTGCTTCCGTATTTTCCCTAAGACCTCAAAACCATTTTCGCCAAGCAGCATCACATCCAACAGTACAAGATCATATTTTGTCTGTGACAGCTTATCAAGCCCCTGTCTTCCATTCCATGCCGTATCCACTTCATATAAGCCATGCATACAGTTTTGTAGCAGTTCCAAAAGAGATTTATCATCATCTATAATCAGAATTTTGTTCATGATTTACGTTTCTCCGTTTTTCAAACCTCGTACTGCAGATATTCCATACAACCACACTGCAATTATATGTGGAAATTCGGACTATGACAAGTATCTAAAATACAACTAAGAAAAGCCCTGCATTGCACAGAGCTTTTCCAACCACAAATTAACCATCCATTACCACTTTATTTTTACTGGAACAACATGAATCACAGCCGGTATTCCTTTGCATAGACGACACTATGCTCTCAAAATTCGGGAAGAAATTTGGGGATGTTTCGTTTACTATAACATATATAAAAATAAGACTTGATATTATTCGTTATAACGTATAAAATGTAAATATTAAGGCAGATTATGGAATATATATCGGTAAAAGAAGTGGCAGAAAATGGGCAATCCCTAAAAGTTTAGAAAAACCACAGGATCAAAGATTTTCATTGCTATTTGTGCTGTCAGCCAAAGGCAGAGAAACGGAGAATTTTATGGAAAGATATAAGATTTTAATAGTTGATGATGAACAGGGAATTGTCGCTATGTTGAAGGACTATTTTGAATTTCATGGATATCTTGTATATACAGCTATGAGTGGTGCAGAAGCTCTTAAAGAAATCAATTCGAAGCCTGATATTATTCTGCTTGACATCAATATGCCTGGCATGGATGGGCTGGAAGTATGCAGAACAATCAGAAATCATGTATCGTGCCCTATTATTTTCCTGACTGCAAGAATAAAAGAAACGGATACAATTGTTGGGTTTCAGTCAGGTGCAGATGATTATGTGGTAAAGCCCTTTAGATTAGGCGAGTTAGGCGCAAGGGTAGAAGCGCATTTACGCCGTGAAAGCCGAGGGGATTCAGGTTTGTCATCGAAATTTTTTGAAAGTCTTGCCATAAATTATGATAAAAGGCAGGTGGCTTACCAAGAAAAAGTGATTCCGTTTACCAAAAAAGAATTTGATATTATTGAATTACTTACAAGGAATCCGGGGCAGGTCTTTGACAAAGAAAGAATCTATGAAGTTATCTGGGGATATGATAGTGAGGGGAATAGTTCCATTATAGTAGAACATATGCGGAGAATAAGAAAAAAATTTATGGAGTATACAAAGAAAACTTATATTGAAACGGTCTGGGGGATAGGGTATAAATGGGGAAATTAAAAACGGTTTATAAAAATCTTTGTTTGAAAAAGGCTTTGACCATTACAATTGTGGGTTCTCTTTTTATCGCCTTTTCAGGAGCGATGGCGATATTATTGGCGACACGTCCAAGCTATTATGCTCTTGTAGCGGAAAATTCGGAAAATCCGGCTATGTATTGGCATGATTTCTTTTCCATATCAACTGTGGGTATATATGTTTGTGTTGTAATCATCGCAGGATCGTATATTTTCTATAGATTTAAACTTTCTCCTCCGTTAAAGGCATTAACGGAGGGAATAGAGCAGATAGCCGTGGATAATCTGGATTTTTCGATACAGTATGATGCGGAAGATGAATTAGGAACACTTTGCGGGTCTTTTGAACGGATGAAGAATGAATTGCAGAATAATTATAAAAAGATATGGCGAATGACAGAAGACCGCAGAAAACTCAATGCAGCCTTTGCACATGATTTACGCACGCCGCTCACGGTATTGCAGGGATATACGGATTTTTTGGAAGAATATATCCCGTTTCCGGAAAAAGAAGATGCAAAACTGCTGGAAACGAACCACATGATGGCATATTATATTGAGCGTTTGGAAGATTATGTCGAGGTTATGAACAAAATCCAAAAATTAGAGGATACACCAGTCAAAATGCAGACTGTTCCAATAGACAGTTTTATGAAAATGTTGGATGACAACATAAAATTGACAGCTAAGGAATATGGGAAAAATATTTCCGTTATAAATGAAGCCGATCTACAGGAGGTTAGGGGAGATCTTTCCCTGATTTTCAGGGTGTTGGAAAATGTTATGAGAAATGCCTGCCGATATGCTGAAAATAAAGTTTTTGTGCGTCTGTATGAGCGGAATCATTTACTTTCTTTTGAAATGATTGATGATGGAGCAGGATTTAGTCCGAAAGCTCTGGAGCAGGCGCTGAATCCCTTTTATACTTCCGGACAATCCGAATCTTCACATTTTGGTCTTGGATTGAATATCTGTAAAATCCTATGTGAAAAACATGGCGGAGGCATTACGATCAGCAATACGCCGGATTCTGGTGCCAGAGTACAATTTTCATTTTTGTTGGAAAAGTAGATACTTTTGTGATATTTTTCATTTACACTCTCCTTGTATTACTAAGGAGAGTTTTTATTTTCTCCGGAAATAATTTGTGAAGGAGTATTCGTACATGGAAAAAATACTATCTGTATCAGGATTGCAAAAATCTTACGTTACAAAAGGGAATACCTATCCTGTGTTGAAAGGTGTCAGCATGGAAATGAACAGAGGAGAATTTGTTGCGGTCATGGGACCGTCCGGCAGTGGGAAAACGACACTGCTGAACATCGTGTCAGGCTTTTTATCGGCAGACAGCGGTCAAGTGAAAGTGGGTTCTGTGGATATGCTTCATACGGATAAAGAGAAACAGGCTGAAATCCGTTCCGGTA
>CAJUKV010000116.1 GCA_910587305.1 uncultured Lachnospiraceae bacterium | reverse complement strand
ATGAAGCGGAGAAAAAGGACATTTCCGTGACGGTGGACTGTCCGGATGGCCTTCGTCTTTCCCATGACAGCAAGTGGACGGCGGAGGCTATATTCAATCTGCTGGACAACGCGGTAAAATATACTCCGGCAGGAGGGGCAATCCGCATTTCGGCGGAACAATGGGAAATGTATGTCAAGCTGGATGTGTCCGATACCGGCAAGGGGATCCCGGAGAGTAACCAGGCCGCCATCTTCCGGCGTTTCTACCGGGAGGAGGAAGTACACGAGGAACAAGGAGTGGGCATCGGCCTCTATCTGGCCCGTGAGATTGTCACAAAGCAGGGCGGTTACATGAAAGTGACTTCGGAAGTCGGCAGGGGATCGACATTTTCTGTTTTTCTTCCCGGCAGATTATGAATTTTTCCGTAAAAAGAACAGGGAAACCCGCCAAAGGCATGTAGTACGGGAAGATTAAACCATATCAAGTGAAAGAGGTTAGGAATATTGTCAATAAGTACAAACTCGGCGAAGGAGGTATTTCTGATGGCATATAACAAGATGTTCTATTGGAGTGAAGATGATCATGCTTTTATTACGAATGTTCCATCTTTGCCGGGCTGTATGGCGGATGGGGCTACAATTAGTGAGTCTTTACAAAATGCCGATATTGCGATTGATGAATGGATAAGTTTTGCGAAAGAACTTGGAAGAGAAATCCCGCCAGAGGATTACTGCGAGATAGAATTTACAAATCCTACGTCTCTTGATATTGCATCCTATATTCTTGACAAGTTAAATGCGATTGATACATGGATGTTGCAAAAGTTGGTTTATTATTGCCAGGCATGGTGTCTTGGAATCTACAAAACAGTGTTTATTGTCTGTATAATGGGGTTAAAACCCTCGCCTTAAGGCGAAACCTTTAGGTCAACCCCATAACCTCAAGTTTAGAAAAAAGTAAAAATAGAAATACTAAACGTGAGGTGAAGAATATGGAGAATTATAGAAAATCGTCACATTGCACGTATGATATCAAGTACCATTTGGTATGGATTACGAAATATAGGAAACCAGTAATTACAGGGAAAATAGCAGTTCGGCCAAGAGAATTGATCCGAACCATTTGCCAAAGAAATGATGTGGAAATCCTAGCGGGTCATGTTGGGATTGATTACATCCACATGTTAGTGTCAGTCCCGCCGCATTTGTCAGCAAGCAAACTGGTACAGTATATTAAAGGGGCAACATCAAGGAAACTGCAAATGGAATATAAAGAATTGAACAAAGAATTCTGGGGGCAGCATTTGTGGGCAAGAGGATACTTTGTAGCAAGTAGTGGGAATGTGACAGATGAAATTATCAAAGAGTATATCCAAAATCAAGATTTACAAGAGAAAACAAAAACGGACAACTTTGAGATAAGTTAAGTAAAAAGGGAAATAAGTAAAGTGGCGACAACTTTAGGCTGCTTCAGTAGCAAACCGAACCTACCGGCTTTAGCCGGTAGTGGTTCAGTAATGATACATTAAAGGATTATGCCAACGGCCCGGTAAATAAGAAGTTGTTTGACACGCACAAATCCAGAAGGATTGTAAGAAAGAGTATGTATCCGCTGAGTCATAGTTTTTCTGAATCAGAAATGAAGCTTAAAAGAAGGAGAGCGCGATAATAAAGATATACCAAACAGATTCATGATGGAGTATTATCATAATTAATATGTTTTCATTTTTGGCACTTGAAGAACGCAAGTGTCTTTTGATTTTTTGAATAAAAATCTTCCCGCTGTAACATTTCGCGGACATTTTGGTTTTACAATGGCTTTATTCAGGGACTGTAGGAAAATAACCATAAACTATGGAGGTGTTACCATTATGACATGGCCTTTTGAAAATGATACCAGCGCCATTGTAAAAAAACTGGCAAAGCGAAACTTGAAAAAGGATAAAAGCAGGAATATCCTCATTATCATCACGATTGCTTTAGCTGCCTGCCTGATCATGGCGACAGCCCTGTATTTTTTTGCTTCCGGGCGCAGATCACTCCATGATGCGGCCGGGCGCTATCAGGCGGTCATCGATGAAGCAGACAGCGGCATGATCACAAAACTGGCAAATGATGACAGGGTGCAGGTCGGCGTAAGTCATTTATTGGGTCTGGTTTCCTGCGGCGACTACAGATTCACCGTCCGATCCATGGATGAAACACTGATGAAATTGGCAAAATATCCTGCTCTGGAGGGGACATTGCCAGAATCTGCAGATGAAATTGCCGTCACAAAGGCATTTCTTGACAGGATCGGATTATCCAGGTCTGTAGGTGATAGGATATCGCTGAATTTAGGGGACGGGGAAAAAGAATATATGTTATGCGGTATTTTGCCTGCCGAAGATTCCAATGATTCTGTATTCGTGTCACAGGCTTATATTGACAATAAGGTCAGCGCGCCGGCTTATTCCGCCTATATCCGGCTGAAAGGCTCTGACGGCTGGTCGAAAGCGGCGATACAGGACGAATTATCGGCATTGTGCGGCGAACTGGGAATAGAGCCGCGGCAAATGCAGTTTTCAACCTATTATTTTTCCCTGATTGAGCAGCGAAGCAGCCAATATATGACCATAATCGCATCTGTCAGCCTGATCGTCGCGCTGGCTGCCGTCCTTGTGATTTACAGCCTGTTTTATGTGTCCATAGCCGGAAAAACAAATGAATACGGAAGGCTGCGGACGATCGGAACAACAGGAAAACAGGTGAAACGGACCGTCTTCCGGGAGGGCCTTTCCCTTTCCGCGGCAGGGATTCCGATTGGAATATCAGCCGGTACGGCGGCGGGATATGTTCTTGTTCCCGAGGGCTTCCATATTCCAATGGTACTCGTGATTGCCGCGGTTACAGCTTTGTTTATATATCTCTGCGTTATGATCGCAGTCATGAAACCGGCCAGGCTTGCCGCTCATGTTACGCCGGTTGAAGCAGTCCGTTATGTGGCCGGGAATAACGATGTGACATTCAAACACACCCAAGGGCTGCATCGTCCCTTATCAGCGGGAAATTTAGCTTTCCTTAATTTTGCAAGGAATAAAAAGAAAACGGCTTTAACGATTTTATCATTAGGGGTATGCGGCATTCTGCTGATGGCAGGCTCCGCGTATTTTAATTCCATTGACCCTGTCAAGATGGCGCGCAGAAGTTTTCCTTACGGAGAAATCCGCCTTGAATTGGGTGATTACGGACCCCAGGCGCATCATAGTGAACAATATTCTGAACTTCAAAAATCGAACCTGCTCACGGAAGATTTCAGAGAATCGATCCGGGGCATTGATGGCGTAGAAGGAGTCAAAACCTATCAGGGAACGGTTCTGGATGTTCATATGCCAACAGGGGATATAGAACCGATTGTTTCAGAAGCATATACTCCGGATTCCGTGAAAATGCTGGAGCAATATCTGGTTGATGGTACGGCAGATCCGCAGGAGCTTCTTGATAACAATGGCATTCTGATCGAAAACGGCCCCCAATGGGAAGAAACCTTCGGATGGGAGGCGGCTGTTGGAGACGAACTTCAGATTGAAGCCGGCGGCCAGACACGGACAGTAAAGGTGATGGGAATTGTGGATGGAAATATCCCATACGGCGGATATGATACGTTATTTATTCCTTTGGAAATGCTGTCAAAAATGGTGCCTGTGGAAAATCTCAATTATCAGTTTATCGTAGATACGGATGACAGTAAATGGGAGACGGTAAAAGATGAAATTCAAAAAATCATTCCACCGGCTTCTACTCTCTATGTCAGTACATTGAATGAGTGGACCAGCGCATATCGGGAAAAACTGTTAAATTACCGTATTCCGGTCTATGTTTTCGTTATGTTTATCGGGGTTTTTGGCATGCTCAATCTGCTGAACACTCTGATCACAAATATCCTGACCCGGAAACGGGAGTTGGGCATTATGCAGGCGGTAGGTTTAAGCGGCAGACAGCTTTCAAAAATGCTGCTGATCGAGGGTATGTTCTATACATTGGGGGTACTGCTCCTTTCCGTGTCCTTCGGAACTCTTGTGGGGTATCTTCTTTGTAGCGTTTTCAGTGCAATGAGTGTTTTTGGAAAGGTAAGCTATCATTTTCCGATACTTGAAATGTTTCGCTTTTTTCTATTGATGCTTGCCGTGCAGATGCTTTTCTCACATTTGGCGATCCGGCAGATAAAAAAGCAGTCCCTGGTAGAGCAGATACGGGAATTATAAGGAGGTGACAGGTTATGACATGGCCTTTTGAAAATGACACCAGCGCCATAGTAAAACG
>CAJUKV010000115.1 GCA_910587305.1 uncultured Lachnospiraceae bacterium | reverse complement strand
GAACTTTTAATGGCCGTATTCAGTAACTATGAAGCCGTAGGCTGAATAGTTACATCTAATCTATGAGTGCGACTGTCTCCCGGGCGATTGCCAATTCCTCGTTGGTGGGAATAATGAGCACCTTTGTTTTGCTTTCGCCGGTGGAAATAAGCACTTCCTCGCCTCTTTTTTTATTTGCTTCTTCGTCAAGCTCAATTCCCAAATATCCAAGGTAAGACACAGCCATACTTCTTACCAGAGAAGTGTTTTCACCTATGCCTGCGGTAAAGCAGATTACATCCACACCGTTCATGGCTGCTGTGTAAGCGCCGATGTATTTGGCTACCCGATAGGAGAAAGCTTTCAGCGCACGGCCTGCGCCCTCGTCTCCCTGCTCGTAAGCGCTTACCAGATCCCTGAAATCGGAGGAGAATCCGCCCGATAGGCCCAGTACGCCGGACTCTTTGTTCATTACGCTTAAAATTTCCTGAACGGATTTCTTTTCTTTGTTACATAAAAACTCAACGATTGCCGGATCCAAGTCTCCGCACCGGGTTCCCATGATAAGCCCCTCTAAAGGTGTAAGGCCCATGGATGTGTCCACACATTTCCCGTTCTTTACGGCGGAAATGCTGGCTCCGTTCCCAAGATGGCAGACAATCGTCTTTAAGTCTTCATAATTTTTCCCAAGTATCCGGGCCGCTCTGCGGGATACATAAGAATGGCTGGTTCCATGAAAACCGTAGCGCCGTACCTTATAATCCTCATAATAATGGTAGGGAAGTCCGTAAAGATAAGCTTCCTGGGGCATCGTCTGATGGAATGCCGTGTCAAAAACCGCCGCCATCGGGGTATCCGGCATCAGTTCCATACATGCCCTGATCCCAATCAGGTTAGCAGGGTTATGCAAAGGCGCCAAATCGTTACACTCCTCAATGGCTTTTAGAACCTCCTCATTGATAAGAACGGAGGAGGCAAATTTTTCTCCTCCATGAACTACTCTGTGTCCTACCGCACCGATTTCATTAAGGCTTTTCACTACGCCCATCTTTTCGTCCGTAATTGCGCCAAGCACCAGCCTGATGGCCTGGGTATGATCTTCCATAGGCTTCTTTGTTTCGTATTTCTCACCGCCTGCAGGAGTGTAGGACATCTTACTGCCTTCTATACCAATTCTTTCACACAGTCCCTTTGCTATCACTTCCTCTGATTTGGAATTAATCAGCTGAAATTTCAGAGACGAGCTTCCACAATTAATTACCAAAATATTACTGTCCGTCATTTTTCCCTCCCATTAAGCTAACTGCGCCTGCACAGCCGTGAGTGCCACAACGCCTACGATATCCTGCCAGGAACATCCTCTTGACAGGTCGTTCACCGGTTTTGCAATTCCCTGAAGCATCGGGCCGTAAGCCTCTGCCTTAGCCAGCCTCTGTACCAGCTTATACCCGATATTTCCGCAGTCCAGATTAGGGAAAATCAGCACATTTGCTTTCCCTGCCACTTCGCTGCCCGGCGCCTTTGATTTGGCAACCTGGGGAACCAGCGCTGCGTCCGTCTGCAGTTCGCCGTCCAGTGTAAGTCCGGGATATTTTTCGTGGGCAATTTTTGTAGCCTCCACCACCTTGTCCACTAACTCATGCTTAGCGCTTCCCTTGGTAGAATGTGACAGCATTGCGATGATCGGCTTTTTCCCTACCAGGCTCTTAAAGCTCTTTGCGGAGGAATCTGCAATTGCCGCCAGCTCTTCCGCCGTGGGATCCTGATTTAAGCCGCAGTCGGCAAATAAGAAAGTTCCGTTATCGCCAAATTCACAATCCGGTACGCACATCAGGAAAAACCCTGAAACAAGCTTCACTCCGGGCGCTGTCTTCAAAATCTGAAGGGCAGGACGCAGGGTATCCGCCGTTGCATGACATGCGCCTGCCACCATACCATCCGCATCATTTGCCTTTACCATAATCACGCCAAAGGTAAGATAATCCGTAAGCAAAATATCTCTTGCCTTCTCCGGCGTCATTCCTTTATTTTTCCTTGTCTCATACAGCAAATTCACATACTCGTCCAGCTTATCGCAAGTCTCCGGATTGATAATCTTTACCCCATCCAATTCAATCTCCAGCCAGGTTGCGCCATCCACGATCTTTTCCTCATTTCCAATCATGATAATATTTGCAATGCCCTCGCGTTCGATATTCGAAGCCGCAATCAGCGTTCTCTTATCCGTAGTCTCCGGCAGGACAATTGTTTTTTTGTCCATTCTTGCTTTTTCTTTTATTATGTCAATGTATGACATACCCCATTCTCCTTTCTGAATACCTTTTCTCAGGTAATTGAAAGATAATACCGACTAAACTCCTTTGCAATTACCCATTCCTTCCCTTTTTTTGAATATATTTACATATATGCTATAAAAATTATAGATGAAATTGCATGGCACGGCAAGTATAACTTAGCAAATAATTGTGCAAAATATAATACTTTTGAATGTTTATGGTAATTTCACCCGGCATACCTCTCTATTGCCGCCTCCAGCTTCTCAGGATACTTTTCTACCCATTGTTCATACAGCATCCCTTCCTTTTCTACCATTCTCCCCAGCTCTACAAGAAATTCAGGAATGTCTTCTGCCAAAATTGACTTTCCCATATCCGCAAGAACCTCCTTTCCCTGAACAGGACATCCTCCGGTAAAAATGGCAAACGCCGGTCTGGGTCCTTCCGGCGTTTGGCGGATGCCGCCGCGAAAGCCAATCATTCCAATCTGATGAGTTCCACAGGAGGAGGGGCAGCCGGAAATGTGTATTTTAGGAAGGACGCCATCGGCAAAGCCTTCCCTGCGGACCCTTTCAATACAGGCATTTAATAGTGCCTGGGAATCACCGATGCCAACCTGACAGACACAAGCTCCGATGCAGGCTACGGAGGTCTCGAAAAGAGTTCGGGCGCTGTCTTTTGTGGCGGAGAGGATTTCCTCCGCTTCCTCAGCGCTGCAGTTTACCACATAAAGCCCTTCTTTAGGGGTCAGCCGAATCTCCACCTCCTCCATGGGCTTAATCAAATGATAAAGCCGGATGGCCTGAGCCGGTGTAAGCATTCCGCCCAGCGGCTGATAAAACACGGCATAAAGACCCTCCTGCTTTTGCGGGACGATGCGCTTGTCGGATAAAATATGACTCTTTACCGGGCTTTTCCGTTTTGTCACAGGGCGCACGGTCTCCTGATATTCCTCTGACGCCATATATCCCGAAAGCTCCGTCACTTCGCCCGAATAAGAATCAGAGGCCGTATCCCCGGTGTGTAATGCAATTATTTCTTCGAGCTTTTCCAGGTAAGCTTTCCGGAAGCCGTCTTCGCCTAATTCCTCCGCCATAAAACGGGTTCTCGACCTGGCACGGTTTTCATAATTTCCATAAGCCACAAAGGTCTCCACCATGGCCTTGATATAGTAAAGAATCTTATCGGGACAAACATCTCTCGCAACGCAGATTCCAAGAGAGGGTTTTATACCCAGCCCTCCGGCCGCATAAACGTCAAAGGTGCCGTTTGGCATGGCCACAAAGCCCAGGTCGCGGAAAGTCGCGTGGGTTTCATTTTCCGGCCGGGAGGAAAAACAAACCTTCAGCTTACGCGGGAATTTTACCGCCTTGATAAAGCCCATAAGATATTCCCCCGCAGCAACGGCATAGGGCATTACGTCAAAATATTCCTCCTTTTGAAGGCCGGATAAGGGAGTGGCCATCACGTTCCGTGGGAAATCCCCGCCGCCGCCCCGGGAAATCATTCCCGCCTGCCAGGCTTCTTTCATCAGATCGCATAACTGCCCGGCTTCTAAATCATGAAGCTGGATAGACTGGCAGGTGGTCATTTTTAATCGTCCGATTTCGTATTTATCAAGGCTCTCCACAATGAATTTAAGCCTTTCTTTCGTAAGTCGGCCGCCGGCCATACGAAGCCGCAGCATATGCTTTTGGCCGCCGCGCTGCGCATAGCTTCCAAAGCCGCCGGAAAATTTCTTATATTCGGCCACGGAGAGCTCTCCCTTATGAAATTGTATGGTTTTTTCCCGAAATTCCTCAAGGTCGGGAAGGAATTCGGTAAAATAGTCTTTGGGCATGGTTCGGTATCCTCCTTATCATCAACATCACATCCGCCTGCAAAGCGCACAACATCTGTTTTCTAATCCTATTATTGACAAAGAGAGATTATAAATAACACATATACAGCCAAAAAATCGGCAAAAGACTGACAAGCTTAGGTAACTATTCAGCCTACGGCTTCATAGTTACTGAATACGGCCATTAAAAGTTCG
>CAJUKV010000114.1 GCA_910587305.1 uncultured Lachnospiraceae bacterium | reverse complement strand
GCTATACAGCCTCCTGCAAAGAACATTGTTGCAATATCCCTTGCTTGTAAGGAAATTGATAAGAGAACTGCCGTATTTTCTTCCATGAGCATTTTTTTCATGATTCCTGCCATCCCACTCCCTATTACACAGGAACCAGATACAGACAAACAAAAGACGGCTGCCGTTTCCATGAAAACCTGCATAAAAATATCCATTTTTCTTTTTCCCATACTGATAAAAACGGCAATTTCTCTTTTTCTTGACCGCATCCACATACAGAGCAATAATGAAGTAATCGTCACACCTGCAACCAACGTGAACACCAGCATAAGCTTCATCACACGGACTATCCTGTTCAGCGGCACCTCCAACTGACGATATAATATATCAGCAGTTGTGATTTCCACTCTGCTGCCTAAAAAATCTTCTAATTCCTGTACCAAAACATCTATCTGATCCGGATTTTTAGTATATACTGCTATCTTACGGTAACCCGCATTATCAAACAGCCCCGTATAGGATTCATTGTCAATAAAAATCCGGTTTTCAATACGGTTGACTGCCGGCAGGGTATCCATTTGGTTTCTCTCACTTCCCGCAACAAAAATACCTATAATCTTTATGCTGATCACATTCCCTGTTTCTGTTCCGACTTTCATCTCATCCCCTATTTCAAGACCATTCGCATCTGCCAACACAAAATCGATCACAGCCCCTTTTTCAGCGCCCTCCGTAATCATATTCCCCCTCATCAAACGATATCTTAAATCACTAAAGGCACTGTCACGTTCCAGATCATCATAAGACAGCAATGTTACTTTCCAGTTATTTTCTTCCTCAGAATCACTATTTGTAACAGGATTAAAATTAACAGGATAAACAGCATTGCTGGTCAGACGGTTAACATATATCACTCCATCCAGATCTCGAATTGCACTAATCTCATTTTCTGTAATAATCTGACTGCTCTCCTTCACTTCCAGTACTACCTTGCTTCCCATCTTTTCCTGCATAGTGCTCCCGGAATCTTCTGTGGCACGCAAAATTATGTAGGAACTCAAAATCATGCTATTTATAAACAGCAATACCAAAAGTAAAATAAATGCCTTAGACTTCTTTCGGCATAAATACCGAAATGCAAGCTGATAAAATTTCAAAATCAATACCTCCTGTTCAGGCTGTTCTATGACATATGATAATTTTTGTCGCCGTTACATGATGTGTATCATCAAAACTTCCATAGATAATAACACTTGTTTGTTTTTTCATAATCAAGATTTCTTTTTACATTTTTGTAAATTCATATTAACAGCAAAGTTCTAAAAAAATCCTATAAGCAAAATAAATAAATACATCTCTTTTTATAGGATTTTTATAGGATTATCTGTTATGCTATAACGGAATATAAACAGAAAAGGACTTGACATTATGAAAATACTATTGCTCGAAGATGATTTACATCTTTGTGACTCAATACAAGAAGAGCTACAAAAAGCCGGGTATGTCGTTGACTACTGTAATGACGGGGAAACCGGGATGCTTTATGCATTGGATATGGATTACTGCTATGATCTGGCTGTTATTGACCGTATGCTTCCTATCATTGACGGATTGACAATTATAAAAGCAATGCGCCGGAAACAAATCTCAATCCCTGTTATTATCATTACAGGAATGTCAGAACTAAACGACCGGATAGAAGGATTGGATAATGGCGCAGACGACTATCTGGTAAAACCTTTTCACATTCCAGAGTTACTTGCCCGTATCAGGGCATTGACCAGACGCCCTGCTGAAATCAGGCTGGAAATGAACCTTTGCTTTTCCGATTTATCTTTCAATCAAAGTGAACGCATTTTGACCTGTGGGAAAAAATCACTGCTTTTAACCGCAAAAGAGGCGGAAGTATTATCTGCCTTTATAAAGCATCCCCATGCTCTTATATCCTGTGAGCAGTTAATTTATAAAATATGGGGAACTGATACGGATATCGTACCCGGAAACGTGGATAACTATATTTCATTTCTCCGGAAAAGGTTGAGGGAAATAGGAAGTATTTGCGAAATAAAGACTATTTATGGAGCAGGCTACAGATTGGAGATTAAAAATGCTGGATAATTTATATAAAAAAATATTTATCATTTTTATACCCCCGCATACCGCAAGCTGTGCTTGCGGTACTGCCACCGATAAAGAGTTTGGAAGTTTACTTCCAAACTTATCAGTTCCATCATGCTTGTTATAACTGTTATTATCGGTGTACTGTGTTTTAATTCCATTGATAGTAAGCAGCGGAACGATAGTACTTTTTTTCAACGGCTTTCTATGCTGATGATTTATGAATTAGAAAATCCGGGAAAAAAACCTCAGGCAATTATAAAGCCTTATGAAGATCAGTATTCCATTTTTGCCCTGCTGACAGATGCACAGGGAAACATAGTTTATCAAAGCGATTCCCTGTTTCCAACTGACATAAACCTGTTATTAGAAAAATTTGCGGAAAAATCAAGGGCAGAATCAACCACAGCCTTATATCGGACATCTTCCACAACACAAAACGGTATTTTAACCTTTTCTGGTGTTTCCAATGATAATTATTGGGGAATATCAGCCGTTATCATTGACAAAAATGGAACCAAATTCCATCTGCGTTTGCTTCAACAGGAAAAGACAGCTTTTGAACTGATAAAAAAGCAGTTACCCTTTTATATACTGATATGGTTGATTTCTTTATTAAGTATTGCAATCATCAGCCGCTTTTTACTAAGGTATGCCATGAAACCAACTGAAAAAATATTGAAAAGCCAGAAAGATTTCATTGCCTCAGCTTCCCATGAATTAAAAGCGCCGCTTGCAGTCATCCTTGCCAATAATGATAAAATAAATGGCTTGAGCAAGGAGCTTCCTGATATCCAAAAAGCCACAAATGTTATAGACACGGAACTTCTGAATATGACCAAATTAATAAAAGGCATGCTTTTTCTGGCTTCCTCCGATGCAGGGACACGCACAATTCATAAAACAATGGTAAACCTTGACACTTTATTGATTACGCTTTATGAAGCTTTTGAACCGGTATGCAGCCAGAAAGGGTTCTTTTTAGACGCAGACTTCATAGACAACCATTTCCCGGAACTATATACAGACCGGGAATGTGTTTTTCAGATTTTAAGCATTTTCATGGATAATGCCATCATCCACTCAAAAACCGAAACATCTATCAAAATAAAAGCTAACCTATCGCGCAACAGCTTAACCATATCCATCATTGACTATGGGATTGGAATTTCCGAAAAAGATAAACCTTATATTTTTGACCGGTTTTATTGTGCAGACAAATCACACACAGATAAATTCCATTTTGGTCTTGGTCTCAGCATTGCAAAAGAATTAGCACAATCACTGTCGGCAGAAATTGGTTTTACTAATACCAAAAATGGCGGAGCAACTTTTTTTCTCATTTTACCATTAAAACAGCATTAAATATCATAAAAATTTTCTGTTTTTCACTTGATGGCACGAAATGACTATTTTTCGGGAATGGAAAGCCAAAAGGGGCCATTGAACAGTCCCTTTTCACGCTTACTCCATCTCCCTGAACATGCCGGCCATTCCTCCCACAAGGCTCCACTGGCGCTGCATATAGGATTTCAGATTTTCCGTGCTTTGCCGATAAGCCTCCCGGACTGTTTCCGGATTATCGAAATGTTCCATGACTGCACTGACGGCGCAGTACCCGCTCTCCATCCCGGCAGATATGCCCTCGCCCATCGGGTTTAAGACCCTGGCGACTTCCCCTGCAAAAAGAATGCGCCCCACGCCGTAGTCCACACGGAATCCCGGACGGATATGCGGCATCAGCTACTCTTCCTCTTTCATCTGCCTGTTAATCCGCAGACGGTACTTACTTATTCAACGACACTAATGCTGTAAACAGTGTTAATTTGCGCCGGATACGATTCAGCAATTGCACCATCATATACAATTTCCAAAGTATCTCCCACTTCTGGTTCTTGTGAAGGATTTATATTGACCATAGGAACCGTTATCTGGTCCGCGCTATTCAGCTCCGTGCTTCCTTCAACTGGCTCGACAAGATAATACCCATCCTGTATTTCTAATATTGTTGCTTGAAATGCTGCCTTATCTTCGCTTGTACATCCTATCAATGTCAACACGAAAGCCAGAGATAAAAGTAAAGGTATCAATTTTTTCATCTGAGTTGTTACCTCCTCTTAAATTTTATTTTCATATGTATAGACGTAAAATATCTCCAGATGTTCCCCTGCTGTTACGTTTTTATCAAAATTTTATCACGCATCCGTATATCTCCTTTCCTCTGTTTCTTAATACTTCGGCAGGATACCTTTCCTACTAAAGCAAAAGCATCCAATGAATTATACCATAAAAATTTTCTGTTTTTCACCCGATGGCACGAAACGACTATT
>CAJUKV010000113.1 GCA_910587305.1 uncultured Lachnospiraceae bacterium | reverse complement strand
CGTTACCAAATAAGCCAACCTCCCAACATTTCCGCTTTAGCAACTGGTAAATCTCTGACAGCTTATCCCGGTTCTGCGGCTCCTGCCTAACCTCTGTTTCAAAATCCTGCTGCATTTCAGAAAGAATATTGTTCCTTTGCTCCACCGTCTTAATGCCAGTGATCCGCTCCCGGTATCGGTCATAAAATGCCATACTGGCAGCAGGCAGCCCCGGCGCATCCGCTAAACTGATAGCTTTATCTCTGTTCATCCGGCTTTCCTCCCTCCGGCGAATAAATCTCGCCGCCCTCTAATTCGTATCTGTCCGCACAGAAAAGCGCATCAGAAGAAAGACAAACGCCATACCAATCATCATAGAATAAAGGGTACACTTCCCCATCATTGCACAACGCATATAACAACACTTTATATTTGTACTCGCCGCCGTCTGAATCCTTTACCACTGCATACATATCATGGTTACATGGTATAATCTGCCGGATAATTGGCTTTGTGCATTGTCTATTCCGCTCCGCTTTCACTTTTCTTTCCTGAAACTTTACATTGTCCTTTCCAAAAGCATCCGTCAGAATGGAAATATGCGCTTCATCAAAGCTGTAACTTCTCAACTCTTTGCAGCCTTTGGTACTCGCATCATATACCTTTACAATGGAATCTCCCGGCTTTTCATCCAAAAGCGCAAACAATCTTTCCTCATTCTCGGAATACTCCAATTGACTACCAAATTTTATCCATACTTCTTTTACGCACTCTTTCATAGCAACACCCTTTCCGGCACATCAAAAGTGCCACTGATATTTTATTGAAATCCGTTACCAAAACCCAAAAAGGGCAGAAGGGCAGATTTTTTTCGCCGTTTTCCTTTATATGTATAAATACCCCATACCGCATACTTTTTTATAAAATCTCTAAAATATATCCGTATAAACTGCCCTTTTGCCCTAAATGCAGTAAATACAAGGCTTTGAGTGGGGCAGATATACAAAAAACTGCTGCCCTAAAACTGCCCTAAATGCTCCAAAATCTGCCCTATCAGTCAAAAGGTAGTTCCTCCTGATACCCCTCCGGGATTTCAATAAATCCGTCCGGGGCAGTTTTTGGGGCAGGCGTGGGGCTGTTTTTTTCATCAGAAATGCCCTTGAAATATCTGTAACCGCCAGTCTTGAAATCCTTATACCCCTTTACCCTCAAACTCTTGTAAAAATTATTCTTTGTAAGGCTCTGGCGGTCTGTATCTTCACAATACTTTTCATAGCGGCTATACAGTTCCGTCCGTTCGCTCCTGCTGCCCTCGTCCAAAACACACGCTTCAACAAGGAACGCCTGCACCGTGTCACTGTCCATGCGTAACTGTGCAACGGCTTTTTCAGATTCAGCAGAGGTTATAATAATTTCTTTCTCATACATCCTTTCAAGTGCCTGCACCGAAAGCCATAGAAAATAGTCAATTTCTTGCAGCAGTTCATTCAGCAGATTAGGGTTCTTTTTCTCCGGCACTCTGTTCATTGGCAGCACCAAAAGCCGCCGATAAAATCCGTTCGTTTTTTCAGCCTTTACAACTGGCAGCTCATTTGTGGAAAATATCAGCTTCGCATAATTCTTGAAAGAAATTGCATCACGCCCCTTTTGCTCCGCTCTAAGCGTATCTTCCCCCAAAACCTTTTTAATGATTGCAGTATCTTCCAGTGCGGATATTTCCAAATCTGCGCAACTGTTCAGCAGCTTACCCATAAGCCCGAAACTGGCGAACCGCTGTTGTAAATCGGTCAGGCTGATATTTGACAGATTCCGGCTCCCAACGGATGCCTCCATCAGCCTTATAAATGTGCTTTTTCCGCTGCCGCCCTCTCCAAGCAAAACAAGAAATTTCTGCTGCCCCACGTCCTTTGTATGCGCATACCCTGAAAACTGCAAAAGCATTTCCCGGCTGTCCGGCTCCGGGCAGATAAACTTTAAAAAGTCCTCTGTCCTTTTCCCCTCATGCACCGCCCCCGGCTTGTACTCATGCGGTATCTGATTGATAGCTTTATATTTTGGGCTGTGCGGCAGCAGGCGTTTTTCCTTGCAATCGTACATCCCATTTTCAAAACATATCCAGTGCGCCGGATAGCAGTTCAATTCCTCGAAAGACACTTCCAGGGATATATCACAAAGGAAGCGGTCATATATCCTTTTCAGCGTGGTACTTTTAATGAACTGCGGACATATCAGCTTGCTAATCATTGTTTTAAGCCTTGCGCCGCTTACATCAGCTTTAAAATAGCCGCCGTCATAAATATAGACTGTACCGCCGCACACAAATAAATCCTGCTGCCCTTTTATGTATTTAAAGATAGCTTCATCAAATACGCCTGTCGGAACGCCTTTATTATTCACAAGATGAAACTGCGACAAGTCCGGCGTGTTTCCCTCTGCCCTTTTTTCTGTAACGGCTCTGTCCTGCTGCAAAAGGCTCTCAAACTCTGCCTTGCTATGTCCGGCCGAAAAGTAATCTGATATATCGGCTTTTTCAATGTCCGGCACTGGAACAATTACCTTTGCGCTTTCTGCTATGCCCTGCAGATCACTCTGAATAGTGTTTGCCACACGCCGCCCCGGTTCGTCATTGTCGGCCAGTACATACACAACCGCCCCTTTGCAAAGCTGCGCCATATCTGCCGACCAATCATTCACTCCCCCATAGGAAAACGCCGTATAACCTTGTTTTGCCAGTGTATCAGCGTCTTTTTCGCCCTCCGGGATAAATATAGGCTTGCCCTCTGAAACTGCCTTATTTATGGCTTGTACGCCGTCAGGCGCATAGACAGCGCATAACTCTTTCCGTGTGCGCCCTCCCAGTCCGTAAGTAAACCGTTCATTTGCCAACGTGCCATATATCATTTTCTTTGCCTGCATCCGCACTTTGGTAAAAGCATAGTTGCCGTTAATAGAAACGTAGTTATAAACCGCTTCAATCTTCTTTTTCTCCCGGCTCTCAATATAGGCCTGCCAACTGCTGCCAGTCCGCTTTTCCTGATAGAATAAATCTGATTTTTTCAATCCTGCTGCCGATAGCACATTGTCAATGTCACATCCTGCATGACAGTGTATAAGGACGGAATCACGCCCCTTTGTGACAGTAAGGGAAGCCTGCCTATCATCATGCGCCGGACACTGGCACTGTGCCTTGTCCTGCTGCCTTTTTTTCACTTGAAAATGTGTCAATACTTCATCATAGGTCACTGTTTCGCCCCCGTTCCGTCAATAGATTTCATAATGCTTTCCATGATGCTTTATTCTCCTGCTATTGCATCCATGTACCGCCGAATCTTATCAACTTTATTTACTTTGCGGTTTCCTATCCGGCATATTGCGCCTGCATCCTCCGCTATCTTCCTTGCCGTTGGCAGACCGACACCAAGCATGAAAGCAAGTTCCTTGTCAGATACCGCTATGCGCTTTTCTAAAACTGCAACGTCAAAACTCTCTGCGTTTGTTTTTCTCATTTTGTCACACTCCTATAAAATTTTTATGTTTATGTTGCCTTTTGTCCTCGTTGGTGCTAATATAATCTTAAACCAATCATTAAGAATAGTAAAACAACTGATTAAGTATTTTTTCATTCATTTTAAGGGAGAATATAGGGCATGAATCAAGAAGAATTAAACATAATTTGCGGGGAAAGATTAAGAAAATGTATTGAAGAAAAGAACATGAAGCAAAAAGACGTTGCCGCCGCTGCGCACTTTACAGAACAGTATATTTCAAACATGGTAAGGGGAAAATGTAAGTTGACAACGGATGCCGCACGAACTCTTTCAAAGGTACTGGATGTGAGAATGGAGTATCTATTGTGTGAAGATGATTATAAAACCAGCTTTGAGGAAAGCCTAACATTTATGAAAAAGCATGGGCAAATCACAGACTGTTTGTGCAAAATTCTTGACTGCAAAGGTTATAGCTTTCATCAGGACGAATATACAGAAAGTGAGAAGCCCTATAAAGTTATTACCATAGATTCTACTGAAATTGAATGTACCCCGGAAAACGAATTAAATAAATTGATAGAACGAAAATTGTATCTTGCAGATGAACAAACTAATTTTGCTTTAAAGCATCCAGACGGCAGAATTATAAGGATTTCATCAGAACACTTTTTTGCTTTACTGGATGATATAAAAAAATATATAGATTATAAATTGCAAATGGAATTTGACGACATAACCAAATATCGCTCTAAAGAAGATGCAACTGATAATAACGGAAATAGTATTCTTGAAAACTATCCTCGCAGGCGGCATATTTAAAGCCGCTTTGCGCCTTATTTTCTTACTGCATTTTACAACTTATTTTACAACATTCGTGATGTAAAGGAAAGATTTCTTTAAATCACTACAAAAGCGAAATTCCAATAAATATCATGTGTCTAACAACCAAAAATACAGACAAAACTATACCTTTATAAAGCGGTTATA
>CAJUKV010000112.1 GCA_910587305.1 uncultured Lachnospiraceae bacterium | reverse complement strand
ATGTCTTTAAATTACGTATGATTTCAAAACAAAAAATATTTAAGCGTCGGAGCTGAAAGTTATAGATAAACTGTTGTAAAAATAGCATTCACACCATTTTAAATTCGGTCGAGTAGACTTGTCTTTTTGACGCCTCGTGGTCTATTACTCCTACTTCTGCTTTTCCTTTTAATATTAACAGTTCCCTACATCGTCTTCAGTGATACCATTATCTTTCTGCCTCCTACTCCATACACATTTTTCCCTATGCCTTGTGTATCAAGTAGCTATATTCCATCATTTTAAACTTAATATACGCTATATACAGTCAAAAACCATAGTCCAGTTTACGTCCGCCAGGACGATGGCGGGCTTTGTCACCAGGGCGCGGGCGATGGACACACGCTGCTGCTGACCGCCGGAGAGGTTGTTGGGCATATTCTTCAGCTTTTCCTCCAAGCCCAGCATCCGTACTACCTCGTCCATGAATTTCTGATCTACCGTGTCGCCGTCCAGCTCCACCGGGAGAACGATGTTTTCATAGACATTCAGGATTGGCACAAGGTTGTAGTTCTGGAAGATGAAGCCGATGTTGCGGCGGCGGAAGATGGTGAGCTGCTCGTCGTTCATCTTCGCCAGCTCCTTTTCCCGCACCATCACGCCGCCGGAGGTGGGGGTGTCCAGCCCGCCTATCATGTGCAGCAGAGTGGACTTGCCGGAGCCGGAGGTTCCAACCACGGCCACAAACTCCCCCTGCTCCACAGAAAAGGTCACGCCGTCCAGAGCGCGGGTGATGTTCGGCTCGGCACCGTAATACTTTTTTAAGTCGGTTGTCTGTAAGATACTCATTAAAATACCTGCCTTTCTTTGTTGGATAGGCATATCATAAAAGTGAATTATTGCAGAAATGTCCCAAAATCAAATTTTCTCAAAAATTTTTTGAAAAGAGAATGGCAGTCCATACCAGCAGACTACCGCTTTTTCATCGCCGTGGCAGGTGTACCGAAAATGTGGAGCCTTTACCAACTTCCGAAATAACCTTGATGTAGCCGCCCTGCATGGTGATGATCTCACGGGCGAGATACAGGCCGATGCCGATACCATCCACACCATGCACAGATTCCTCCCGATAGAAGCGTTTGAAGATGGTAGCCTGGGCGCTCTCCGGGATGCCCCGACCCGTGTCAGTCACGTCTATTTTCGCATACATTTCCCACATCTGCGCCGTCACGCGAATATTCCCGCCAGAGGGTGTATATTTTACCGCATTGTCCAGAAGATTGAACAGGGCTTCGGAAGTCCAACGGCTGTCGTGGGCGACCATGAGATCTTCGGGGCAGTTCACGGATAGGGTGATCTGCTTTTGCTCCATTGGGGCAAGGACACTGTTGATGGCGGCGGCAAGGGTGTCGGCAATCGGGGCGTCCTTTTTCTCCAAAGTGATAACACCGGTTTCCAACCGGGAGGTCTTGACCATCGCCTGAATCAGGAAGTCCAGCTTGTCGAGCTGGCTTCCCGCAGCCTGTAAGAACTCCCGCCGCTTTTCCTCGGACACAGGCCGGGTCAACAGGGTGTCGTTGAGCATTTTCAAATTAGCAATAGGGGTTTTCGTCTGGTGGGATATGTCCGACACCAGAGCTTGCAGCTCAGCTTTTTCTTCTTCCACCTTACGCCGGTTCTCCTGCATGGTGTTGTAAAGCCGTTCCAGCCGGTGGCTGATACGGGCCAGCAGGGTTTCCGCCTCGTAATCAACCTGGGGACGCTCGTTGCCGTCCATCATGCCGTCCAGTGTCCGGCACAGGCTGTCCGCAAATCGGGCCAGCTTTCGCTGGAAATATTTCAAAAAGACCGCACCCCATGCAAAGATGACAACGGCCAGGAGCAGGCCGCAGAGTACGACCCGGCCATCGCGTGTCAGAGCGTACAGCGTCGCCAGCACAGCGGCGGCGGTCAAGGCCGTCCCCGCACCAACTAACCACAAAAATCTGCGGACAGAGAGCTTTTGTAGATTCACTTCCGCTCACCACCCATCCACTGATAGCCCATGCCATAGGCCGTCTTGATGTACTTGCGCTCGTCGGTTTCAATCTTCTTTCGGATGCGGCTGATGATGGTGGCCAGGGTATGCTCGTCCACAAAGTCACCGTCAATGTCCCACAGCTTTTCCAAAAGCTGCCGCTTCGTCAGAATGATACGGGGGTTCTTAACAAACAGGAACAGGGTACGGTACTCCTTTGGGGTGAAGTCCAGCGGTTCCCCCGCCAGCGATGCCGACTGTTCGGAAAAGTCGATTTTTAAAACGCCGTCATTGTACAGGTCATGTTGGGGATGCCGCAGTTCCATATTGGCGAAAACGGCTGTAACCTTTTTGCACAGCACAGCGATGGAAAAAGGCTTTGTAATATAGTCTGCGCCACCCGCTTCGTAGCCCCCCAGTATATCGCTTTCTTTGTCATTGGCGGTCAGGAACATGATATAGGTTTGCTGTCCCCGACTGCGGATTTCGTCACATAGGTCAAGGCCGCACCCGTCTGGAAGGTTAATATCCAACAGAGCCAGATGGTATTCTGCTTTCTGTAAATAGTTTACAGCAGAAGCAAAGGTATAGGCCGATGTTACCTCGTAGCCGTCAGCGGTCAGATTATAGGCAAGTGTTTTATTCAGGACAGTATCATCCTCCACCAGTAATATTTTCTTCATGTGTTCGCTTCCTCCTCATGGGTAATATATCAATCAGCTTAAAGACAAATTGTTGCAGAAATGTCCTAAGCGTCACATAGCCATTGCTTTCTCCGATTGTCAATAATTCTTGATAAAAACAGCAAGCACTGCCTGTGGACGTCCACAGACAGTTTTTTTACAGATTTTCCACGAGTGGAAAACTGTAAAAATTGCTTATAAGGGGAAAATCCCCCTAACCCCCTGAATGTTCTAACAAAGTTGTTTCACTCAAATCACTTAACAAAAAAGTGCATCGCATTAGATACAAAAACTCCATTGCAATGCACATATTTATTGTGCTTTTTTTCCTGCTTTTCTTCCTGTCATTTTATGTATATCCAATCCTTTTTCCTTTATCTTCATATGGGTTTTTTCATGCTAATACCATTTATGAGAAATTGCTGACCAAAGATACAGACAGTTATAATTTTATCTAATTTTAAAATCAAATTTATCTATATTTTTATCACTAATTTTTAAGAAAACCAGTCGAATTTCAATTGAAAAACTACTGGCTTTTGTGTTCATTTTTATCTAAGACAATGCACCTGATAAACACTTTCTCAAATTAAATCCTGTATCAATTTCCTCTTTAGAAATATTCAAAGGCGGCACAATCCGAAGTTTTTCTTTCGCAGTCAAAATCAAAAGTCCATTTTCCACACACTTCTCTGCAATTTTTCCTGCCTTTATATCCTTTTCCAAAGTCATACCAAACATCAATCCCATACCTGATACATTTGTAGCATGAGGCAAAGCTGATAATTTCTCACGCATATAATCGGATTTGGAATTAACAGCAGCCAGAAAATCTGCATTGGCAATCTGATTTAACACTTCAAGCGCACCAGCGCAAACAACCGGATTTCCTCCAAAGGTTGAGCCATGATCGCCTGTCTGCAAAATATTTTCAGTCAGTTTATCCATGAGGATAGCACCAATTGGAAGTCCTGCTCCCAATCCTTTTGCCAGAGTAATCACATTGGGACGTACTTCATAATGTTCACAACATAAAAACGTTCCGCTTCTTCCCACTCCTGTCTGAACCTCATCCACAATAAGTAAAATGCCCTTTTCACGGCATACTCGTTCTGTCTCTTTTACATATTCCTTTTCCAGTACATTTACTCCGCTTTCACCCTGCACAAGCTCAAGCATGACTGCACACACCGTATCATCCATAGCTTCATGCAGTGCGTAACTGTCATTTGCTGGAACATACAAAAAACCTTCTGTAAAAGGGAAAAAATGCTGGTGGAATATATCCTGCCCTGTGGCAGAAAGTGTTGTAATTGTCCTCCCATGAAAGGAATTTTCCAATGTAATAATACGATTGCAATGATCCCCTTTGACTTCCTTGCCATACTTCCTTGCAATTTTTATTGCCCCTTCATTTGCTTCAGCACCGGAATTTCCAAAGAAAACTTTGGAATATCCTGTTACCTTACATAAACGTTCTGCCAAAAGACTGTCTGGCAGCGTATAGAATAAGTTAGAAGTATGCTGTAATTGTTTTACCTGAGAAACAACAGCCTGAATCCATTTATCATTGCAAAATCCTAACGAATTTGTACCGATTCCGCTGCCAAAATCTATATATCTTTTTCCCTCAAAATCTTCCGCCTGCGCTCCATTCCCGCTTTTTACCGCCACAGGAAAACGATGATAGGTGTGTGCAATATATTTCTGGTCTTTCTCAAAAACATTATTCTTTTCCATAATAATCTCCATTCCGCCGCCTTTCAGTTGGCGGCACAAATAGTAATGAAA
>CAJUKV010000111.1 GCA_910587305.1 uncultured Lachnospiraceae bacterium | reverse complement strand
CGAACTTTTAATGGCCGTATTCAGTAACTATGAAGCCGTAGGCTGAATAGTTACAATTACCAAATTCCGATTTAATAATTCAAATATTCGATTATTGTAAAGCTATGCGCGGGGGGATATAATGGAGGTGGTACGGGGGAATTTAACATTGCGGATGAATCCGTAATCAGAGAGGAGAAAGTGGAAAGTTGGTAACGGCAAAAAATTTGCAGAAAACATATAAAATTGTAAAGCCCGCCCAGGGACGCTTCGCCACGCTTAAGTCTTTTGTGCGGCCCCAATATGAAGAACGCCGGGCGGTGGACGGCATCAGCTTTACCATAGACGATGGGGAGATTGTAGGCTACATAGGTCAAAACGGGGCAGGGAAATCAACGACAATAAAGATGCTTTCCGGAATCCTGGTGCCTACTGCCGGTGAGGTTAAAGTCAATGGCCTCACGCCCCACAAGGATCGCAAGGAACATTTGCGTGGTATTGGCGTGGTGTTTGGCCAGAAGACGTCTCTGTGGTGGGATGTGCCGGTCATTGACAGCCTGAACATACTAAAACAGATGTACCAGGTGGAGGATAAAAGATTTAAGAAAAACCTGGAGTTGTTTACCGATTTGCTGGCTTTAGGCCCTTTTCTTAACCAGCCTGTGCGCCAGCTGAGCTTAGGCCAGCGGGTGCGTGCGGATTTGGCCGCCGCCCTGATGCATGATCCTAAGACGCTCTTTTTAGACGAGCCTACTATTGGCGTGGATGTGGTGGCGAAGGAACGTCTTCGGGAGTTTATCGCCAAGATAAACAAAGAACGGGGCGTGACCGTGCTGCTTACCACCCATGATATGATAGACATGGAAAAGCTGGTACGCCGGGTTATGGTGATAAATTCCGGTCGGATCATCTATGATGGGAACATAAACGGCCTGCGGGAGCGTTATGGCAGGCAGCGGAGGATGGAATTACGGTTTGAAAGTGATTTGCCCATTGTCAGTCTTCCGGAAGTTACCACGGAATTATTGGAGGACGGACGTTTGGCGGTTGTATTCGATCAGCATCAGTATACGGCGGACGAGGTGATTTTCCATTTGCGTAAGAGCGGATCGCCTATCAGGGACATCCTTATCAGGGACGCGGACATTGAGCAGATTGTGCGGGATATTTATCAGGAAGCCGGTATGAAGAATTTCTAATTGCCTTTGGCATTTTTGGAAGTATGCCGCTAAAACGGCGTACGGGCCGCGCGGCGAGCAGGGAGAAAATCTTCCCTGCTCGATTTGAGGTCAATGGCTGGTGCGTGAGGAGGTTCCAGTCGGTAAAACAGAGCGTTTTCACGCAAGAAAATGCCTTAAAAGGAGGACATTCTTCATTTGCATTTATGTTGCTGCGAAGCGACAGGTTGGAGGAGTTAAGGTGAAAATTTTTATTGCATTTTTAAAAACGGAAAGGCGATTGGCGGGTCTATACCGGATGGATTTTCTGCTGAAGGTTTTTTACAGTCTTGTTGCTATGTACGGTATACGCAGCCTTTGGGTAGTGTTATATGCACAGGATCCGGCGATGGTAGGACGACCCTTACCTTCTATGATTACTTATGCTATGCTGGCAGTGGCTTTGGACATCATCTTTTATCCGTCGGCGCTTTCCACCGCACCGCAGAATTATATTGCCCGGCAGGTGCGCACGGGACGCATAGATACGGATCTTTTGCGGCCGGTGGATTTGCAGTGGCAGCTTCTTTTCCATAATGGTGGTACGGCGCTGTTTGGCGTGTTATGGCTGGTGCTGCCAGCATGGCTTTTGGGCGTACTTTTTCTGGGAATGGAACTGCCGCCGGGCTTATTGTATGGGACGGCTTTTTTGGTCAGCGTCCTGTTTAGCTTTTTGATACTTTTTTCTCTTAACTTTCTATTGGGTATGGTGTGTTTTGCAACTACGAATATAAGACAAATTACCATGGCCTACAGCGGCGTCCTGCGTCTTTTGTCCGGCAGCCTTATCCCCAAATGGCTTTACCCAAAGTGGATGCAGTCATTGATAAACCTGCTGCCCTTTCGCTGTATTTTTGAGACGCCGTTAAATATCTATACGGGGGCGGTGGGAAAAGCTGACATTGTGTATGGCCTGTTGCTGCAGATAGTTTGGGCGGCCACGCTCCTTTCAATGGGAAAAGTGATGTGGATGGGCGTGCACAGGCGGCTGACCGTACAGGGCGGCTAGTACGCAAGGATGCTTGAAAAATCAACCTGGAGGTTTGTAATGAAGAATGCGAAATTAAATCTGGAAATGTATGTCTCTTTGCTTAAAATGACCTTTCGGGGAATTTTGCAATACAGGGCCGATTTTTGGATGAGTCTTGTAAGCATTGTCCTGCTTAACGGCGCGAATATTGTACAGCTGTCGGTGATTTCCTGGCGTTTTCACAATCTGGGCAGCTGGCAGGTAGGGGAGCTTTTGGTGCTCTATGGCCTGTTCATGATAAGCTGGAGTATATTTTCAGTGTTTTTCTTTAAGCTGTCAAAAATTGAGGAGGAGATTTTAAGCGGCAGCTTTGATGTTTATCTGCTTCGCCCGGTGAGTCCTTTTTTACAGCTTGTAGGCGGAGATATTAACTACACAGGTTTGTGCGATACGCTTTTGGGCGCGGTGCTCATTCCTATAGGGCTTGTCATGAATGGCACACACTGGGGACCGTGGCAGATTCTTTGGTTTGTAATTTTTGTGCTTTCAGGAGGGGCCATTACGGTGTGCTGCAGATTCCTTATTTCCTGCGTGGCATTTTGGACGGTCAAGGCTCATGCCTTAAGCTCGGTGTTTACGCAGATTTATTTGCTGACACAGAAGTATCCGGCGTCAATTTTCGGCAAGGCATTTCAAGTGTTGGTGACAGGGTTGGTACCTGTAGCTTATCTCAATTTTTATCCCGCCTGCTATCTTTTGGATAAGCCGGACGCTCCGGCCTTTTTGTGTATGCTTTCGCCTGTTGTGGCGCTTACTTTGGCTTTCATCTCCGCGCTGGTTTGGCGCAGGGGGCTAGGGCGGTATAACAGCTGTGGGGGATGAACGGTTTAGCTTAAAGCCGAACTGCTTTTGTATGTAAGAAAGAGTACATAAGGGTTGAATAAATGGAGAAAAAAGTCTAATATGCTATCAAGGGGATGAATCAGGCACAGGACCTCTGCAGCGGGCTCCTGGCCTGCCTGAAAAGAACCGGAAAAGCAATTGCAATGATGGAGGTATACAAGATGGGTTTTCATAAGGAAAAAATAAAGCAGATAAGAAATTTGATGCTTCTGGCAGCTCTTTTGATCCTGGGAATTATCTATAGTGGCAGCATATTCCTGGGAGTTGGGTTTTTGGTGGATATTTTTAGGCCGTTTATTTATGGCGGCGCGGTTGCGTTTATTCTAAATATTTTAATGAAATCAATTGAAGAAAAGCTCCTTGGAAGGTGGAAGGGGAAAGGGGCAAAGAAACTGAAACGTCCTGTAAGTATGGTTCTTTCCCTTGTAGCAATTGTGCTTGTCCTTGCAATTGTTTTTGGGATGGTGCTTCCGCAGATAGCCTTAACCGTTTCGGAAATCGGGAGAAAGATCCCCGCCTTTATGGAAAATATGCTGCCTAAGATTGAACAGCTGGCAAAGGATGAACCAATGATTGTTGATTGGTTAACGCAGCTGGAATCAATGGAAATCAATTGGGACGGCATAGTAAAAAATATCGTTTCCTTTTTGAAAAATGGCGCGGGGAATATGCTCAATTCCACCTTTAATGTGGCGGGCAGTATTATATCCGGTGTGGTAAACGGCGTGATTGCGTTTGTTTTTTCCCTGTATATACTATCTCAGAAGGAGCGCCTTGCAAATCAGGGAAAAAGAATTATTTCCGCCTATTTACCGGAAAATATTGGAGAAAAGCTTCTGGAAATCTGCAGCCTTTTATATAAGAATTTCAGCAGTTTTATTACGGGACAATGCCTTGAAGCGGTGATTTTAGGCTCTATGTTTGTGGTTTCCATGAGCCTTGCCCGTATGCCATATGCGCTTATGGTAGGCGTCCTGATTGCAGTTACGGCGCTCATCCCCATTGTAGGAGCCTTTATCGGCTGTGCGGTGGGAGCGTTCCTGATTTTGATGAACAATCCTTTGCAGGCGCTTTGGTTTGTGATACTGTTTTTAGTGCTGCAGCAAATAGAGGGAAACTTGATTTACCCAAAGGTGGTGGGAAATTCCGTTGGCCTTCCTTCCATATGGGTGCTGATGGCCGTCAGTATAGGCGGAAGCTTGTTTGGGGTTAGCGGGATGCTGATGTTTATTCCTCTCATGTCAACCTGTTACGCGCTGCTGCGGGAGAGCGTGAACAAAAGAAATGCCTTGAGGATGGAAGCGCAGGCGCAGGAAAAGAAAAAAGAAAAGCAAGTGGAAAAGCAAGCGGTAAAGAAATGATGAAGGAATTGTAAGGAGCTTTGTGGAAAGAATCCATAGGCTCCTTTTTTTTACACCAATTTGGCGGCGTTGCAATCGGCCGGTAGAAAAAAATCAAAAAATTTATTTTAAAAATGAAAACTTTTTTCCGGCTGATGACAATATATACATGCAAGGGCAAATCTTTGCAAGTCGACTTGAAAGAAGAAG
>CAJUKV010000110.1 GCA_910587305.1 uncultured Lachnospiraceae bacterium | reverse complement strand
GGGCATCCCCATTCCACCAGCTGAGCTGGTGGTTGGGCCCTTGGGCGGTGAATAGAATCTATGCGAGATAATAATATCTTAATGTATTTTTGAAAAAGATTCAAGAGATATAAATAGTTGTTAAAAAGTTTAATTAGGGTATAAAGAAATATTGTTAGCGGGATGTTTTCCGCAAAATTTATTTAAAAATAAACAACAACTGTAAGGCGGCATGAAATTGTAGTGGATTTTTGATAATAAAGTTGTTATAATCTATTTGATATAGTTTTTTTTCTGAAAAACGAATGCAGGAAGTAATACATTTGAAAAAGGGGGATCTAAAAAATCAAATGGATAAAAAAACGATATTAATCATTGAGGACATGGAAATAAATCGTGCAATGCTGGCGAATATATTTATGGATGAGTATGATATTTTAGAGGCGGCAAATGGGAAAGAGGGGATTGAACTTTTTGAAGAAAATTTCTCTACGTTAGCGGCAGTATTGCTCGATATTGTTATGCCTGTGATGGATGGATTTCAGGTTTTGGAGATACTTAGCGGGAAAGAGCTGATTTCTAAAGTGCCCATTGTCATGATTACGGGAGAAACTTCCGTTGAATATGAGAGGCGTGGATATGAATACGGCGTGGTAGACTATATTCATAAGCCTTACCATGCGCCTACCGTTAAGCAGATGGTAAAAAATAATATTGATTTGTACGCCTATAAAACGCGGCTGGAAACGTTGGTAAAAGCACAGACGGCAGAGCTTGAAGCGCAAAACCAGCTTTTGAAAAAACAGGCCCATAGGCTTCGCAAGATGAACGACGCCATGATAGACGCAATGAGTAATGTGGTGGAATTCCGGGATATGGAGTCCGGGCAGCATGTAAAGAGAATCCGTGTTTTTACCAGGGCATTGGCAGTGGAGGTTATGAAGCGTTACCCTGAATACGGATTGAACGATGAAAAAATTGATATGATCACTCAGGCTGCCGCTATGCATGATCTGGGAAAGATTGCGGTGCCGGACAATATTTTACTGAAACCCGGAAGACTTACCTCAGAGGAATTTGAAATCATGAAGTCACATACCACCAAGGGGGCGGAGATGATAGCATCCTTCGTGCGGATGGATGATGAGGATTACTTTAATTACTGCTATGATATTTGCAGGCACCATCATGAAAGATACGATGGCCTGGGATATCCGGATGGGCTTAAGGGAGAGGAGATCGGGATTGCGGCGCAGGCCGTTTCCATTGCGGACGTTTATGATGCATTGGTATCGGAGAGAGTTTACAAAAAGGCCTTTGATAAGGAAACTGCCAGTAAGATGATTATGAATGGGGAATGCGGATGCTTCTCACCGAAGATTCTGGAGGCCTTTAAGGCTGTCAAGAATGAATTTGCCCATCTTGCAGATACATATTCCGGTTAATGAACTCAAATACAGTTGAAAAATATAGCAAGGAAGCTGCTATTTTCCTGAGCGGACGATTGCTATTTGGTACATGGGAACTGTCGCAAAGCGATTGACTTTGTGACAGTTCCTTATTTTATATGAAGCAGGCTTGTGGAAGGTGGCATCGTTTGTTTTTTTGCATATAGTGCCAATAATAAGGAAAATTTCAAATCCGGAGGGTTAATGGCAAATCAAAAATTGGAAGCCTTACTTGGACTTGCGCTTAGTGTGGAAGAGGCAGAACGGCAAAAATCAGGCCAGCTTGGCGTTGGCTTCATAGAAGAAACAAGAAAATGGGAATTAATTGTCAAATATAATGGAGATATTGGAAGACTTCAAAGTGATATTATAGGAGTGGAGGAGCTGATTGCCGGGTATGCAATTGTGACCGTACCGGAAGAGCTAATTGATACGTTTTCGCAGCTTGACGAAGTAGAGTATGTGGAAAAGCCTAAAAGACTTTATTTTTCCACTCTCCAGGGAAAGCAGGTGTCCTGCATATTCCCGGTTACAAGAAGAGAGCCGTATTTGACGGGAAGAGGGGTTTTAGTGGCTGTGATTGATTCGGGCATTGATTATACCAGCCCGGAGTTCATGGACAGAGACGGAAATACAAGAATCAGGTTTCTTTGGGATCAGACGTTGGTTCCCGAACAGGTGAACGAGCTTTTGCCCGGGAGAGAGGACTTAAGCGATTGGACCGGAACGGCAGCGCCGCCGGAGGGATTTTTAACGGGAGTTGAATTTTCGGAGCAGAGGATCAATGCTGCGCTTAAAAGCAACACACCAAAGCAGGTGGTTCCAAGCGGGGATACCTCAGGTCACGGCACAGCAGTAGCGGCGATTGCGGCAGCGGGAGGCATATTTTTAGAAGGGCAGTATCAGGGCGTGGCTCCTGAAAGCCAGCTTTTGGTAGTAAAAATGGGGACGCCGGCGCCAGACTCTTTTCCCAAAACGACGGAACTCATGCGCGCCTTAACTTATGTGGTGAAAAAGGCAGTGGAGCTTGGCATGCCTCTTACCGTGAATTTAAGCTTTGGAAATACCTATGGTTCCCATGATGGCACTTCACTGGTAGAGCGCTTCCTGGATAATGTTTCGGAAATTGGAAGGACGGTAATTTGCGTAGGCAGTGGAAATGAGGGGGCGGCAGCAGGACATGTGGCCGGAAGCTTTGGCAGGCTGAGCGTGCCAGGTGAAGAAAGAAAAATAGAGCTCAGCGTAGCCGGTTATCAAAGAACCTTTAATATACAGATTTGGAAAGAATATGTTGATTCTTTTCAGATTAAGTTAAGTTCCCCCGGGGGAGCAGAGATTGTAGTGGATATGAACAGGCCGGGAGGTCAGAGCTATATAATAGAAAACACAGAAGTATTGGTTTATGTGGGGGAGCCTTCTCCGTATTCTGTAAACCAGGAAATTTATTTTGACTTTTTACCGCGGTTTCGTTATGTGGATGAAGGAATTTGGTCTATCTTGCTACAGCCGATATGGACGGTTACGGGGAACTATGATTTATACCTTCCAAGCAGTGTCGTACTAAATGAAGGAACAAGATTTTTTACGCCAACATCGGCTAAAACCCTGACAATTCCTTCTACCGCATCCAAGGTTATTACCGTGGGAGCGTATAATGCCGCTTTTGAAGCGTATGCGGATTTCTCGGGACGGGGTTATCCCATGCGGAATATTTCGGCAGAGAGGATCATACAGGGAACGATAAAACCTGATTTGGTGGCGCCTGGGGTGGATATTGCGACCATTGGACCGGACGGAACTTTTGTCAGAGTATCGGGAACTTCGTTTGCAACCCCTTTTGTGACCGGGAGCGTCGCTCTTATGATGGAGTGGGGGATTGTGCGGGGGAACGATGCATTTTTGTATGGGGAGAAGGTGAAGGCCTATCTGCGGAGAGGGGCAAAGCCTATACGGGGGGAGATGGAATATCCGAACGATAAGGTGGGGGCGTATGGCATTATAGTGTCAAGTTAGCAAGCAAGCAGCATAGCTGCGCCCTTTTTTACCCGTTACTATTTTTACATATACGGAATTGGCAGAGCCGGTTAAGAGGTATGGATATCCCCATGTCTCTTAACCGGCTTTTTGCGCGCCCACAATGATTACAACGAAAGCACAATGGAGCTTGAATTTATCTGTTCGGATAAAGTTGCACAGGACGGCACCGTATCCCTTGCATTCACCCATGCTTCCGACTATGTGATTGCCATAGACGGGGATGAGGAAGAAGGAGACGGCGCTGCGGAATCCGTACGGCCGGACGAAAGTGATGGGACTGCCCGAAAGGGGACAGCGACAGAGAAAACCCTGCAGGAAGAGCGGCAGTGGAGATTGTGGTGGCTGGTAGCGGCCGGTGTGACGGTACTGGCGATAGGCGCTGGGGTATTCTTCTTTAAAAAGAAAAAAAGTTTGTGATAAGACAACCTTAACGGGAAATAGAATATAGAAAGACGGCCAAGGGGCAGGATATGGAACTGACAAGGGAAAAGTTACAGGAGATGGCGGCCGTGGATATACGGAATGTAGATATTGACAGCCTGACGGATTTAAGGGATATTGTGGTTGACACGAAAAAGCCCGTCCCTAAAAAGCTGGCTTCTTTTGCAGCCCAGACCAATAACGTATACGTTCACCGGATCGGGGACTATATTGTGAAAGTCCGTTTCATGGAAGAAGGGCCCACTATTGACGATAAGATGGAAGAATATTTAAGGAGGCTTGCGGAGATACACATTTAATTTCACAGTTCAGCCGGACGGAAGAAATAGCGGAAAATGTGCCTGCCCGAATTTTACACTGCTTGCTTCGCCTGAGGGTGCGCCATTTTATGAGCAAAAATAGCTGCATCGCAGCGGCGGAGGGCTGTTGGGGCGGGTTTGCCAAGGGAGCGGTTTGAACAATTGAAATGAGCATGGAAACAGACTGGTTTCGAGAGAACGGAAAAGCTATAGTAATCTAAAGTCAGGGCTTGATTTAATGGAAGCCCTGACTTCTTTGACTCTTTGCGCGGGGAAATAAAAAGTCAGGGGTGATGCAGTTGAAAGAAAAACAATACTATGCGGCCATGTACCTGCGTCTTTCCAAGGAAGACGCAGATATGAATATCGGGGGCAGGGGCACCGAAGCCGGAAAAACTGGCTTAAATAAGTCCGAGAGCAACAGCATCGGGAACCAGAGAGAGCTTATCAAATCATTCTTAAGGGAGCAGCCGGACATAGAGCTTTACGACATCTATGTGGACGACGGCTTTTCAGG
>CAJUKV010000109.1 GCA_910587305.1 uncultured Lachnospiraceae bacterium | reverse complement strand
AGCCGACTGTTCTATAGGACTTGGCGTTTTGTTTAGAACTGGCTCCCTTGTAGGTCTTAGTGTTTCGTTTGGTGCCGGCTTCCTTGCAGGGCTTGCCGTTTCATTCTGGGACGGTTCTCTTGTAAAGCTTGCCGTTTCTTTTCGGGATGGTTCTCTTGTAGGACTTGATACTCCTTCCATCGGCTGCATTGTAGCTTCCGGCGCCTCTGCCGTTGCCGCCGCCCCTGTCGTTTCCAAATCCCCATTTTGTGGTATACCTTCCCTGATTTCTGCAAGCCATACGCCTGCACGGCCTTCATTCACTATTTCCGTTGCAATTGATACAAGCAGCATTGCCATAAAAGCAATACCGGCAATGGCATGAATTTTCTTATGCGTCTTCACCCCTATGAGAAACAAAAGGATGCTCAATATGGCAAACAAAAGCTTCATTTTTCACCCCACATACGATAAGCAGAACATATTATCATACACACAATAAACAAAACTTCCATAAAATACTAAATTTTATCATAACCTATTTTTGCCCTGTTTATCAATAGCGGAATCAACAATTTCTATCGCAGTTATGGAGTTATGAACTATAAACACAATACACAAAAAAGGGGGATATCCCTGATGAAAACAGGGAGCGTGTTCCCCCTCATTAACAAAAATACCTAACAGCAGAAAGTTGGAAAGCGGAACAGAAAACAGTGGAAATATCAGACCATAAAAAGCACTGACCGAAACGGCAAAGAAAATGCCCAGATGCGGCGAAAAGATTTATCAATCTTAATGTGAATTTTATTGTAAAGACAGGCGTTTTTTTATATAATTGAAGTATGGCAGGAGTAGGATATATCGTATCTTGTGTTACATATTTTTAGAAATCGAGGTGTTAAAGTGCAGGACAATCCAAAACAGACGCAGGAGATAAAAGCAAAGCGTACTGCAAAAAACAGTGTGTTTTTTGACCTTTTTCAAAACAAGCGTTATCTGCTAAAGCTGTATAAAACGCTCCACCCTGAGGACGAGACAGCGACAGAGGATTCCCTTACAGATGTAACGATCACAAATGTATTGACTGATAACCTGTATAATGATTTAGGCTTTATTGCCAATAATAAGCTAATGATACTTGTAGAAGCGCAATCTACATGGACGGTAAATATTTTAGTAAGGGTTTTGTTGTATCTGGCGCAAAGTTATCATGAATATTTTCAACGTACCTGCCAAGACTATTATAAAAGCAAGAAAGTAAAAATGCCCAAACCTGAACTATACGTAATATTTACAGGCAATAAAGGAAGAAAACCCGAAAAGCTATTATTGTCAGAGGAATTTTTCGAGAGCGCGGATATTGGCATTGAGGTCAAAGCCAAAGTAATTTATGAAAGTGATACAGATGATATTATCAACCAGTACATTATTTTCTGCAAAGTTTTTAACGAGCAGACAAAACAGCATGGAATGACACAAAAGGCAGTTACGGAAACGATCCGCATATGCAAAGACAGGAACGTCTTAAAGGAATATTTGCTTGACAGGGAAAAGGAGGTTGTGACGATTATGATGAGTTTGTTTGATGAAGAACAGATAATGAAGTCGTTTATTAAAAGTGAAAGGCGCGATGAAGCGAGAGAAACAGCGGAAAGAATGATAAAAATGGGAAAGTTATCACTTGATGAAGTTGCTCTATGTGTTCCCTTATTGTCATTAGACGAATTAAAGGAACTTGAAGCCGAGGTCATGCAGTTAGCGTAGTCATTCATATCAATCCAAATCAAATATAGTAATAGCGTTAGAGCATATAGAAACTGAAAATCTATATGCTCTATTTTTTGTCATGAAGGAGATAACGCGAACGACAACATTCAAACTAACGTTACAGGAAGACGACTCCATGTCTTTTTATGCAAACATCTGCTTCATTTCTTCATACTTTTGCGCCGTCATAAGCGCGGTTGCGTCCGTGCCTTTAAATTTCACCACATACGTCCATCTCCCATAAGGCTCTATTTTCGTAACCTTCGCTATATTGATAATGTAAGATTTGTGGCATCTCATAAATGTTTCCTGACCTAACTTTTCCTCAAGTTCGCCTAAGGAGATGGACGTTCTGTACTGCTCTCCCAAAGTCACAATATTCGTATAACCTTCCAGCCTTTCCACCAGAATAATTTCATCCACATCAAGCAATGAAGCCTGTTCTTTCCCTTTTATAAAAAGCTTATCTCTGTGATGCTCCGGCCTTGTCACCTTATCAGCCGGTTTTAAATCCGCCCCGTGGTATCCTTCCATACTGTTTCTGATTCGGTTTAGAGTCTTGATAACCCGCTCCATGTTAAAGGGCTTTACCAGATAATCAAAGGCATAAATTTCAAAAGCATTCGCCATATATTCACTGTGGGCCGTGGCAAAAATTACCTTAAGCCTGGGATTTAATTCGGTCAGCACCTTCGCGCACTCTAACCCGCTCTCACCGTTTAAATCTATATCCATAAACACCACATCCGGCTTATATTTAGCAAAATCAACCACAGCGCCGGTAAAATCGCCGCATTCGGATACCACCTGATAATCCGCCTGTTTTTCAACCATTTTATGCAGCAATTTCCTGATTTCCGGCTCATCATCTATCACCATTACTTTAATCATCTATTTTAATAACCATGCTCCCTTCCCGGCCTGCAAATGAATACTCTCAAGTTAAATTGACAATTGATAAAAATCAGCTGCCGGACTGATTTTCCAATCTGTTATCCTTCTTATTTTCCGCATATGCATTAACCCCTGTGCCAATACTCTTTTTCATTTCCGTATCCGCAAGCACATTTTGCAGCTTATAATAGTCAACCGCTCCAATATGTCCCTCCCGCAATGCCTGGGCCATAGCCTTCGGTATTTCAGCCTCCGCCTGAACCACAGCCGCGCGCATTTCCTGTTCTAAGGCTACCGCCATAGCCCGTCTTTCTTCCGCTCTGGCCTGGGCAATCTTGTTGTCGGCCTCCGCCTGAAGGCTCTGCAAGGTAGCCCCCACATTCCTGCCGATATCGATATCCGCTATATCTATGGAAATAATTTCAAAGGCAGTTCCCGAATCCAGTCCCTTTTCCAGGACAAGCTTGGATATTTCATCAGGATTTTCCAAAACCGCGTCATGGCTTAAAGCAGACCCCACCGTGGTGACAATACCCTCGCCAATTCTGGCAAGAACGGTAGCCTCCCCCGCGCCGCCAATCAGCCTGTCGATATTTGTTCTCACCGTAACCCTCGCCTTCACCAAAAGCTCAATGCCGTTTTTGGCAACCGCGGAAATCAGCGGCGTCTCGATTACCTTAGGCGTCACGCTCATCCTAACCGCCTCAAACACATCGCGGCCCGCCAAATCAATAGCCGAAGCCTTTTCAAAAGAAATGTCCATACCCGCTCTTTCAGCCGCTATCAATGCGTTTACCACACTGTCCACATCGCCGCCCGCTAAATAGTGCGCCTCCAATTGGTTTACCTTAACATCAATCCCTGCCTTTGTGGCTTTTATCAAAGGGAAAACAATTTTAGCCGGCATCACCCTCCTAAGCCGCATACCAACCAGGTTAAAAATCCCCACCTTCACATTAGATGCGACGGCTGAAATCCATAATCCTACCGGCACAAACACAAAAAATATCACTACCAAAAGACATATTATCCCTAATAATACAATTTTACCTATCATTTTTCCCTCATTTCTGCGCTGCGCTTTACGCCCTCCGGAGCCTGCGGCCACAGCGCAAGCGCAAGCTCTTTTCCTGACAAACTGCCTCATAAAGTATGGAAGCGTCTAACCCCTCTCAAAGTTCCTTTACCATAAGCTTCTTTTGATTCACCTTGCTGATTATAATCCGGGTTCCTTTTCTGATATACTGCCCTTCCGAAAAAATATCCAGCTCAACCCCTTCAAAATCTCCCTTTCCCGCCGGTTTTAAATCCGTAGCGGCAATGCCTTCCTTATTCAACAGATAGGTAAGATCCGACGAATCTATCAGCGTATCCGCCCTCACATCCGTATCCAGAATAATCGGCGACTTAAATTTTTTCTGGGACAAAAATCCCATCATCATTGTCATCAAAATTCCCAGAGCCACTATCACTACTACCGTAATCAAAATTCCCTGCTCTATGGAATCGGCGGTCAGAAAAATCCCCGCTCCCAGACACACAATTCCTGAAATCCCCGGCGCTCCAAACCCTGGCACCACCATCTCCACCCCGACCAGCACAAACCCGGCAATCAATAGTATGATACCAATCATCATAGCCATATCCAATTATGCCTCCACCTCCTTTGCAAATTTAACCGTAAAGCTTGTTTCCTCCTCCTTAGAGTCCACCTGTATGCTGCCGCCATTTTCCTTTAAAATACCTGCCACAATGTAAAGGCCCATTCCGTGGCCTTCCTCCTGTTTGGTAGAAAATCCCTGTCTAAATATCAGGCTTTTATGCTCCTCCAAAACAGGCGGGCCGTTATCGGAAACCACAAACACATAAAAGTCTCTCTCCTCATTGATATCCAGCGCCATTTTCTTATCCCCTTCTTTCTCCTTCAGGGCTGTTATGGCATTGTCTATCAAATTTGAAAGCACCTTGCATAGTTCCCATGGCTCAATTTTTAGCTTTTTCAGGTCGGACTTCACTTCCACATAAAAGTCGATATTTTCAGCCTCCGCCGTTCCCATCTTCGCCATAAGCAGGGCGTTGACCGCAGGTATGGACGTCCTGATCGCCTTTCCCACTTTCATCATGTCTTTGTAAATCGGCGCCAGATAATCGTAAAGCTCTTTATATTCGCCCAGCTCTAACATACCGTACACCACCTGCAGATGATTTAAGTAATCATGCCGCTGGCTCCGCAGCCTTCCGTTCAGTTCCTGAATGCTGTTATGGCTTTCCGCTAACGTCTCATATCTTCTTCTGAGTTTCTGATGCAGTGTAAGAATCCATATCAGGCAGGCCATTAAAATTATGACCACGCCAAGACAGAAAAGTAAGCTTATGTCCATCCGCATGCTCAGAGAAAGATTGTCAAGTGTATTTGTAAACTTTTTTCAAAAACAAGCAACAA
>CAJUKV010000108.1 GCA_910587305.1 uncultured Lachnospiraceae bacterium | reverse complement strand
AGAATGCTGGAACAGATAAAGCAAAATTATCAGGAAGAAATCAGGTCATATGGAAGTGGGTTTGAAAACGATGGGACAATCGGAGGAAAGGCGAAAAATATATTTGAAACGGTTATTACACGAAAAAGCCCGTTCATATCATCAACAAAACTTTATGCCCGTTTTTGTCGATATATATGATATACCCATATAAGGCAGGTGATGAAATGCTCTCAATAGCGGTTTGTGATGATGAAGTCATAGAATGTTGCAATATGGCAAAGAGAATTAAAGAAATTATGGAAGAAATGAAAATACCATGCATCATCCGCCAGTTCCGAAGTGGCGGGGAACTGCTGCGGGCACTGGAAAGTTTTGACATTGTTTTCCTTGATATCATTATGCAGGATTTGGATGGGATGAAAACAGCACAGGTTTTTCGTGAAAAGGCATCTGATAAGATACTCATTTTTGTATCTTCCAGCAGGGAGTATGTGTTTGAAGCGTATGACGTGGAGGCTTTCCAATATCTGCTGAAGCCTGTGGATGACAGGAAACTAAAAAATGTACTGCAAAAAGCCGTCATCAAAACACAAATCCGCTCAAAGGAATTTATCATAGTAAGCAGGGAAAGGCAGAAAAAGAAGTTATTCCTTGATGATATATATTATTTCGAGATAAAAGGAAGAATAGTCGATGCCCATGGACCGGAAGGAATTTTTACTTATTATGAACAGATAGGGGAACTGGAGAACAAACTACGGGATAAAGGTTTTTTCAGATGCCACAAAAGCTATCTTATAAATCTGAAATATGTTGACGGGTATAGCAGGCAGGAAGTGGTTCTGGAAAACGGGGAAAAAATCGTGATTGCAAAAAGAAGGTATGACGAGTTTGTTCAGGAGATGCTTAAGGTCATGCGGAAAAATGGAGGTATACTATGAAACAACTCTCAGACTATGCTGATATTTTAATTGTAGCGCCATTCTGTCTGGGGTATCTGTGGGCGGCGGACAAGTTTTGCATGAAATTTTTAGGAACTTCCAAAAGGAGGGCGCGGTTGTTTTTAATTATTTCCTTTTGTAGTCTGCTGTTAAGGAATATTTTGGGTCGGCGGTATCCCGACCTGTATAGCTTCTTCGCAGTGTCGGGTTCTATATTTTTTGTGGGATTGGTGATACTGTTTTTTCGGTCAGATAGGGAAAAAAGGATTTTGGCGGCCTCTATTCTGATAGTGGTTATAAAGCTGGTATCAGAGTTCTGCGCTTCTCTTTTAGACTGTCTGGTGCTGTTTTTCCTACATACGGTAAAGAAGATTCCGGAACCGCTTTTTGGAGGTTGGAAAGGAGGTCTGGTCAGCGGTATTGGCTATTGCTTTGCCATATTTGCGATATATTTGATGTCCGGACGTCTTGAGCCTGTTTTTTGCGGCAAGCCGGGAAAGTGGTATGTCATATTGGCTGTTCCTTTGCTTGCAATCGTTACAGTTTATGATGTGGCAAGCCTGGGTGCGAGCAATGGAATTATGGTCAGAAGCGGGGGCGATATGGGGTTGTATTACGACCAGATTTTCAGCCATTCTGAATTTTTGGTTTTGGCTTTCCTTTCTATGGCAGCGGCAGGGTTTTATGTGTTTGGAATGAACCGGATTTATCTGGAGCAGGAAAAGAGCAGCCGGTACCATTCGCAGATTTCGGTTTACAAAATGCTGACGGAGCAGTACAGACAGTCGGAACGGTTACGGCATGACATGAAAAATCATATTATTGCTCTGACGGCGCTGTCTCGGAATAAAGAATGGGAGAAGATAGAGGACTACTTAAAAAATATGGAGGGTATTATTCTGGATGCAGGAGGAGATTTGACAGGGAATAAGGCGGTGGACGCTCTCCTGTACCAGAAGCGGAAACAGGCGGAAGGGGAGGATATCAAATGGGAATGTGATATGCAGATGCCTAAGGGATGCTGCATCAATGAATTTGACTTATGTGTCCTAATGGGCAATATACTGGATAATGCTTTGGAAGCGTGTGGAAGGATGCAGAAAGATGAAAGCCGCTTTATCAATATTCAGGCGAGGACTGTAAAGAAATGTTTTCTGATCGAAGTAAAAAACAGTATGGACAGGACGGAAAAGTTTACAGAAGGCTTTACGAATAAAGACGATTCACAGGAACACGGTATCGGCCTGCTGAATGTAAGCGATGTGGTGAATAGGTATAACGGGGCAGTGCATAAAGAAGCCGGAAAAGGCATTTTCGTGATATCTATTTTAATGCCGTTTCCGGATACCGCACATGACACCAAAACGGCTGTTTGAAACATAAACCTAATATCGTATATCCACGCCGCCGAAAGAATAAATGAGGGTTTATATGCTCTTAAAAACGATGATTGGGAGGCGGTGCTATGAATACAAAGACAATGGAAGGTCTTGTAGGAGCAAGGACAAATATGAATCTGTTGAATACCCCCATGCGTGTCTTTAAAGAGGCAAGGCGTAAAGGAGATACGGAGACAATGGAACGTGCAATGGGGTATGCCGACGAATTTTCCGGTAAGGCGGAGGATTATAAGGCGGAAGCTGACAAAGGAATGGAAGAAGACGCAAGGGAGGCAAGGGAAAAAGCAAAGTTGCAGCGTGAAGAGGCTATCCAGAAGCGCAGGGAAGAACGTGAAAAACTGGAAGAAAGAATTGAGGAAAACAGGAATGCTGATACCAATACAGATACTGTGGAGATCAGTGAAGAAGGAAAGGTATTGTTGAAGGATAACATAGATTCTGGCAGCATAGGCTCCGATGAAATAAAGATGGATGCCGGAAAGGAGTCGGTAACCTATACAAAAACAGGAGAGACGGTTTCGACGGAACAAGAGGCATGCATTTCAGTTTCTGTTTAAAATAGATATATTACCGAAACAATTTGGCATACTTTCTCTGTCTGTAGCAGTAAGATGGAACTTATAGTCCGAAAATTGGAGGTACCTTTTAGGTATGCAGGCCGTAGATATCTGTAAAGAGCATTGAGAACCATGCAAACCGCCGCTATGGAGTTATGCCATAAGTGACGGTTTGCTGTTTTTTACTCGGATAGAGGCTATTCTGTTCATCGATTTGGAACGGAGTAATAGGGGCATCCGGAGAAAGCACGCTTGTGAAAAAAGCATCTTTGGGCAGCACATTGGATATACAGATATATTCTTTACATCTTATTCCGCAGAGGCGCATAATGCTTTGTCTCTGCGGTCTGCCCGGACTTATAGTAATTCATATTATAAAATTTTAGGAGGATAAAAATATGGCAATTTCAGGAATCGGGAGCAGTTACAATCAGATTGGAGCTGCAGCAAATTATATGCAGGAGAAAACAAACACCAGGGATGCGGGCAGGAAGATGGCGGAACAGCCCGTAAGCCTTTCCATTTCCGATGCGGGGAAGGAGCAATACCGCAACAGCGTACAGCAGGGCGGGCAGGAAAGCTATGATGCCATGCTCCAGCGGAGGGAGCAGTTGAAGAATGAGAAAATCAGTCTGGTTGACTATGGCTATGAAATTTCAAGGAGGGCTGATACCGGGAAAAGCGTCCTAAACGCGGCAGGCAGGGCGGACGGTTATGTGAAGGCATATGCGGAACTGTACGATGAGATCGTGCGGGGATATGAGGACGGGACAAGGGAGATATATGTGGCAGGTGAAGGCGGCCCCCGCAGGCTCACGAAGGAAGAAGAGCTGGATGCCCTGGATGCGGCATACAGGAAAACAGTGGACAGCTTTGTGGAGATGGAACGGACGAACCAGCACGCCCGCACTATCATTGGCGAGGAAGCGGAAAAGATCGCAAAGATCAGCAGGAGGGAAACAAAGGCGGCAGGTTTCCTAAAGGAACAAAAGACAAGGGGGATTGATAAAGTTCCTGAAAACCTCAACCAGAAGATGCTGAGTGCGGTGGCCTCGTTTAAGGAGAAATATGCGGCGTTCAATCCCAATACAGACACATTGTCACAGTTACTCGCAGGCATTAAGATTTCATAAGGAAGCAAAGTCTTGAAAATCTGAGCAGTGATGATTGGAGGAAATGAATATGAATATCAATTTTAACTTTTCAAATTTAACATCAAGGTACAATTTGATGTCGCAGTTGTTCGGGGTAAAAAAGAGCCAGGGCAACGGCTTGCTGAATCCGGCAGGAATATTCAATGCCAGGAATCAGAAAGGCATGGGCATGGCGAATAAGTCTGTAAAATCGGATAAGGAAATTGAAGAAATTATTTATGAAAGCGGTATGTGCGTAAGAGGAATGATTATGAACGGCAAAAGCGAAGCGGAAATGCATCAGATGATAGGTGTTTCGGAAGAGTACCGCCAGAAAATGTTTGATGAATGTAAACGCCATTTTTTACAGGAAAATGGCGTGGCGAATGGAGATACCACAAAGCGTTCAGAGGTTTTCCGCGCATATCAGTTAAGCATCAAAGAGGGTGACCGCTTAAAAGGGATATGGTCATTGCAGCAGTATGAAAAGCAGTATAGTGCGGCGCTTGCTGCGGCAGTAAGGGCGGCTAATCCGAACTGGAAAAATGGAGATCCGTTCGATGCAAGTATTTTAGACAATGTTACGAGGGAATCCGTAGAAAGCACGCTTGTGAAAAGCGGCAATACACTTGTGAGAAGGTCATCCGCTTCCGGCACTTTGCAGTTACAATCCTGCGGTCATTTCTTTTGCTTCTGTCGGCAGGCATTTCTCCAAGAACATAGCCTTGCAGTCGGAAAAGCCAAGCAGGCAGGCGAGCATCCCAAACCGGGATCAATAGCACAATGTGCTATGCGCGTTCTGCTCGCTGACGTAGCGGTCGATCAGCAGCCGGATTTCTTTTGATAAATCCATCCTGTCCAGTTCGCCGGAGTATATGTCCGACTTCCGGAGAATCGCCTGGTATTCCCCGTCACCGCTTACAATGCCGTTCATGACGCCGTTCATGCGGGTGTCCATCAATTGGTATAATGCAGAATCTTTTTCCAATCCAATCTCTCCTGACCTGGTGTCGTAGCTTACCTCTGTTCTGGCGGGATAGCAAGCGGAAAAATAAGTTACTCAAACTTCGCACATAAGTTTTAGCTATGCACCTTGAAAATTCAATATCTG
>CAJUKV010000107.1 GCA_910587305.1 uncultured Lachnospiraceae bacterium | reverse complement strand
CTAAGAAAATCTAAGTCATCTCTCGAAGAATCGCCTTGGGCGATTCTTCTGAAATTTTGGTTTCCGTTTATCCGGATTGGAGAGTGACGTCAATCAGGGGGTATCGTCAAAGAAATTTTCCACCTGTCCGTTGGCAGTTTCTTTCCCCTCCGGTTCTTTGGCCACAGCTTCCGTAGAAACAGACGGCTGAACATTGGGTTTTTCCACAGAGGATTCCGGGGCAGGTTGTTCGTTAGATTCTTCCTGTGAAACAATCTGCTCGTCGGCGGAACTTTCACTGGGAATATCTTCGCTGATAAATTCCTCGGTAACAGGCTCGGAAGGCGCATTCTCAGAAACATGCTCATCGGCAGCTTCCTCAGATGCGGCATGCTCCTTATTTATTGCGGTCAAATCTGTGAAGTTGCCTTTACTCTCGCCGCATGCCTGATTTTCTTTCACTGATTTTACGGTATCCTTGACCTGCTGGACAGAATCGGCTATGACCTCCTTGGCCTTCTGAAAAGCTTCCTGGGCGATGGCTTCCGCTTTGTCCAGATTTAAGGACACATAGGTACGTTCCTTTACAGGGGGTATCTCTTCGTCAAGATCTTCGCTGAAATCGTCAAAATCGTCGTCAACATCTTCGTCGGCGGGAGAGGCAGGCATTTGCTCTTTCTTCTGCAAGTAGTAATATGTGCCATAAGCGGCAGCGCCGGCTACGGCGGATAAAAGTAAAAATTTCCCAAAACTTTTGGACATGAGGGTACTCCTTTCGGTTGTCTTCATCATCATAATAATATCTTAATACTATTCTGCAAAAATGAAAAGAGAATATGTGTAAAAAAACTATAAATTTTATGGAAAGTGTTTATTTTCATATGTGGGCTAACCGTCCGCTCCGAGCTATGTTGTGGCTATCCGATGAAATGTAACAGGAAAGTGAATGCAGGGTGTAGATATAAAACGTTGGTTTTTACTATTTATCCCCCATATTTTGCTTAATAGTGTGCAAGTTATTACAAAATATAGTGTTAAAATGCTATTTAGCAGCAAAAATTATCTGTACCCTTGAATGCAACTGTCAGTTGACAAATGGAAACGTGTGATTGGTGGCAATGCAACTGTTATTTTTGTTATTATTTTATGGTAAGCGGTAAGTCTATTTGTCATTTATAATCAGCCTTCGGGGAGGAGGCGCGCGATCTTTTTTATAATAAGCTGACTCGCGAAGCGTGGCAGCGTTTCTTGGATAGCAGATAGTGGAAAAAGAAGGAGGTTTTGTCCATGTATGTTGGAGAGAGGATTCAGGCGTTAAGGAAATTGAAAGGTTTATCGCAGGAGCAGTTGGCGGATGTGGCGGGGGTTTCGAGGCAGGCTGTTTCCAAATGGGAGAGCAATCAGAGTATGCCGGATGTTGAAAAGATTATTTGGCTGAGCGATTATTTTGCGGTTACCACCGATTATCTGCTCAAGGGGATCGAATGTAACGGGAAAGATGGGGGTGAGGAAAAGGTTTTCAAAAAGGCGGGCGTAAATTGGGATGCAAAGCTGTTTTCCACGGCGGGAACGATTTTAAATGCAATGGGATTAATTTTAGCGATAACAATTTGGACGGAGCTGCAGGTGTCTTATGCGGCAGGTGTGGGCATTATGGTGATGCTCGCAGGGACGGGGATATTTCTGACAGGGCAAATTTTGGACGCGAAGGATAAGGCAAAGGCAAAGCGCCTTTTTGTGCTGGTGAACATATGGATTTTGCCGTTTATTCCGCTGGCCTGTTGTTTTAACTTTGTGGACGGATTATTTGGGGGGTATTTTGGGATGATAGCGCCGGTTCCCATGCCGGGGAATTCGTTTGTCACATTTGCTTTATATTGGATGGTATATGTGATCATGTGCATTACGGTGGATTTTATTGTCGCAAGGGGGAAAGCGATTGAAACGGGCGCATGAGGCCGCACAAGATATGGTAGTTGAAAAAAAAGCGCATACTAGTTTCTTCCAAACGATTGAAGGAAAAAAAGAAATATGTTATATTTTGTATATTCAATTTCGACTCATAAAGTCAACAGATTACGGATCAGACCTTCCGGCGAAGCCCCGGTCCGAACGGTTACCCACCTTCATACGGAGAAGCTTATGAATGAAAAATTTTTTGATTTGAAAAAAGAGAAGCAGGACAGGATGGTAAACGCAGCTCTTAAGGTGTTTGCAATACATGGTTACGGTCATGCCAGTACGGATGATATTGTAAAGGAGGCGGGCATCAGCAAGGGGCTGCTTTTTCATTATTTTATCAGCAAGCTGGGACTGTATTCTTTTATTTACGACTACAGCGTTAAATACGTGATGTTGGAGCTTTTTACGGGGGTGGCGAAGGAGGAGACGGATTATTTCAGGCTTCTTTTGCAGATTAAGCAGTCGCAGCTCCAGGTGATGAAAAATTATCCTTATATGATGCAGTTTCTCAATAAGAGCAGGGAAGAAAATGTCAGTGAGGCTCTCCTGGCCACGGAGGATAAAAGAGGGATTCTTTCCGAAAAGTATGGGGAGATTATGGAAAGGGCGGACCTTTCTTTGTTTAAACCGGAAGCAGATGTGGATAAGCTCACTAAGATGATAGAGTATACGGTGGACGGGCTGATGGCGGAGCATTTTTTGAACGGCTCGTTTCAACCGGAAATTTACCATAAGGAAATGGAGCAGTATCTGGAAATGATAAGAAAGTTGAGCTATCGGCAGCAGGGATAGCCGAATTTGCCTTATGTGGGTAACGATTCATGCATGCCTGTACGGATATTCGGCGGCTTACGCAGGCAATGGCCGGGCAGTTAAAAGGCGTTTGGCAAGTGCCGCAGGATGTTAAAATTCGCAGGCAAAGGCTGCGATATTTGACAATAGACAAAGCTTATTGGTGGCAGTACCGCAAGCACGCATGGCTTGCGGTATGCGGGAGGATAATTATGAAAGAAAAGCTTTATACGATACCCTTAAACGATGCGGTAAATGCAGGGGATGAGTGCCCTTTTTGCAATATAGAAAGGGCGGTAGAGCAAGACCTTTTGGATTTTGTGCTGGGATCGGGGGCGTCCTATATGGAGAGCGACGTCAGGGAAGCTACGGATAAGGCCGGATTTTGCAGGGCACATTATAAAAAAATGTTTGATTATGGCAATACTCTTGGGAACGGCTGGATTTTAAAAACCCATTATAGGGAGATCAACAGACAGATGAAGGAACAGTTTAAAAAGTTTGTACCTTCCAAATCTTCCTTTATGGGCAAGCTTAAGAAAAGCGAGGGGAGGGAAAATCCCATTGGCATGTGGGTGCAGGAAAAAGAAAAATCCTGCTATATCTGCAACCAGTTTGCACAGACTTATGAACGGTATATGGATACCTTTTTTTACATGTATAAAAAGGATGAGGATTTTAAAAAGCGTATTCTTGGCGGAAAGGGCTTTTGTCTGCATCATTTTGGGGACTTGTGCGAATATGGCGAAAGCCATTTAAACGATAAGGAAAAGAAAGAATTTTATCCGGCTTTATTTGAGCTTATGGAAAAGAATATGGAGCGGATTCAGGAGGATGTAAGCTGGCTGGTGGAGAAGTTTGATTACAAAAACCAGGACGCAGATTGGAAAAACTCTAAGGATGCGGTTCAGAGGGGAATGCAGAAACTAAAAGGGGGATATCCGGCGGATCCGGCCTATAAAATGAACAAATAACAAATATAACCCGGTAAAATTTATCTGCCGGGTTCTTTAATGCACAGTCCCGTGCGGAGGAAATGTACCACCAAAGTGGCGCACGGGCCGCGCGGCGAGCAGGGAGAAAAATCTTCCATGCTCAATTGCACAGTCCCGTGCGGAGGAAATATACCACCAAAGTGGCGCACGGGCCGCGCGGCGAGCAGGTGGAAAATATTCCATGCCTGATTGCACACGGGCGCCCGGAGGAAGATTGTCAGCAGAAGCTGACGGGTGCCTGGCGCATCAGTAGGGAAAAAATGTTCCCTAATCGCTCAGAGCAATTCCCGGAGCATTGTGATTGCTGTTATATATGGGGCGATACAGAAAAAAATGCCGCGTAAAAAGCAGGTAAATTTTCTCCGTAAGTTGCTCTGAGCACGTAATCATTCGTGCCCTTATAATATAAGGGATTCTCCGGGTAAAATACAATACGTATCCATTTCGTCTCCCTGTTTTTCAAAATACAATTCCGTGGACGTAGGGTTATGTATCTGTGTGCCGTTTACGGAAAACATAAGTCGCTGATAAGCCTGTACATAATCGTAAATCTGAATGTTTGTGGCATACCATATATCATCACGATTGCTCATATAAGCGGCAAATTCCTCTATGACGTTCCAATTGTCATGAGCTTCAAACTCATAGCTGTGTCCCCACAGGTAAAACATCCGGGAATCCTGATGGGGAGTTTCTTCCACAAACTTCTTTGCAAGATTCATCAGTTCCGGATCGTCATGGTGACAGGTTGCCGGCAGCGTGAGCCAATTTTCAGGTATCGTAAAGCTATGGCTGGAAATAACCGTTCTGCCATATACAAGGCCGGCCTTTTTCAGACATTCTACGGTGGTATTGTTGTAGGTACCGAAAGGGTATGCCATTCCTCTGACAATCGTATGGAATTCATTCTCCAGATTTTCCCTGTCTTTTAACAGCTCCCACATAACCATATTATCCTGCAGCTTTTCCAGAAACGGATGGGTCAGTCCGTGCACGGCAATTTCATGGCCGCTGTCTGTGTAGAGCTCTTTCGCCTGCCTTTTTGTGAGCCTGCGGTGTATCGTCCCTTCCGGATAAACGCATCCTTCCGGCGCAAATAACCCGCTGTTTAAATTAAAGGTGCCTTTCAGACCATTTTTATCCATAATTTCCATCAGCCTGATATCCTGTTCCACACCGTCGTCGTAACTTAACGTAAGCGCTTTTGCTTTCCCTTTTGGAAAACGCATAATGATCCCTGACATATTGATATCCCCCGTTTTCATTAATAATTATTAAAATTACCTTGGAATATATTATATTGTTTTGAGATTGATGTGTCAATTTGATTCCCCGGCAACAAGGGGGCAAATGTTACTATTCACGGCCAATGTCATTAAGTTAACGGCTGCGGACGCCGGGAGGAAAACAAACGCTGCCTC
>CAJUKV010000106.1 GCA_910587305.1 uncultured Lachnospiraceae bacterium | reverse complement strand
TGCGAAAATTGACAAATTGACAATTTGAATTGCTTGAACCGGAATCAGTTTTATTGTAGGCTGAAAAAAAGGAGGCAATGCAAAATGAAATTCAACGAAAAACTACTGAAATTAAGAAAAGAAAAAGGGCTTTCGCAGGAAGAACTGGGAATGGAAATGCAGGTATCGCGACAGACCGTTTCAAAATGGGAGGCAGGACAGTCATACCCGGACTTCACCAGACTGGTTATGCTCAGTGATTTTTTTGATATGACGCTGGATGAACTTGTGAAGGACATTGATGTGCAGGAGGTGAGAGAAAATTCCCTTACAAATGAGAAAATAGATTCCATATACAGGGTTTCCCAGGAAGTGGATTCGATTTTTCAAAATAAAAGGATGAAAGATATTATAAAAGGAATCAAGTGGTTTATAGTGGGCAGTTGTATCTTTGTATGTCTGGTCATGATAATTTCGCTTATACTGCATCTTGTGTATCCGGAAGCCGGTACATTCTGGCGTACCTACTAACTTGAGACGGATTTTTGATATCCCATGTGCTGATCGCGGTGCATGGGATATCTGCATTCAATCTGTCACAGTACAAGGTAATTATCTCTTTTTGCTTATGAGGCAGACAGCGCAAATACAAGCATATCCAATGACAGCGATGATTGACGCTTCTACTCCAAATCCCGCCCCGGTTAATAAGACATTCTCAGCCGGAATTATGATTGAAAAGACAGGATTGCCATAATAGCCCTGCACCGTTGTGATGTGTAAGATACCCGTTATCATGGCGAAATTCCAAACTGTGTGCATAACAGCACTATTTGCAATAGAGTTCCCTTTATAAGCAACAACAGAAAACATGACACCTACAAGTGTTCCGCTTACGATTAAAAGAACAACTCCAATGATAGAGAAAGTTTCCATTGATGGAATATGAAGCAGGCTAAACAGGAATGACGGAGCTATAACAGCGACATATTTATTCCATCGACTTTCCAGTAATTTCATAATGAAACCCCGGAATAACATTTCTTCTGTTATGCCCGCTTTCAAAGCAGTAAGGATTGAAAAAATTACAATAAAAATCAATTCGCCGGTTTCAAACGAAGCTGTCTCTGTTTTTCCGATTAGAAGGAATACAAAAATAACAAAAGCCGGAAGCAATACAGCAAGCAGTAAACTCCAGAATTTAACATTCATGTTAATTCTAAAGAAATTCATTTTCAGATGGAGAACTTTTGCTGTATACAACCAAAAGAACAGGCAGGTCAAAAGAAGTTGCCCTGACATTCTTGCTATACTATAAACCTCACTGCGTAAAGGCCCTGTATTTGAAAAGATAAAATCCCAGATTAAACTGTTGATTAAATCACCTGCTAAGAACAAGAGAAAATATATTACAACATTTAAGACTACTCTTTTGGCTGAAAAACTTGATTTGTCCTCCATAAATTTGTCTCCTTTTGATTTTAATGTTCTGCACAGGGAAGAAAAGTGCGTTCTGAAATAACCCTGCCAGTATCAACGTAACATTACGCACCTGGATCATAATCAAAGTCTATCACATAATTATAGTAAACGATATATGTAGAGGTCAAGTTTTTTGTAACGTAAGCGTCAAATAAGAGTTACTATTCACGGTGCCCTGCACCCTGCTGCAGGGCATAGGAAGATTAAACCAGCAGGCTACCGCCTGACTATTAAAATGAGGAGGCCACAAACATGGCAAGCCAGTCCATGCGGAGTATGCCGCCGTCCATGCCGGCTGTTTCTTCTTGGCTCATAAGCTCTTTGCCACATTGTCAAGTGGTGAGTTCAATTTATATTGAGAAAAATAGGGTTGTATGTTAGAATACAAAGCAGCAAATCGTTAATCGGAGGAAACTAAAATGATAGACTTTATGTTGAATGTGTTTGCAGAGATTGCAGATTTCTTCATCAATTTCCGGGTAGACAAGGTTATTGATAAGTTTGCAAAAAAGAAACAAGTCAAAGATTATTAGTTTATGGAGCGTGTGACATGGAGAACAAAATATTTATAGCTGAAACGGAAAGACTAATTTTAAGAAGATACAAAAAAGAAGATGTTCAGGATTTATTTGAATATTTATCGGATAAGGAGGTTGTAAGATACGAACCATATAAACCGCAAACCTTCGATGAAACAGAAAAAAGTCTTGAATGGCGCATTGGTACAGATGAAATGATTGCTGTAGAATTGAAAAATTCCCATAAAATGATTGGAAATGTATATATGGGTAAACGTGACTTTGAAGCATTGGAAATGGGATATGTATTTAATCGAAATTATTGGGGATGTGGTTATGCTGCCGAAAGTTGCAAAGCATTAATCGAGCAGGCATTTTCCAATGGCGTACATAGGATATATGCAGAGTGTGACCCCAATAATAAGAGTTCGTGGAAATTACTTGAAGCATTAGGATTTCAACGTGAAGCCCATTTTAGAAAAAATGTGTATTTCTGGAAAGATGAAGCTGAAAGACCAATTTGGAAAGATACATATGTATACGCTAAGCTAAATGATAACACTTAAATAATTTCCAACTTATCAGCAATCCCAAAAAAGACAGCCGCTCCCCTCAAAGCGTCTGCCTTTTCCTGTCCCCGTCCTTCTACTCGTTCCTGAAAACCTCTGCCATCATCTTTGCCCCCAGCTTAAAACCGTCAATGAACATTTCCGAGAACTCAAACGGGATTACGTCAACCTTATTCACCTCCCCACCAGAATCCGGCTGATAAGGCGGTTTAAGATAAAGGACTGTACCGACTATGGGAAGAACCAGGTCAAGACGGAAGAAGGGAAATATATTTCTGCCTGTGAATGTGACCCGGCCACGGTGGATGCTGAATTTCTCTTGTGGAAAAGCAGGTACAAGGCCGCCAACCGTATCGGCTATGAGCTGGCTATGCGGTGGACGAAGGGGAGGCACCAGTTCATCGTCACCATCCACACGGACAACACGGACAAGGCCCATATGGTTCACGGGCCTTTGCTTATGTCCTGATATGAGTGTAACACATTTTTCCGGGTTTTCTGTTTCTTTATGGGGTTGCTACCATGCTTTTGGCAATCTTCAGAAGGAGAAAGCCAGGGATGTGCGTCAGCACTGGCTATAAGCACTTTATCCGGTTATATGATAACCTGTGGCTGTTCTGGAAAGGGTGCGTAATTACATAAAACAAAGTCTCCACTAGCTTAGCTTGTCAGCCGTTTGTATTGTAACAATGCACTTATTCCATAACCAGACTATCCTTATCATTCTGATCTCCAAAATCTGTGTTTCAAAAATAATAAACTGTCGAAAATAAGACCACTCCCCGTAAGAAAACCCCCCATTTGCTAAAATGCTTTCATATACTCGGTTATGCGTCCGGCAGACCAGTCCTCGTACATTTTAGCAAACAACCCGTCAACCTCGGCTTTACGCTTCTCCGCCTTTTTCAGCTCCGCAGCCTGTTTTTTCTTCGCAGAGGTTCTTTCCCTGTCGCTGGCATTGAGCAGCCGTTGGGTCACTGTTACATCCTCTTTTCTAACATATGAAACGCGATAACTCCTACCAGCCATTGCAGGATAAAAAGTAAGAATATCATCGCTATTATCCATGCTTCTACTCTAATCAATGCAAGTATAAGCGACAGGATGAGTAAAGAAAATGTCATGATTTGATAAGTGACATGACCGGCTTTCATCCGTAAATACTGTTTTCTTTCATCAACATTATTGATATAAGCCTCTCTCTTTTTTGCTTCATACTCCGTATAACGTTTAGGATTCTGCCAATAAGTGATCCGGATTATCTGTACGATAGCAGCAACCATTAATCCAACACCCATGGAAAAAATCATAGTTGAATAATAATCAACCTTAACAAAAAATCCTACACATACCAATACAATACCCACTAAAATGTCAATGACGAATGGCTTCTTTTCTTTCATTTTGATTCCTCCTCATAAATAAAAATTTCTTCGATACTCATGTCAAAATACCGGGCAATTTTAAATGCTAACTGAATAGATGGATTATAACGTCCATTTTCTAAAGAGCCGATTGTTTGTCGTGATACATTTAATGCATTAGCTAAATCTTCTTGCTTGATTCCCCGTTGCTTCCGTAAATCTTCCAATCGATTTTTCATGTGAACCTCCTTTCTTATGGAAAGTTTGCTTTCCGTATCTTCATTATATCACGGCTATCGAAAATGTCAAGTTTGCTTTCCGTTTTTTGAAAGAAGATTATAAAACTTGTTTTCTTTTCGACCGCCCTCCACGGACGGTCTTTTGTTTCTTTGGCTTGGAATAGTGTGGTGCTGGCGGTCTATCTGTTGTTTTCGGTTGCTTGCTTCTTTACCGTACATGGGCATTCGCGCCAGATTGCGATAGGTAAGCCAATAGTTTCAAATGTTTTCGGCTTTTCCCCCGCTTAGCACCGTGCATGCGACTTTCACCGCACACGGCGCCCTATGCGCCATATCGTGGCTGACAAGGAATGTGTAATATTGTCCCATAGACAGGGGCGTTGTAGAGCGCTGCCAGCGTGTACGCCTTGATGTTGTCGATCTTGTCGGTGTTGCTTTTCAGACTGTCTATGACATAGCCGATATGTTCACTGTTCAGTTTCAGGAACCGGCTTTTGACAGGCGGGAATTCTCCCGAATTGCTGGAAAACACATTTGAGGGAGAGGTAATAGACAGCCATACATTTGCAGGCATGATTAAAATGAATCTTGCAGAGAAAGTTGTCAGCAGCGACGAACTCAACTTAAAGGTAGACGGTCTTGGCTATGACGATGACAGGATGCTTGACAGCGAAGAAATATCTGCATCCCACTGGACAGATGGCAGATGGAATATTGTCATTCCGTTTGAGGTGAACGAGACAGATGTAAAGATGATTGAACTTTTATAGTGATACACATACTACCTATTATGGAAAGGCATTAGCCATTATCCGCGCGGGGTATGAACCGGGGAAATTAAGGTGCATGTATCTGGAGACGGGATTGAACAGCAAGAGATTGCTATTTTAGTGCATGATCTGTAATGGTGTGGGATTTTTGCGAAGCAAAACCTGGGATATCGCCCCGAAAGTTACTATGAATGGCTTCCAGTCCATGAATGAAAATCCTAATCCCCCAGCTATGCTGGGGCGAATGGAGTAAGCAGGAG
>CAJUKV010000105.1 GCA_910587305.1 uncultured Lachnospiraceae bacterium | reverse complement strand
GGGAACAATGTGCATATTCCCGAAAAACTTTCCCAAAATAACTGCTGCTCCCTAAACCGCAGTCATGGCTGATAGCCGTAACAGATTCCTGCCCCTTTGCTAACATCCGACAGGCGGTTTGCAGACGATAAGACTTTATATACTCTACGGGCGTCATGTGCAGACAATCTCGGAATATTCTGTAACATTCCCTTTCGTTTAGATATGCTGCCGCCGCAAGATCCGGAATAGATATTTTCTCCCCGTAATGCTCATGGATGTAGATCATCATCAGCTTTATTTCATCGTTGCTTTTGTTATGTTCTCCCTGGTTTTTCAACATGGGGCGAGATCGTTCAAAAAGCATTAGCCATATTTCCGTTAAGGCTTTCCGCAGTTTTATTTCATACCCAAATTCATCAGCGGAAAAACGAAATGATGCGGTAATAAGATTCAAAACCCGTTCGTCTTCTGCATTGCCCGGAAAAAGCGGGATTAACTCAATCTGTGGGGATGTTACAATAGGCGTGATATATTTTTGTTCAATTCTGCTTCCCTGTTCCCCGGCAAGCAGGGAAACGTCAAAAATATGAAGCAGCTGGATGTTTTTTTCTGTCTGTGACATTGCTTTTGTCATATGGAGCACATTGGAATTTACCATGCCGCCGCTTCCGGCAAGAAATAATAGTTTTCCTCCCGGCGTATCATATTCAATGCCGCCGCTTTCCATGTAAAAAAGCTCCACTGTCTTGTGCCAGTGCCACGGCACATAACGCCCAATATATTTGTCAAGCTCTGCCCTCGAAGCGATATAGGGAAAATCTTTTTCATAATCGGGAAGCAATTCTTCTTTACTTCCAGTATAAAATTCAATACTATGGATATTTTTCATATCTGTTCATCCTCATGTCATTGTTCTGTTAATATTTTGACAAATATCAATGTTACAATACACTCGTTTTGCGCAGTAACAATAATTATTGATTATGTATGCTTATTCCCCCGCTTAAAAGGGGTAAGGCTGGCTTATAATCAAAGCCAGCCTTTTTATAATGAAATATTTATAGCAAATCCTCTGCGTAGCAGGGATGTTGCTCGCATTTTTATACCATCTTTTTAATTTCGTCATAAACAAACTGAACTTTAGGGCCAATGATGACCTGAACGATCGTCTTATTCGGACGGAAAATGCCTGCAGCGCCGGATGACTTAATCTTACCTTCATTGACCAGCAGAGGATCCTTCACTTCTGTACGAACACGGGTAATGCAATAATCCAGACTAGCCAGATTCTCTTTTCCTCCCAAACCTTCCAGAATAATTTTTGCCATTGTAGTATAGTCATTGTTCGCAAGTTCTATTCTCGTTTCGCCCTCCTGATCGTCTTCACGGCCTGGCGTTTTCAAATCCCATTTTTGGATGGCAAAATTAAAGACCAGAAAAAATACTACGAAAGCAGCAATACCCAGCGGGATGATCAGCCACGTTTTATTTGCAGCAGGCAAAAATGAAGAGAATACCAAATCAGTAGCGCCGGCTGAGAAGCAGAAACCAGCTCTGAAGCCTAAAGCAACTGTGACGGAAGCGAAAATGCCGCACAACAGAGCATAAACTATGTATAAAGGAAATGCCAGAAACATAAACGCAAATTCAAAAGGTTCCGTAACGCCGCACATAAAGGCAGAAAGAGCAGCCGAAAGCATAATACCCATTGTAACTTTGCGCTTACTGGTTTTCGCATTTTTAACAATGGCAAGAGCGCCGCCAAGTACACCAAACATCATGAATGGAAAGAAACCTGACATATACATGCCGACGGACCAATTGACAGTATTTCCGTTCGCCATAACGCCGCCTTCGGTCAGGCCGGCCCAGTATGCTGTTAAATCACCGATACCAATGGTATCAAACCAGAACACATTATTCAGCGCATGATGCAGTCCAAAAGAAATAAGCAAACGGTTGAGGAACGTATAAATGCCTACCCCTATAACATCTAATTTTAAAATGCCATTGCCTAAAGATACTAACGCGCCGAAAACGACAGGCCACGCAAAAAGCATAACAACAGAGACCAGGATAGACACCACACCTGTGATAATGGCAACACAGCGTTTTCCGGAAAAGAACGCAAGGAAATCAGGCAGTTTCGTATTTTTGAACTTATTGTAGCATATAGAGCCAATCACGCCTGCGAGAATACCAACAAAAGGATTGGCAATTTTACTGAATGCCACCTCGTTGACAGAACCTGCCGCACACATGGAAGGAACAATATTTGCTACTACGGCCGGATTGAGCAGATTTGTCATCATCAGCCATGAAACAAGCCCTGCAATCCCGCCAACACCATCTCCGTCCTGAGACAAACCAACACCTACGCTGACAGCAAATAAAATCGGCATATTGTCAATAACGGCACCGCCAGCCTTAATCAAAAAGAAACCGACCAAGTAAGCAATACCACTGGTAGGTGCATCCGGAACCCCCATAACGCCGGGAGCCAAAGCATAACCTAAGCCCATCAAAATTCCGCAAATTGGCAAAACTGCAACCGGAAGCTGCATAGCTTTTCCAAGTTTTTGTAATTGTCTTAACATAATAACCCCTCCTGTTTTTTATTTGTAAAATTTTATCGTATTTTCTATCAGACCAATATCATTTTACCGACAAAACATATTACTATCCCGTTTTTTTTTGATATCAGGAAATTGTTTTCTATTTCTCTTCCTCATATATGCAAACAAACTCGGCAAGTGGAGCTTTTCGCGCTCCCTTCCGAGTTTGTGGGTTAATTACAGATAACAAGTCGGCAGGTCTTTCTAAAAAATACTCTGCTTTTATGCGCTTACTACGACTGCCCATACTGTCAAAACAAAACCCATTCCCGCATTTTCCGCGCATTTACTGTCATATTTATACCCCCGCATACCGCAAGCTGTGCTTGCGGTACTGCCACCGATAAAGAGTTTGGAAGTTTACTTCCAAACTTGCTATCTTCGATATAAAGCGCTTTCCTATGGCCTGTTTTTGATAATTCCACATATTTCAAAAGCGGTGCGGCATTGGGTTTATGTTCCTGTGTATCTTCCGTATCACCCTGCATGGATTCCCTACTGCAACACAATTCGGCGGGATAGGGCGGTTTACAACACTTCCGGCCCCTATCACGCTGTTTTCTCCTATGGTAACTCCTGGCAGAAGAATACAGCCGCCGCCAATCCAGACATTATTCTCTATCTCTACCGAACGTGCATAGGTTCTAAAAAATGTTGTCCGGCGTTCTCTCCAATCCGGCACAAGCCGTTCCTGTGGTAAAACAGGGTGTGAAGATGTATAAATCTGCACATTTGACGCAATTAAAACCCTGTCGCCAATTCGGATCGTTTTGTTATCCACAAAGGTACAATTCATATTGATTATCACATCATTTCCCAGAAAAATATTTTTTCCATAGTCGCAATGAAAAGGCGTGTCGATTGCCACATTTTCACCTATTCCACCCAACAACTCATGGAGAATGGCAGTCCTTTTCTCCGTATCTTCATAATCAGAAAAATAATATTCTCTTGTCAATTCCCTTGTGCGGGCGATCTGCTTTAAGGTATCGCTGTCCGCGGTTTCCAAAAAATCACTTGCTTCGTAATACATCATATCCCTCCCTTAACGAAAACTGTTTTCCACAACGCCCGGAAGCAAAGTATAAATAGAACAGTCAATCTGTTCTTCAAACAGTTCTTTCATCTCTAAAATTTTCCATCTGTCTACTATTGTCGCCGGATGGACGCCGTACCGTATTGTCACATCTACAAATCTCTTTTCCAAAAGGCAGAACCCCTACGGTACGACGCAATGTTTTTACAGGCTTCGGCTACATACCGGAAATGGTCTGCCCATGCCCCCGGATTGGATTGGGCCGCTTCCTTTAAAGCCAGTTCTGCAGTCTGAATGTTTAACTCCATTTTAACTCCTTTCAAAAAAGCGGGGCTGGCAGATAAACCGTCCAGCCCCTTTATGATGAAATATTTACAGACAACAAATCAGCAATCCCCGGCATAATATGAAACAATGTTCATATAGTCCGTTGGATTAGGGATTTCTAAAACAAGCCGCAGGCAGTTTTTGTTTTGGAAATACTGCCGCCACAAACCACCCTGTATCTTTTCTTCCCCATTGATGTTCAGTTTTCTGCCGTCCGGGCAGAGCATATTTACTTTGCCGGTACAGGCATTGACCGAATCTAAAAAGTTTTTCATGTTCAGAATGTTCAATTTTAACACTTTGCACTCACCTCCTGTAAATAGCCGATTTACTTTACAGGTATCATTATAATGCAAGCGACATAGGAAAAATATTTCATTTCTGCCCTTATCTATCACTATTCTGCCATTTCCTCCGATATTCTGTGGGGGAACAATGTGCATATTCCCGAAAAACTTTCCCAAAATAACTGCTGCTCCCTAAGCCGCAGTCATGACTGATAGCCGTAACAGATTCCTGCCCCTTTGCTAACATCTGACAGGCGGTTTGCAGGCGGTAAGCCTTTATATACTCTACGGGTGTCATATGCAGACAGTCATGAAATACTCTATAGCACTCTCTTTCGCTTAAGTATGCTGACGCCGCAAGTTCCGGGATAGATATTTTCTCCCTGTAATGCTCATGAATGTATATCATCATCAGCTTTATTTTATCGTTGCTTTTGTTCTGTTCTCCTTTCTTTTCACACATTGGGCGGGATAGTTCAAAAAGCATGAGCCATATTTCCGTCAGGGCTTCCCGCAGTTTGATTTCATACCCAAATTCATCGCCGGACAAACGAAATGATGTGGCAATAAGTTTCAATATCCTTTCTTCTGCCGCATTATCCGGAAAAAGCGGGATTACCTCAATCTGCGGGGCTGTTATAACAGGCGTGATATATTTTTGTTCAATCCTGCTTCCCTGTTCCCCGGCAAGCAGGGAAACATCGAAAATATGGAGTAACTGTATATTCTGTTCTCTCTTTGAAATTGCTTTTGTCATATGAAGCACGTTAGAATTTACCATGCCGCCGCTTCCGGCTGGAAACAGTAGTTTTCCTCCCGGCGTATCATATTCAACGCTGCCGCTTTCCATGTAAAAGAGTTCCACCGCCTTGTGCCAGTGCCACGGCACATAACGCCCAATATATTTGTCAAGTTCCGCCCTCGAAGCGATATAGGGAAAATCTTTTTCATAATCAGGAAGCAATTCTTCCTTGCTTCCGGAATAAAATGCAATACTATGGATATTTTTCATTTTTATACCCCTTGCATACCGCAAGCTCTGCTTGCGGTACTGCCACCGATAAAGAGTTTGGAAGTTTACTTCCAAACTTATACCCCCGCATACCGCAAGCTGTGCTTGCGGTACTGCCACCAATAAG
>CAJUKV010000104.1 GCA_910587305.1 uncultured Lachnospiraceae bacterium | reverse complement strand
AACATTGAGCATCAATGCTCCAATCCATGCCATACCTTCTGCATATATGGTTGCTGCAAATCCAAATACAGGTAATCCAAAATAAACAGCAGGTATACGAATAATCATTTCAACTATTCCAGAACACATAGGTATAGCAGGTTTACCTAATCCTTGAACGCAACTGCGAAAAACAAACAATAAATTCAAAAGAACAATAAATACTGCTAATAATTTTAGAAAGATTGAAGCATAATCAACAGCTTCCTGTCCACTAAGCATTAATTTTGCCAGCAAATCGGAAAAGAAAAATAGTACTATTCCAAGCAATAATGCTGAAAGAAGCGCCATTATGCCTGCAGTTCTTGTACCACTACGAATTCTTTCAAACTTCTTACCACCAAAATTCTGACCTGAAAATGAAGATATTGCAAAACCAATAGTTATTCCCGGCAACATAAAAAAATTTAGATATTTATTACAGACAGAATATGCTGATGTATAAACAACGCCATAACCATTTATACAACTTTGAACAAATATGCATCCGACAGAAGTAATTGAATTCATAAATGCCATTGGCAAGCCGTTTTTCAACAATTCCATTACTAATCTAAAGTTGAAAATGAAATCACGTTTGTTAATTTTTAGTTCATTCATTCTATGTAATCTAAAATAACAAATAACAACAGAAATTAATTGTGAAACGATTGTTGCATATGCTGGTCCGGAAACACCAAATTTGAATAAAAAAATCAATAATAAATCCAATATTATGTTTAATGCAGATGAAACACCTATTGCTAATAAGGGAGTTCTGCTGTCACCCATCCCTCTTAAAATTGATGATAGTAAATTGTATGCTACCGTAATGAGCAAACCGCTGAATATAATGTAGCCATAAGTTAAACAATCGTTTAAAAGTTCATCATCCGTTTGTATGATCTGTAAAATTGGTTTTAAAAGTAATAAACCTACCGCTGAAAAAAGAACCCCAAATACAGCAGATATTTTTATAGATGAAGCAATTATTTCTTTCAACTTACTTAAATCTTGTTCTCCACAGGCTTGAGATATATTAACAGAAAAGCCATTTGTTATGCCCATAATAAACCCTGTTAAGAAAAAAGAAAATGTTGTGAAATTACCGACGGCGGCAAGGGAATTGTCCCCCAATCCCTTCCCGATAATAACCATGTCTGCCAATGAATATACCTGTTGTAATATATTGGAAAATAACATCGGAAAGAAAAAAATTAAGAATGACTTTGTTACTGAACCTTTGGTAAAATCTATTTTATTCATGATTACACCGTCCTCAAACTAATCTTATTTAGTTTTATCATTAATGATATAGAACTTATATCAAAAAGCTTGCTTTTTTGTCAAAATTATGGTGTAATCAAAAATAACTTAAGATTATGCAACCTTATGAATTTAGAATTTGTTATTATATAAAGGAATATTTTATGAAAATAAGAATAGAACTTAATAGACAATTATATTTGCAAAAGGTACATGGATATAAAAAAGAATCATACTATTTAAGAGATTCTGTATTTGAAGCAATAACAAGTGGAGATATAGAAAAATTGAAAATTCTTATTTCCTCGGGAATGATAAAGCTTTCTATTGAAATGAGAGTTTTATCAGAAAATCAATTAAATAATATGAAGTATCATTTTGTGATTATTGCAACACTCCTTGCAGAATCAAGTCTGGGCAGCGGATTAGGCCATGATGAAGCTTATATGATAGCAGATATTTACAGTCAAAAATCGGACAAAGCTGCAACATGTGAGGATCTGCAGGTTTTGCTTGAGGATATGTGTTTGGATTTTGCTAAACGAATATGCGAAATAAAAAAGGACGACATAATATCAATTCATATCAGAAAATGTATAGATCATATTTATGAAGATCTAAATGCAGATTTATCTACGAAAGGATTAGCTGATTTTACAAAGCTAAATGTATCATATCTATCGAAATTATTTAAGCAGGAAACTGGGCAAACTATTAAATCCTATGTTACTGCCGCTAAAATGGATACAGCGCAAAATCTGTTAAAATATAGTAATTTAAGTTATTTTGAAATTTCTGCATCACTTGGATATTCTTCACAAAGTGCTTTTACATATGCTTTTAGAAAATTTACAGGTATAACTCCAAAAAAATACCGCGAAAAAAATTATGAAGTAAATAATTACATTGAATCTGTAACGAATTCAAATTAGGTATACTATGGATTTCTGGAATTCCTTGAATTCTCTGGCTTTTTAAGGATTAGCGTACCTAACAAAAAGCGTTACAGTTGAATACAATAACCTTTTCTGATTATGACAAGAAGTATAAAAGCAACGGACAGTTTCGGCTGCTTTTTCTATTTCTCCAATCTCATGTTTCATATTCAGTTTTCTTTGTAAATTCTATAATGCCCTGCCGATCATGCTGTTACTGAATAGCGAAATGCCTTGATTTTTCTTGATTTTTTGATGTATCGCTTAGCACGTCCTTCTTCGGACGGACGCAAGCTCCGCATCTTCTGTCGAAAAAACAAGGTATGTAACAGATTGCTGTTTCTTAGCAAATTCAACTGATTGGTTCTTTGCGAACCTCTCCACATCCTTATTCTTCTCACACGAGAACTCGGAAAGAATCTGAAATAATTCATCCTCTCCGAGTTCTCCGTTTTGACCATTCAAATACTCACGAATGTTGAATACTGTATATTTATTTGTTTCCTGCATTCGCTTTCTTCCTTTTCTCCATAAATTTTGCAATATCTTTCGGATCGGTCAAAAAAGTTGCGCTCACTTTGATCGGGGGCGTCTGATCATTGGCAGACGCTTCAATCGCATCGGCGAACATCTCCACCTGCCGCTTGCCCGATATGACAAAATTTTTCGTGATGCTTGAAGTTGCCATAAGAAACACCTCCTTTGTCAGTATGGCTTATTCTAAACATAGTTATTCTTTGCTTACTCATACTTTTCTAACTATATTTTATGATGTTTCCGCCGCTTTTGCAATAAAAATTTTTTGAAATTTATATGTCCACCTCTTTCCGTTTTTCTTTGATTTCCGCCTGTTTCTGCGTCCCGGCTGCCTGCGTCTTGAACAGATCCAGTTTTTCCCGGAGCGATGCCTTCGGCGCAGGCTTGTCAGCCATTCCTGCCGCAATTCTCATTACCTGCGGACTTCCGCTGCCCGCCATAGGCACCCAGCCTGCATTTTCTCCCGGATATGGAATCGGCGCATCCGCAGCGTTTTCCGGCTTTTCAGAAATACTCTCCGGCTGCACCGCCTTCCGGTCATTCTGCATGACGGAATGGTCGGCAGGCTCTGCCTGCTGATCGAAAGTTTCCCTTTCCCCGCTTCTTTTTGTTATAGCTGATAACTTCCGCATTCACCAGCCTCCGCGGCATTCGTCAAATGGATGCTCCGCATACGCCTGGCTCATTGCCCGCAGAAATAAAAAAGCCGCCCGACACAGTTTTCCACTGTATTGAACGACTTATTTCCCAAGCGGCGAGCGGATGAATGTCCGCAGCGCCGGCTCCGTTTGATGCTTCTGTGGACTGCCAGGAAGGTCAGTCCCGGGAGCTCTTTCTCCCGTATCCGGTAATCACCGCCGCCAGCAATATCACCAGCATGCAGAGCGAATAATAATTCACGAAAGGCACCGAGGCCGGCGCTACTGCAAAGCCCTCCCCGAACTGGGCGGACTGCTGCGCCGGAATCACGCAATGCACCGTCCAGGGAGCAAGAAAACAGAACACACAGCCCGTACAGTCCATCAGATTCGCCCGGCGGTACCGGTTCACTCCTGCCCTTTCTCCAAGCTCATTGACCAAATCGCCAAGCGCCACAATAGCTACCGAAATTACGCCCGTGACCATGCTCAATATCCCCACAGACAGGACAATGGTTGCCTCCGTGCTCCGCTCTTTTTTTGCAAAATGCTCCAGAAGTCCCCTCACATCTTCAAACAAACCGCCGCACTCCAGCACACCCAGAAGCGAAAATACCGCAATCAGCATGGCTACCGTGCCTGCCGTCCCCGTAATGGCGTCTATAATTGCCCCGGACACGGCAAATCCGCCGGGAAACGAAATCAGTCCCTCCGCCGTGTAAACGCCGGAAAGCAGCCCCGCGGCAATTCCCGCCAGAATCCCGAAGGACAGCGCCGTAATAAGGTGCTTCCGCAACATACAAAGGACGATAATGACCACCGGCACCACCAGCATGACAAGACTGAGCGGCTTAGCCTCCCCGCCCGCAGCCTCAAGCGCAGCATTCCCGTCCGTGGTTTTGGAAAACAGCAAAAAAAGCACCAGAGCCCCCGCCGCTGCCGGCAGACTGTAACGCGTCCTGGTTTTTACCACAGTGCCCAAATCCGCATGCTGCGTCGCAGAGGATGCAATGGTGGTATCCGAAATCGGCCCTAAGTTATCGCCGAACGCCGCCCCCGATACGATAGCTCCAATCATAAATTCCGGCGCCGCCCCTGCCAGCACGCCTACCGGAAACAAAATCGGTATCACCACAAAATAAGTCCCCACCGAGGTCCCCGTGGCAAAGGCCAGAAGACAGGTAATGAGAAAGCTCGCCGCCACAAAAAGCTTTCCCGTAAAACCCGCTTCCACCACATATACCGCAATCGTCTGTACCGCCCCGCTGGCGGAAATCAGCTTCCCCGAAACAGCCGCCAGTATCACCGCCAGAACAATGATGGCAAACATCGGCTTGCCAAGACCGTATACCAGCGCCTCCCCGTATGCCTTTTCATCCTTTGCAAAAACGACTCCCGTCACCAGCGCCGCAAAAAATGCCAGCACATATCCGTTCACATTGGACTGGCTAAAAGCCGCCCATCCAATCATCGCCGCGGCAACGACAAGAGGCGCAAGCTTTCCCGCAGTTCCCAGACGAAATTCTATTTTCTTTGCTTTCTGATTCATTTTCACATCCCTCTTTATGCTGCCTCAGGCGGCTCCCACTTTTTTCCGCCAGCTTTCCTCTCACAATTTTCCCGTCAGCCTTTTTACCCCCGCAAGGGCTCAAAAACCGGCCATTCCTCCTCTGTTTCCAGACATACGCAGTAATAAGCCTGCCTGCGCAGCTCCTGCGGCAGTTCCACCGTTACCATGGAATCCCCCTCGCAGGTTTGCCATCCGCACAAGCTCGTCGGCGCAAAACTGCTGCGAGCAAAACTCTCCGGCCAGCTTTTCATACTCTTCTACCGGAATATTAAGCGTATTCATAATCCATTCCGATATGTGGTCAGTCTTTTGTCCCTTATACTCCCCGGCCAGAATTGCATATAATCCCCAATGGATAAAAAGCCCGTATTTGGCGTCTTTATACCATTGCTGTCCCGTGTCCGGTATTCTGTCGATTTTTTTCATAGCTTCTCCTTTCATCCGTCCGCCGGCCGACTGTCCTTATATTTTTAAAATACTACCTGGACGCCGGGCAGTCAAGCCGGTTTCGGGGAATTTGAGGTATGACAGTTCACTTTCCGGTTTTCCTTTCTGCAAATCCTCTGCCTGCATCTCCGCCCGCCGTTTTCCTTTCAGCCCTCCGGCGTCACTTATCCCTTTCCTGCTCTTTGAAGAAGCCCAGGCCGTCCAGAGCCGCGACCAGTTTTCCCACATATGCCCTGGAGGTTGTAGGCCAGTGGTATCCCAGACGGTAAAGCACTTTCATCGTGTAAGCATTTTCTTTTGCAATCCCCACCGTCTTTTTCCCGTGACCCATATTCTGGTAGGCAATCATGCTGGAGAGCACTTTCGCCTTC
>CAJUKV010000103.1 GCA_910587305.1 uncultured Lachnospiraceae bacterium | reverse complement strand
CCTCTCGGAACTGGATATCATTATGACTTATAATCTGCTGTTCAATGCTTCCCTGTTTGTGGAAGAGGGTTTGGGTTACGCTATCTGCTTTGACCATATCGTCAATACTTCCGGTGACAATAGACTTACGTTTCGCCCCCTGTCACCGTCCATTGAAATTGAGATGTATTTGATTTGGAAAAAATATCAGGTCTTTTCCAAGCCCGCGGAAAAGTTTTTGATGATGATGCAGGAGAATCTGAATTTTACATAAATCTCCTTATAGTTATTCCTGGAAAATTGCTGATGCAGTACCGCCAAATTAATAATGATCTCAGTAAATGCTGCCCTGCTATAGTTTAATCCGGCAGGGACAGTACCACTATACGTTGTGTCCGGGATGGCCCCAAAGGGAATAGTATTCATTTCCGTATGAAAAGGCGTTTCTGTTTCTCCACGACAAACATATTCCTATTCCACCTCTGTCGGCAGACGGTATCCGTCCGCACGCTGAGCCCATATCTCAGCCAGTTCGCACCGCTTGTAAGCTGCTCCAGATTTTTTCCGCTGGAACCCCTTCCGCTCCCGCCTGTGGTTCAGAAAGGAATAACCGTTTTCCCCGAAAAATCATAGTTTTCCACAAAAGTGCTTACAATTCTCGACGCTTCTCCCCACCAGATCGGGTATGAAAACTTATATCAAGACAGATTTCCCTTTATTTATCAGCACTTTAGCGCTGTGCGCACTTTCTTCTATTTTATAAGTAAAATCAAACTTTGTCATGTCAACCGACACCTTTTTCTTCCTCTCCAATAAAAATCAGCTTTGTGGCGGGAAAGGAAAAACTTTCTCCCCAACAGTACCAGATGCCAGTGCAAGAATTGATCTCTTAACTTTTGGCCGTAACAATTCGTATCCATTTCTGTTCTTTCTGCTGCAAAAATAGCAAACCATCCCTGCTTCCGTACCGGAGGTGTCCTCTTTGGACACCTTGATTTCTTTAGCCGCGGGCATTTTGGTAAATACGGATTGCATCCTCCCGATTCAGTTTTTTGGCAGAGCCTGTTCTCGTTCCTGATGCAATCATACACCGCTTTGCCATATCCTCTATCTGTGCATCCGTCGGGTGTATTCCAAGCTCATTCAGATTCGTAGGCATCCCAATGCTGCGGTAAAAATCCTCCATTGCGCATATACCGGCCTCAGCAACTTCTTCGTCCGTGCCGTCCAGAGTAACGCCCATAACATTCCTTGCATAACGGACAAAGCGGTGCAGACATTCCCCGCAAACGTATCTTGCCCAACTTGACCATACGGCCGCCAGACCCGCACCATGCGTCACGTCAAACATACCGCCCAGTTCGTGTTCCAATTTGTGGGTCATAAAATCCCCTCCGTCATTTCCACAGCCCGTCAGGTCATTATGGGCAATACTCCCTGCCCACATAATTTCCGCACGGGCATCATAATCCCCCGGATTCTGATGCAGAATAACCGCATTTTTCATAACGGTACGCAGTAACCCTTCCGCAATGGCATCCGTAATCTCCATATTGCCCCCATTGGTAAAATACCGTTCCATCGTGTGCATCATGATATCCGTACATCCCGACTCCGTTTGGTAATCCGGAAGGGATTTCGTATACTCCGGATTCATAATGGCAAACTTTGGACGGGCAAGATTATCATCATAAGCGCGCTTTTCTCCGGTCTTTTCATTTGTGATTACGCATCCTTTCGATGTTTCGCTTCCTGCTGCGGCAATGGATAATACGCTGGCAACGGGAATGCATTTTCTTGCCATGCGCGTATGGTCAAACAGCTCCCACACATCTTTCTCCGGCTCTGCCAGCCCATACGCAATCGCTTTTGCCGTATCAATCACGCTGCCGCCTCCGACAGCAAGAAGAAAATCAACGTTTTTTGATTTGCCGATACGGATTCCCTCATAAACTTTATCTAAATGAGGATTAGGAACTACACCTCCTAGTTCGCAAAACGTGATCTGTGCATCTGTGAGAGCGTTTTCCACTTTTTCCAGCAATCCCAAACGTTTCACGCTGCCGCCGCCATATACAATCAGAACACAGGTTGCCCCAAATGCTTTTATCTGCTTTCCCGTTTCATTTTCCGCCCCCTTTCCAAAAATCACTTTTGTTGGTGCATAAAACTCAAAATTGTTTGCCATGATATTTTCCTCCTTCTTTTCATGTATCAAATGCTAACTGTTTCAATCTTCACTTCCGGAATACTTTTAATCCATCCATCCGCAAAAATATCTTTCTCGTAATAACATTGTGCACCAAATTCAGATATTACCGCTGTCACACCCCCGCCCAAAACCAGTGCCTTGTTTTTCGGTTTATGAATATATGATACAGATAATGTGTCCGAAAAAATATAATGATTAAGCCATAATATAGAATTATCAGGACAGATATGTTATAACTATACTAACAACAAGGACAAGGCAGGTGAACCTATGCAGGCTTTTGAAACAGACCGAAATCAAGTTGAAATCATTGAGGGTATGACGATAGAATATCCTTATTGCCTCCATAAGCGTGACTTGACTAATTTTGTGATTCCGTGGCATTGGCATGAAGAATTAGAGCTAGGATATATACAGGAAGGTATCAGCAAAATAGTAACCGTCGGCGCCGAATACATCATCCGTCAAGGTGACGGATTCTTTGTCAACAGCAATGTAATGTGTATGAAACAAAATGCTTCTTCGGGCATGAAAACAATAGAAATAAATCATATTTTTCATCCTGTCTTTTTAGGAGGGCATTTTAAGAGCCGTTTTGAAACAAAATATCTGAATCCGGTCATTAACAACAGACAGATTGAAGTGCACATTATTCGCCGGGGGCATACAACCGCTAATCTAATACTGAAAAACCTGTATTCCTTAAAAGAATTGCAAAACGAAACGGATTCGGAATTCCAAACCCGGAATATCCTCTCGGAAACATGGAGCCTTCTAATTAAGGAGCTTCAAGAAAACCCTGACCGCCAAAGTACTATAGGAACAGAACAGACGAACCGTCTGCGCAGTATGATAGCATATATCAACCGGCATTACACTGAAAAAATCGCTTTAGCAGAAATAGCAAAAGCAGCCGGTGTCAGTGAAAGGGAAGCCACCCGCTGCTTTAAGAAAAACATTGGACAAAGTCCTATGGAATATCTAATGAAATATCGTTTGAACCAATCAAAAAAATTACTTTTAGAATCCGACATGACAATTACCGGCATCTGCCAACAGTGCGGTTTCTCGGATAGCGCTTACTTTGGAAAAGTTTTCCGAAAGTCTTATGGCATAACGCCAAGCGAATACCGTTCCGGCAATATATGACCGTATTCCCAAAATCGGACTCCGGAGGCTTTGTCAGCAGGAAGGACGCCGCCCGTCACGGAGCAGATAAGGGAAAGGTTCGCCTCCTAGCGCTTTTGTTTCCCATCTTTTTCATGATAACCGCGCTGCCCCCGATGGCAGGCATGGTGGAGATCGCCGTGACAAGCCGGATGATGGACGCTGTCCTGACCATGGACCTGTCCGAGATCCGCCTTGTAGAAAAGGAGGAACGCTGTCTGGTCACCGTAGATGCAGACCGGAATACCTCCTTTGAACAGGAAGGGGAACCGATCACCGCCGAGACCGAAAAATACCGGCTTGGCCGTCTCCACGAGGCATCCTGCGGCTCCATGCTCTCCGTTGCCGACCTGCAAACCGGCTGCTTTGACAATTATTCCGGACTCTTTATCGAGATCCCTTTTCTCCCATATCAGGCCGGACTGCCTATCATGCCCAAGGGTAAATACTTAAGGGCTTTCCATAAAGGGGAGTGGAACGCCATCCCGAAGCGTTATCAGGAAATCCTTGATTATGCAAGGGAACATACGCTTTCGTTCCACGGATTTTCCTATGAAATGGGCATCAACGAAAATGTCATTGACCGGATTGAGGATTACATTGTACAGATTGAAATCCCTGTCTCCGAATGAAACGGGCCGGCTTTCTGTCAAATAGCTTATCGCTTTGGCAAAATCCTTGAGATTTCCAACCTTGGCATTGCGGCTTTATTGTCGTATGTAAAATATTTTGTATTTTATCTGCCATATCTGTTATCGCCGTTATATATTCCGTCCCTTCCCTCCACAATATAAATTTATCGTTCACAACATTTGTTCCATTCTCCCATGAGGATGTCAAATATATCATTTAACCTCTTAACGATACTTTCATTTATTGGAATTTTTTTATCAAGAAACTGCATACCTCTTTCTCCCATAAAGTCAACACAGTAAAGCAGGCAATAGAATACAAACGCTTTGTACTCTGGTTTGTTTGGATGAATTTCATCTAACAGATAATCAATATACTTGGTATCTAAGTCCATATTGAGCAATGCAACCTTCGTTAATGCAACAAAGGTAAGCTTATCACCTAAACCTATCCAGTCAATATCTATTATCCCAGATACCTTTCCCTCATAAATCAGTAAATTTTTTGTACTAATATCATCCAGATATGGTATTGGCCGAACCGCATCCAAATATTCCTTCATTTCTTGTTGCAGTTTCTTTACGATATGTATTTTGTCAGTATCAAAGTAATGTCTTCTTTTTATTCGCTCATCCGCACGATTCAATAGTTTATCAATAAAGCTGTTCCATGTCCACTCCGTATCTGTTGATATATCAATCCCTGATACCCTTCTCTGTATCTCGACCACCTCTTTGGAAATTTGCTTTTTCTCACTGTCATCTAATTTATCATAGACATTTCCAATATCGTCCCCAGGAATATATGAAAGAATCAAATATGAATAGTCTCTGTAGGTTCCTTTCGATATCACAGCAGGTATCGGAATCTCACATGCGGATAACTTGCTCAGCCAATAGACGGTAGCTTTATAGGCATTTTCTTCTTTACTGCACCTGAGAATAAATTTTTCAGCAGCAGTAAATACAACAAATACATAGTTCGCAGTACCAACGCTGCACCGCTCTATTTGAACGACACTCTTTTTTGTATTGTTTTCAAATATTATAATTGCTTCTTTGCAATCCATAAGGCATTTGTACTCCATCCTCTATTAAAACGAATAAAAAAAGATTTATACCGCTAATATCATATCACAGTTGCATTCATCAGGAAACCTTCTTTCTTTTTCCTGCTTATCTTTTTGAATATTGTTTTGTCCATGTACTTTTCTTAACATCTTTGAGAGATAATGTACAATAAATATACAAAGGCCCATCAAAGCAAAATAATCTCTATAAAAAAAAATACATATTCCCCGTAATCCAAAAACACAAATTCGCTTTTAAGCAGCAAACAAGTTAAAAAATCCCCAATAAGAACCTAAGATATGCAGCCGTCTTGCCAGCGCCATTCCTCCTTCCACCGGCAAAAATGCAAATACATATCTCGATAAAACAATACTTCTGTATATTAGGACAATCATCGAAAACAATGTCAGCACATCTATACGGACCTGAAAAATACGCATGAGCGAATATTTACCCTGAAATAAATTTTTATGCCATCTCCAATTCAATATATGGTGAACGGCAAACAGAACAAATATCCCAGCGCCCACCTACGCAGATCAGGATCTGCCCACCGCCAAAAGCGGCATGATGGATGTGCCAGTTGTTTCGGCATCCCGGTTCAAACGTAAAAATAAAAACCCCCGTTTCTTCCGTGCGTGGAAAGCGGCGCAAGGTAACTATAGCACTTCAATCAAACGGATTCGGCTCTATATCAGCTTCATCCGTAAATATGATGAAGAAATCAACGGCATTCTGGAATCAATGCGCGAACTCATAAATGCTAATGAAGGCACTG
>CAJUKV010000102.1 GCA_910587305.1 uncultured Lachnospiraceae bacterium | reverse complement strand
AAGAGCGTTTATGTAAAGTATTTATATAGCGTATTACGAAAGAAAATGCCATTTGAGGTTTATAGAAGTTAAATAATGAGAGGATTAAGCCGTGACAGGCTGTCAGATACCAAAACCTTACACTTAGATAAATGAAGGAGACAGATAAAATGAATGAAGAGTTAAAACAGGAATTAGAGGCGCTGCAAATTTTGAATCACTTTCTGGACAAGCTGATTCCTAATATGGAGACGTTGTGCAAGGAATTAAAGGGGGCATCGAAACCGGATACATTGTCATTCCAAAAGCAATGCATGGATGCATTTAACTGGACGATTGAAATATACAACAGAATTCCCCATATGTCAGACTTGTGCGGAAAAGAGCTTGACAAGGACGAGACCAATCAGGTGATCATCTCTCTTGGGGAGGCTTTAAAAGCAGGCGACGGCGCGGCGATAGCAGAAAGGATAGAAAATGGCGCGCTGGTGATACTGCATCAGTTAAAAGAAATGACGCAGGCGGTGGAAGTATAATTTTGCTTTGCGCTGTGAGGCAGCCACATAAAATGAAACTCCCCGCAGCAGAGCTGCGGGGAATTAAACCCGGAGAGATTAAATAATAGCGGGTATACAAAAAAGTCATATAAAAGGGATATACAAAAAGGAGGGTTATGATGCTGTATATAGGCGTTGACTTGGGAACCAGCGCAGTGAAGCTGCTGCTTATGGACGGAGAGGGGAAGATACAAAAGATTGTATCCAAAGAATATCCCATCTTTTTCCCCAATCCCGGCTGGTCCGAGCAAAGGCCGGAGGATTGGTTTGCTCAGACGATGGAAGGGATAAAGGAGCTGGTGAAAGAGGCTGATAAGAGCCAGATTGCGGGAATCAGCTTTGGCGGTCAGATGCATGGCCTTGTCATCCTGGATGAAAAGGATGAGGTGATCCGCCCGGCAATTTTGTGGAATGACGGAAGGACTTTTGAGGAATGCGATTATCTGAACAATGTGATTGGAAAGGAAAAGCTTTCCGAGTACACGGCGAATATTTCCTTTACGGGATTTACGGCGCCTAAGATTTTATGGGTAAAAAATAAGGAGCCGGAAAATTTTGCAAGAATCTGCAGGATTATGCTGCCAAAGGACTACATTGCTTATAAGCTGACGGGGGTTCACTGCACGGATTTTTCCGATGCTTCGGGTATGCTGCTTCTTGATGTGAAGAATCGGAAATGGTCTGCGCAGATGTGCGATATTTGCGGTATCAGGGAGGAAATGCTTCCTAAACTTTTTGAGAGCTATGAGTGCGTGGGTACGTTGAAGGAAGAAATTGCAAAGGAACTGGGCCTATCGGAAAATGTGAAAGTGGCGGCAGGGGCGGGGGACAATGCGGCGGCGGCAGTGGGAACCGGTACGGTCGGGGAGGGCATGTGCAACATTTCCCTTGGCACCAGCGGAACCATTTTTATATCCTCTGAGAAATTTGGCGTGGATAAATATAACGCGCTTCACGCTTTCGCCCATGCGGACGGGCATTATCATCTGATGGGCTGTATGCTGAGCGCGGCGTCCTGCAATAAATGGTGGATGGAAGATATCGTTGGGACTGTGGAATATGGAAAGGAGCAGGAGGAAATTACAGGTTTAGGGGAAAACCATGTGTATTTTCTGCCTTATCTGATGGGCGAGCGCTCCCCCCATAACAATCCCAATGCAAGAGGTGTCTTCATCGGCATGACCATGGACACTACGAGGGCGGATATGACGCAGGCAGTGTTAGAGGGTGTGGCCTTTGCCCTGCGGGATTCTCTGGAGGTTGCAAGGTCTCTTGGGATTTGTCCGGAGCGGACGAAGATTTGCGGCGGCGGCGCTAAGAGCCCTCTCTGGAAAAAGATGATTGCCAATATTTTGAATTTGAAAGTGGATGTGATTGAGAGCGAGGAAGGGCCGGCGCTGGGGGGCGCTATGCTGGCGGCGGTGGCCTGCGGGGAGTATAAAAATGTGGAAGCAGCGGCGGCTAAAATTGTTAAGGTTGTGGGCACCGTAGAGCCGGAGCCGGAACTGGCGGCGAAATATGAGGCTAGGTATCGTCAGTTCAGGGAAATTTATCCTGTCTGTAAACCGCTGTTTGAAATTTTGAAGTAAACAAATATTAAAGGAGAATGGTGGCAGGAGATTTACGGTGTAAAAGATGGACAGTAAAACAGTTAATATACTTTTTAGAAAGCGCAGAAAATTGTAAAAGATATTTTACAAGGCTGCAAACGAAATTTCTAATGTTGTTTGCTATAGTTGTAAAGAGCATAAAGATTAGCATAGAAAACATAAAAATTATTTGCCAAAAAGGAGGAATTCAAAAAAATGAACAATTTACCCAAAATTAAAATTGGAATCGTTGCGGTAAGCCGTGACTGTTTCCCGGAGTCCCTGTCTGTTAACAGAAGAAAAGCGCTGGTGGAGGCTTACAGAGCAAAATATGATGCAACAGACATTTATGAGTGTCCCATCTGCATTGTGGAAAGCGAGATCCATATGGTGCAGGCCCTTGAGGACATTAAAAAGGAAGGCTGTAATGCGCTTTGTGTTTATCTTGGGAATTTTGGGCCTGAAATTTCCGAGACGCTTCTTGCAAAGCATTTTGACGGGCCGGCTATGTTTATCGCCGCTTCGGAGGAATCTCAAAATGATCTGGTAGGCGGACGGGGGGACGCTTACTGCGGCATGTTAAACGCAAGCTATAATTTAAAGCTGCGTAATGTAAGGGCATATATTCCGGAGTACCCTGTAGGAACGGCCGGGGAGTGCGCCGAGATGATTCATGAATTTGTTCCCATTGCAAGGGCCATCGTGGGATTAAAGAGTCTTAAGATTATCAGCTTTGGGCCAAGGCCCCTTAACTTCCTTGCATGTAATGCGCCGATTAAGCCTCTTTATGACCTGGGAGTGGAGATTGAGGAAAACTCCGAGCTTGACTTGTTTGAAGCTTTTAATAAACATGAGGGCGATGAGAGAATCCCTGCAAAGGTGAAGGAGATGGAGGAGGAGCTTGGCGCAGGAAATAAGAAGCCTGAGATTTTACATAAACTGGCTCAGTATGAATTAACCCTTCTTGACTGGGTGGAGGCTCATAAGGGGTATCGGGAGTATGTTGCCATTGCAGGAAAGTGCTGGCCCGCCTTTCAGACACAGTTTGGTTTTGTGCCCTGTTATGTAAACAGCCGTCTTACAGGTATGGGAATTCCGGTTTCCTGTGAAGTGGATATTTATGGGGCCTTAAGTGAGTTTATCGGGACGGCGGTGAGCGAGGATATTGTTACCTTGCTTGACATCAACAATACGGTGCCGGATGATATGTATGACGAAGCCATCAGGGGCAAGTTTGACTATACCCATAAAGACACCTTTATGGGATTCCACTGCGGAAATACCTGTTCCAAAAAGCTATCCGCCTGCAGTATGAAGAACCAGATGATTATGGCAAGATCCCTTCCTGTGGAGGTTACCAACGGAACATTGGAAGGAGATATTGTTCCCGGAGATATTACCTTCTATCGTTTACAGTCTACGGCTGACTGCAAGCTGCGGGCATATATTGCGCATGGCGAGGTTCTCCCGGTAGCTACCAAATCTTTTGGCGGTATTGGTGTATTTGCAATTCCGGAGATGGGAAGATTTTACCGTCATGTGTTGATTGAAGGAAATTATCCTCACCATGGTGCGGTAGCTTTCGGACATTATGGAAAGGCCTTGTTTGAAGTGTTTAAGTATATTGGCGTAGAGGCAAAGGAGATTGGATTTAACAGACCTAAGGGAATGCTTTATGAGTCAGAGAATCCTTTTGCAATGTAAGAAATAGAAAGAACCATGGGCTCAAAATAAGGCGGATGCGGCAGACGCATCCGCTTTACTTACAATAAGCAGACTCGCGGAGCGTGGCAGCGTTTGTTTAACATAAGGGGGCTGTTGCAAAACTTTGCAGTTGTACAATATATGCCAAACTTCTAGCGTATGGCTGCTATATATTGCATGAATCTGTAGTTTTGCGACATCTCCCGTTGTTTGGAATAAGCAGGCTTGCGAAGGATGAGGGCATTTGCTGTGCACAGGTTTGTGCAGAGGAAATATACTGCTAAAGCGGCGTATGAGCCGGAGGACGGGCAGGGAAAAAAGCTTTCTTGTCCGATTGGTAAAAAGTACTTTTACGCGAAAGAGATTTTTACTATTTTTGTGAAAAATTGTACTATTCTTTTTGAAAGATTGTGATTATACTCTAATTTGTCTTTTAAGGAATCGGCGCGTTTGGATGATAAATGGAAAGATGCGCTATACCAGAGAGGCATATAGTAAAGCTAAACTTTTAAGGAGGATAGGAATATGGCGAGAAATTCAACAAGAGATATGACGGAAGGCTCTCCCATGAAGTTAATATTGGAGTTTTCCATACCGCTTTTACTTGGTTTTCTATGCCAACAGTTTTACAGTGTGGTTGACACGGTGATTGTAGGGCAGTTTTTGGGCGTCAGGGCATTAGCCGGAGTTGGCGCTACCGGTTCCGTCAATTTTATGGTGATTGGTTTTTGCACCGGTGTGTGCAGCGGCTTTGCTATTCCGGTGGCCCAAAAGTTTGGCGCAAAGGACTATCACGGCATGAGAGAGTTTGTGGCAAACGGCGCATGTCTTGCGGGGGTAATTGCGCTTATTATGACGGTTTTGGTGACTTTGCTTTGCAGGAATATTCTTACATGGATGCAAACACCGGAGGATATCTTTGAGAATGCTTATTCCTATATTCTGATTATTTTTTGGGGCATTCCGGCAACTTTTTTGTACAATATTTTGTCCGGTATTATTCGTTCTATGGGGGATTCCAAAACGCCGCTGGCATTTCTTCTGCTTTCTTCCGGGCTGAATATTGGACTAGATGTTTTGTGTATTGTTGTGTTTAAGATGGGCGTAGCGGGGGCAGCGGTGGCGACGGTGGCGTCACAGCTGATCTCAGGCTTACTGTGCCTTTACTATATGATAAAAAAATTTGAGATTCTTCATATTACAAAGGAGGAATGGAGGATCAATCACGGCCATATGAAGATTCTTTTCAGTATGGGAGTGCCCATGGGGCTGCAGTATTCAATCACGGCTATTGGATCCGTTATTTTGCAGACATCCGTAAATACGCTGGGTTCGCTGGCAGTTGCAACGGTGACGGCCGGCGGCAAGGTAAGTATGTTTTTCAGCTGTCCTTTTGAGGCGATGGGATCTACGATGGCCACTTACGGCGGTCAGAATGTGGGAGCTAAAAAGCTGGAACGCCTTGACCGCGGCTTAAAGGACTGTATCTTGCTTGGAGCATGTTATTCCCTGATAGCCCTGGTGGTGATGTATTTCTTTGGGGCGGATTTGGCAGGGCTATTTGTAAATGCTGGGGAAAAAGAAATTCTGGCAAATGCAAGAAAGCTTTTGATTATTAACAGTGCTTTTTTCATTCCTCTGGCATTGGTAAACATTGTCCGTTTTATGATACAGGGAATGGGATTTAGCACTTTTGCCATACTGGCAGGCGTATTTGAGATGGTGGCAAGAACCTTAACCGGATTGGTGCTCGTTCCGAGGCTGGGCTTTTCGGGGGCGTGTTTTGCGGGGCCGTTGGCCTGGGTATTTGCAGATGCCTTTTTGATTCCGGCTTATATTCATGTACGGCGCAAGCTGCAAAGAACAATGGAATTGGAATGTAAGAGCATGGATAACGCCTTGCAGCCGGCTTCAAAGTCCGTAAGAGCGCACGCTATGTGAATATCCAGCTTGAGCATTCGGTGCAAGTGTGAAGAAGAGATGAAGATTTTCTAAGGCGTCAAAGGACGCCGCCTAAGAA
>CAJUKV010000101.1 GCA_910587305.1 uncultured Lachnospiraceae bacterium | reverse complement strand
AGGGGTTTATTTCAAAATATGATGTAGATTATAGCAATTAAGTATGAAAGACATTTGGGATGGGGAGTAGGTACTGCATCGCCTGTGCAATTATGGAGCATTTTGATAATCCCAAAATGTATTCCTTAACGGATGATATGGGAATGAAAACATTGGAGGCGTTAAGGATCATCCAGCATATAGGGATTGACTATCTGAAAACAAACGGCATGGAACATATTCTGGAGGAGAAAGGCGTAGTCCCGGATTAGTACCCACGAAAAAGCGGGTAATTTACTGTCCGGGAACCGCCGCTTATAATATCATCATAAAATCGGATTGGAGGTTATCGAAGATGAATGTTACAACCGTTGACTTTCTTGATTTGTCTGTTATACTGGACGAAAACCAATAATATAGTACCCCCCACAAGCCGCAAAAATAGGAAAATATCGTTAGTGCTACCGTTGGTGGCGGATATTCAAGTTGAAATTGGTAGACTGCCACTGCCTCATTACAGTACAATTTTTTCAGAAAACAAAGGAGGACACCATATGACTTTCGGAACAAAGCTGCAACAAATCAGAAAGGCGGCCGGACTTTCTCAAGAGCAACTTGCAGACTTGATAAATATGTCGCGGCAAGCCATTTCCAAATGGGAGACTGACCAAGCAGCACCAGATATTGAGAAAGTATCTCTCCTGTGTGATATTTTCAAAATATCCGCTGATGAGTTACTGGGTAATGAAAACCTCTCCCAGCATGAAAGCACAAACGGAAAGTTGGAGGGATGTGTAAAAATGAACGTAAAAAAGAGATACTTTACCGCTGGGTGGATTACGGCGTTAGCCGGAACAGTTCTTCTTATTTTGGAATACTTCTCTCTTTTCTTTTTGCGGGCTATGGCTATTCGGCTGGATGTTGAAACGGGCATTGGTCTTGGCTATTATAACGATCCAATGGAATACGCCTCCATCCAGCCGATGCCTATCATTTTTAGAGTTACTATTGCTGTAATTGTGATTGGAATAGTGATTGCAGTATATAGTGCTGGCTTTATGCGTACAAAAGAGAAACAATCATAGCCCTATGTTAGCTTTTGTGGAACGAATGGGGCACAGGACATATAAACATACCACCCTACTGAACGCGCCCGGAAACCCTTGATACAAGCGGGTTTCAAACGCCTAAATGCTAACAGTCCAGCCGTAGAAAATAAGCGGTTTTACAGCGCGTTCAACCCTATCCCCCGCCCTGGCTATGCTCAATAGTAGGCGGTGACGGGGGATATACCACCAGAGCCCCTGTGCAGAAAAGTGCGGGGACAACGGTAGCTTTGGGACATTTTATCTCGAAGTCACTGCGCGACAATTTAGACTTTGCGGATAGAATGGCCGAGATCTGCTGGGGGCCGCCTTGATAACCAAAACAGGGCGACCCCCAGCAGACCCCGACCATATCGTGCAAAAAAGCCGCCCTAAAAACGTAATAGCAGGGGAACATTTGGAGATATTTTACGTCTATACATATGAAAATAAAATTTAGGAGGTAACAACTCAGATGAAAAAATTGATACCATTACTTTTATCGCTGGTTTTCGTGTTGACATTGATAGGATGCACAAGCGAAGATAAGGCAACATTTCAAGCAACAATATTAGAAATACAGGATGGGTATTATCTTGTCGAACCTGTTGAAGGAAGCACAGAGTTGAATAGCGCGGACCAGATAACGGTTCCTATGGTCAATATAAATCCTTCACAAGAACCAGAAGTGGGAGATACCTTGGAAATTGTATATGATGGTGTAATTGCTGAATCGTACCCGGCACAAATTAACACTGTTTACAGCATTAGTGTCGTTGAATAAGTAAGTACCATCTGCGGATTAGCAGGCAGACGAAAGAGGAAAAGTGGCTGATGCCGCATATCCATCCGGGTTGCCGTATTGATTACGGCATGGGGCGCATCCTTTTTGCGGGGGAAGTCGCCGGGTTCTTAAACCCGATGGGCGAGGGCATATCTGCCGGGATGGAGAGCGGGTACTGCGCCGTCAGTGCAGTCATGGAACATTTCGATAATCCGGAAACAGTCCGGGAGGCTTATCGGCAAAGCACGGAAAATCTGAAATCCTATATGCAGCGCCAGTGGAGCCTTGTGGGTGGGATGGCTGGCACGTTCAGGGAGATGGAATGATGTAGGAGAAGAAAAAATATAAAAAATTTCAAATCTACACAATAGATTCAAATTCCCCTGTTATAATCAGAAGCCAGGAGGTGCGCTATGAGCAAAATCTTAATAGTTGAGGACGATCTATCTATACAGGCTTTGCTGCATGATTTTATAATTGAGGCAGGGTATAGTGTTGTACTGGCGGCTGACGGGGTGGAAGCCCTTGCGAAATATTCTGAGCAGGATTTTGATTTGGTACTGCTTGATATTATGCTTCCCAAAATAGATGGTTATGGTGTCTGTGAGGTTATCCGGCAGAAATCCGATGTGCCTATCATCATGCTCACGGCTTTGGATGGGGAGGAAAACCAGATAAGGGGATTGGACCTGCAGGCTGATGATTATATCACGAAGCCTTTTTCCATGCCTGTCCTGTTGCGGAAAATCGCCGCCGTCCTGCGCCGATCTGCAAAACAGTCAGACGAACCGCAGACAATCACCTACAAAGACCTCACTTTGGATTTACAGGGGTACAGGGCATACACAAAGCAAGAAAACATCGACCTCACGCCCCGCGAGTTTGAGATACTGCGGGAGCTGATAATACGCAAAGGCCGGATTTTAACGCGACAAAATCTCTTGCAAACTCTTTGGAAGTATGAGTTTTTCGGAGAAGAACGGATTATTGATACACATATTAAGAACCTGCGAAAAAAGCTCGGTGCCGCCGACTACATAGAAACAATCAGAGGGGTGGGATATAGAATTGATAAAGAGAATTAGAAGTAGCTTGTCTGCAAAAGTTTTTATGATTACTGCTGTCTTAATGGCGGCCTGCTGCTCGATAACATATTTCTGCATAACCCAATTCGCCCCATACATATATACGCATGATTTTTCTGCGATAAATGAGGAATTGCCTTATTTTGTTGAGGACATTTCCCGCTTCACAAAAGAGGAAGCATTATTTGCCATTGAGGATTATTGTAATCAGATTGTTGAAAAAAATGATGATGAGTTTGTTTTCCGCCTTTTTCAAAGCAACAGCGAAGAACTTAAGCAGTTTAACAAAAATGATACATCACAATGGTGTCGCCTAACTTTTACGGACAGCACAGAGGAGTATATAGTGTTCTTTTCCAAAAACACAGAAAAAGAAAGTCAGGTGGTGGAGGCACTTCAAAAGGCAATTCCTGTTTTGAGCGTTGTGATTATTGCTGTTTCCATCATCGTGGCCTTTTTCTATACCATTTACATGACAACACCTATTAAAAAAATCAGCAGAATATCAAAACAAATGGCGGCATTGGACTTCAGCGGTCTATGCACTGTCCTGCGTACAGACGAAATAGGCATTCTCGCTGACAGCTTAAATGACTTATCGAGAAAACTATCGTCCGCCTTGTCGGAACTGCAAAGTGCAAATCAAAAGCTGCAAGAGGATATTGATAGGGAGCGGCAGCTTGAACGCCAGCGGGTGGAGTTTTTTTCGGCGGCGTCCCACGAATTAAAAACACCTATTACCATTATCAAAGGGCAGCTTCAAGGTATGCTCTATCAGGTGGGACGCTATAAGGACAGGGAAACCTATCTTACACAATCTTTGGAAGTTACGGATGACTTGGAGAAAATGGTTCAGGAGCTTTTGACAATATCACGATTGGACACGCCGGGGTATGCGTTCAACCCCGCGCACATCTATTTTGATAAACTAATCCAAGACCGTCTGACAGCAAATGAAGATTTGTTTATGCAACGGGAATTGACGGTTGAAAAAGACATATCCCAAGAGGTCAGCATTTTAGGCGATTTGCAGCTTCTTCAAAAAGTGGTGGACAATCTTTTGGGGAACGCCGCTGCATACTCCCCGGCGGGAGAGTGCATAAATGTTAAGCTATGTCAGGCCGCCGGAAAAGTAAATCTAATGATTGAAAATACGGGCGTACATATCCCGGACGGGGATATTCCAAAACTGTTTGAAGCGTTTTATCGTGTGGATCAGTCAAGAAATCGACAGACCGGCGGCACAGGCTTGGGCTTATACATTGTCAAAACAATCCTTGATCTGCATAGGGCGGCAATCGAAATCGAAAACACACCGCAGGGTGTAATGGTATCAGTACAATTTTAGAAATATCAAACATCAAAGAGCGGTAAGCGTGAAGGCTTGCCGCCCTTTCCATCTTCACATAAAAAACATATTCAATACAAACTCAATTCAAGCTGGGCCGATATGATAAAGCTGTACCCGGAAAAGGGAAAACAACGGGTAAGCCGTTGTTCACAGAAAGGAGCATAATCAATGAAAAAATACCTATCATTTGTTCCTGCTGTTCTGCTGATCGTGGGTTTGGCAGGCTGTGGAGAACAGGGAAACACCCCGGCCCCTGACAATTCCAGCACACCCATTCGCACACAGGCCACGCTCCCGGCTGACGCTTCTTTTACCAGCCAGGAATACGAAAAGCTGCTGGAACTCCGATTTGACGGTTACGAGGAAATGACCGTAGCGGAGTTTCGGGGCAAAGTTGGTGCGTCAACGGATACAAAAGAATACACTGATCTGTTTGAGCAGCTTTCCAAAGACACTGCCTTGCAGGAGTTGAAAGACACCGATGAAGATGCCGAGTTTCTGTTCTACATCCTGCCGCTGGCTGGTGACGATTGGAAAACACGAAGCTACAGCGGTGAAGTAACATCCTCTTATACAGGGGATAAAGCGCGGCTGGAATACTCTTTCACTCTGACGATCCTGAACCCTGACGTGCTTTTAGTCAAGGATTACAATGATACACGTCTGGGAGTCATGAGCGTTATGCAGGACACGCTTAGGAACAAAACAAAAGACGAACTCCGGGACGAGACCGCTATCAGGGCGGATGTTCAATTCCAGATAGACCATCTGCTTCAGGATACCAATCAGACAGCGGAACTCAGTGCCGCCATCGAATTTGCGTATTTCCCCCTGCCCGCGGCGGGAGAGAAACAGCAAGTCTCAGGAGCAAACGAGCAGGGCGATCAGGAATCCCGCCGGGGCGGATATGGTACAAAAGAGGACTACCAATCCCTGCTGGCTTTGAAAACGCCAGACTATACCAGCATGAGCGTTGCAGATTTCAACGCAAAGCTACTGGCATGGGCTGACGAGGATTTCAGCCGAATGGAACGGGTTGATGCTGATATGCTGTGTAATGATTTTCAAGTGAGTTTGAGCGAGGAAGACCTTGCGTTTATTCGGTTGACAGTGTATTTATCGGGAACTGAAAACGGGGAATTTGTACAGAGCAGTTATACAAATGAGGTGGAAGCAGACACCGTATATCAGCAGAGCCTTCCGCAAAAACTGGAAAGGGATGGGGAACAGCCGGTCTGGTGTGATCTGTATTATCAGTTTTCTTATCATATAGCAGATAAGGAAAAGGTGACAATCGGGGAGCGTGACCGTCTTGTCGGCGGCATGGTCAGAGACATACAGAGGTTTTGGGATGAAACAACACTGGATGAACTGCTCACAATGACAGAGGATGATGCCATTTCCAAACTTACTTCACTGGCTGCGGAACATAGCAGTGATGACATTACGATAACAATCAATGCAGAGCGCGTTCATTTTGAGCATACAGAGGAAAGAAGAGAAATGTAGTGATGATTTTCTGAACTTTTTATAAGGAACCCTGCAAAAGCTAACCGCCGCTATGGCAGACCGCCATATGCGGCGGTCTGCCTATTGGAAAGCGGGGGAATCAGTTAATATGCTTACACGGCGGTTTGCGTTTGTGCCGCCCCTATATCGGACGAATG
>CAJUKV010000100.1 GCA_910587305.1 uncultured Lachnospiraceae bacterium | reverse complement strand
CTCAGCTGGGAGAGCATCTGCCTTACAAGCAGAGGGTCATAGGTTCGAGTCCTATAGGTCCCAGGAGTCAATCATGAATCTGTTAGCTGTCCTGCGAGATGCGGGAATGTTGGATTGACCTGCCGGCGTGGCGGAACAGGCAGACGCACAGGACTTAAAATCCTGCGGGACTAATCTCCCGTACCGGTTCGATTCCGGTCGCCGGCATGAATGAAAAGAAAGAGAAATACAGCGAAAGCACTGTATTTCTCTTTCTTTTAGTTGCACTTATGCTGTAAAATTGCAGGCGAAAGGAGGACGGTTTTGAAATGGAGGAAGGCAATGAACTGCGGGAAAATGTGGGCAGACTGCATACAACCGAATTAGGCGTAGTGCGGATAAAAAGAAATTTATCTTTAGATACGGAGGATGTGATTGGCTGGTGTAAGGAGCAAATCAGCTGTTTTGATGCTGTGATTGAAAGGAAGGGGAAAAATTGGTATTTGAATACGGATAATTGTATTATAACAATAAATGCATACAGCTATACGGTTATCACAGCACACAAAGTAAAGAACAAAAAGAGGTGAAAGATTTCTAAGGCGTAAAAGAAAAAGCAGAATAAAAAAACAGAATAGAAAAACAGAATAGAAAAGCAGAATAAAAATGCAGAATAAAAAAGCAGTTATAGCTACAGACAGGACGATTGAAAGAGGAGGATTGAAATGATGCGGGAAAGTATTAACAGGAAACAATTTGATGAAGAAAGGGCTCTTTACCACCTTCAAAATACGGATGTGGTTAATTGCAGCTTCGCAGGCCCGGCTGACGGCGAGTCCGCCCTGAAAGAGGCCAGGGATGTGGGGTTAAAAGAATGTCATTTTTCTTTGCGTTACCCGCTCTGGCATGTAAAGAAATTCACCGTAGAGAAAAGCATTATGGACGAAACGGCCAGGGCGGCCATCTGGTATGCACAGGACGGAGTGATTACGGACAGTGTTTTAAACGGAATTAAAGCTGTGCGGGAATGTGCCGGGATTCGGTTAGAGAGATGTGAGATTGTTTCTCCTGAATTTGGATGGAAGTCGAAGGATATTTCGCTTGTGGATACGGATATTACATCTGAATATCTTTTTTTAGACAGCAAAAATGTGAAACTTAGCGGTGTAAAGATGAAGGGGAAATATTCCTTTCAGTATGTGGAACATCTGGAAATCGAGGATTGCGATTTGGATACAAAGGATGCCTTTTGGCACAGCCGGAATGTGACGGTTCGCAACAGCGTCGTAAAAGGAGAATATCTGGGGTGGTTTTCGGAGGGGCTTACGCTGATTAACTGCAAGATTATCGGAACCCAGCCTTTATGCTATTGCAAAAACTTGAAGCTGGTAAACTGTCAGATGGAGGAAACGGATTTATCCTTTGAATATTCCGACGTGGAGGCTGATGTGCGCGGCCATGTTATTTCTATTAAAAATCCAAAGTCAGGTATCATAACGGTGGACAGTGTGGGAGAAATTGTGCGGGAAGACCCTGTCATGGAATGCACTGGCAAGGTGGTAGTGCGGACCGCAAAATAAACGGATAAGGATCTGCGCCGGGAGTAGACCAGGCAGGCTTTGGCGGAACGCCGTGATAAGCGCTCCGCCTTTTTTTGCTTGTAAATTAGAAATTATGTTAAGAAAAATGGTATTTGTTACAAAATGGTAGCTAATTTTACAGAAAAATTCTAATATAGAATTGACAAATACGGTAGTTTTTTGTTAAAGTGTTAAAGTGTTAGAGTTATGAAGGGGAGGGACGATGGAGTTTGGCTTAAAGAAACACTATGGTTCTTTCTTTTTAGTAGTCAATAAGCTGTCCCGTAAGGCATGACAGCGTTTGATATGGATTAAGAGGTGTGAGTATGGCAAAGTATATTGCAAAAAGAATCGGTCTTGCAATTGTCACAATATGGGCGGTTGCTACCATCACGTTTTTTCTGATGAATATGGTTCCCGGAGGACCTTTCCTTTCGGAAAAAGCAATCAGCCCTCAGGCGACAGCGGCCTTAGAGGCTAAGTACGGACTGGATAAACCTTTGTTCCAGCGGTATTTAACTTACATAGGGGACGCGCTGCATGGAGATTTCGGTGATAGTTTAAAGCAGCGCGGACGTACGGTTATGGACATTATCAGGATGAAATTTCCCGTATCGGCCAGAGTGGGAGGGCTTACCGTCTGTGTTGCACTTTTGCTTGGCATTCCGCTCGGATGTATTGCGGCGCTTAAGAGAGGAAAATTTCTTGACAGTCTTATCAGTGTAGTGGCTACCTGCGGCATTGCGGTTCCAAGCTTCGTTATATGCACATTGCTTTTATATTTCTTTGGCGTTAAATTGATGCTGCTTCCTACGGTGGGCCTATCTTCATGGAAACATTTTGTGATGCCCGTTATGGCGCTGTCCTTTTATCCTACGGCTTATATTATGAGGCTGATGCGTTCCTCCATGCTGGATGTTTTAGGACAGGATTACATGCGTACGGCCAAGGCAAAAGGTGTTTCAGGCTTCCTTATTCTGTTTAAACATGCCCTTAGAAACGCCATTTTGCCGGTTATCACTTATGTGGGGCCAATGCTGGCCTATACGGTGTCAGGAAGCTTCGTAGTGGAAAAGATCTTTACCATTCCGGGACTTGGCGGAGAATTTATCACCGCTATCAGCGGACGCGACTATACATTGATTATGGGCACTACAATTTTCCTTGCAACATTGATCATCATTATGAACGTAGTGGTTGATATTGTTTATAAGATTGTGGATCCCAGAATTAAATTAAAGTAAGGAGTTTAAGGCGAATATGAAACAAAATCCAATCAGCTTTCAATTAAAACTTAACCCCGAAGATTTTCTGCCGGCAACGGAAGAGGAAAAGCAGAGCCAGATTATCATGCGGGAGAGCGTAAGCTTCTGGAAAGACGGTATGCGCCGTCTTGTAAAGAATAAAGTAGCTATGGTGAGCATGGCGGTTATTGTAGTGGTCATGATATTTTCCTTTATCGTACCTGCCTTTTATCCTTATACCTATAAGGAGCAGATGAAAGGCGCAAACAACTTAGCGCCAATGGAGTACTCCGAGGAGGAACAGGCCAGAATAGATGCGGGCGAGAAGGTTTTCCCCCACATTTTCGGAACGGACAAAATGGGACGTGATTATGCCATCCGGGTTATGATGGGAAGCCGTATTTCCCTTTTGGTGGGACTTATTGCAACCGGTATTATTTTGATCATTGGTTCGACGTATGGTTCTATTGCGGCGTTTTTTGGCGGATGGGTTGACCTTGTTATGATGCGTATCGTGGATATTATTTATACGGTGCCGGATATTTTGCTGATTGTCCTTTTATCCTTTGCGCTGAAAGCGCCTCTTGGAAATCTGAAGACCGTGCCCGGATTTGGCTGGGTTGGCGTAGTGGGTGAAAACCTAATCAGTATTTTCATAGTGTTTGCCCTGCTTTACTGGGTTGGTATGGCGAGAATGGTCAGAAGCCAGGTACTTACCCTGAAAGAAAGCGAATATGTTACGGCGGCGCGGGCTCTTGGAGTGGGCAATGGAAAGATTATTAAAAGGCATCTGCTTACCAATTGTATCGGAACTTTAATCGTCACCACGACTTTGCAGATTCCGTCTTCCATTTTTACGGAAAGCTTTTTGAGCTTTTTGGGTATGGGCGTTGCGGTTCCCCTTCCTTCCTTGGGAAGTCTTGCAAGCGATGCGATTAACGGTATGAATACATATCCTTATCTTTTGTTTATTCCGGCGCTTCTAATCAGTCTTATCATATTGAGCTTTAACCTGTTAGGCGACGGACTTCGGGACGCCTTTGACCCTAAATTAAAAAATTAGGATAACTTTATTGTAAATTAAGCAAAGAGGAAAAGAGTTTACTTTGCGGAAATGAGGGATCTATGTCAGAATATCTTGTTGATATAAAAAACGAACGGCTTTCTTTTTTCACTCCCGTAGGGGAGGTAAAAGCCTTAAATGATGTCTCCATTCATTTAAGGGAAGGAGAGGTGTTGGGAATCGTAGGGGAGAGCGGCTCCGGGAAATCTGTAACGGCATATAGCCTTATGGGGCTTACCGCCCATCCGGGTAAGTTAGTTGGCGGCAGTCTTATGTTTAACGGACACCAGATCGACCAGATGAGCGATAAGGAGATGCGAAAAATAAGAGGTAATGAGATTTCCATTATTTTCCAGGATCCTATGACCAGCTTAAACCCGGTTTATACCATTGGGAATCAGATTATGGAGGCTATTTTGCTCCATACGGATAAAAATAAAGCCCAGGCCAAAGAACGGGCCAAGGAGCTCCTTGAGCTTGTAGGCATTAATGAACCTTTGAAGAGGCTAAAGCAGTATCCCCATGAGCTTTCCGGCGGTATGCGCCAGCGTGTCATGATTGCCATAGCCCTTGCCTGTGAGCCCAAGCTTCTGATTGCGGATGAACCTACCACAGCCCTTGACGTTACCATCCAGGCGCAGATTTTGGAGCTGATGATGGAACTTAAGGATAAGCTGGGTATGGCGATTATCATGATTACCCACGACCTTGGTGTGGTGGCAAGCATGTGCGAGAGAATTGCGGTTATGTATGCCGGAAAGGTAATCGAGTACGGCACAACGGATGATATTTTCTATCATCCCAAGCATCAGTACACCAAAGGATTAATCCGCTCTATTCCCAGGATTGATACGAAAGAACATGAAAGGCTGATTCCCATTGAAGGAACGCCTGTCGATCTGTTAAATCCGCCTAAAGGCTGTCCCTTTGCGCCCAGATGTGAGGCGTGTATGAAGATTTGTCTGCGGGAAATGCCTCCTGTTTCAAATTTTGGGAGGGTTCATTATACCCAGTGCTGGCTGAATCAGAAGGAAGAAATGGAGAAAGGAGCCGCAAATGAGTGAAAAATTAGTTCAGGTTGAGCATTTACAACAGTATTTTCCGGGAGGCGGTTACGGCAAAAATAAAAAATATATTCAGGCGGTAGATGACGTTTCTTTTAACATTGAAAAAGGAGAAACTTTAGGACTTGTGGGCGAATCCGGCTGTGGGAAGACTACCACAGGCCGTACGCTTTTGCGGCTTTATGAGCCTACGGGAGGACGATTTGTTTTTGACGGGGATGTCATCTTTGATGTGGAAAAGAAAATATATTCCCATATGCTTCCTTACCGCAAAAGAATGCAGATTGTTTTTCAGGATCCGTATGCAAGCCTTGACCCCCGTATGACGGTGGGCGATATTGTGGGGGAGGCCATTGACGTACATAAAATGGCGGCAAATAAGCAGGAAAGATATGAATTGATTATAGAAATGCTGCAGCGCGTGGGCCTTAACTCGGAGCATGCCAATAGATATCCTCACGAATTTTCCGGCGGCCAGCGTCAGAGAGTGGGAATTGCGAGAGCCCTTGCAGTGAAACCGGAATTTATTGTCTGCGATGAACCGATCTCCGCGCTGGATGTTTCCATTCAGGCGCAGGTCATCAATATGTTTGAGGATTTACAGGCGGAAATGGGGCTTACTTATCTTTTTATTGCCCATGATCTATCCGCTGTCAAGCATATTTCCAACAGAATTGGCGTTATGTATTTGGGCAGGATGGTGGAACTCGCGGATAGCTATGAGCTGATCACCCGGCCTTTACACCCATACACAAAGAGTCTGATATCCGCGATTCCCATTGCAGACCCGAAAGCGGCTAAGGCCAGCAAGCGTATTGTGCTTGAAGGAGATGTGCCCAGCCCCTTAAATCCCCCTTCGGGATGCCGGTTCCGCACCAGATGTCCTTATGCGGATGAGCGGTGCGCCCAGGAGGTTCCCAGGTGGCAGGAGATAGAAAGCAATCATTACGCAGCCTGTCACCATATTGACAGAGTAAACTAGGAAGGGAGGGCCTTTTCGATTTTGCGTTTGGATAATTATGCTTGAGTTTCCGCAAATTGTAATTGATAAATGGGTATGTCTACCCAAAGCACC
>CAJUKV010000099.1 GCA_910587305.1 uncultured Lachnospiraceae bacterium | reverse complement strand
CTCTGGTATAAAAAGGCGGCATCCTGTTCAGTCGTCTGAATGGATACCGTCTTTTTTGTTCTTTTACGGGTCAGGGGCAGGCTTCAGCTCATAATCCTCCATCTGCTCCTTTGTCAGCGGATGGGGATAGAGTATCTCGCCCCATGCGTATAACCGGCCGCCGACAACCGGGCGCCTCCTGTCTTCGTTGTAGTTGACAATCATAACAGGGCTATTCCCCTCCGGCTGCGGGTAGGTTGCGATGTCCACTGGGCGCTGGGTGGAATAATAGCGGTAGAATACAGCGGCGCTGTGTCCCGTCTTTTCCCGCCTCCCGTAAAGCATACGGTAATCCCTCTCCCTCCGCCGGAAATCCTCCTGCGCACCGTCCCTGCTGGCATGGCAGCTTTTATGGTAGTAATCACGCCCGCAGGCAGTCTGTGTGAAATTCCAGACCGCAGACTTTTCCGGCATCCCCGGCACACAGCCCAAAGCGAAGCCGTACCCTGTTTCAAACAGGATTGTCTTTTGAATCTCATAACCGTCGATTTTGTCCATTGGGCCAATCCTCCTTTCGGGAGAGCGGCCGGCACAGGAACTGTGCAGAAAGGTGTGCATTGAAAATGGGAAAGCGGAAAAAAGCCCGGCATTCCTGCCGGGGAGAGTATATGGCCAGCATTGTTTTCCGCCTGAACCAGTCACTCTACATATTCAAACATCGTCCAGATTTTTTCCGGCGCCGTGCCCAGAAGCAGGCATACAAAGGATAATGCACCGGCATAGTTATCTGTGCCCTCAAAATCTTTGAGCAGTTCAAGAATCTCGTCAGTGTTGTAACTGTTATTATGGATATCCTTTAGCCTCAGTTTCCTTGTTGCAGTACAGTTCATCATTCATGCCTCCATTTCCTAAAAGGGTCCTTTTAGTTCAGTGACCGGCACAGGTTTCCTGTGCGTATGACTGTAAATGGGGATAATAAAAAAGAAAAGCCCGGCATTTCTGCCGGGTGATTACGGATAGTGTTAAATTATTTTTCTACTTTATGGAAAATTCCCATATGGTATCTGAAAAATATACGTCGCTTTTTGCTATCCGCTCTATATAACAATAATACAAATACAGCTCCTTGAAAGTAAAGGAACGTATATCCTGGCCAAGGGAACCGGCCGTATCACTGTTTATGCCAAACGCCGTCTTAATAATCTTTTGAATATGCTCCCGCTTACAGCCATCGACAAATTCGCTTTTCCCCCGCCAAAAGCTTTGCAGATTTCTTATCAGCTTTTCCTTTTTTTGTTCATCTGTCCACTCTGTAATATTTACTGCGCTGATGCATTGATGTACCGCCGAAAAGGCAGACGCGCTCACTTCTCCTCTTTGTAGATTCTTTCTAATTGCTGTCTGTAACACCTGATCCCTTCGCATGATCTTTTATCCCCATGATCCTCTCAAATTCTTGCAGAGCCTTTTTGATTTCGGCAGGGCTGTCCGACCTGTATTCCTCCGCCCAATTTTTCACCATATCCACACTGAGTTTCCTCTGCGACGGATACCACTTTGCAAGGGTCTCCACCTCTTTCAGGATAACCTTCGTCTCTCCGTATCCTAAGGGTTTTCCATAACCTAATTTCATAGTAAAATGATGCCCGATACCTAAAGCATAAAACAGCACCTTTCCTTCTTCTTTCCTTAAATTTTGGAATATTACTTCCCCTTCCAGTACGCTCCCCGGCGCAATCATTTCGTATCTGCTCTTTTCATTTGACTCTATCTGAGCTTCCCTGCCTGTGCCGTAAAACTTTCTTCCCAAAAATCCCGTCTTTTGACGCTCCCCTTCTTTTTCAGTGCCGGCAAAATAACACACTTTATCACAGGAAGGGCTTTTCAATGGGGGGAGCTTTTCATATACCGTACTGCCGCTTTTCATGACAAATTCCTCAAACTGAACCTTTCCCCGATAGCTGTCCTTCCTGCCCGCCATGCCAAAAATAGAGCAGGTTATACACAGCCCCTCCTTATTTATATTTTTGCAGGCCGTATTGTTTAAGGGCGGCAGCAACCTCTCCAGCTCCTGATATGGCGCCTTCACCGCGCAGCTGTAAGAAACAGCCTCCGCAATAGAGCGCACCACCCCTTTCAGGCTGCTGCCTGGAACAATGATACATCCATTCCTGCGCATCTGTTTTTTTATCACGCTGCCATACTCGTCGTAATCCTGCTGCCTGCTCCCAATATGTAACGGGGATTCCACCAATATCTCCAGCTTCAGCTTTCCGCTATAGGTATCCTTTTCCACTAAATTATGGCTGCTGTATTTTTCTTTTTCGCACTTTTCCAGCAAAGGGACAAATTCGTAAGGCTTATCACAAAGAAAAGGCTGCTGTTTAGACATTCATGTCCCTCCTCACTTTATTTCGAATATCCACTTCTTTGCAAATATCCAATATTTCGTCTATTTTGCACTCTTGCAGTTTTATTTCCCCATAAAAAGGCTGCGCCCACTCATATCCTTTCCCATATTTCCCACTTAGCGGGATCTCCTGTGCATCCTCCGCTCCCCTCCATCCTGTAACATTTTTTCTGTATTCGCGCAGGCTAATTTCCATCTCCTCCACCTTCATACGGCCATTTCCCCTTGTTGAGGCGGAGCCAAGGGTTACATATCCATCATTCAGGTCTTTTAAAACATACAGGAGAAGTTTCATCTGGTACAGCTCATAATTTTTTAGCGTTATTTCCACCTGGAATTTTCCGTCCTCCACTACCTCAAAATCATACAGCGCTTTATCCTGCGCCGCTCCGGTAATTCGGTTTATTCCCACCCCGGTACGTTCTCCCAGAACACAGTCCCCAACAGGATAGGCATCTGCAATAGAAATCCTGGCCGCAATAATCTGCGACCCAAATAACTGACAGGCCGGGCAAATTCTTTGCCTCACATATTTTTGTTTTTCTTCATACGTTTTTTTATCCCAGCCTTTAGGATTGCTGCAGACATTTTGTCTGTCAAAAATATTACAGCACTTTCCGCCAAATAAACTTACTATTTTTTCATACCTGCTCCTGATGACGCCTTTTAGGCTGCTCCCTGGTATGATAGGCACTTCTTTCCCCTGATATCGGCTTTTCAAGCACTGCATATCAGGCTGGGTGGGGTCTAATTTTCTTCCCTGGGCACTTCTGATTGCAAGGGCGCTTCCGGTATACAGTAAAACAGATATTCTGGCTTCATTCTTTAATTCCCGCATCATTTCCCCTCCTGAATGTCCGTCTCTTCTAAATGTTGAAAACCGATTTCCTCTCCTGAAAGGTATCCCGCTATGTTCTTTTCATTGATATGCTGAAACCTGACATCCTGTATCCTTACTTCCCCCAGGCCCCTTGATTTCATTCCGCCTATTGACACCATACCAATTTCCATTGCCTTTAACAGCAGTTTTATGGCCTCCCATTCCTTTTTATCCCCATTCTCCAAAACTGCACGAAATGAAAACGCCGTCCCCTCGGGCACTACTTCCACGTCATATTTTCTTCCGCTGATTCCCGTCCCGAAATCCCTGTCAATGCTTACGCCGCTGCGGATCTCAAAGGCTCTCTGAAATGTATTTTCTATTACCCTGGCATCTCTCACACTGAATTTTGCGGCGCTGTATGGCGACCCAAAGAGCCTGCATACCAAACAGAGCCTGCCCTTTTCCCCGCCCGGCGTCCCAAAAAGATATTCTGACAACTTAAGGGAAGCGCTGCCATCCTTTTTTTTCAGCATTTTCTTCAACTTTTCATCTTTAGCAGGATCGATACAAGGAGCCTGTCCTGTACAGGTCCCTGCGGGAATATGATTCTCACCGGTAAGCAGCATGTCTTTTCCTGATTCGCTTAAAAGGAACTGTTCCAGGAAACTGCGCATAGCTCCTTTTAAGGAGGAACCCGGAATCATGGGCAGCCCATTGGCATTGCGAAAAAAAGGATTCCTACAGCCATCCGGCTTAAATACATCCTCCGCCGCCCCGATATGCAGCGCCGTTACGGCAACCAGCTTTCCTTCTATTACATATCTGTTTACAAATTTATGAAACATTTTTGTTCCTCCCTAGCTTCTGCTCTCAACAGACGCTTTCCAATATAAATAGCCCATATACTTTTCTGCAATTTCCAGCCTTATTATTCTTTCATCTTCCTGTGTTATCCTGCCGGCTTTTGCCTCCTTTTCAATTGCGTCAAAAACATCTTCCTGAATTTTCATAAGGGATTTTGATATCTTTTGTGAAATATCCTCATTGCCGCCGCATTTTATTTGCCATCCCCCTCCCTTGGATTTTTGATAAGACAAAAACAGCAGCAGTTCTTCTATGCAGGAGGCTTCACCTGCGGCATCCATAAGGGCTTTAAACTGGGTTCTTCCCGGCGGTTTTTCCTTACCGCCTATGTTTCCCTGCCTTAAAACTTTACCGACTCCCTCCTCCTCCATCAAATGGTTTATTTCACTTATAAATACATTTGTTTTCTGCTTCATCACTTTAACACATGCAAATCTTACCCCTTCATCCATTCCCGCTTCCCCCCTTCAAAACATCGTACCGGATATGGAAATCATCGCAGACACGTATCTTTCCAAACCCGTGCTTTATCTGTTCTCCAATTCCTCCCTCTTCCAGCTCCAGCAATTCCTTTGCATCAATTTCCCCTGCCGGAACCTGATATACAAATACCGCTCCGGCCTTAACCACCAGCCGTCCCTGCCTGCGCATCTCCTTTTCCGTGGACTTGGAGGTGTCATACCCTCTAAGAATCTCCTGCTGTTTAAATACCTTTATTAACCGGTACCTGCCGGTAGGAAGCCTGATTCTTTAGGGCATGTTTGGTAACTATTCAGCCAAGTATCATTAAGTTAACGGCTGCGGACGCTAAACTTAATGACATTGGGCCGTGAATAGTTATATTTGGGCAGGACAATTTTTTATCCTCAGTTGACGGAAACATTTAAAATGTGGTATTTTGAAAGGGCGGCCTTAGCAGGGACAATGTTCTGTCCAGGAAATGTTCCGCAAGGGCGGCGCAGCAAATCCGGCTTCCCTTAAAATTTTGCAGAATGGACGGTGATAATTTTGAAAAAGACAACGGAAAAAACAAACGTTATGAGACTTTTCGATCAGAAAAAGATTGTATATCAGACTTACTGCTATGCGGATACCGATGTGATCAGCGGCATTGATGTTGCCACTGTTCTGAATCAGGATCCCCGGCGGGTATTTAAAACGTTGGTGACCGTGGGCAATTCGGGGAATCACTTTGTGTTTATGATTCCTGTGGACAAAGAACTGGATCTGAAAAAAGCAGCCCACTGTGTTGGTGAGAAAAATATCAGCATGATCAAATCAAAAGAACTGCTTGCATTGACCGGATACATTCACGGCGGCTGTTCTCCGGTTGGAATGAAAAAACCGTTTAGAACCGTACTGGATCTGTCGGCCTCGAATTTTGACACCATCATTTTCAGCGCAGGAAAAATAGGATATCAGGTTGAAACTTCCTTAGATGAACTTAAGAAAATCATAAGCTTTGATCTGGAAGAACTTGTCATCAGCCAAAGCTGAAAACAAAACCTGATATCCTATAAAAATGTCTATAAGAAAATGCCTGTGAGAGAATTTCTATAGGCTCTCGCGGATCTTCGCAATCATTTCCTCATATTCGGCCTCGCTCAAATACTTTTTGTCCGGATTCATCCGGAACACGCCGCCCCACTCATCCTGTCCCTTATACTTGGGAACCAGATGCATATGTAAGTGGCAGCCCGTGTCTCCGTAAGCGCCATAGTTCACCTTATCCGGCGCAAACGCCTTATGGAGTGCCTTAGCGGCCCTTGCAACGTCTGCAAAAAGGCGGTTTCGGTCTTCGTCGCTGATATCCACAATCTAGCTGACATGATCTTTATATGCCACAATACATCTGCCCGGTTTGCTCTGTTCTTTAAATAAAATCAGCTGGCTTACATCCAAATCACAAATTTTAATGCCAAATTTGGCCAAAAGCTCGCCACCCTGGCAATATCCACAATTATTATCCTTCATTATCTAATCCTCTCCTTCCTCTGCAAATTCATGTGCCTGATCGTTGCAAACATGCTCTAGTACAACGAAAATTAAGTTTCTGGTACATTGACGCAGAATGATTGTTTCAGA
>CAJUKV010000098.1 GCA_910587305.1 uncultured Lachnospiraceae bacterium | reverse complement strand
GTGTCCGCTACGCTTTTTTCGGAGCGAGAGCGCGGCGACGGAGAACTTTATTTTCCTCCCGGCGTCCGCAGCCGTTAACTTAATGACATTGCTTCAACCCCTTTGCCTTCCAAATATTTGATTACCGCTCCTACCGTAGTGAGGTTTTCCAATTCTTCCGAAGGAATCTCAACGCCATACTCATCCTCCAGCGCCATTACAAGCTCAAACAAATCAAGGGAATCCGCCTCCAGATCCTTTTCGAAGGATGTGTCCATGGTGATTGTAACGCCATCCGCATTCAACTGTTCTCTGATAATTTCAGTAATTTTTTCTAACATATTTCTCCTCATTTCTGCGCTGCTTTTTTGCACATATCAAGTTTGTGGATGCAGCACAGACACAAACTTGTGAGTGAAAGGTTGAAAATCTTTCACTTTTATTTGAATGTCAAATATTTTGAGTATCAAGCATTTTGAGTATAAAATATTTTGATTATCAAAATATTTGACAGGAGAAGTATATAGCAAGGAGGCGGAATTGTCAACAACTATTTTCCTTCTTTCTCCTTACATGTACCAAATGGTACTTTGTTTTTCAATTGTGTGGACAGTCCCCTGCGGCATTCCAAACAACGGCCGGCACGCTCCGCGGGCTGGCCTTATGTTAAATAAAAACAGAGCTTTCAGCGCGGCCACTGAAAGCTCCTTGTAGCAAATTTCCTTCTTACTTTATTTTTTTACTCCCGCGTCCGGGTACTTGTTGCGGGGAAGAATATCGGCATATTTAGGCAGAATCACCGAGGATGTTTCCTCATCCACATATCTCATGGCTTCCACATATTCAGGCATATCCATATGTTCTACAATTTCCCTGATTTGTATAGCCCCTTTTTTGCATCTCTCATCACGTTCTTCCACACTCTTTAAGGCCCCCGTCATCCCTGCATGATCCTGCGGCCTTGCAAAATAAAAACCAATGGAACCTGAAGGATGGGCATATCTTCTAAAGTAGGAAAAATGGTCAATCGAGGTCTCCGAATCCTGTTTAGGCTCCGCACAGATACTTGTATCCACCACCAGCTCGTCTTTTCGCCCCAGAATTTCATATGCGCCATAAAACAGGCTGTCATAATCATCTATTTTTACTCCCTGCTTTGCCGCATATTGCGCCGCCTCCACAAGATCAATATAAGCGATGGGAACCTTTGTCTCGTCAAAGAAATCCACCACCAGCGTCCCCGCTGTCAAAAATGCGGGGCCGTGAAGAGATACATAAATCTGCCTGCGGAATCCCTGGTTTAAAAGGGAATGGGCAATTTCTTTCAGATAGCGGACTCCCGATTCCACGCTCATCTGTATGGTTCCCGGACTCATTGGCGACGCCCCGGGATAAAAGTAAGGGAGCTGTCCTAATACCAGGCCGTCCACCTTCTGTGCCATACAAAGGGCGAAAGCTTCCGGCGTGGTCTGTTCCACATCCAGCGGAAACGTGCCGTGCACCTCTACCGTCCCAAAGGGAACAAAAATGATATCATTCCTTTTCCTGTATTCCACCACCTCGTCATGGGTCATCTTTGGCAAAAATCTTGTCCTCATTTCAGGCAATTCCATTACCTCCCTTCCGTTTCTTTAATAAGTTTCCAAAACCGCTCCATATCCTGGATCGCGCGGACTTTATCAATCTTTTTGTAGTTTTCAATTCTTTCTTCCAATTCCTTTTTGTAGGCTGCAAGGCGTTCCAAATCTATACCTGCAGGCTCATTTTTCCTGATTCTGGTCCGGTAAGTCCGTGAATAAATATTTTTCAGCGTTGTATCGTCCAAATTTAATCCATAACAAGTATAATCCTGTACAGGGAACACATCATCCGTCTCAAACACCCTTCTTAAGGGCTTAATCCTCTCCTCCACATTGTTTCCCACTCCGCCAATATCCGTTCCGTACATCAGGCGGTCGGAATACTTTTTAATATAGGCCCTCCATTCCTCCGGTCTTTTGTTGATATCCTGAAACATTTCCCAGCCCGGCGTCAGATCCATACAAAAATTGGGGTAAGTCTCAAACAGCTCGCAAGCCAGCTCATACTCATCCGTATTAGGTAAAAAAAAGAAATGAGCTACCGTCAGGTTTAAATTCGGATGTTTTTTCAAAATTCCTACCGTCTCTTTTGTGATCTGATCCTTTGAGGGCTCCTTCCAGTCATAATAGTAAATGTCCTTTGCCCACCCGGGAATTTTCCGAATATCCCAGAATTCAATCGGATCGTTGGAATGATAAAGCACAGGAATCTGATTTTCTTCCAAATAAGAAAACAGAGGATCATAGCAGGCATCATCAAGAGGCACCCGCATCCTCCTCACACTTGGTTTTCCGTCCAGCATCTTGATTCCGTCAAATCCAATTGCATGATACTGCTTCGCCTGCTTTAACAAGTCTTCCCCGTCGGGCGCCCCTTCCAACTGCATATGAAAGGTGGCATAACCGTATACATTATCAGGATGCTTTAGCTTAGCCCATGCAAGAGAAAGATTTCCCGGCGCGCTCTGCGGTATAAAACTGCTCGAGAGAAGGGTGTACATGCTGTATCCGCCCTCCAGGGCCGCCTTCTCTATGGCCTCTAAATCCGCTTCCGAGTACATATGAATGTGACTGTCAATGATAGGGAACTTAAACATTTTTATCCTCATTTCTGCGTTGCTTTACTGCACAAAGTCATATATGACTTTGACGAGTTTGTGACAAGCAACGCACAGTCACAAAACTCGTGATTGAAAATTTTGACTTTCAATCCCATAGCCTCCTTATACCACAAGCTTTGCTTTTGGTACCGTACCAATACATAGTTTGTAAGTTTACATCCAAGCCCTACGCTCCATGCTTTTTATCTCCGTATTACGCTTTTGATCCGCTCATTGCAATTCCTTCCACAAACTGTTTCTGGAAGAAGAAGAACAGGATAATCATAGGAGCGGCGGCAAGCGCGCCTCCTGCCATCAATTCCGGATAATTGGTGATATTCTGTCCGGTCAGATTAGCCAGCCCGGCGGAAAGCACCATTTTATCCATATCCACATTGATGATTAACGGCCACATAAGGTCTTTCCATGTCCCTAATCCGGTCAAAATGCACAGAGCCACAATAGGAGATTTTAATAGCGGCAGGAGAATATTCCAATAAATGCGGAACTTACTGCAGCCGTCCAGCTGGGCCGCCTCGTCCAAGTCAATCGGAAGGGATGAGAAAAACTGACGCAGCATAAACAATGCAAATATATTAAAAGTCTTAGGAAGCCACAGAGCCGTCAGCGTATTACTCAAATTCCAGGAAACCATAATGTCATAATGAGGCACCAAAAAGATTTGATAAGGAATCATCATCATGCTAAGGCTTAGCACAAACCAAAAGTTTTTGCCGGGGAAAGTAAGTCTGGCAAAGGCATACGCCGCCAGAGAACAGATTAAAATCTGAATAACAGTAGAAATCACCATAACCAAAAAGGTGTTAATATACAGCCTTAAAATAGGGAACTTATTCCACACGGAAACATAATTTTCCCATTGCGGCTCCGCCGGAAAGATGACCAAAGGAACCTGCATACTCTCGCCATAGGTTTTTAAGGATGTCAAAATCATCCAGATAAAGGGAATCAATGTTGTAATTGCACATAAAACCAGAAAAACGTAAACCCAAACATTCTTTTTCTTATTCAAAATATTCCGCCCCCCTTATCCGTAATAAACCCATTTTTTCTGCAGCTTCATCTGGATCATAGTGATGACAAGGATAATTAAAAACAATATATTAGCCATTGCCGCCCCATATCCTTTGTTAAATCTGGTGAAAGCCTCCTCATAAAACAGCATAACAATGCTTCTTGCACCGGACATGCCGGAGCTGGTAGGCGGAATCATCAAAAAGATCATATCAAAAACCTGAAAAAATCCGATAATCTCCGTCACAATAAGCATAAAGGTCGTAGGGGAAAGGAGAGGGAAAGTGATATTGAAAAATTTCTGCGCGCCACTGGCCCCGTCTATATCTGCCGCCTCATAATATGTCCGCTCAATCCCCTGCAGACCTGCCAAAAAGATAATAACTGCCGTTCCAATGCTGGACCATATCAGTACGATACAGACGGCAATCAAAGAGACCTTCGGGTCGGAAAGCCACGCAGGCCCCTGCAGACCTAACTTGCCAATCATTGCATTGATCAGGCCAAACTGATTGTTAAAAAGCCATTTCCATACCATTCCCACTGCGGTGGGGAGGGTGATGATGGGAAGGTAGATCAGCGTCCTGAAAATTCCTATCCCTTTTAATTTCACATTAAGCGCAAGCGCAATCAGCAAAGATAAGATAATAATTGCCGGTACACAAATCACGATGTAACACAGCGTGTTAATCAGCGCCTGATAAAATTTATCATCTCCAAATAAACGCACATAATTGTCCATCCCTATAAACTTAGCAGCGCCAAAGCTTTTTTTATTGGTGAAGCTGATAAAAATATTTTTCAGAAAGGCATAGACATTAAAAATAAGAATTCCTGTAATGAAGGGCAAAATAAAAGCATATGCTGCCAATGCTTCCTTTCTTGCTCTCTTTGTTTTATATTTTTTCATCCGCAATCCCTCTTTTATTTCCTTTATACCAAAAACTGCCGTTAATCCCCTGAAAAGCCTATTCTAAGTGTGAAGAGAAGTTCTAAGGCGTCAGAAAACGCCGCCTAAGAACAACTAAGGCTTGCAAAGCAAGCTATTTTCACACTCAGAAGAATGCCCTGACGGTCATTCTTCATACATTGTTTGTGCCGCAAAGCGGCATGTCGGGAAGTGTGAAAAAGCGGCACAGCTGCCAAATGGCTGTGCCGCCACTTTTTTAGGTATTAAAATGTACAAACGTACTTTTTATTTCCCGCTTTCAATCTCCGCATTGATATCCGCAGCCATTTTCTCCATACCTTCTTGTACGCCAATCTGTTTGGTGAAAATAGCCATAATACTATCATTTGTAATAGAGTTAATCGCATCCTCAGCATAAGCAGGCGCATTAGGATAAGCTTTTGCATCTACTAAGCCCTCCACGAAAGCCGTTCCATCAAACTGTTCAAAACTGGAAGCGTAATAGGACTGTGAAGAAATTCTTGCCGGAAGGTCAATACCTCTTTGTCCAACAATATCATTTGCTTCTTCACTTGCAAGATACTGCATAAATCTCCATGCTTCTTCCTTGTGCTCGCTTGCGGAGTTCATACCATAGTGCATACTTCCTGCGATAAATTCCTGCGTCTTAGCCTTGGGAAGCTTGATAAGCTCTACACCCTCTACCTTAGCCTGCTCAACTTTCTGTGAGCTGAAGGTAGGAAGATACAGCATGCAGGCCTGCCCTGAAATAAAGAATTCCTCAGCGGAGGTATCGCTGACCATCTGATAATCAGGAATTAATTCTTCGTCAATTAAATCAACCAAAGACTGGATTGCCTCAATGCTCTCCGCACTGTCATAACCGCTTGTCCCGTCATCATTGAAAACCTTGCCGCCAAACTGGTAAACAACCGGCTGCCAGCTTCCGTTAGTGGAATTAAGCATAAACGCCATTGGGTAAACGGAATCTCCTGCTGCCGCAATTTTTTCCTTCAACTCCCTGCACACTGCAACCATATCATCCCAGGTCCAGTCGCTGGTCGGAACAGTTACGCCATATTTTTCAAAAAGAGTAGTGTTTACGGCAACTGCCATGGAATCGGTTCCTTTAGGTACTGTGTAGTGAACCCCATTATACGTACCGGTATTTACAATAGATTCCGTGTAAAGGCTGAAATCAAATCCGTCCCTCTCCATGTAGGAATCCAAAGGCTCCAAAATGCCTGCCTCGGCATACTTAGGCACCCATACGTTCATAAAAAATACGTCAGCGGCCTGATTTGCTCCGGCTGCGGCATCAAATTTGGTCCAATACTGATCCCAGGGGGTTAATTGCATTTCCACATGAATATCCGGATTCTGCGCTTCAAAATTGTCAATCAGTTCCTGATACACCACTGACTGAATCTCATCCCACAGGGAGTATGTGATTGTCACCTGTTCTCCTGATGACGCCTGGGCGGGAGCGCTTTCCTCTCCATCTGCCTCACTTTCCACATTTTCTTCGCTTTCACCCTGTGCAGCTTGAGAATCCTCGGCGGATGTTTCACCGGATGTACTATTGGACGCTCCGGATTTATCCGAGCCTCCGCAGCCGGTCAGCATGGTCGCAATCATCGTAAGAGCCAAGCCAAGAGCTGCAAACTTTTTCATCTTTCTCATAGATGTTCCTCCTTACTGTTTTCTAAAACGTTTCCGGTAACGTTATTGGTAACGTTTCCGGTACAAACTTAATTCTACATT
>CAJUKV010000097.1 GCA_910587305.1 uncultured Lachnospiraceae bacterium | reverse complement strand
CAAATCCCCCGCCTGCATTACAGACAGCAAATTTTTCTCCGGGATTTCCTTTGAAAAAGAATAGCCCTGTATCCTGTTTTGCCGGGTCAGCCGTCTTTTCTTCATCAGTATAAATATCATAAAAACAGGTTTCTCCTGCCGCCGCATGATCTCTTAGATAATTTGCAATCTCTACCGTCTTTTCCGGGTCAATATTGCTATACCATGTAAGCCGCAGCGACCCCAAAGTGTCCCCGCTATAATATCTACTATCTACTGGAAAAATCAGCCTGCCATACTCTCCGAAAACTGGATCAGATAGTACCTCGGCTATTTTTGTATCTGTTGTATACGGTTCACTTATCCTCGTTTCTGCCTGCACAATTCTTTCTGCCCCTTCGGTTTGCTGCAAAAGGCTTTCTGTTGTTTCTTTTCCAGATTCTATCTCCGCAATATTGCCAGAGGCTTTATTTGCTTCGCCATCAGTATTTTTGATGGCGCTACATCCTGTAATACAAACCAATATACAAACAAACGCAACAGTACAAACAGATTTTTTCAATTCCATCACCCCCGTTCTGCTTTTACTACTCATATTATAAAAAAAGCAAGACCTCAAGAGAAGTCTCGCTTTGTTCATCAGTTGATACTCAAAGGTTATAACTGTTTTCCTTCTTCAATTTACAGCCATTTGTGCTGCTTCCAAGAATTTCTTTACTGTTTCTGATGGTTGCGGAGAATGAAGCAGGCCAAACGGGATACTATGCTCCCATTCAACCGGAATCACCTTCAAAAGCGGATGTACATTAGCCCAGCCCGGAATTGCCAGCAAAACATCATTGCTGTTCTCACACCGATTGAAAGCCTCCATACTGTAAAAATCAAAATCTACAATATGTATCTGGCTATGGTTCTGCCAGAGGTCATCCCGAAGTCTATCTACATAATTACTCCAATCCCGGCGCATTAGCATCAGGTTCTCTCCATAGAGGTCTTTTATTTTCAGCTTATTTTTTGCAGCAAGCCGGTGGTGGATAGAAACCGCACAGCAGAACGGTTCACGGGATAATGGAAGCCCGGCACAGTGCCGCAGATCCAGCATGGTTTCATCAAAAATACCGGCAACCACGTCTATATTCTTACCGAGGTTAGCCAGAATTTCTCTGGCATTTTCCGGCGTATTCTCAAACGGAATAATCTGAAATTTCAAATCCGGGCAATGTACTTGTATCTCCGGCCATAATTGCATTAAAAGCTGTGCCGGAGTCATAGGGGAGCTGCCAATCCGAATAACACTCACATTATTCTGCATAGCATTTTTTGCCCTTGTAACGGAATCACGGCAATATTGGATAATATATTTTGTGTCCTGATATAATGATTTTCCGGCCTCCGTTAAAGTCAGTCCCCTGTGCGTTCGTTCAAATAATTTTATACTCAATGAATCCTCTAAAAGATTGATCTGCTTAATAACTGCCGTTGGAGTAATATAGGATTCCTCCGCTGCCTTGTTAAAACTCCCGGCATCTGCCACACGAATAAATGTATCTAATTGTGGGTTATACATGGAGATTCCCTCCCTTGTCCTTCCTCCTTATTCGCCTCTGATCTGCAGGTTTTTTTGCCTCTCGCGGTATCATCCATGTGTGGCCGAAACGTACAATGCCCTCAATCCGATTCTCCTCGCACAGTTTTTGAACACGCCGCTCAGATATTCCCCATTTCTCTGCCGCTTCTTTTACAGAAATATAATCAAGCAAATTTGTCACCTCCCATTTTCCTACTAATATTATATACGTAGAAACGAATAAATACAAGTCTGGTTGTGCGCATAAACACGGCAGTTTCTCATAGCGTAGGCAAGCAATGAGCCGGAATATCCTTTTGGGATATTCCGGCTCGCTTGTTGGGGTTCCCCCAAGCCCCAGGCGTCCGCTTGCGCGTCCGGCCGAACACGCCTATCGGCGTGGCTTTGCGCTCCCTGCGGTCGCTTCCTCCTGCACATCCGCGCAGGAGAGGGGCGGCGCATTTTGCGCCGTTAGGAGGTTTCCGAAATTGACAGAAAATTTTATTCCTCTGAATCTTTCTTTGTTCCGTTCTTTGTGATGATAAGCTGTCCCTGCTGGCATTTCACGATGATTTTGTCCCCAGCGGAAAATCCGGTCTGTTCCAGCCATTTTCCTTGTAAAACAATCTGCGGCGGAGCCTGCTTGTAATTGCCACGCCCGTAACATACAGTCAGCTTGCGGTCATCCATCCGTCCCCCTTTCCCGCTGCCTGCCGGCATACGATTTCAAATACATTCCCGTCGTCAGTCATGACAGTAAGTAATCCGTTCCGCTCGTCTGTGTTCAGGTCGGCAATCCCCATCCCCTCGCTGTCATTCAGTAAATCAAAAAGCCTGTCCCTAAAATAGTTCAGTTCCATTCTTGTTCCCCTTTCGTATTTTATAGTCTATTGGTTGAAACTTAAAAGAACTCAATTCAATTTTGCAATTCAAAGTTCGTCCGGCTCCCCGATGTATCCGTTGTTCTTCTGATAGGCTTTCAGGTATCTGTCCATGAATTGCAGATAGTAGTCTTTGTCCTCGGCAAGTGGTTCCAGCAGTGCGGCGATCCGGCGGCGGACTTCGTTTTCCTCCCACTCGGAAAGGGTGAGGGCGTTAGGGATATGCGTCTTGTTTTCATCCGCATTGACTACATCGTTGATAACCTCGTTAAACAGTTGGTCAAGCATTTTCTCCGGCGTATCCAGCAGTACCGCACCGGCGTCGCCGGGACATTCAGCCAAAATCCAAACATAACCGATTTTCTTTGAGTAGACTACATCAAAATAGTTATGCCCATCAATGTATTCCCCAAACGCTTTCAAAATCGCGTCCAGCTTTTTTCTTACTTCGTCTGTATAAACCATAGTGTCACAACCTTTCTTGTATTTGAAAAAATGATCCCTTGGCAGCGAAACAAATTGAGCCGTCCAAAATCAATATGGGGATTATATCCCCTTAATAAAAAAGATTATAACCCCCATACTAATAGCTGTCAAACAAGGGGGTGCATCCATGATAGTGTTCGATAAATTATGGACGGTTATGCAGGCGCGGGGCGTGTCAACCTATCAGCTAAGAGAGCAGTGCGGTATTGACAGCAAAACCATCCGGCGGTTGCGGGCAAATGAAAATATGGAAACGAAAACCTTAAACAAATTGTGTGCCGCTTTACATTGCGGTTTAGAGGACATCGCGGAGTATATCCCCGATGAAGATACGCAAAAAAATTAGTGCCGTCCCGGTTGGAAAGGGGCGGCACTTTTGCGTCACCGTTCCGGTTTGGGCTGTTCTTTTTCCTGCGCCTGCTCCGGCGGTTCCAATCCTAAAATCTTATCCACGTTGCGGAGTGCGGTCTGGTAGGTAATCATATCCTGCCGCAGCGCCTTGTACTGTTCGTACTGTTCCCGTTTTTCTTCCAGCAGCGCGGCATATTCCGCTGAAAGCTGCGCCATTTTGGGAATGGCCTTGCCGTCCAGAGCGTCAAAGGCTTTCTTCGCGGCTTCATGCTGGGCAATCTCCGCGCCATGCTCCGCGAGAAATTCTTTCTTGTGGCGGGACTTCTTATAAGCTGCGTAGACTTCCCGCGTTTTGGAATACTGGATGATGTGGGTTTTTAACTTTGCCACGCCTGCCATCCGCGCCTCCAACTGTTTGATTTTTTGTGAAGCCGCATTGAAACCGTCCTCGGCCTGCGCTGCCCGAAGCGCCAGTTCGTCATAATCGGTTAGTCCGTTTTCCATCAGGAAATTGAGCGTTTTCGCCGCTTCTTTCAGGTTGAAAATTTTCGCCCAGCGTTCATAGCCTGCGCCTTTTCCGGCGGCAAGTTTCGCCTGAATGTCAATCAGGAGATTGACCTTTCTGCCGGTTCGTTTCGGCGCTGTTTTTCCTGCCGCCAAACGCCCGCGCTGGCTGGTAATTCTGGCGCGCAGGGCGGTCTTGGTATAATTATCGCCCAGCCGGTTCACCCTTGTAGGGCGATCCCATCCGGGCAGACGGAAGCCGGGATTTTTGCCGTCCACAACCTCATATCCCTCAGCCCGCATCTTTGCCAGAAACTCCTCATAATGATTGCACTCCGGCAGCACCTTGTCAATGGTTTGCTGTAACTGCTTCTTGTGACTGATGCCATACTGCGCCGCCGCCATTTCCTTTTGGGACTTGGCTTTTTTCTTCGGATTCTCAATCACCGAAAGGCCGTGGGCGCGGCACAGTTCATCGTTCATGCGCCGCAGGATAAAAGCGGAGTTTTTCACGTTCTGGAATTTTGCGTCACAGTTTAGGTTGGTGCTGTTAAATTCAATGTGGGTATGGATATGCCGCTTATCCGTGTGGGTGGCCACCACAAACTGATGCTGCCCGCCGGTAAATTTCATCGCCAGCTCGCAGCCGATTTTGTGCGCCTCCTCCGGGCTGACTTCATCGGGCTTGAATGACTGGATAATGCGGTACATAATAATGTCGTGCTTTTCTGACTGGCTGCGCCCGGTAAGCTGGGCGTACAGTTTTTTGCTGATTTCAAATTCTTCGGCGGCAGTTTCCGGGCTGCACATATAGGAGGAAACCAGTTCGCCGCCGTCTGTCTTTTCTTCTTTCTGGTCATAGTCGTGGCGTTCTGCCATTGACTGCTGACGGGTGCGGTTTTTCATAATCTTTCGCGGTAAAATATTGGATATAGCCAATGGTTCCTCCTTTCAGAAAAAGGCTACCCATAGCCTAAATAGTAGCATGGGTAGCCTACTTTTGCAAGCCGTATTTTGTATGCTTGATAAAAAAGGGGATAGAATACGGCTATGGATACGATTTCAGCAATTAAGACCCGCATACTCCGTTTATGCGCAGAGCGCAACATTACCATTAACAAACTGGCTACGATGTCGGCGCTGCCGCCATCCTCTATCAAAAATATCTTATACGGCAAGAGTACCGACCCGAAAATTTCAACCATCAAGAAAATGTGCGATGGTTTGGATATGACATTGATAGACTTTTTCGATTCGCCCGAATTTGAAGATTTAGAGCCGGAGATTAAATAGCGTCACCGCGCCCCGTCCCGCTGCCGCTGTTCTGTCCGTGCCGCCTTAACGTGGGTGCAGAGAAACTCATTGTAGTCCTTGCCCAGCTTCGGCGGGTTGGGGTAAATCAGTTTCACACGCCCGGAGAGTTCTGCATCATTCTGGATTTCCTGCGTGAGCCGTTCGATACCTTTCAATCCGGCCTTGTCGTTGTCCAGGCACAAGCTGATCTGTGTAACATGGGGATGGTCGCGGAGGAATTGCATCAGGGCGCGGGAGCCGGTTCCGCCCAAGGATAAGTAATGGCTGTCCCGTGGGTCGCCGCCGGACAGCTTGACTAACGTAGCGAGGGAGAGCGCGTCGATGGGGCTTTCCGCCACCGCCAGCCGGGGACAGTCCGGGCGGCTGGCAGGCAGACAAAAACTGTACCGCTTGTCGCTCCCCTCCACATCCATGCGGAAGCCGTCCCGTGTCCCCCGCAGGCTGGCGGCGCGGGCTTTCCCCTGCATATCACGCCCCACAAAGACGCAGTTCTGATAGCGGCGGCTTTCGTATAAAATCCCGGCTTCCATACACACGCCCAGCAGTTCCGGGTCAATGCCGCGATCTTGCAAGTAGCCCACCATAGCAGAAGCGCACCGGCTGGTTTCGGGCAGCTTAAACGGTTTTGACGGCTCCGCAGGCTTTGCGAATGTCTGCTTTATGGGTGGCGGCGCAGAGTACCCGCACAGGGCTTCCACCGCACCCACAAAGTCCATGCCGCGCACTTTAATCAGATAGTCCAGCGCCGTGCGCCCGCCAATGCCCTGGCTGTTCCAACACCATTTCCCGTTGGAAATCTTTAAGCTGTCATGGCTTCTGGTGCAGTATTCGCGGGGGCCGCATTTTTTCAGTTCCTGCGGCTCATAGGTCTGCAAATAAGAGAGCAAGTCCCATTCCTTTGCTTTTGTAATCTGTTCTTTGGTCACGCCTGCCAAGTAATCACCTCCAAATATGAAAAAAGGGCGGCGGGAGCAAAAGAAAAATCGCTCCCGCCGCAGTAGTTTATAGTGCTTCAAATTTCTTCAGCAGGTCGTTCATGCCCTGCCAGATTTCCATATAGCCCTGTCGCAAGTCCTCCACATCCTGCTCATACAAATTGTGGGTGCTGTTGCAGCGGCGGGCAATCTGGTTGACGTTGCTGGAAACGGAGCGCAGCAGCTTCACCAGTTCCAGCACCGCGCTCATGTCAAGCTGCACAATGTAGCCGTCCACCGCCATCTTGCGTAGATATGCCCGCAGGTTGGAGGTTCCCAGCAGTTCCATTTTGCGGTCAATCGCCGCTTTTTCTTCCGGGGATACTTTGGTGAACAGCCCCACCGTGCGCCCCTCCTTTGCCCTCACAGCACCGCCTC
>CAJUKV010000096.1 GCA_910587305.1 uncultured Lachnospiraceae bacterium | reverse complement strand
AGAGCGCCGCCCTGTCACGGCGGAGGTCGTCGGTTCGAGTCCGATCTGGGTCGTTGTGTGGTTTCACACAAGGGGTCTTAGCTCAGCTGGGAGAGCATCTGCCTTACAAGCAGAGGGTCATAGGTTCGAGCCCTATAGGCCCCATTTTTAATGCACGGAAAAGCAGAACCAAGCAAGGCGAAATGGGGTAAAGTATAAAACGGGACAAGGAGAGACGGTATGATCAGGATCATAACAGATTCAGCGGCAGACATGGGGGACATTATCCGGGAGGATCTGACAATACTGCCCATTCATATCACCTTTGGAGATCAGGAATTTCAGGATGGGGTGGATATAACTCATCAGATGTTCTATGAAAGGCTCATCGAGTCGGACGAGCTGCCGGTGACCAGCCAGGTGGCGCCCTTTGCCTTTGAGGAGGCCTATAAGGCGGCAAAGGAAAAGGGAGAGGAAGTGATAGCCATCACTCTGTCATCGAAGCTTTCAGGCACTTGGCAGAGCGCCAATATCGCGGCGGAAAGCTATGAGGATATGGTCCATGTGGTGGACAGTGAGAACGTGAGCATCGGCCAGAGGGTGTTGGTGGAGTATGCCCTGCGCCTGAAGGACGGCGGCATGACAGCCTTGGAAATTGTGGAAAAGCTGGAGGCGGAGAAAAAGAATATCCGGCTTATCGCCCTTTTGGATACGCTGGAGTATTTGAAAAAGGGAGGGCGTATATCCCGGGCGGCGGCTGTGGCAGGGAGTCTTTTGTCCATTAAGCCGGTGATCGCCATCCAGAGCGGAGAGGTTGCGATCCTGGGGAAGGCGAGAGGATCCCGGCAGGGCAATAACCTGCTGGCGGAGCAGATCCGTCTCACAGGAGGAATCGATTTTTCCAGGCCATATGTGCTTGGATATACCGGCCTGAGCGATATGCTGCTGCAAAAGTATATTGCGGACAATGAAGTCCTGTGGAAGGATCATGTGGAGGCTCTTGACGCCGTCAGTGTAGGCGGTACCATCGGGACTCATACAGGTCCCGGAGCCATCGGGGCGGCGTTCTTTTCCCTGTAAAGAGCCGGCGGTTTTGAACGTGAGGACTCTATTATGAGGGGATTTTTTGAATCATATATTGAAATTATGCCTGCTTCAGGCGGGCCGGGAGGTATGGAGATGAAAGAGATCAACCAGCAGTTTTTGAACGGAGAGAGGGCCTTGTTTCAGGAGCATGACAGCCGGATCAGCTATTGCACCTTTGCCGACGGAGAGTCGCCGCTGAAGGAGAGCAGAGACCTGGAAATTGATAACTGTCTTTTTCGGTGGAAGTATCCGCTGTGGTACAGTAAAAATATTACAATGAAAAATTCCGCTCTTTTTGATATGGCCAGAGCCGGTATCTGGTATGGGGAGAATATTTCCGTGCAGGATACGGTGATTGAGGCGCCTAAAAATTTCAGGCGGACCCGGGGAATCGTTCTGCAGAATGTAAATTTCCCCAACGCTTCGGAGACCTTATGGAATTGTCAGGACATCGAGATGGACAGTGTCACGGCCAGAGGCGATTACTTTGCCATGAACTGCAGAAATGTGAAGGCAAGTAATTTTACGCTCACTGGCAATTACAGCTTTGACGGAGGCTGTGATATTGAGATCCGGGATTCCAGGCTGCTCTCCAAGGATGCTTTCTGGAATGCTGAAAATGTGACGGTGTATGATTCCTTTATATCAGGGGAGTATCTGGGATGGAATTCCCGGAATATCACTCTGGTGAACTGCGTCATTGAGAGTCTTCAGGGAATGTGCTATATCGATAATCTGGTGATGAAGAACTGCCGTCTGGTGAACACCACACTGGCCTTTGAATATGCTCAGGCCGACGTGGAGATCGTGGGCAGTGTGGACAGCGTATTCAACCCTAAGGGTGGAGTGATCCGGGCGGACAGGATCGGAGAGCTTATCATGGACGGGCGGAAGGTAAAGATCGACCAGACCCGCATTGAGGCCGGGGAAATCGGAAAACATTTGGACCGGGCTTCCTGGGAAGTGTGATAAGAATTTCAAAGGCGTCAAAGCACGCCGCCTGACATTTGATGTGTGTACCGTTAAGAGCGGTACCGATGTGGCTGGCAGTGGGGGTAAAGTATGAAATATGATTTTGACAGGCTGACTCAGAGAAGGGGGACAGGTTCCCTGAAATGGGATGTGGAGGAAAGAGAGCTGCCCATGTGGGTGGCGGACATGGATTTCCCGGCGGCTCCCGAGATCCGGGCGGCCATAGAGAAACGGGCTGAGCATGGTATTTTCGGCTACAATATTATTCCGGAGGAATGGTATCAGGCTTACGTCAGCTGGTGGAGCCGCCGGTATGGTTTGGACATGGAGAGAGAATGGCTGATTTATTGCACAGGAGTGATTCCCGCTGTCTCCAGCGCTGTGCGGAAACTGACTACGGTAGGAGAAAACGTGCTGGTGCAGACTCCCGTATATAATATTTTCTTTAACAGCATTCGAAATAATGGAAGAAATATTCTGGAAAATCCTCTTGTTTACGACGGACGTGAATACAGGATGGACTTTGAAGACCTGGAGAAAAAGCTGGCTGATCCTCAGACTACTCTGATGCTGCTTTGTAATCCCCACAATCCCGTGGGAAAGATATGGGACCGGGAGACCTTGGAGCGGGTGGGGCAGCTTTGCGCAAAGCATCATGTGGTAGTTCTGTCCGATGAGATCCACTGTGATCTGACGGATCCCGGAGTCAAATACGTGCCCTTTATATCGGTATCTGATGTCTGCCGGGACAACAGCGTGACCTGTATGGCGCCTACCAAGACCTTTAATATCGCAGGCTTGCAGACGGCAGCCGTGATGGTTCCAGACCCGGTGCTTCGGCATAAGATGGACAGGGAGCTGAATACCAGTGAGGTGGCGGAGCCCAATACCTTTGCGGTTACGGCGGCTGTGGAGGCCTATAACGAAGGGGAGGCCTGGCTGGAGGAGCTGCGGGAATATTTGTATGGCAATAAGCTGAGAGTGCGGGAATTTTTGGAGAGAGAAGTTCCCGGCGTGAGGGCGGTGCCCTCCCAGGCCACCTATCTGCTCTGGCTGGATTGCAGCAGGGTGACGGAGGATGGCACGGCATTGGCTGAGTTTATCCGCCAGGAAACCGGACTTTATTTGACGGCGGGAGAGCATTATGGTTCCTGCGGGCGCGGCTTTCTGCGCATGAATATTGCCTGCCCCAGGGAACGGCTGGAGGATGGCCTGAACCGTCTGAAGCAGGGTGTGGAGGCCTATTAAGAGTCAACACTATTTGCCTGGGGCGGGGTGATATATGCTCTAAGCGACTTGTTAATTCACTGATTTTTCGGTGTTAGGCAAGGACAGCTTAGGGCATATTTTCATTGAAGGAGGTCTGTGCTATGGCAAAACCTAAACTGAGCTGCTGTACGAGAGGTTGAGCCGAGATGATGAATTACGGGGCCATGCTGTCATCTTTAGGAACCGTTAAGCGCTTCAAGGACAAAAAGGGCCACTATGTCGATGAAGGTGGGGGATTACTGCCTCCCCGACCTGACGCAAATGCGGGGTAATCCCCGCATTTCTTAATAATAGCATCTTGCATTTGTGACAAGTGGTAATTTTGTCAAAATCCCATATGCCGTGAGGGGTGTCAGTTCCACCGCAAGTCTATGAGGAAAAATTTACAATAAAAATATTTTAAAGTACTTGTAAGATTTCTTGAAATGCGAAGTCTTATAAGTGAGGAGGTGAGGAAAAGTGGCAGGCTGCGAAGATGAATTTGAGAAAATTTATATTAGATACTTCAATGATGTATTTCTTTTTCTCAAAAAGCTGTCAAAAGACGAAAGTGTTGCAGAGGAGATCACAAGCGAAACATTTTTCAAAGCGATGCGTTCAATAGATACTTTTCGCGGCGATACAGACATTCGTGTTTGGCTTTGTCAAATTGCAAAAAACTGTTACTTTTCTCACTTGAAAAAGCAACAGGGGCTTGTAGATATTGATGATGTTGAATTTACAGATAACATAGACACCATTGAGGAACAGATAATAAACCGAAGTGATGCTATGCGAATACATCTGCTGCTGCACAATTTAGCCGAACCATACAAGGAAGTTTTTATGCTGCGGGTTTTTGGAGAATTGAGTTTCAAACAAATCGCAAGAATTTTTCAAAAAACAGATAACTGGGCCTGTGTCACTTATCACCGGGCAAGAAACAAAATATTGGAACAAATGGAGGCCAATAATGAGTGATAAATGCAATTTGATTAAAGACATACTTCCGCTTTATGTAGAAGATATGGTAAGTGCGGATACACGCGAATTTGTAAGCGAACATCTTGAGCATTGCGCGGAGTGCCATGCGGAGTTTGAGCGTATGCAGAAAGCAACGAAATTCATTCCTGATACTGACTCCGATACTGATATTGTACCGCTGAAAAGAGTAAAGCGGGACTTATTTATCAAACGCTTGCAGACTATTTGTTTCACGGCGATCTTGGCCTGTGCCATCGTGACGATTGTTTTCGGGATTTTGACATCACCTAAATTTTTTCCCTATTCCGATAACCTGCTCAATGTGATTGATGTCCCTGATGGGAGCGTTATCATCACCTTTGATAGTGAGGTGACAGGTTATAGCTGTAATGAAGTGTCTGATAATGAAACAGAAATTTATCGCATAAATGCTTGGACTACCACTTGGGACTTACATTTGTCTAATCGTGGAAAACAAAATATGGTGATACCTTTTGACCGTGAAACTGAAATTCAGATTTTCTATGCTCAAAACGATGGCTCCGAGGACGTACTGATCTATGGGGCAAATCAAAACACCGAAGAAAACGGCGTAACTCTGCCAAGACTGATCCTGATGCCGTATTTCCTATTAGCTTTCCTCGCCCTTGTTGTCCTTGCAATTCTACGAGTGCTATTAAGAAATAAGCAAGCAATCGTTGTTTGGATTGACAGGGCTATACCGTTCCCAATTTCCTATATGGCAGCGCAGCTTTGCACAAAAGGCTTTAACTTCACGACATATTCATCGCAGCGAGATTTCTGCATTATCATCCTGGTTGCTATGCTGCTTTATTTCGCAATGCTGACGGGAAAATCTCTTTATAAAGCAAAGCTGAACACTTCGAGGGGATAGAGGAAAGGGCATGAAAAAATCTCTGTTTAGACTAACGGATATGTTAGAGCTAAGTATTGTATATATTTTTTGCTTTTCTCTCAATTTGCTTTTGGATTATGCAAAGACTTTGGATTTGGATGCCTATATTCTAAAGGCTTTTTTGAAAAATTTTATTGATTACCAGCCCTTGATTGTTTCGCTGTTTACGTTCATTGTGATAGTGTTCCATTATCAAATGCTGGAGAGAAAAAAGGCAGAAATATTTTGCAGAATACTTGTGGGCGGTACTGTGTTTAGCGTTACCATTCGCTATGTTCTGGACTGTCTTAGGGTACTAATTTTCGTTTATCTTTTATCGGCTTTGGTAAATTCCCGTTTTGGGTTCAATTTAGCCAACAATTTTTATTTAGTCCTTATTTTTGTCACATACATACTAATCAGCGCAAGGCGGGTACGGAAATATGAAAATATTTAAGTTCATTGTTTCAAAGATATTTTTGAGAAAAGCGATACTTGGTATCGGTATCATGCTGTTGCTTCTCATGGCGAATTACATAACCTTTACTGCTGCTCGTTCCATTTTGTCAACATTTCAAGGGTATCAGGAAACAAAATATGTAAATCAAGAGGGAGTTTACATTGCCAACTTAGACCCGAATAGTCATATTGATATGAGCATAGTTGGCGAAAACGGAACACAAGCAGTATATGACTATTTGAACAGCAGCTTTAAGTATGCTTTTTATACAGACGGGTTTATTGTATCTGTTCCAAACGGTGATGATATGAAAATATCATTAGGCTATATGAACGAGCAGTATTACAGATTAAATGAATTTGAGCTTTCACAAGGGACAGATTTGGACTTTGATTACCAATTAGACGGGGAAATCCCTGTTTTAATAGGAAAAGGGTTAAGCAAAACATATCCCGTTGGAGCAACAATAGAACTGGAAGAATCTGTTCTTGGGCGGCCTTTAACGCTAAAGGTTCAGGGCGTGTTGAAGCAAAATGCTTACCATTCCAATTATTATGCCCTCAATTCCAAGACATACTACAATTTCTCAATCCTTTTTCCGGTGAATGAGGAATTTATAGATCGCGCGAGCCTGGACATTCAATTTAATGGCCTTATGGATATTATACTTCTGGACACTTCGGAAGAAGAAATAGCGAGTTTGAGTGAAGTTATCAAAGACAATTTGGGTTTAAGCTTTAATTTCTTCAGCCAAAAGGAAAATTACGACTATTTCAACGAATACTATCTTCATTCATTAAAAATCATATTCGTAACAACTGTTATCTTACTAATCGTCATAACTTGTCTTTCTGTTTGGAACGCATTGGTTAGTGTTCGCTTGATGCTGAAAGACTTTACGATCAATCTGTTGGTGGGATTAAGCTACTCAAAACTGAAAAGAATTTTTTATGGTTACTTTGGGATGCTCTCCTTCGTTAATGTAGCGTTGATTGCCACATTCACCGCTTTTAACCGATACGGGTGCTGGTTAAGGAAAGACGC
>CAJUKV010000095.1 GCA_910587305.1 uncultured Lachnospiraceae bacterium | reverse complement strand
TAGGGAGTAGATTTCCTTGAACCTCTAAAACCAAGACCACCGGCACTTGCCCAGCTCAGGGCGTTTCCTTCATTGTCCGTCAATGTAACAATTGTATTGTTAAAAGAAGACTGGATATGTGCCTGTCCATGTTCAACGTTTTTCTTGACACGTTTTTTTGTCACTTTTTTGGTAACTTTTTTTGCTGCCATTTAAACTAACCTACTTTCTTAACTAAACTATTTGTGAGTAACGAATAATTCCTCTACTTCTTCTTGTTAGCAACGGTACGCTTCGGTCCCTTTCTGGTCCTTGCGTTTGTCTTCGTATTCTGTCCGCGTACAGGAAGGCCTTTCCTATGGCGGATCCCTCTGTAGCATCCGATTTCCTGAAGTCTCTTAATGTTCATGGCAACTTCCCTGCGGAGATCGCCTTCCACCATGTAACCAGCTTCAATCACTTCGCTGATTCTCTTAACTTCTTCATCTGTCAGCTCTCTAACACGAGTGTCGGGATTAACCTTTGCCTGCGCCAGGATCTTGTTAGAACTTGATCTTCCGATTCCGTAAACATAAGTTAAGCCGATTTCCACACGTTTTTCTCTGGGTAAGTCAACACCTGCAATACGAGCCATTTACCTTTCCTCCATTTTCTTTTACTAATTGATTGGGGCTTTTAAAGCCCAATCGGATTTTCCGATCTTACGCGATATATTCACTGTGAATTTTTCACGTGCGAAATTTCACGAACCAAGAAGTAATCTTTAAGGCTCCTTCGTACAATTATATCAATCAGTGTCCCGCCTTTGCGGGCACTGCAGCCGCTTCATGATAATTGGACAAGAACCCTCCCGCTTAAAGGCGGCAGATTATCCTTGTCTCTGTTTGTGCTTCGGATTCTCACAGATAACTCTGATACGTCCTTTTCTCTTGATGATCTTGCACTTTTCGCAAATCGGTTTTACTGATGATCTAACCTTCATGTTAAACCCTCCTTTCAAAAAAGACCGTTTTACATTATAGCATGGTATAAATACAAATGCAAGGGAAATTCCTTATTTATCCCGCCAAATAATTCTCCCCTTGCTCAAATCATAGGGGGACAATTCCAATGTAACCTTATCGCCCGGAAGAATACGGATAAAATTCTGTCTGAGTTTACCACTAATATGCGCCAACACCCTGTGGCCATTTTCCAATTCCACCTGAAACATGGTGTTAGGCAGCTTTTCCACTACGGTTCCTTCAATTTCAATTACATCAGCTTTTGACATTCGTTACCTCCTTCATTCAATGCTTTATATCATTACTCATGATTTCTTCTTAAGCTTAATGGCACGTTTGATTTCTTCGTCATATACGGTTACCTGCTGCATAAGCTTTTCCGCCAAAGCTTCGTCCGCTCCTGCCTTCACCAACTGTATATGCTTCCTTTTCTTCTTTTTGGGATTATCTAACCTTTTGTTTTTTCCATCCGCCAGATAAACAAAATCCGCATCCTCTTTTATGATCACATACATCTGCCCTTTATCATGTCCTGCACAGGATATGGCGAACATTCCTATCATACGAATCCCCATGCCTTTCCGTAACCTGCATTTTTGATCACAGGCATAAATTTGTCATTTATTTTCATTGCCTGGCAGCATAGTCAGAATTTCAGGTTTTCCCTCCGTAATCAGCACCGTATTTTCATAATGGGCCGAGAGAGAGCCGTCCCTGGTGACCACTGTCCAGCCGTCCTCAAGCCATGCTACTTTATAGCTTCCTATATTGACCATTGGCTCGATTGCCAGCGTCATGCCCGGACGCAGCTTAACGCCTCTGCGCCATTGTCTGAAATTTGGTATTTCAGGCTCTTCATGCAAACTGGTTCCGATTCCATGCCCCACCAGATCCCTTACCACGCCATACCGGTACCTGCCGCAATAAGCGGCGATGGCATTTGATATATCATGAAGATAACAGCCTGCCCTGGCATATCTGATTCCTGCAAAGAAACTCTTTTGGGTAATCATAAGGAGTCTTTCCGCCTCCTGACTTATTTTCCCTACCGGATAAGTCCGGGCGGCATCGGAATGGTATCCTTTATAAATAAGTCCTGCATCTAAACTGACAATGTCTCCTTCCCTTAAGATTCGCTTCTTCGAGGGAATGCCGTGCACCACCTCATTATTTACGGAAACACAAATAGAAGCCGGATAGCCATTGTAATTTAAAAAATTGGGAACACAACCATAGCTGCGAATCAGCTCGTCACCTAACGCATTAATGTCCCAGGTGGAAATTCCCGGCTTAATCGCTTTTCCAAGCTGTGTGTGAACCAGTGCCAGAATCCTGCCGGATTCGCGCATCAGTTTGATTTCCCGTTCCGATTTAATCGTCACTGCCATTTAAAAACCTTCTTTCACTGTAAAATGGCAGCAATAGCGGCAGATACATCCCTCATATCCATGGTGCCGTCTACCGTGTTTAATATGCCCTTCGCCTCATAAAAATCAATCAGAGGCTGTGTCTGCTTGTGGTAAACATCCAGGCGGTTTTTAACCGTTTCCGATTTATCATCATCCCGAAGAACCAGCTCCTGGCCGCATATATCACAAATTCCCTCGGTCTTTGGCGGAATGTGCTCTACATGATACGTGGCGCCGCAGCCCGTACAGGCACGTCTCCCGCTCATTCTTTTGATAATATTTTCATCCGGCACATCCACATTGATGGCATAGTCAAGCTTTTCTTTTCTCTCTTCAAGAGCCTTATCAAGAACCTCCGCCTGAGGGATATTTCTTGGAAAGCCATCTAAAATATAACCGTTTTTACAGTCGTCCTGCTCCATCCTGTCAAGAAGGATTTTAACGGTCAGTTCATCAGGTACCAAAAGTCCCTGATCCATATATTTTTTTGCTTCCATTCCCAGCTGCGTTCCGTTTTTAATATTGGCCCTGAAAATATCTCCCGTAGAAATATTGGGAATTCCAAATTTTTCGGCGATAATTCTTGCCTGCGTGCCCTTCCCTGCGCCAGGTGCTCCTAACATAATTATTTTCATATACTTCTCCTTTGCACTGTATCGCAGGACGCAGCCTGCAATACTGCATTCATAGTTCCTGATACCATGCTGTCTTATTGTCCGTCATTTATCAAATTAGAGGTAAAAGAAAAATCGCAGCAGTTCCTTAAGACTTTCCTTTAACCTCTAATATATATTCATGAAATGATATATTCATGTAATGATATTTTCATGAAACGATAATTCATACACTGATATTTCATGCAATGACGTCTTAGTACCGTTTCGGGATAAACCATAACGATTCTCAGTCATTCAAAAATCCTTTATAATTACGCACCAGCATCTGTGATTCAATTTGCTTGATTGTCTCCAAAACTACGCTGACGATAATGATAAGGCTGGTTCCTCCAAAGGACACCTGAGCGCCGAATACACCGTTAAATGCAAAAGGGATTACGCATACAATGGTTAAACCCACAGCTCCAATGAAGATAATATAATTCAGAATTTTGGTCAGATACTCGCTGGTAGGCTTTCCAGGTCTTATACCGGGAATAAATCCGCCCTGCTTTTTCATGTTTTCAGCTATCTCAATGGGATTAAAGGTGATGGATGTATAAAAATAGGCAAAGAAAATAACCAGCACCACATACGCCAAAAGCCCGATGGAATAAACAGGCTCATTGGGATTACACCAGTTTGATGAGCTCAGTCCTTTTAAAATATGGCCCCATACCCCGCTTCCGTTATATCCGAAAAAGCTGCAGAGAATAACAGGCAGCTGCATCAATGAAGATGCAAAAATAATTGGGATAACGCCGGCCGTATTTATTTTTAAAGGAATGGAGGACATCTGTCCGCCTACCATCTTTCTTCCCTGAACTTTTTTCGCATACTGAACAGGAATTTTGCGCACGCCGTCATTTAAAATAATAACCAGAACCACCATTGCAAGGATAACGGCCAGAATTACAATTGCCGCCACCGCGCCCACAGCAATTGCCTTGCCGCGCACAAAGCGTTCAAACAATCCGGCAATATCCTGAGGAATCCTGGAAATAATGTTGATAACAAGCACAATGGAAATGCCATTGCCTACGCCCTTTTCCGTAATTCGCTCTCCAATCCACATAAGGAACGCACTGCCTGCGGTAAGCGCCGCAATAACGGTTAACTTGTTGAAAAGATTGTTTACCTCCAAAAGTCCGCCGCCGCCAAAATAAAACGCCATGGCCGTAGATTCAATCAGTGCAAGTCCCACCGTCACATAACGGGTAATTGCGGCAATCTTTTTTCTGCCGTCCTCCCCTTCCTTCTGCATCTCCTCCAGCTTTGGAATTGCAATTGTGAGAAGCTGCATAATAATGGAAGATGTGATATATGGGGTAATGTTCAGCGCCAAAATAGACATGTTTAAGAAAGAACCGCCTGTAAAAGCATCAAAGAAATTGAACGCATCCCCTGTCTGCTGTGCAAACCAATTGGAAAAATAATGCCTGTCTACCCCGGGCACAGGAAGCTGTGACCCTAAACGGATCACAACAAGCATGCCAAAGGTAAATAGTAATTTATTTCTTATTTCTTTAATTTTAAATGCATTTTTTAAGGTTGTAAACATTACATCACCTCTGCAGTTCCACCAATAGCTTCAATTTTTTCTTTTGCGGATGCACTGAAAGCATTTGCCTTTACCGTAAGCTTTTTGGTTAATTCGCCCTTTCCAAGGATCTTAACGCCGTCTTTCGGATTCTTAACAATACCGGATTCCATTAATGCGTTAACATCCACTACAGCGCCTTCTTCAAATTTTTTATCCAGCACTCCCAAATTAATCGCTACGATTTCCTTTGAGTTCGGGCAGGTAAAGCCTCTCTTGGGAATTCTTCTATACAAAGGCATCTGTCCACCTTCAAAGCCCGGTCTGGGTGCGCCTGAACGAGCCTTCTGGCCCTTATGCCCCTTGCCGGCCGTCTTGCCGTTTCCTGAACCGTGTCCACGCCCTCTTCTAAAATTATCACTGTGCTTAGAACCTTTGGCAGGTCTTAAATTTGATAATTCTAAACTCATTGTGACACCTCCTTATCTAAAATTAAACCTCTTCAACTTTAATTAAATGCCTGATCTGCTGAATCTGTCCTCTCGTAGCCGCATTGTCCGGCAATACAATCGACTTATTCAGTTTTCTAAGTCCCATGGATGTAACAGTAGCTTTGTGCTTGGGAACCGCTCCGATAGGAGATTTCACTAAAGTAATCTTTAACATTTTCTGTTCTGCCATTTTCCGTTCCCTCCTATGCCATAATTTCTTCCACAGATTTTCCACGTTTTCTGGCTACTTCCTCAGGTGTCTTAAGCGCCTTTAAGCCTTCGATTGTTGCAAGCACAACGTTCTGTTTGTTGTTAGACCCAAGCGACTTGGTACGGATATTCTTGATACCTGCAAGCTCGCAGACCACACGGGCAGGACCGCCGGCGATAATACCGGTACCTTCCGGAGCCCTCTTTAAGAGAACGGAAGCAGATCCGAACTTTCCTGTGAAATCATGTGTAATACTCTTCTTTTCATCTATTGCAACGGGAACCAAATGTTTGATGGCATCCTCTTTACCCTTACGGATTGCTTCAGGGATTTCCGTTGCTTTACCAAGGCCGGCGCCTACATGGCCATTCATGTCCCCAACTACTACCAAAGCTGTAAAACGCATGTTACGGCCGCCCTTAACAACTTTGGTTACACGCTTGATGGAAACTACTTTTTCCGTTAATTCCATGCCGCTGACATCGATGATTGTACGTCTCATGTTAAGCTTCTCCCTTCCTAGAATTTCAAGCCAGCTTCTCTGGCTCCATCAGCTAATGCTGCTACCTTACCATGGTATAGATATCCGCCTCTGTCAAAAACTACGGTGTCAATACCTTTTTCAAGCGCTCTTCCGGCAATAACCTTTCCCAAATATGCTGCCGCATCAACGTTATTGGTCTTTTCCAGCTCACCTTTTACTTCTTTTTCTACGGTAGAAGCTGCAACTAAAGTATTTCCAACTGTGTCGTCAATAATTTGAGCATACATATGATTATTGCTTCTAAATACAGCAAGACGGGGCCTCTCGGCCGTACCGCTGATGTGGTTACGCACTTTCATGTGCTTTTTCTCACGAACTTCTTGTCTTGACTTCTTACTAACCATCTTTACACTCTCCTTATCTATTTCTTACCAGTCTTACCAACTTTACGTCTGATCACTTCATTCGCATACTTGATACCCTTGCCCTTATACGGTTCAGGTCTTCTCTTATCTCTGATCTCAGCTGCAAACTGGCCAACTTTTTCTTTGTCAATGCCCTTAACGATGATAACGTTCTGGCCTTCAAGCACTGTCTCAATGCCCTCGGGGTCAATCATCTCAACCGGGTGGGAATAACCCAAAGATAAGGTTAATTTATTACCGGATTTTGCTGCCCTGTAACCGACACCGTTCACTTCAAGCTTCTTTGTAAAGCCTTCCGTAACGCCCACAACCATGTTATGGATCAGTGTCCTTGTAAGGCCGTGAAGAGATTTCATTTTCTTCAAATCATTGGGCCTTGAAACAGTAATTTCCGCTCCCTCAACCTTGATTTCCATCTCCTCAGGAAGCACTCTTTCCAGTGTTCCCTTAGGACCTTTTACCGTCACTTTGTTATTTTCTGCAACCTCTACGGTAACCCCCGCAGGGATTGCGATTGGCATTCTTCCTATACGTGACATGCCCGTACCTCCT
>CAJUKV010000094.1 GCA_910587305.1 uncultured Lachnospiraceae bacterium | reverse complement strand
TGCCAGACTGCATCCATTGTTGGTAAGGAATACTATATTGACTTTTCTTTCTCTGGAAATCAATACCCGGAATGCGCAACTGGTATTTACAACCCATGATATCTGGCAGTTTTCCAATGAATTGCTACGGCGGGATGAAATCTGGATGGTTAATAAAAACCGGGACGAAGTTTCGGAATTGTACTCTTTGGTAGAGTTTAAGGACGAAGAGGGGAACAAGGTACGGCGGGACGAGGCTCTTGCAATGAATTATCTTACAGGAAATTATGGAGCGATTCCGGCGTTAAAGCCTATGAAGATGTTGAAGGGGAGGGCGACGGATGGCAAATAGGGGGAAAGCGGCAGGAAAGAAAACCACTGCCGCCGGAAAACCCAGCGACAGTCGGGCCGGAAAAAAGCGGGACAGAAACAAACGAGTGGGAGCCAGAGTTCCCGAACTGGGATATTATCTGATTGTGACGGATACGGAAGAAACGGAGAAGAATTACTTTGAAGGACTGCGGGACAGTATTCCGGCGGAACTAAAAGACCGGCTTGTAATAAAGGTGGAAAAGGCCGGAACGGTAGAGCTTGTGAAGAAGGCTCTGGAAATGACAGGGCAGGAATCACAGTACCGGATTCTGTGGATAGTTTTTGACAGAGAAGGTAAAGGATTTTGACGAGATTATTCAGACAGCGGAGAAAAGCGGTGTGGGTGCAGCATGGGAATGAGAAAAGGGCGGTTTAGTTGGCGGAGCGATACCATAAGAGATGTTTGGAGGATGGAAGGAGGAAGCCATCTGAGATGTGGCCGGTAAATAATGTGTATCGTTTGGTAGGAGAAATACTGAATAAGACCGGATTGTCTTAGCTGTGTATGGAAGGGGAATAAAAGATGGCTTCTATTTTTGAACATGACGCGACACCTACATGGATTGGATTTTTCGGGGGGGGAGTGAAATTTTACCCCGAAAATAACTTGACAATAATCCAACGTCAATTTTGCAGGGTCAACCATACGCCCCACGAAGTTATGCGACTTTCATTCAAAAAATTGAAAAAAGTTTGTGACATTAACTTGACATACGCGGGGTATGGGGCGCTTTGCGTGGAAGATAGTCTGCTGATTTAAGAGGTGTGTATGCTTGAAAATTTATATGCCGCGACGGTTTCGTAAGGCAGGCCATGGTAAAGGATTTTTATTCCTGCGAGCAACGAGCCAAGTGACTGCTTAAAGCCAACCGTTGGTTGGCTTAGGCATTTGGCGACTGCCGCGAGGGTCAAATACCCCGCCCCTTGGGGCGTTTTAAATTTGATGCCCCGCTGCTTGCGGCGGGGTTTTTGACTTGTAAAGTTTCGTTCCGGCAGCGGGGAGAACCGTAGAAGCTGTTTTGCTTTTAAGGTTGACATGTGCAATAAAAAATGCTATATTATGTGTAGTAAAAAATGCATATCAAAGGCCGTAAAGGAGGGACAGCATGAATGAAGGATTGGAAATCTTTATAAATGATGAAGGAACGAACGAGGAAGATAAGGCTCTTGTTAAAAAGATAGATGAACTACTTTGGAATTTTGGCATTACATATACCGGCGTCAACAATATATACAGGCCATTGGAAGCAAAGAACAGGGATAATACACTATATGCAGCATGCCGTGCCCTGCAGGAGGCAGATTGGCTGAAGGATAGACTGGCCTATATTTCAATTATGAATCGGGTAGATGCATGCCCAATAGAGCGGATACAGGTGGAGCATATGTCGGAAATATCCGCTGTGAAGCTGGAATACTACGAAAACTATTATCAGAAATTCCATAAACTGGCACATGGAATCGTTATAGACGAATGCAGGCAGCTTAGGGATGGTTATGCTTCTTATATGCTCGCTAAAAGGTATGGACTTCATCCGAATATTTATGTGGCATTTTCAGAACAACCCCTTAAGAAAACCGTAAGGGGACAACACATAACGGGAGTTGGAGATTCGTGGAAAGTAAAAAGCCGTAAAATTTATACCTGGAATTATTCCCTAAAAAGTCCGGTGGTCCCCGGAGATATCTTGAAGGTGGAGACAAAAAACGGGCAGGGATTTATTTGTGTGCGGGATATTGCCTACATAACAGGAAAAAGCTTCTGCAAAGAACACAGGAATGTAATAAAGCATATGAAGAAACGGCTGCCGCCTGTTGGCTGATATCTTGCCGGGCAGTGTGCCGTTTATCAATTGTATTAGAGAAAGAGCGGGAAAGAAAACTTTCTTTCCCAAGGAAGAAGGATAATTGTGAGAAATCATACATATTTAAAATTGACTGGTATTTATAAAAGATATAAAGGATATGTGGAGACAAAAGAGCTGCTGGGTGAAGGATTTTCAAACCGTCAGATAGGCGTCCTGACCGAAGAAGGATATCTGGAAAAGGTATGCCATGGCCATTATTGGCTTACAGGCCAGTGCTCAAAACCCCAAGATTATAAATGTATTGAAGTGTGCCTTAGTAATCCGAGGGCCGTTATCTGCATGGGCAGTGCAATTTATTATCAAGGGGGAATGGCAGAAGAACCGGAATATTTATCTGTTGCTACGGAGCGGACCGATCGCAGCTTACTGAAAATGAATTTCCCGGTAAAACGGCATTATTTTTCCGAAAATAATTTTAAGGCTGGTATAAGAAAAAGGGATACGGAATTTGGCTCCTATCATATTTATGATATGGAGCGCAGTATTTGCGATATGCTGCGCTTTGATCCGGAAATTAAGCTGGAAATATTGGATCAGGTAAGAAACAATGAGCAACGGTATGAGAGAATGATCAGATATGCGGAACTATTTAGAATAAAACGGCGGATTTAACCGCATCTGTAATATCCGTGGGGAATTGACAGCAAGGGGTTAAACAGGAAAAATGATTTTGTTTTTGCCTGTTTTATGCTAAACTTATAAAGAAATGATTTGTATTTGGATGGAGCGGCACACGGTATGGCCTAAGCTCCGGCCCCATTGGATTTTGGCGGGAATGTTCGAAAGGGTTGAGCTTCCGGCAAAATAAGCTTTATATTTAAAAGAAAAACAGATGTGAGGTTCGTTTTATGAAGGAGAAAAAGCAGGAAGTACTGATTAACAAAAAAGATTTTTACGGTAATTTGACGAGGCTTGCCCTTCCGATTGCGCTTCAGAGCCTGATGCTTGCGGCAGTTGCTGCCGGCGATGCGCTGATGCTTGGGAAAGTCGCCCAGAATGAAATGACGGCTGTTTCACTGGCAACCCAGATTCAGTTTGTCCAGAATATGTTTATAATGGCAGTTGCAGGAGCCGGAGCGATTTTAGGGGCCCAGTATTGGGGGAAAGGGGACAAGCATACACTGGAAGATATCTTTAACATCATGCTACGCTTTAGCGGAATCGTGTCCATTATATTCTTTTTGGGATGTGAATTGGCGCCGGAGCTGTTGATGCATATTTTTACGCATGACGAGCCGCTGATTGTCATAGGCAGCTCCTATCTGCGTATAGCGGGATGGTCTTATCTGCTTACGGGGGTATCCCAATGTTACCTGACGATTATGAAGGTGTCAGAGCATGTAAAGCCCGGGGCTCTTATCAGTTCATGTGCGGTTGTTTTAAACATATGTCTGAATGCGGTGTTTATTTTCGGGCTGTTTGGAGCGCCACAGATGCAGGCAAGAGGAGCCGCCCTTGCAACTACGATTTCCCGCATAATTGAACTGGGGCTATGTATTGCCGTATCGTCAAAAGGGTCATATATTCGTCCTGCCTTTGACAGATTTATGCGGCTGCCGAAACAGTTGAAATCCGATTTTATAAGACAGTGCCTGCCCCTTATGGGGGGATCTCTGTGCTGGGGCGTAGGGTTTACGTCCTATACTGCCATTATGGGACATGTGGGTACGGACGCCGCGGCGGCAAACTCCGTGGCGGCAGTGGTTCGGGATTTGATTTGCTGTATGTGTAACGGTATTGGCAGCGCGGCGGGGATTATGGTAGGAAATGAGCTCGGAGCAGGACGTCTTGACATAGGCAAGGCATATGGAATAAAGCTTAAAAACCTTTCCTATGTGATTGGCTTTATTTCCACAGCCCTTGTGCTTGCGGTGACGCCATTTGTGGTGCGAATGGTTATTTTGACGGATCAGGCAAGGGGATATCTTACAGGGATGATGGTAATTATGTCTATCTATATGATTGGGCGTTGTGTAAATACCGTCACGATAAATGGAGTGCTGGATGGGGGCGGCGACACTTTATTTGATATGTACAGTCTAATCGTCTGCATGTGGCTGATTGCTATTCCGCTGGCGCTTATGGGAGCGTTTGTCTTTCATTGGTCGCCGCTTGCGGTTTATGCCTGTACCTGTCTGGATGAAGTAGGGAAAATCCCATGGGTAATGATACGGTTTCGAAAGTATAAATGGGTGCAGGATTTGACAAGGTAGGCGGTTTTTTTAGCCATGCCGGACGAATATGCGGCGGATATGTTTACATAGAGGCTGTTAGATTTAGAAGGGGCTGTGGCAAAATGCAGCAATTCTACAATAGGTATCCAACTTTGTGGAGTTGGGACGCTATATTGTAGGAATCTGTAATTTTGCAACAGCCCCATTACAATAAACTGACTTACGAAGCATGGCAGCGTTTATTACAATAAGCTGACCGATAAAGAGTAACAGCGTTTGTTACAATAAGCCGACTTGCGAGGCGTGACAGCGTTTGCTGCGATAAGCTGACTTACGAAAAGTGACAGCGTTTGTTACAACAAGCCGACTTACGAAGCGTGACAGCGTTTGTTACAACAAGCCGACTTACGAAGAGTGACAGCATTTGTTACAACAAGCTTACTTGCGAAATATAGCTTCGTTTGCTGTTAAAAGAGTCAAAAGGTATCGTTTTTAAACCTGATAGAATGCAAATGAATTGGCGGGAACCGTAATCTTACCGTCCGCGGCGCTTATTTTGCCGCCAAAAGCATACAATTCATTCTTCGGCGAATAAGCGCAGTCAAATGACGCGTCTTTGCCGGAGGGATTTAAGATGACAAGTATTTTTTCATCCCCGGCGCTTCTAAGGTATGCGAAAGGATAAGCATTTTTCTCCGCATAAACGAAATCGATTTCTCCTTTGCTCTGCAATGCGGGATGTGCCTGACGCAGGGCGATCAGACGTTTTACTTCATGATACAGAGAAGAAGCATCGGCCATCTGGTTTTGAACTGTGGGACGATCCGGGCTCTCATCTAAGGGGATATATAATTTTTCTTTGCTTGCGCAGCTAAAACCTGCATTCACGCTGTCATCCCACTGCATGGGGGAACGGGAACCGGTTCTATTGTAGCCGCCTTCTACGGAATCGAGGCCCTCCACATAGCGCATACCGATCTCGTCTCCATAATAGATGAAAGGAGCGCCAGGCATGGACAGAAGGAAAGCAAAGGCAAATTTCAGTTCATCGCCATGGAGATGCCTTGCAATGCGGTCTACGTCGTGATTACCGGAAGGAATACAAATTAAGCCATTGCGCGCTGTCGCCTCGTAATCGGCTTTGTATTTTTCCACAAATTTAGAGATATCGCCCTTTCCCCGGCTTGCAAAAAATGGTTCGGGGCAGCGGAACAGGTTATTGGGGTGATCAGGGCCGAAAAACAGGATGAAATCCATATGGAAACCGCCTGCCAAGGAATTTTTGGGCTGGCTCCACTCGGATACCATGGCCGCATCAGGAAATTCCGCATCTAAGAAGGAGCGGATACCCTGCCAGAGCTTTGTGGTGCCTTTGCCGTCCTGGTCGTGTTTTACGAGAGAGCCTGCCATATCCACGCGGAAGCCGTCACAGCCCATCTTTAACCAGAAGCGCATAATATCTTTGAGAGCTTCCACTGTGGCTTTGGGGCCGGGATCGTCCATGGATTGCTGCCAGGGCAGTTCCGGTTTATAGAAGCCGTAGTTTAGGGAAGGCTGATTGGAGAAAAAGTTTACCGCACAGGAACCGTCCCGATCGGAAATTCCCCTGAGGCTTCCCATACCCTCAGGCGCTTCCCAGATGCTGTTAGTCCATACATAGCGGTCGGTAAACTCATTGCGTCCCGGCTTCATAGATTCCTTAAACCAGGGATGTTCTACGGAGGTGTGTCCGGGAACCAGGTCAAGGAGTATGTGCATATCGCGTTTATGTACCTCGTCAAAAAGACGCTTTAAGTCATCGTTGGTGCCGTAGCGGGGCGCCGTCTTACAATAATCCGCCACATCGTATCCCGCATCTCCAAAGGGGGATTCAAAGCAGGGATTTAACCAGATTGCGTTACATCCTAATTCTTTAATGTAATCCAGTTTTTCGATAATTCCATTAAAGTCTCCGATTCCGTCACTGTTGGTGTCCTTAAAGGACTGAGGGTAAATCTCATAAAAAATTGCATTGTCAAGCCATTGTGCCATTTGAACAGCTCCTTTCTTTTTTGTGCTATTTTTCACATACCAGCGATCCGCCTTCGTTCTATTTTGCCTGTTTTGTGAAAAATCATTTTGGGTTGCATCCGGTACAGCATTGCCTCCTTCCTCCGCCTTGCACTGACACAAATATCAGGCACTGTTTTTCACTATTATTTAGGCAATGCTGTACTAGTACAACGAATATCAAGTAACTGGCACCTAGACTTGCCTGATTGTTCATCTGCGGCGCTTACGTCAATCGCCGTAGCCACCGCTACGACTCCTTCCTCCGCCCTGCATCTGAAACAATCATTCTGCGTCAATGTACCAGAAACTTAATTTTCGTTGTA
>CAJUKV010000093.1 GCA_910587305.1 uncultured Lachnospiraceae bacterium | reverse complement strand
AATGTTTCTCTTTGAATTTTCAGGGTTGCATTGCTGTTTATTTGTCAAGGTTCTTACCCTACTCTATCGTTATTACGCATTAGATAATCTTCAATTTCAGGCATGTGTGAATTTGTTGTTCACAACGAAACTTACTATAACATTACTTCCACATAATGTCAACACCTATTTTAAAAAAATTGTTGAAATTTTTTATTTATTAAGAAAAAACGTAAAAAACCTTATAAATCATACCTTGTAAGCCGACACACAGGCAATTCATCGCTTTAATTCAGTGAAATTGTAGCTGAATCATCTACACTTTTCATAGTAAGCTCCAAAGCCGAAACTTCTGTTTGCTCCGCAGGTATCTCGCATACCAATGCCAGCTCCACACTTTCTCCCGGCGCAATGGTTCCCTCATAGTAGGCAAGGTCGTTTAGCAGCATTGTGGTTAAAGCATTTTTTTGCACTCCATCCGCATTGATTTTAAATCTGGTTTCCGTTTTTGCAATATCCAGGTTTACCTCTCCTGAGGATGTATTTTCCACAAGAAATTTTAGAACAAGAAGTTTACTTCCCTCAGTTGCATCCATTATAAAATAAAGTTCATCCCCCTGTTCCGGATAGGAATCATCTATCTCATAGCCGGTATATGTAAACTTTACGCCTTCTAATTGAAGGAAATCCTCTATCGTAACGTTCTCCGCCTCAGCTTCCCCGGTATTATCCGTAACTGTTACGTCCTCTGTGACTGTTTCTTCCCCGTTAGAAGATTCTGTGTTTTCTTCCTCCGAAGTATTTTCAGGCGCCGTCTCATGAATATCATGCACCAGGCTAAGATCGACCAGTCTGCTCTTGTAGTTTCTGTTATGTTTCAAAACCACTCCTGCTGCATATTCCACCACCAATTCCTGCTCTTGCTCGCTGAGATCCGGTATTTCATTCCCGCATCCTGCCGTGAGCCCTGCCAGGAGTAACGCCATAATGCTACATGTAATCTTATTTTTTTTCACTATTTCCCTCATTTCTGCAAATCCTACCTTTCTTCCAAATTGTTACTTCTTTTTTCCAGTTTTACATATATAAAGGAGATCAAAAGCGCAATCATTCCAACCGCAAAAAATACTATCACCCTGTATACCACTCCCACTTCTCTAAAATCGTACACGATAAGCTTAAGGCAAACAAATATCGCCATCACTAACCCACAGATTCTCTCCTTTTTGTCAGAAAGCCTGAAACCCACTCCCACACAAAAAAGTGCGATGACCATAAGAAATACACTGACGATTACCGGAGAGCCATAATGTCCTGTCAGGGTGAAATAAGTGAGAAACCCTGCCAAAATGAAATATTTCCCTGAAAAATCCATTAAATAACGCTCTCTAAACACGATTACAATGGTTGCCGTGCCCATAACCATCATGATGGAGCTGAATATATAACTTTGGCAAAACCAGACTCCTAAATAATATAATAACATAAATGCAAGATTTATCCTATTATAAACTTGCTGATTTTTATCCTTAAGTCCTGGTAAATGATTGAAAAGCAAAAACAGCAGCAACAAAAAACCTGCGCTTACAGGATAAATCCACCCGCGTCCCAAATCATATTCTTTATAAAAATGGAAAGAAAACTCACTGAAGCATGTAAGTAAAATGCCAATTGTAATCACAATTTCGTGGTACATATACATATATTTTATTCTGACCGCCGATAAAATAATCGCTCCGGCAATAAGCCAGCAATACCAGGACTCTGCCAATAAAAATCCTCTTATGGAAGCCCAAAAAACAACGATACAATCCAAAACAATCACTTCTTTGTGACCTGAAAAAATCTTTACGGCCAAAAGTGAAATGAGGAGACATAACACAACTTCCAAAGGATATTTCGAAAATGACCCTAAAAGCAGCACCGTACACACTCCATAGTACAATTGCGCCCATCTTCTGCCGCTGTCCTTTGGCCAAAGCAGAAAAATAATTCCACAAATCGAAATAACCAAAGCTTCCACTGTCAAATGTACAAACAAGGCTGTCGCCGGCTGTCCTTTCACTGCCAATGAAAAGTTCCCTAACAAACAGAGAAGACAGATATCAATCCCACTCACAATACATCCGGTCAAAAACAATAAGGTGTTTCCCCGGACACATTTTTTCAGGCTAAAAAAATTTACAAAGGCAAAAGAAGTAATTACGTACAGTCCCCTATAAATAATGGAAATATCTTCTCTTTGGGCTACCTGCATAAAAATAAATGTAAAAACCAGATTAAGGGCCAAATGAACGATGTCCGCCGCCGACTGCTCTTTTCGCTTTTCCGAAAAAACGCTCCACACATTTATAAACAGCAGCATAGCTGAAATCATCAAAAACTCCAAATCTGTCTTAATTCCCTGCACCGGTAAAAAGCAAATGTAACCTCCCATCAGACCAATTATTCTGATTGCCACAATATCTTTTTTCCTGTTTAAGAATAACGCGCCTGTCGCAATCGCCAGGGTAATCCCCATGGCGACTATGCCATTTACCGTATGCAGCGCAAGATAATTGATCAGATTGGCGGCATAAAGCCCTCCGATTCCTATTCCTGTAATCACATGCCAAAATTTTTCGGAAAACTTGCCGTCCTTGTGCCTTCGTAAGATGAACTGCGATATTATAAGCAAAGCAAACGCGGCCCCATACAGGCAAAGCCCCTGCACCAATCCGTTCAAAAAATAAAATCCGAATATGATAAAAGCAATCAGCACAAATGCCGCGCCTATCATGCTAAAAACATGTACGCCGACTTTGTATTCTATATTTTTCTTCCGCCCGCTTTCCGTCTTTCCTATATCGCCGACGGCTTCTATTAGAGGTTGTCTTTCCCCGCTCTCCCGCCATACCGGGTACGTTTGCCCAATAGAATCCGGTATTCGCGGTACGCTTTTTCCCGGCGTATCTACTATCTCCATTGCCGGTTCATGGGGTACATGGACTTCCATTTTCTTTTCTTCTATCTGCAGCATACGCTGCCTGTACTTATAATAGCTTCGCTCTGTCTCCCGCTCCACCTGCTCCGGAGTTGCCTTTCCACTTTCCAGATCCTTCATCATCTGCGCCAGATATTGATCATAATAGGGATCTTCGGATAGCTCCATTAGCTGCCTAAGCCTTGCCTTTATGCGGGCCTTTTGTTCTAAGAACTCCGCCTGTCTTCGAAGTCTTCTTGCCTCATTCAATTCATCTGTATTTGTATGATTCCTTCTGACCAATTCGCTCATTCTAATCCTCTATGCTCTCAACAGCTTTCTACTCCACGCTAACCCCCATGTTGCCGCTCTGCGGCAACACAAATCTCGATGAAAAATGCCTGTTTTTCAAGGCATTCTTCTAATTGTAAAGATAGCTCGCTTTGCAAGCCCTATGATCTTTCCAGCTCAAACCAAAATTCAACCCCGTTATCATAATTTAACACGCCGTATTTCTGATTCATGGATTCCATCATTGCTTTTACAATAGAAAGGCCGACTCCACTGCCACCGTATTCTCTTGTCCTTGCTTTGTCCACCTTATAAAATTTTTCCCAAATATGCGGCAGACTCTCCTCCGGTATCGGAACCCCCGTATTAAAAACCGAGATCCTGACCGAATCTTCTTTCAGAGTTAATTTTACATCAATTACTTTACTTTCTGCAACATGGTTTAGCGCATTACTAAAATAATTGTTAAAAACTTCTTCCACCATAAATTCATCTGCCCATACATGGATGGGCGGGTAGTTTTCCATTTGAAGATTAATTTCCTTTTGTCTGCACAAAATCGCCGCTGATTGAAGGTAGTTCCTAATCAACGCCGTAATATCAAAGCGCTCCATGGTTACAGTGTTATTTCCAAACTCCAACTGATTTAAAGTGAGCAGCTTTTTCACAATATGATTCATTTTGGAGGCTTCATCCACAATCACCTCGCAATAAAAGTTCCTGTTTTCTTCGTCCTCATTGATTCCCTCCAAAAGCCCTTCCGCATATCCCTGTATTAACGCAATAGGCGTTTTTAGCTCATGGGAAATATTGGATAAAAATTCTTTGCGCATTTCATCCGTCTTATTCTTCTTTTCTATGTCTCTTTTTAACTCGTTATTTGCGCTTTTTAATTCCGATATGGCTGCTTCTAACGCCTTAGACAGTTCATTTATATTTTGCCCTAAAAGCGCAATCTCCGTTTTACTGTTCCCCGTGTACCTTGCGTCAAAATCCAAATGGCTCATTCGTTCGGAAATTCTGGTAAGCTCCATAATAGGCTCCGTTATTTTACGTGAAACCAATAAAATAATAAATGCACTGAAAACCGCAGAGCCAACTCCAACATAAGCCAGGAAGCGATTGGCCAGCGCCACGCTCTCTTTGATGCTTTCTAACGGACTTCTGAACAAAAAAAGATTTCCGTTATCCAGCACCCCCCACATATCCACATACTCAAGCTGGGTTCTCTTATCCAGCTTCATACGCATCTCATAATTTTCCTGATCCATCAAAAGTTTATCTTCATAAGTTTCTTCCCCTTCAAATAAATAATCCAAAAGCTGCCTGCTTAATATTTCATAATCATTCATAGACGTTTTGATCGTTCTTGTTTCCGTATCCAAAAGAATGATATTGATATTATTTTTTCCGCATATTTTTTGAAATTCAATGTCAAAGGCGTCCGAACCGATGACGCCTTCATTAGACGCCTTATTTACAATTGCATATGCGCTTAACATCACTTTCTTCTTATTATTTAAATAGTAATTTTCAAGAAATGTATTATTGATAAACCAGCACAGCAAAATAGTGCCCGCCATAAGAAGGCCAAACACCAATGCAAATTGTTTTCGTATTGAATATTTCATAAGAAGCTCCTGTCATATTCGTAAAATAAGAAGCGGTCATGTATCAAATTTATAGCCCATCCCCCATATTGTCTTAATAAGCTCGCCCTTCTCTCCCATTTTGCTGCGCAGTTTTTTTACATGGGTATCAATGGTTCTGGCATCCCCGAAATAATCATAGTTCCAGACATGATTCAAAATTTTTTCTCTGGACAAAGCAATGCCTTTATTCTCCATAAAATAGGACAAAAGCTCAAATTCTTTATAGCTTAAATCAATGGATTTTCCATCTATGGTCACGCTGTGGGCCGCCTTGTCAACCACAATGCCGCCCGCTTCAAGATTTTCTTCTTTCCCGGCCTGGTTGGTTCGGCGTAAAATCGCCTCCACCCTTGCAACCAATATTTTCGGACTAAAGGGTTTTGAAATATATTCATCCACCCCAAGCTGAAATCCCTGCAGCTCGTCCCTCTCATCCGACTTGGCAGTCAGCATGATAATAGGCACTTTGGAATATTGCCTGATTTCCCGGCAAACCTCCCAGCCGTCCATTTTAGGCATCATTACATCCAAAATGATAAGGGCAATGTCTTTTTGCTCATAAAAAGAATCAAGCGCCTGGCTGCCGTCCTGCGCTTCTATCACATCGTAGCCGCTTTTTACCAGAAAATCTTTTACCAGTTTTCTCATTCTAGGCTCGTCGTCCACCACCAGTATTTTCAATCTGTCCATTCTTTTGCCCTCCTAAGCTGAAAATATCTTTCCGGGTTAATTTCCCTCCGATTCCGTTTCCGGCTCTGTCAAAAGCTCCGCTTCCTTTTGCCGGACCACTCTCTCCCTGTCCGTAAGCTCCTGCTCCCACGTGGCATATTTATTCTCAAGATTACTCTTATAATTTAAAATATTCGGATTATCGCTGCTAAGGGAAATCACGAACATTGCAATCACAAGAATGCAGAGGATAATGTTCAGGAATATGGAAATCCTGATTCCTCCATTTCCTTTTTCCTGGGCAAGCATCTTTTCCGATGTGGTAATCTTCTGTCTCAAAATTCTGTTCTCACTGTTTGGATTGTAGGTAAATGATGCATATACGGGAATGGGTCTTATCTTGTCTTCCTCCACATTTAATCTGCGCAGATCTTCCTGCATTTTTAAAAGAAAGTTCCACCCCACCGGCGTGACAAATATTTTTTCATCCAGGATCTTATCATAAATGGCTAACATTTTACGTGCGTCGTCTCTGGGAAGCCTTTCCTCAAAATACACCTGTTCCCGATGCTCTAACTGCGCTTGTTTCACATCGTCAAGCGCTGCAAACCGATATCCATATGCAAAAAATTCCGATTGTTCCGACATAATAATCCTCCACATCTCAATAGTCTGCAAATTTGGGCGTCAAGCGCAAGTTTGTCTGTGAAAATTTTATTTTTCACAGTATTCCCCCATTCTTGCCAGTAGCCCGCAAATCTGTTTCTCTTTCGCCAACACATTTTAAATTGCACGTATAATTACTTTTTGTATTATACCTTTAAGGTAAAATCGCGTCAACATAACACCGAATTTTATTAAATTTTTCCTTGCAATCCTATTTGGCTGTGCTATAATAAATTTTATGGAAGCATAGCTCAGCCGGGATGAGCGTTCGCCTCACACGCGAGAGGTCATGGGTTCGAGCCCCATTGCTTCCATCTCTTGGTAAACGGCGGGCAGCATTGCCAAGATAGATTTTGTACATATTATATATTTACCATTTTGGGGATATAGCTCAGTTGGTAGAGCGATGCGTTCGCAACGCATAGGTCAGGGGTTCGAGTCCCCCTATCTCCATTATATCCTATCAGGGTTTATATCATGATTGAAAAGCGATACAAGAAAAGGTATCGCTTTTTTATATGCAAAAGCGCATCCGTACCTTTTTGTATTTTTCTAATTAACACATGTACATAAATGCAAATATATCATCGAGTAGGGAAGATTTTCTCCCTACTCGCCGCGCGGCCCATGCGCCGCTTTAGCGGCATACTTCCTCTGCATGGGCCTGTGCATAAAAAAAATGCACCTGTAAAGTGCATCCGCTTTCCGTTTTATTCCGTAGATAGTATATAACATACCATAATATAAAATATAAGTCTAGTCTTTTTTTTACTCGGGTTTTAAACACTTTTAAATCACTTAAATTTTAAATAATCCTTTATACAAGCC
>CAJUKV010000092.1 GCA_910587305.1 uncultured Lachnospiraceae bacterium | reverse complement strand
CATGGAAAAAGTAGAAGCACGCTTGAAACAGGACTTTACATTTTACTATTTTATCTGTATCGGACAGAAGAAAGCAGGAGCTATCCGTATTATTGACAAAAAGGAAAATGGAAAAAACAAAAGAATTTCCCCAATATTTATATTGCCGGAATTTCAAGGGAAAGGTATTGCACAGAAAGCAATCCGGCTGTGTGAAGAAATGCATGGAAACGAAAATTGGGAGCTGGACACAATTTTGCAGGAGTCTAAAAACTGTCATTTGTATGAAAAAATGGGGTATCGCCAAACCGGTAAAACAGAGGTCATTAACGAAAGGCTCACATTAACATTTTATGAAAAGAAGGAGGCAGACATAACATGAATGTAATCATACTTGGTTCCGGAGGCTGTGTCAGCACGCCAAGGGCATGTTGTAACTGTCGCGTATGTGCGGAAGCGCGGCAGAAAGGATTTCCTTATGCAAGAACGGGATGCAGTCTGTTTGTTGAAGATGTGAATCTATTGATTGATACGCCGGAAGATATCAATGCTTCTTTGAACAATGCCGGCATACAAAAAGTCGAACATATTTTATACAGCCATTGCGATCCCGATCACACAATGGGAATGCGTGTGGTTGAGCAATTGAAAATGGACTGGCTTGCCAATTCACTGGGAAAGAAACCCGATAATCCGATAGAAGTTGCTTCTTTGCCTGCCATTCTTGCAGATATTAAAAAACAGAGCACAAAGTACGGCTCAATCATTGAATATTATGAAGTCAAGGGTCTTGTAAAAACAAAAGAAATTCATGCTTTCAAAAAAGGTGATATTACGATTGAGTTAGTTCCGGCAGATGTACAGGAGCATGTGGCAATATTTATTATTTCTTCTGACAGCAAAAAGGTTATTTATGCACCATGCGATGTAAAGCCTTTTCCAAAGTCAGAGAAATTTCAAGGTGCAGATGTTTTGATTATTGGCAATACCATTGTCGGGGATATATTAAAAGATGGCTTTGTATTAAGCGAAGATAACCCACTGCGCAAAGAACTGTTTACTTTAGATGAAATTGATACCATACGGAAACAGTATGGTATCAGGGAAGTTTTTATTACACATTTAGAGGAAGACTGGGGAAAATCATATGATGATTACAGAGATTTGGAGAGGGAATTGAACCTGATACATTTTGCGTATGATGGATTGAAAATACGGTTATGAAAAGAGTAAGGGCCGGTTTCCCGGCCCTTATAATTGTTTACAACCATTTTTCAATCCATCTTCTGCTTTATTGCTATCTATCCATAAAAAGTAATATCAGGAAGTACCGCCGGAAACGGAAGCCCCCTTGTCACGGGTACGCTCCCTACTTTTCAATTACAATTTGTCCACACATCCTTTTCACAGTATATCTGTAAACCAGATAATATATCCCCCCAATCCCTGCAAGGATCAAAAAACACACTCCCAGCCCGCCGGCTTCGCTTCCCGTAATCCTCCCATCGTTTCCAAACATCAAAAGCGCATACAGAAAATACATCGCGCCCATCCCCACGAAAGCGGGAATCTGAAACACCGGCCCCGCCTGGCCTTTTATCTCCTTATGCAAAAAGGAAGGCGACGCCCCAAGCCGCTTTAAGTCCTCAAACACATACCGGTTATTAAGGACAATGGTCATACAGCGCGTATAATCAATTATCATAGCCGCCAGCGAGCAGATAATGGCAATAAATAAAAACATCATAAGAAACACGGAAAAAGTCCGGTTAAAATCCGTCTTATCCAATATACGGCATTTCGGCATATACCGCCAATGCCCCCTGAAATCGCTGGTATCCGGCTCGGAAAAGCTTATTTTCGTCATCCTCTCCGTGTCTCCCCAATAAACCTCCCCTTTTTGATTGTCATAATATTTTGCCACCCGGTCATAGGAATCGGGCTTCTCGCATTCCGTGTCAAAGGACGCGACCAGCGTATAAAAAAAGTCCTGCGCAAATTCGTAGCTGTCCTTTCCATCCATATTAAAAAAGGCTGCCTGCCCCATCCAGTCCGGGGTAAGTCCCGCGGCAATCATCTGATAATCCTCATTGTTCAGCACATAATACCCAACCGAATCCAACAGAAAATCATAATGGGCATACCCTCCAAAGCTTACCGGAAGGCTTTCAAAGGTGACCATATTGGTAAGTGCCTCCGCCGTCCCATTTAAGTAATAAAGGCCCGTTTCTTCCGTATTGGAAACCGCCATATAACTGCCTTTTTCCACGGAAATATTTTCCCCGGTGATGGTCTTATAGGAATCTTCCGAGAAAAATTTCCCCTCATTCAAAAAGGGAATCCTCTCGTAGTGGAAAGAATTTCCCTCCTCCACTTCCGTGACGCCATCCATGCCAAGGCACAGGTAAGGCGCCTGCTTAAAATCTTTTACAGCAAGTCCTTTCTCCCCGGCAAGGGCGGAAATCTCTTTTTCCCCAAAAATTTCCTGGTCCGCACGGTAATGATAATAATAATCATAAGGGCGCGACTTTATCTCCATCATCTGACCCACGCTCATCATGGGCAGATAAAAAATCCCAAAGGCGCTTCCTGCAATCAGTACGGTGCTCACAAGAAGATTATTTACCGTCTGCTTCCCCTGAAACTTCATCATGCTGCGGGCAATCATATTTTTGTAGGGATATTTTTTATGAGACCGCCACCCGTATACCACCGTATGAAGCATAATCATATAAAGCCCTGCAAAAACAGGAGCATACAAAATATTAATCCACGCCGGCGCGTACACATGGAATACATAATAACAAACCACAGGCCCCATATATCCCAGGACAGCCCCACCCAAAACCAGCAGACCGCCCACCGGGCCGCACCATCTGCCCGGCTCCTTTACCGGCTCGTTTCTGTGCTCCTCATGCATTACCTCCATGATATTCGTCTTTTTCAGATACCGGTAAGCGTTCAGGCAGGAGCACCCTACCACAATCACAAAAAAGACTGCCGATAAGTACAGGCATCTGAAATCAAAAATCAGAGTCATCTGATCGCTCCCTGTCATCAGTTTAAAGCAGTTCCACAAAATCCACACAAAAGGGAAACCGGCCCCAACCCCAAAAAGACAGGATACCGCGCTTAGGGAAACCACTTCCCGAAGCAGCCCCGGCAAAAGCCTTTTTCCCGGCGCGCCAAGCGCCATAAGAGTTCCCAGCTGCCTTGCCTTTTCCCTGAAAAACAGCCCCGAAGCATAAACGGTAAACACCACGCACCCAAACAGCGCCAGCACAAAAATGGCAACCATCTGTTTACGGCTGTCGCCTCCCCCAGGCAGGGCCAAAAGCACCGTGGGCGAAAACATCATAGCCGAATAGGCTGTAATCAGTAGCAAAGAAACAAAATTGCAGAACAAATACAGCTTCGCCTGCTTTGCGTCCGCCTTTTGCAATTTTTTCTCCAAATCCTTCAATGTCGTCATAACGATTCCTCCCTATTTACTTCTGAGCGGTCTCGGAAACTCTTTGTGCCCATATTTGTGAGATGATTTTTTGTCAGAAGTGCACAAATTTATGAGGCGTACGTGGAACGTACGTTGATTAAATTTGTGGGCTTCTGGCGAAAAATCAGCCGCAAAGATGGGTGCAGGGGAGTTTCCGAGACCGCTCCTTCTCAGGCAATGTCTTTTGCCGCCTTAAAAGTATTTTTACGCGTCCCGACATGCCGCTTTGCGGCATAAACAATACATGAACTATTTTGATTTAGATTTTCTCAGGCAGTGTCTTTTGCCATCTTAGAAAATCTTCATCTCGTTTTTACACTGCTCATCTCCCGGATAGCGTCAAGCAGACGATCCTGAAAAGCCCTCTGCTTTTCTTCCCCGCTCCCCGGCTCCGCCTTTAAAGTGTCATAGACCGTCCCGTCTTTCAGAAGAATCACCCGGTCGCAAAAAGAGGCCGCAAAGCTGTCGTGGGTAACCATAAAGACAGAAGCCCCCAACTTGTTCCTGGCATTTTCGAAAGCTTCGATTACCGCCCTGCCGGACTTGCTGTCAAGATTTCCTGTAGGCTCGTCCGCGAGAATCAACAGAGGCTGGTTTATCAGACTTCTTGCAACCGCCGTCCGCTGCCGCTCTCCCCCGGATACATCCGCCGGGTACTTTTCCCCGATGTGCTCAATCCCAAAAAGCTCCAAGAGCTGGTCGGCAAGCCTTTCGGCCTTCTTGTCCACCTTTCCCTGAATGATTTTGGGAACCAGAATATTTTCCCTCACCGTCAATCCGTCAAGAAGCATAAAATCCTGAAAAACAAACCCCAGCTTTTCATTGCGGATTTTTGCCAGGTCATTTTCTCCAAGACCTTTCAGCTCCTGTCCCCCTAAGGTAATGGTTCCCTGCTCAAAAGGGATATAGCAGGAAATACAGTTAAGGAGCGTGCTTTTTCCCGAACCGGAAGGGCCCATAACAGCCACAAATTCCTCATCGGCGACAGACAGGTCGATTCCTTTCAGGACATTGTAGGATTTACTTCCGCTTTGATAGGATTTGTAAAGATTTTTTACATATAACATCATGATTCTCCTCCCTTTTATTCCCGCGAGCAACGAGCCAAGTGACTGCTTGCAGGCATTTGGCGACTGCCGCGAGGGTCAAATACCCCGCCCCTTGGGGCGTTTCAAATTTGATGCCTCGCTGCTTGCGGCGGGGTTTTTGACTTAATAAGGAACTGTGTGCAAATAACCTGTGCAAGTTGCGTACAGTTCCTAAGCCGGTCTGCGCATCGCGAGCGCGTCTGCCGGTTATTTCAAAAACTACTATAGCAAAAGGAAAAGGTCTCCGGAAAAGGGGCGTCATTTTTTGCAGTTTATATGTAACTTTTGGAAAGAAAGTGGAAACAATGTAAAATTTAGCGGGAATTTTGTAATGTTTGGCATGGGCCGGGATTGTCCACGCCGGGAAATAATGATATAGTAAACAACATAAATTTCCGCTTCCGGTTCCCGCCAGAGCCATCGTCTGCGCCGGCGCATCAATTGGAAGCCGCCAAAATCCCGGAGGTAAAAGATGCTTCGAATTGGAATATGCGACGATCAGATAGATGCCAGAGATACCTTGCGCTTTCAGCTTGAAAAGGTGATTCATGAGGAGTCGGAACAGATTGTTTATGAATTTTCTACGGGGGAAGGGGCGGTGCGCTGGCTGAAAAAACACCCCGGCGAAATTGATCTTTTATTTCTTGACGTGGAAATGAAAGGCGTAAACGGAATGGAGGCGGCCGGGCAAATCAGGGAATTTGATAAGGAAATCTGCCTTGTGTTTGTAACAGGATATACCGATTATGTGTTTGACGGCTATAAGGTAAACGCCCTTGATTATGTGGTTAAGCCTGCCGGAACCGAGAGGCTTCGGGAAGTGCTTATGAGAGTGCGGGAGCATATTTTTGACAACAGTCAAAAAACTTTTTCTTTCAAAAACTCCGAAGGTACCTACCGCCTTCCCCTGTCCAATATTTCTTATTTTTACAGCGATAAAAGAAAAGTATATGTGGTCTGTGCGGGCAAAGCCCAAAATTCCTCCCACGCCTTTTACGGAAAGCTTAACCAGGTGGAAGATAAGTTAGACGGCCTGTTCGTCCGGGTACATCAAAGATACCTGGTAAACCCCAAATGGGTTACCCGGATCGGCGCCGATAGCGTCACCGTGGACGGAGAATCCGTTCCCATGAGCAGAGCCATGAAGGAAACCGCCGCCGCAAAACTTGCCCGGATTATGCTGGAAGAGAAAACATTCGAAAGTTAAACTTCCAAACTTCCCGACATGCCGCTTTGCGGCACAAACAATACATGAACTGCTTCAGAAGAATCGCCCATGGCGATTCTTCGCGAGATGACTTAGATTTTCTTAGGCGGCGTCCTTTGACGCCTTAGAAAATCTTCATCTCTTCTTCACACTTTTTATTTAACATAAGAACCGTCTGCGGAGCGTACTGTCCGTTGTTCGTACAGTACCGCAAAAACGCTTGCGGTATGCGGGGTGTAATCATGAATCTATGGGAATATATCTGGCAGCTGCCACTTATTGCATTTGGCATAGCAGCCGCCATTTTTGTCTACTTTGCCTTATCCCTTTTCATTCAGGTAAAGAAAAAATGGTGGGCCAAAGGCTTTTTGCTTATCAGCTGCTGGTTCACAAGTATGATGATTATTTTTACCGGCGATATGGTAAACCTTTCTTTTAGCATATGCCTTTTTTTGATTGCCATATGGACTACCTGCGAAGGTTCCGGCTTTAAAAAAATCACTCTCGGGCTGATGTTTTCCAGCACGGTTTCCGCCTTCAACGGCTTCTACGACAATTGCGTGGGTTTTCTTTTTCATTTTTTAGGAAAAGATACGCTCTATAACAATATGTATCTGATTGGAAGGTTCTTTTTTGCAGTCATACTTTACCTGATTATCAGGCTGCAGAAACCCAAACAGGATTTTGAACTTTCCCCCTCTCTGTGGCGTCTGCTGCTTTGGCTGGCTCTCCCGCCTTTTGGCATCATGATTGCCCTGATTTTGCTTAGAAGCCCCTATATAAACATAGGCGGAACCGTGCTGGCGGACTCCGCCCTGTTCTTAATGGTAATGTTATCCTTCACCATACTTTTACGCGCCCTGATCGTTTTAGAAAACTATCAGCGCTTAGAATGGGAAAATGCGCTGGCTATGCAAAAGCAAAGATATTATGAAACCATGGAACAGCAGCAATTTGAAATCCGGAGACTGCGCCATGACTTATCTAATCATCTGCAGATCCTTCTGGCCCTGCCCGGACAGCAAAAGGATGATTATCTAAAAGGGCTGCTGGAGAATCCTTCCTTTGGGCGGATTCTTACCTGGTGCGGCGACGCTACATTCAACGCCGTCCTTACTGTCAAAGAAGAATTGATGCGCCAAAACGGGATACGCTTTGTCGCAAAAGTGGATATTCCGGACGAGCTTCCATTTGAAAAGGCCGATCTATGCGCTATTTTGGCCAACGCCCTTGATAACGCAGTGGAAGGCTGCCTGGAGCTTGCGGAAGATTTGCGCGAAATCCATCTAAACGCCGCCGACGGAAAAGGCGTGCTGGCGGTCAGTATCACAAATCCCTGCAAAAACGCCGCCAACCACCCATTTTTTCCTAAAACTACAAAAAAAGACGCCAAAAATCACGGACTCGGTTTAAGGAGCATTCAGGAAACCGTAAAAAAATATGACGGCAACATGGAAATAGAGCAAAAGGAGGGGAACTTTCATCTGTTTTTGTATATGCCGACACATTCCTGTAGCCGTTCATCCCCTGGCTAATACTCATGTATGGTAAAGAAACAAGCCGCCGAAAACAAGAAATAGACCGACAGCACCGCAATGCCGACGACTACAAAATCCTACTTTCTCATTCAAACCTGCTTATTTTTCTGATTTGCAATAATGCTGATGTAATTCGTATATTTTTTGCTGCATTAGCTTTATTAACTCCACTGGTTCTAACACAGTGGCATTATTTCCAAACGGCAATATATAATCGGCAACCCATTCTAAAGCAGCATGGTTTATTTCCATATCGATTATCCCGCCGCCTGTTGAAAATGTTTTCAATCCACCTGCAAGCAAGCATTCGCTTTCGCAGCGTTTGACACCTATATCCGTCAGTTGGATTTTCATGTGGTAATCGTTTTTAA
>CAJUKV010000091.1 GCA_910587305.1 uncultured Lachnospiraceae bacterium | reverse complement strand
AGATGTACCGTGACGGCATCTGCCAGGTATCTTCCGGTTACTATACAAAAATGGTTGAGTTTTTTGACATCAACTATGACCTTCTGGAGATAGAGGATCAGGGCGAGATTTTAGAGGAGTACAGCAGGCTCATCAACTATTTTGACCCGTCCATACGGTTTGAGCTGTTTTTATTCAACAGGCAGGTCAACGAGCAGACACTGATAGACCAGTTTGACATACCTTTGCAGGGCGATGAATTTGACGATATCCGTGAGGAATACACGGAAATGTTAAAGAAACAGGCGGCAAAGGGCAATAACGGGATCATTAAATCAAAATACCTTATTTTTGGCATTGAGTGCAAGGGCTACAAGGAGGCAAAGGCGAAGATGGGAAGCATCGAAGCCGATGTCATCAAGAATTTTTTAAACCTCGGCACCCATGCCAGGAGCCTTGACGGGAAGGAGCGCCTGCGTGTCCTGCATGAGTATTTCAACCAGGACACAATGGAGCCTTTCCATTTCTCATTTAAGGAATTATCGGAGTCAGGAAAGAGCGTAAAGGACTACATAGCGCCGCCGGGATTCGATTTCCGTTATCCGAGCCGCTTCAAATCAGGGAAGATGTATGGGAGCGTCCATTACCTTGACATCATTGCGCCGAGGTTCAATGACGAGCTGTTAAAGAAGCTCCTTGACATTGATGATAACCTGACAATCACGCTGCATATGCAGACGATGGACCCGGTAAAGGCGATCAAGATGTTAAAAGGGGCGCTTACCAATATCCAGAAGATGAAAATCGAGGAACAGAAAAAAGCGGTGCGCTCCGGCTATGACATGGATATTCTGCCCACGGACATCATCACTTATGAAAAAGACACCCTGGAGCTGCTTGACGATCTAAATACCAGCAACCAGAAGATTATCAAGATGACTTTCCTCATTACCTGTTTTGGCAGGAGCAAGCGGGCGTTAGAGAACATCACGCAGAGGGTGTCCGGCATTATCCAGCAGGCGAACTGCAACCTCCGGTGTATGCAGTATTTACAGGAGCAGGGGCTTATGGCTTCCGCACCGATTGGCTGTAATGATACGGGGATAGAGCGTGTGCTTACCACAAAGAGTACGGCAATCTTAGTGCCTTTCTGCACACAGGAGCTTTTCATGCCTGCCCCGGCAATCTATTACGGCCTGAACGCACTCAGTAACAACATGATCATGGCGGACAGGAAGAAGCTGCGGACGCCGAACGGGGTAATCCTCGGCACACCCGGCTCCGGGAAGTCCTTTTCCGCAAAGAGGGAGATTTTATCCTGTTTCCTTATGACCGGGGATGATGTGATCGTCTGTGATCCGGAGGGAGAGTATTTTGCCCTTGTGGGTGCGCTCAATGGGCAGGTGGTAAGGCTTGCCACCAATTCAAAGGACTACCTTAACCCGATGGACATTCAGCTTTCCCATAAGAATGACCGGGAAGCGTTAAAGCTGAAATCGGACTTTATCATTACGCTGTGCGATCTGATAGCCGGAGGGAAGGACGGGCTTGAGAATGACGAAAAGGGCATTATCGACACCTGCATCAAGCATATCTATGACAGGTATTTTAAAGAGCCGAAGCCGGAGAATATGCCGCTCCTGGAGGATTTATATAATGCGCTGTTAAAGTATGAGCCGAAAGACGTTGCGCCGGAGATGCAGAAAGAAGCAAAGCAGAAAGCGGTGCGGATCGCAAACAGCCTTGTGCTGTATGTGCATGGCTCGCAGAATTATTTCAACCACCGTACAAATGTGGATTCGCAGAACCGTATCATGTGCTTTGACATCAGGGATTTGGGAAACCAGTTAAAAGAGCTTGGGATGCTGATCGTGCAGGATGCGGTGTGGAACAGGGTGTCGCAGAACCGGGAGAGGAAAGTCGCAACGAGGTACTACTGTGATGAGTTCCACCTGCTTTTAAAAGAACGGCAGACAGCAATCTATTCAGTGGAGATTTGGAAAAGGTTCCGGAAATGGGGCGGCATACCCACAGGCTTGACGCAGAACGTGGGCGATTTTTTGAAATCGGAGGAAATCGAGGGGATTCTTGGCAACTCCGACTTTGTTTATCTGCTGAACCAGAACGCAAAGGATCAGGCGATACTTGCCGACAAGTTAGGGCTGTCCGAGAAGCAGCTTGCCCATGTGACCAATTCCGAGCCGGGAAGCGGGCTTATCCTGTTTGACAACGTGGTTATCCCATTCGTGGATAAGTACCCGGCAGACACAAAGACCTTTGCGATCATGAACACAAGGCCGGAGGAAAGCGTAAAGCAGGAGGAAACGGATTGAAAATAGGGCTGATTGATGTGGACGGACACCGTTTCCCGAACCTCTGCCTGATGAAGCTGTCCGCTTACCATAAGGCAAGGGGCGATATGGTGGAATGGTATGACAATGGAAAGTGCTATGACCTTGTTTATATGAGCAGGGTATTCACGGACACTTATTCAAAAGATTATGAAGGGAACATAAAGGCTTGCCACGTCATAAAGGGCGGCACAGGGTACGGCCTTGACAATAAGCTGCCGGACGCTGTGGAGCATACACACCCGGACTATGGGCTGTACCCGCAGTTTGCGGGAACGGCCTACGGTTTCCTTTCCAGAGGATGCCCCCGTGGATGCGGATTCTGCATTGTCGGGGATAAAGAGGGAAGAAAGACGGTGGCGGTGGCTGACCTGTCTGAATTCTGGGGAGGTGAAAAGGAGATCAAGCTCCTTGACGCAAACATTTTAGCCTGCCCTGATTGGGAGAGGCTCTTAGGGCAGCTTGCGGACAGCGGGGCAGAGGTTGATTTCACGCAGGGGCTTGATGTGCGGCTGATAACGCCGGAAAAGGCGGAGGCACTGAATCAAATAAAGACAAAAATGCTGCATTTTGCGTGGGATAACCCGGAAGATGACCTGACACCGTATTTTAGGAAGTTTCTGGAGCTGACAACGGTAAAGGATAAGCGGAAAAGACGTGTCTACGTCCTTACCAACTATGGCAGCACCCATGAACAGGATTTATACCGCATCTATACTTTGCGTGACATGGGATATGACCCTTATGTGATGGTATATGAAAAGCCGACAGCGCCAGAGGAAACCCGGAAAATGCAGAGGTGGGTAAACAACAAGCGGCTGTTTTATTCTGTAAAGGATTTTAAGGATTATGACCCGGATGGTTATAGAAAACGGAAGGGGGAATAAGTCACGAGTAAAGGGATAGAACGGCAGAACCATATTTACTGTATGGACTGCATGGAACTTCTACAGCAGATGCCGGATGAATCCGTGTCCATGATACTTACTGACCCGCCGTATGGGATTTCCTACCAGAATAATTTCACTAATAGAAAGCACCGGATGCTGGAGGGTGACGATGGCATAGACTATGAGAAGTTTGCCGGACAGAGTTACCGTGTCCTGAAAGAAAATGCCCATGCTTATTTTTTTACACGGTTTGACTGTTACCCATATCATTACGAATGTCTGGTACGGGCAGGTTTCAGCGTAAAAAACTGCATGGTGGTGGAAAAGGGTACAGTAGGAGGCATTGGGGATTTATCCGGAAGTTATGCAAATAATGCGGAGTGGATTATTTTCTGCCAGAAAGGAAGGAGGGCCTTTAACCATACCACGCTGCTGCAGAACAGGAAAAAAGAGGGATCAAGGTTCCAGACGGGGAGAGAACCAAGCAAAAAATATAAAACGAGGTTCAATAGCTGCTGGTTTGGGGCGGAATATCCAAAGGCAACCTACAATTCCACATGGCAGAAGCGGAATGGGATATACCACCCAACAGTAAAAAATGTGGAGTTCCTTTCATGGCTGGTTCAGATATCGAGCAATCCGCAGGAGATTATTTTTGATGGTTTTATGGGAACCGGAAGCACGGCTCTTGCGGCAGTTTTGACAGGGAGGGAATATTTAGGAGCAGAAATCAACCGGGAGTATTATGAAATCTCCCAAAGAAGGATCGAAGAAGTGAAGCTGTTAGAGCGGGAAGGAAATTGATAAGAATGGCAGAAAAAAAGAAAAAACAGCCTGCTGAATTTGCCAAGGATAAAAATGCTTTCACGGGTGGCAGTTCCCAAAAAAAGGATGTCAATACCCAAAAGGCAAAGCAGAAGCAGTCCGGCGCACACCAGCCGAGGGATGCGGATGTAACTTCCGGACATGATGTCCAGAAGCCGGAACAGCCAAAAACTTCTGGACACAATGTCCAGAAGCAGGAGAACAAGCCGGAACAGGAAAGTTTTCTTGATAATCGGGATAGTTTTCAGGGCAGAGCAGGGAAAGCGGAAGGGCAAAAAGCAAAACTAAGGCAGAAAAAACGCAGACAGCAGGTGCAGTTCCAGAAAGAAAACGGCTTTACCGGTAATAAGGAAAAGCCGGACAGTGACCATGCGGGCAGTAAAGCGCCGGACGGTTTTTCTGAGGAGAAAAACACTTTTACGGAGGAGGGCGGAGGGGAGCGGGCCGAAGAAACGGATTTTAAGAACGATTACCGACGCAAGGATACCTACCACCAGAGCGAAAAAAAGGGCAGATACCGCAGGAGGGAGCGCCAGGACAGGGAACGGATTAAAAAACCTGACTTCCGGCGTGACTTCCAGACAAAGGAGGACACCTTTGCGGAGGCTGATACCTTTACAGAGGGCGCAGAACCGGAGTTTCAGGGAGGTAAGAAGTCAGACAGGCTGCAAAAGAAAGCGGAGAAGGCCGGGAAAAAGACCGAAGCCGCAAGGAAGAAGCTCCCAAAGAAAAAGGAATATTCTTTAGAGCGTGTCTTTGATGAAAAAACGGGCAGGGCAAAATATGTGCTGACCGCAGTGGTAAAGGAAAAGCCTTTTAAGCAGGAAAATCCGGTAAAAAGGATGGCAGGCAGAGCTGGGTCGGAGTTTACGAACTTTGCACACGGCAAGATTGCCGAAACGGAAAAAGAAAATTCCGGCGTGGAGGGCGCACATAAGACGGAGCAGAAAGCCGAGGATGCCTACCGCTTTGTGAAGCGGCATTATAAAGGCAGGGAGCAGAGGCAGCGTGGGAAAGTGGCGAAACTGGAGAAAAAGCAGTTCAAAAAGGAAGTCAATTTCCGCTACCAGAAGTTTCTGGAAGAAAACCCGGAAATGCAGGAAAAGACCTTAAAGAAACAGCTCCAGAAAAGGTTGCAGAAACAGCGCATCAAACGTGAGTATGCAAAGGCAGTACGGACGGGGCAGGCGGCGAAGAATACTAAGGAAGCGGCTGTAAAAACCGCCAATTTCACCACGACAGTTGCGAAGAAAGTGCAGGAGATGGCGGCAAAACACGCATCTCTCCTTGTAACGGTTGGGGCTTGTGCGCTCCTGCTCATTATGATCATGACTTCCGTATCGTCCTGCGGGGCAATGTTCTCAAACGGCATGAGTACCACGCTGGCAGGGAGCTATATGAGCGTCCCGGCAGAGATTGACGCTGCTGATCTGGCTTTTTCAGAGCTTGAAATGGAGCTGCAGAAAGAGATTGATTCCATAGAAACGGATTACCCGGACTATGACGAATACCGCTACAACCTGGATGCAATCGGCCATGACCCGTTTGCACTCATCAGCTACCTTTCCGCAGTCCATACGGAATTTACGGCGGCAGATGTGCAGGGTGAAGTTGAGAGCCTTTTTGACGAGATGTATGAGCTGACCTTAAATCCGGTGACGGAAACAAGGACAAGGACAGTGACCAAAACAGGCACACGCCCTGTGACAGACCCGGTAACGGGGGAAGAAACAGGGGAAGAGGAAGAATATGAGTACGAGGAGGAAGAAGAATATACCGTAACCATACTGGAAATCACGCTGACCGCAAAAGACTTAAACCTGATTGCTGCCGGATATATGAACAGCGAGCAGAAAGAGATTTATGCGCTTTATAATGAAACGCATGGCCTGACACAGCAGTTTTACACACCGTTAAATTTATACTGGTACAACTATGTGAGCAGTTATTATGGCTACCGCATCAATCCGGTAACAGGGGCGGAGCAGTTCCACCGGGGCGTTGATATTGCGGTGCCGACAGGAACAGGTGTCCTTGCGGCAATGGACGGCACAGTCACCACAGCCGCCTATGACAGTTATTACGGGAATTATATCGTGATTGAGGACAGCAACGGTTACTGTACCAAGTATGCCCATATGGACACGTTAAGCGTCAGTGCGGGGCAGGCCGTGAAACACGGGGATTCCATAGGAACAACAGGAAACACGGGGAGCAGCACCGGAAGCCACCTGCATATCGAATGTCTGTACAACGGGGAGTATTATAACCCGTTATTTTATTTTGAGGCAGGGGAAGGAACGCTCTACGGAGAAGCCAATGCGCCGGGGAGCGGCGGGGGAAACGCCATACCGCCGGATTCCTATGATGATGCGGCGGTGCAGGCGCTCATGGAAGAAGCCGCAAAATATCTGGGCTACCCGTATGTATGGGGCGGCAGTTCACCGTCTACCAGTTTTGACTGTTCCGGATTTGTCTGCTGGGTATATACCAACAGCGGGGTGCATAACCTGCCACGGACTACGGCACAGGGGATCTATGACCAGTGCGCCCCGGTTTCGGCGGCAGACGCAAAGGCGGGGGATATTATCTTTTTCACGGGCACTTACAATTCGGCGGGGCCTGTGAGCCATGTGGGGATTTACTGCGGTAACGGAACCATGATCCACTGCGGAAATCCGATCAGCTACGCAAACATAAATTCTTCCTACTGGCAGAGCCATTTTTATAGTTTCGGAAGGCTGAATTAGAGAGATTTTGTCTGATGATAATTAAGTTTGATAATATCAGGATATGAACATGGAATTGCCATGCTGACCAGCTTGGGGTGCGGGGCATTTCAGGCTTTTCTATTATTAAATTATTTTACCACAAAATCACTTGTAAATGTAAGTTTTTTTAAGAAGGAAAATAAATGCCCTTTGCCGGGGCATGGGAAGGAGAAATGATGTGACAAAGGAAAGGATTGTAAAGGAGCTTTCCAAAGTCAGGAAGCAGCTTGCAGACCTGCAGGAGAGGCAGAAAGACCTGGAGAGCCAGTTACAGATGGCAGAAGATGCGGAGAAGATGAAATTTATTGAAAAAAATAAAATCTCTCTGGAACATTTAATCCTGCTGAATAAAGTCAGCGAGGAAGAAATTTTAAGCCTGCTCCGGAAAAAAGAGCAGGAAGAACAGATGCAACAGGAACAGCAGACAGAAAGGGAGGCAGAAAGCCATGAACAGAAAAATGAAGTTACGTTATAGGGCGGTGTTATCGCTCATGTTATCCGCAGCGTTATTCTGTATGCCCGCAGCGGCGTTTTCCATGAACGGGGGCAATGCCATTGACGCAAGGGCGGAGGACAGCGTGGAAAGCGGTGCGGAGGCGGAAGAAACCGAAAACACCACGGAGGAAAACTCCGCAGAGGAAACAGCGGATCAGGAAACATCAGAGCCGGGGACAACGGAAAAGGAAACGGAAAGCGGCACAGAAGAAGATGTGCCGGGTGGAACCGTATCGGGAAATGACGTGCCGGAGCCAGTGTGTGCCTGTGAGAAAAAGTGCGGCGCTTACGATTTTGACAAAGACTGTGAAGTGTGCGCCGCTGATTATAAGGACTGTGAATACAAGACACCGAATGTAGTGATCCATATCAACAGTCCGGGCGGGTGGTACAACGAAAAAGCAGCCGTGACATTTTCCGTGTCCGATACAGCGCACACGGGGAATTTTGAAACGGCAAAGATTCAGGCAAAGGTCGGGCAGAATGGGAGCTGGACGGACGTGACGGAAGATAAAAAGCTGGAAATCTCGGAAAACTGCACGGTCTATGTGCAGGTCACAGACCAGAAAGGCAATACATACGAGAGGAGCAGGGCTGTCCGGTGTTTTGACACCACAAAGCCCACGCTCAATGCGGCGGTCAGTGACGGGCTGTTAAGCGTCCAGGTGCATG
>CAJUKV010000090.1 GCA_910587305.1 uncultured Lachnospiraceae bacterium | reverse complement strand
CCACCGAGATCTACACTCTTTCCCTACACGACGCTCTTCCGATCTGGGACAGGCCGTGAAGAATACCGGGAAAGGGACAATCAAATCTGCCGCAAAATCTGTGAAAACCGCCGAGCAGACCGCAGGGAAAACCGTAAAAACCACAAAGGAGGCGGCAAAAACCGCAAAAGCAGCGGCGAAAGCATCCGTAAAGACAGCGGAAAAAACAGCACGGGCAGCAAGGCAGGCGGCACGGGCGGCGGAACAGGCAGTGAGGGCAGCGGCAAAAGCCACAGCAAGCGCAGTAAAAGCAATCATAGCCGGGACAAAAGCACTGGTAAGCGCCATTGCTGCAGGGGGATGGGTGGCTGTCCTTATCTTAATTATCGTCCTTCTGTTCGGCGGAATCCTCTGCATGGTGGGCGGCGGCAATTCCAGCACGGTAAGCCCGGTCAGTGCGGAGGTGGAAGCCTATGAGCCGGTCATCCGCATTTATGCGAAGCAGTATGGCATTGAGGAATATGTGGAGCTGATTAAGGCGGTGATGATGCAGGAGAGCGGCGGGCAGGGCAGCGATCCCATGCAAAGCTCCGAGAGCGGCTACAATACCAGATACCCAAGAGAGCCAAATGAAATCACCGATCCGGAATATTCCATTGAGTGCGGCGTTCAGGCACTGAAAGACTGCCTGCAAAGCGCAGGGGTGGAGAACCCGGTGGACATGGAGCATATCAAACTGGCGTTGCAGGGGTATAACTTCGGGAACGGGTATATCGCATGGGCGCAGAGTAATTATGGGGGATACACCGCCGCCAATGCCGCAGAATTTTCTGACATGATGGCGGAGCGGATGGGCTGGGGCAACTATGGGGATAAGCAGTACGTCCCCCATGTACTCCGGTATTATATTTTCGGCAGAATCCCAACCGGAACCGGAAGTGGGGCAATCGTGCAGGTGGCGTTGACGCAGGAGGGCAACGGCGGTGACGCTTACTGGAGCTGGTACGGGTTTGACAGCCGGGTGGAATGGTGCGCCTGCTTTGTGTCATGGTGTGCGGAGCAATGTGGGTATCTGGAAAGTGGAGTGATACCGAAATTCTCCCTGTGTTCGGACGGCGTGGACTGGTTCCATGCCCGTGGGCAGTTTCAGGACGCAAGCTATGTCCCGGCAGCGGGGGACATTATTTTCTTTGATTGGGGGAATGACGGGACAATCGACCATGTGGGGATTGTGGAGAGCGTGACGAATGGCGTTGTGAATACCATAGAGGGAAACAGCGGCGATAAAGTTGCAAGAAGAAGCTATAATATGGGCAGTGATTCCATTTATGGCTATGGTGCTGTGGCATATTAAAATACTGGCAGAAGAAAACCAGAGGTTTATTCCTCTGGCTCTTTTGCCTTACATATCCCTTGTGCTGTCCCTGCTATGATAGTCAGTTCTGAATCATCAAACGTTTCAAAAAGTGCGTCCAACTGTCGGCGTAAAGTTGATTTTTTTGCCGAAGCTTCTGGATGTATGTACTCGTCAACGGATATGTGGAACATGGTTACAAGCTGGATGAACAGTGGAAAGCTGGGATACTGCCCCTCTTTTTCAATAGACTGCAAATGTCTTGCGGAAATGCCGAGTTCTTCGGATAATTCCTCTCTTGTAATTCTCTGTTTCTCACGGGCGTTTTGAATTGCCTGCCCTAATTCCATAAAGTCGAAATTATCTGCGGTATTGCTCATTTTTTCACCACCTGTACGAATAGATTTTATCCTTTATATTTTACAGAAATGAAAGTTCTGCTTAAACGATGTATAATTTCTATATACAAGAGATTTAAATTCTATAAATAAGAATTAAAGGCACTTTATTGTTGGAGAATGACTATAAAAATGTTTGAGAGTCTATTTAAAGAGAAACAGTCAAAATTTATTGTGAAAAGCTGATTTTGTTAAAGTAGCAAAGGTGTATATAATATCGTTTCTGTGGAGAAATGGCAGTTAGTGGCGATTAGTAGAAAGGCTTTGTGTAGTACAGAGCTTTTCAGACAATTTGGATAGTGTTTCAAGTTATAAAAAAATATAAGGAATGGTATGGATTTCATGATGTGGTAAGAGAGCTTTTACGATATGGGAGTAAGTCACTAAGCTGTAACATTTTTCTGATATAATAAAAATAAAAATATAAGGTGGTTTATTGAAATGGTTGAATTATTTTATGCTGAAGATGACACTAATATTGCAGGTGTTGTAAAAGAATATCTAGAACAGAAAAATTTTAAGGTAGTGATATATAATACAATTTCAGAGGTTAGACAAGCTCTGGAAATTCATGTTCCAACTGTTATTTTGCTGGATTGGAATATGCCGGATGGTCGTGGAGATAGTCTTTGCCAATGGATTCGCAGTAGATGGAAGGAACTGCCGATTATTTTTCTTACGGTTCGAGGGGATTCCCATGATATTGTTTCAGGTTTTCAAAATGGTGCGGATGATTATGTGGTAAAGCCTTTTGAATTAAGTGTATTGTATTCAAGGATTCAAGCGGTGCTTCGAAGAACGGGAAATGTAGCGGAGCAGTATTTGTCTTGTGATGGGATCATGATTGATTTAAGTCGTAGGATAGTTTCCTGTGATTCGGAAGAAATAGATTTAAGCGTATCAGAGTACGGATTGCTTTTGTATCTCTTGCAGAATAAAGGGAAGACCGTTACTAGAGAAAAAATCTTAGAACAGGTATGGGATGTAAATGGAAACTACGTGAATAACAATACTCTGACAGTTACTATGAAACGATTGCGGGACAAACTGCACCAGCCGTCCTGTTTGAAAACAGTTAGAAGTGTGGGATATCGGATGGAGGATACCATATGAGTGGGAGAAAAAACCTTGTGATTATATTTGGGTTTGCAGTAACCGTCAGCTTGATTTCTTCTGCTGTTACAGCAATGCTGGTTTCTAGTTATTATAGCAGGCTTCAATTTGATTTGGTAAATGTTATCTGTGGCGAAGTGTTGGAACAAGAGCCAGAAATGGTGAATATAGTTTCTGCTGCATTGAAAGAATATACGAGCGGAAATGTCGATGGTGTGGCAGTGAATGATGTTTTATCTGTTTTAGGATATTGCATATCTGATTTTTCGGATTCTGCTGTTATATATCATAGTATATTTGCAATAACAGGGTTTTTGGTAGGAATCTTTCTCTTTGTTATTACTTTTGTATTTCGTAATAAAACAGAAGCGAAACGAATAGAGGCACTGTCGGATTATTTGGAGCAGGTTAATACTGGAAAAGCGGTTGTCCTCTCTGTTTCAGGAGAAGATATTTTTTCTAAATTGGAAGATGAGATATATAAGACAGTGACATTTCTTTACCAGACAAAAGATGCTGCGGTACAGGCAAAAAATGATTTTGCTGAGAATTTATCAAATATTGCACATCAGATAAAAACTCCGATCACTGCAATTTCTTTATCACTGCAAACATTATCTGAAATACCAATGAAAAACGAATATGAAAAAGATAAGATGGAACAGATAAAGAAACAGTTAATCAGACTTATCCATTTAGAAGAATCCCTGCTTGTTTTATCTCGTCTTGATGCAGGTACATTGATGTTTCAAAAAGAAGATGTGGATGTTTTTACTGTGCTTGTCCTTGCGGCAGACAATTTGCAGGAATTATTTGTAGATTCTGGCACTTCCATTGATATTCCAGAATTAGGGGAGATGGCAATGACAGCCGATTTAGACTGGACTATGGAAGCAATTATGAATGTAATGAAAAACTGTATGGAGCATAATACGGGCGGAACAGTCCATTGCTCTTATGGGCAGAATCCTTTATATACGGAAATACTTATTTGGGATGAGGGGGATGGATTTGCCAGAGAAGATATTCCACATCTTTTTAAGCGATTTTATCGTGGACAGAATGCAAATATGGGAGGTAATATCCGTGGCAGCGGCATTGGAATAGGTCTAGCATTGTCAAAAGAGATAATAGAACATCAAAATGGAACAATAAGAGCTAAAAACCTGACAAATGGTGGTGCATGTTTTGAAATCCGGGTATATAAACAATAAATCTTATACCAATTTTGTTGCAGTCACTAAGTTGTAACTTTCATTTGGTACAATATAGCTTGTAAACAGTTTGCCTGCAGGAACAAAGTTTACAAGCTGACGGGCAGCTCTGCTGCAAGCGTAGAAATGCAAAACATCCAAAGGAGGGAACAAAAATGAATATCTTAACATGCGAGGGAGTCCGCAAAATGTATGGCTCCGGCAATAATCAGGTAGCTGCGCTGGATGGAATTGATCTGACGGTGGGCAAGGGAGAATTTGTGGCGGTTATCGGAGCGTCCGGTTCAGGTAAATCCACATTGTTACATATTCTGGGAAGCGTGGATAAACCTACAAGCGGAAAAGTTACAATAGACGGAACGGATTTGTCAAAACTGAATCAGACACAGGCAGCGATTTTCCGCAGAAGAAAAGTGGGTTTGGTGTATCAGTTCTATAACCTAATTCCAACACTTACCGTGCAAAAAAACATTCTTATGCCGCTTGCCCTTGATAAGAAGAAACCAAATAAAGAGTATTTTGAAAAGATTGTCCGTTCGCTTGGAATTGCTGAACGGCTTGAAGCCCTGCCAAACCAGTTATCAGGCGGGCAGCAGCAAAGGGTTGCCATAGCTCGTTCATTGATTTACCGCCCGGCGCTGCTTTTGGCGGATGAGCCGACTGGAAATCTGGATCAGAAAAATTCCAAAGAAATTATTGATATGCTGAAATTATCGAATCGTAATTTGGAACAGACAATTGTGTTGATTACCCATGATGAGAAGGTGGCTTTAGAAGCAGACCGTATCATAACCATAGAGGACGGGCATATCATAAGCGATGAGAAGCGGAGGTAATGAGCTATGTGGAAAGATTATTCATCAGGCTATATTAAAAATAACCGTTCATCGGGCATGTCTGTTATGATAGCGGCATTTATATCAGCTTTGCTGTTATCGCTGCTCTTAGGGTTATTTTATAACGCATGGAAGTACCAAATTGAAAGCATTGAACAGGAAGAAGGAGGCTGGCAGAGCAGGATTGTCGGGGAATTTACTCAGGAAGATATGGAATCCATAAAGAATTTTGCCAATGTCAAAGATGTCGTCATCAGTGAAAAAGGAGCGCAGATTCCGGAACCTGTGATAGATATTTATTTTGATGACATGGGGGCTGTCCTCGACGATACGATGCAGATAGCCAAAGTTTTGGGCGTTTCATCGGAAAATGTTATTTATAACCATGAGCTTCTGGCAATGTACATGATACGTGATCCACAGGATACTGCGCCAAGACTGCTTTTTCCGTTGTTTATACTGATAGCCGGAATTGCATCTTTTTCATTAATTATAGTAATCCATAATTCTTTTGTAGTGTCTATGAATGCAAGAATCCATCAGTTTGGTATTTTTTCCAGCATCGGAGCCACACCGAAACAGATACGCTCATGTCTTTTGCAGGAAGCGGCTGCATTATGTATTCTGCCGATTTTAATTGGGAATCTGCTTGGCATTCTAATCAGTATGGGAATTATACATATGGCGAATGATTTACTGGGGAGTGATGTGGCAGGCAGGCATGAAGCAGTCTTTGGCTATCATCCGTTAGTCTTAGTGGCGACACTTCTTTTGACAGTGGCGACAATATGGATTTCCGCATGGATGCCAGCCAGAAAATTAAGCAGACTGACGCCGCTTGAAGCAATTAAAAATACAGGCGAATTACAGTTAAAGCGTAAGAAAAAATCTCCGCTGCTTACCTGCCTTTTTGGATTGGAAGGAGAATTGGCAGGTGGAGCATTGAAAGCACAGAAAAGAGCCTTACGGACAGCATCGCTTAGTCTGATATTCTCTTTTCTTGCCTTTACCATTATGCAGTCCTTTTTTGCACTTTCAGGAATCAGCACAAGGGAAACTTATTTTGAACGTTATCAGGGTGTTTGGGACATTATGGTTACAGTAAAGGACACGGATGTGGATTCTTTTAGTGAGGCACAAAAATTACAGGAGATTTCCGGAATAAGAAGCGCTATTGTATATCAGAAAGCAATGGCAAAAAGAATCATTGCAGAGGATGAAATAAGCGAAGATATGAAGTCCCTCGGCGGTTTTACTGTAGCCGGGGATAATTATGTGAGGAAGACGGATGGGGGATGGCTTGTAAATGTTCCCATTGTCATACTGGATGATGCGAGTTTTTTAGCGTATTGTGAACAGATTGGTATCACACCGCAGCTTGATGGGGCAGTGATATGGAATCAGATACGCGATGTTACAAATCCGGATTTCAGGCATCCACAATATGTGCCTTATGTGAAAGGGGAAAATGAGGTAAGCATTTTAAGACAGTCCGGCAATGAAGAATTGACAGCAGAGATTCCTGTTTTGTCCTATACGGAGAAAGTGCCTGTTTTAAGGGAGGAATACGCAACGCTTGATTATTATGAACTGGTGCATTTTATTCCGGTATCTTTGTGGAAAGAAATCAAGGAACAGATTGGAGGCAGTGAGGAAGACACCTATATCTGTATGCTTGGCAGGGAAAATGTGACTTTAGAGGAATTGGATGCTTTGCAGGGGCAGGTGGAAAGCCTTATTGCGGGAAACTATAAGGTAGAAAGTGAGAACCGTATTCAGGAAGTAGAAGCGAACGATAATCAGATACAAGGGATGATGGCAATATTTGGCGGCTTCTGTGTCCTGCTTGCAATTATCGGCATTGGAAATGTATTTTCTAATACGCTGGGCTTTGTCCGCCAGAGAAAAAGGGAATTTGCAAGGTATATGTCTGTTGGAATGACACAAGGGGAAATCAAAAAAATGTTCTGCGTGGAGGCACTTACCATTGCAGGGCGTCCGATTTTAATTACTCTTCCGTTGGTAGTTGTTGCAGTGGGGTATTTATTGAAGACGAGCTATGTTGAAGTAGGAATCTTTCTTGCCGAAGCACCAATCATTCCGATTATGATTTTTATGCTGGCTATTTGGGGAACTGTGGCATTTGCATATTATCTTGGTTGGCGTAATATACGCAAAATCAATTTAGCCGAGGTTTTACGGGATGATACAATGATGTAAATGAGATAAACAGATTATGAAAAAAACGGAATGGATACGTTGCCCTGTTTGTGGAAAAAAAACAAGGGAGAAAATTAGAGAGGATACAGTTTTGCTATATTTTCCACTCTACTGTCCAAAGTGTAGACAGGAAAGTTTAGTTGAAGTAATGAAATTGCAAGTAAATGTCATCAAAGAGCCAGACGCATAGACGCAGAGCCGATGAACTTGTGGTATCACAGTTTGTCGGCTCTTTCTTTTATATAATATAGGTAGAACAAGTCCGCCAAATAAAAAAAACGGTGATTTTGGTGGGCGATTTTGCTATGTCTGAAAGACTTAACAGCACTCTCCAAACCTGTTTTAAGTTTGGAGGTTTTTTTATTGCCAACAAATAATTTTCATTTATATTTACATAGACCATATCGAGGATGGGCGGCTAGTCTGTTAAAAAAATCCTCATCAACTCATGGGTGCTTTGCACCCTAAAAGAAGAAGTCAAATTTCCATATAATAGAAGTGGTTTTTCCATAAACCGTAAAGGTGTGACAGCCTTTGCGGTTTTTCTTTTGTCGATTTTTGCTGGAACACGTCGTAAAGCTGTTTGTTGTGTTGGTTGCCGTTCACCGCCTGCCAATCTGGATTTTCAACAAAAAATTCAGATTGGAGGAAAGGAATATGGAGGGTAACCGCCCAAAAAGAAGAAAGGATAAGTATAATCCTTATACTATATGCGAAAAAGACGGACAGTATTACGTTTCGTTTAAAGATGGACAAGGTGTTTTACATAAGCTTGAAATCAGCAAGGTGCTGTATGACACGTTTGATTCTTTTGAATTAAGCGATTTGGTATATCTTAACGTGGTGGACAGGCATATCGAGCAATCCGAGGTGTGGGAAAACACTT
>CAJUKV010000089.1 GCA_910587305.1 uncultured Lachnospiraceae bacterium | reverse complement strand
AATATTCTCATAAAGCCTCCATAAAAATGTTGATAAGATATATTGTACATTAAATTTCATAAAGAGTATAGGACTGTATTTTTGATTCGTGCATAAAAACAAAATATTGTCCAACAGTGGAATCTATACTAAAGCAAATAGGATTTAAACAGACAGGATGCTATCAAAAACAGAAATGGATTAAGAATTATAAATGATATGAATAAAATTATTCAGATAAAGAAAACCATGTAGAAAACTGAAAAGTGTGTAGAATACCTATAAAATAAGGTTTTCTACATACAGAAAATTAATAGAAATATTAATAACATCCTTTATTCTACCATTCATAAAGAAAATACATATATTTATCTGTTTTATTTCTATTTTTATGATTCATGTCTATAATTCAATGTTTCAAATAAAAAACAGCAGGCCATATATCTGAATGGTCAGAAAGGAGATAAAACATATGGCGGACTTAAAATGGAAAAAGCTGGTTATGAAAGAAAAAATCCAGAGGGCAGACGGGGAACACATCCTCCACAGGATATACATTACCCAATATAATACGGAAACGAATGGATATTTGATTTCGCCGTTTTCAGATTTTTTAAATGAATTTATACCCAATAAAGCAACAAGCGCGAATATGGCGGCGGATGTTGTGGTCAGATTTTTAAACTACCTCTATTTTACGGCAGACAAGGATATTTACAGCATCACCATTCAGGATACTGTGGATTTTATAGAGACACTGAACATACAGCAGGATACACAGCAATCCTATACAAGTTATCTGACAAAATTCTATTACTTCGTTGCTGATAGGCTTCCCCTGCAGTATATTTCCCTGGATGATTTTACTTTCGACAGAGACAGAAAAGGCCATATGGTTATGAGAAACCTGTTTATGGACCATATGGATACCAAGAAAAAGATAAATCCAGAAGCCATCCATAATATCAAGAAAGAGTATCTTTATACTTTTATCAAGACAGCAATGGATGTTGTGCCTGATATCGCTTTTGGGGTGTATCTGCAGTGTTTTGGAGGTTTGCGGAAGTCGGAAGTAATTTCTCTGGAATATAAAAATATTGCGGTAACGGTGATGGGCCAAATGGAGACAATACAGGTCACTTTGAAAGATAAAGATTTAAGGGAAGACCTCCCAACAGCATTCATTCCAAAATGCAAGAAGAACAGGACACAGACAATCCTGCCAGTGTTTGGAGACCTGTTGTGGGTGCTGTATGAAAAACATAAGGAGAGATATAAAAAAGACGGCGGTTCCGCCGTGTTTGTCAATTCTAATGGCAGCGCAATGACGGATGCCACATATTATAAGAGATTCAGGAAGCTGAAGGAAGCATTTATCAGGAGATTGGAAGAATCGGATGATTTTGAAGTGAAAAGCTATGGCTTCTTTTTAAGGAGCTATAAGTGGTCCACCCACATATGCAGAGGGATATTCAGCAACCTTATTGCCGAAAATACGGACAATATCATGGAGATTGCGGCATGGAGGGCAGACAGAAGCCTGTCGGCGGCTTTAAGCTACCTTACGGACAGACAGCCGACAGGCGAGAAAGTGGTGCAGTCCATGAATGAGCTGTACAGGAAGGAGGGGGAATAGATATGGAGGAACTTTCCTTTGAAGAGCTCAGGAAGCAGTATTATAAAAAAGAAAAGAAGCGGCTTAGCCTTGACAATCAGAGTTTAATGAAACGGCTGAAAGGATTTCAGACAGTGGAAAGAAACGGGGATTATTCTATTATGACGCAGGACAAAGAACAGGAATGCGAAGAGATCATAGAGATTCTGCGTCTGCAGAAAAAAGCCTTAAAAGAAAAGAATCTATGGAAAAAGTATGACCTCCTGCTTAAGACATTACCCAAAAGGCAGAGGGAGGCTTTCCCTGAGACGATTGCACTGCACCAGACGTATATCAGGATATTTGTTGACGGCAGGCAGGGGCAGATGGCAAGGATGACACATTCCTTTGCGGCATTGTCGGTGATGCTGTCATTGATGGATAAGGAGATTATGGAATATTCCGATATGGAGCTTGTGGAGCTGATGAAGGATAAGACGTTTTCCAGTACGCAGAAGCAGTATGCAGTCTGGTTCCTCAAATATATTTATGCACAGATTCCAGAGAAATGCCGTTTTGATGTGGAAGTGACCCTGCTTAAAAAAGAGCGGATCAAAGAGGAGGATGATTTCTATTCCCCCGAAGAATGGGTTTCCTTTATTAACCTGTTCTGTGATGTTGATGCGAATATTGACCATGCCTATGAAAGCCATATCTTCGCAAAATACTGGCTGTATGTGGTTCTGCATCTATCGCTTGCATGGAGGAAGGCTGATATCCTGGATATCCCCGCGCTGGACATACTTGGGGATGTGGAAATGTACACCCAGGAATGGTTTGGCAGCCATGCTTTCACCCTTGCGGATGCACAGCGGATCATTAACTGTGTGAAACTGGCCGTGGAGCAGTACTGCGTCCAGAAGACAGGGGCAAGGAAGCATTTCAATATCCACCAGATTGCGCTGATACCGACAGCCATCGCTTTTATTATCTGCGAACAATGGCGGAGAAAAAGCGGCGATACGATACTACTTGGGAAATTTAATGTGGACAACAAGAGGGCTGCCCGCCTGTTTCATCTGGAAACGCCTTTTTCCAGCCTGAAAGCCAACAGGACATTGTTATCTTTCTTCAATGAAAAAACAAGTGAAATAAATGCATTGTCTGGACAGGCGGCTTTTCTCACTTCCTATATCAGATCCCATAAAACTAACATGATGGGAAACGGCGATACCACAACGGTTTATCTCCGCTCCACCTATGATGAAAGGGAAACCCTTAATATAGGGAAACAGATTATCGACAGGGGAGCTTTTGGGGAGGTATACCACAGGCTCCTTGCTGCGGCAGGGGAAGAAAAGCCGACTTTCAGGGAAAATACAAGCCTGATTGCAGAGATGAGAAAGAACATCCCTTTGCAGAAAGCGGAGGGAATTTCAGGGGTACTGGAAGCGATTGCTGTTGAGAGGGATGCATTGTTTGAAGAAATTTATTCATGGCGTGAAGATGAGATAAAAGAAAAAGCAGGAAAACTCCTTAATGGGGAGCTTTTAAGTAAAACAAATGATGTTTACTGCCTGATGAACGGCAGATGCCCGAAGCCTGTCGAAAATAACTGTATCCTGTGCAGGTATTCCATCCCTACCACATTTTCGCTGATGCTGGTGGGAGGGGAACTGAAAAGGCTGCTGGCAGAGCTTGGCAGGACTGCAGAAGAATACAGGGTGGACCGCATCAGGCTGACCTACCAGATCGGCAGACTTATCCTGCTTGTAAAGGAGGCAGTTAAAGAGATGGGATATGAATATATAGAGACTTATATCGATCAGGAAGAAATCAACGAACTGATACGGGAACAGTCGCCCAATATGATTTTTTTGGAGGAATTACAGAATGACAAAAGATAACAGCCTGATTGATTCAGGGATGTCAGTAAGGCAGTACATAGAAGAAAATGATACGGAATACCTTTTGATTAAACATAAGATGGAAAACTCTTTTGAAGAGAAAGAGTACAGAAAGTATTTTGACGAACTGAAAGAAGAGGGCGTCCTTATAAATGATAATTATGAAAATAATGAATGGATATGCTTTGCGGATAAGGACAGCGCTACAAGGAGATTGTATTTTACCTTTGAAGCATATCCAAAGATTAATTCAGCTATGAAAAATTACATACTGGTTAAACTCTTCGTTCAGAAAAGCTCCCTTACAACTGTGAAAAAGAGGCTTATGCATATCAGGCATTTTCTGGAGGATACAGACTGTATGAACCCTGACCATGTAAAGGATTATCAGGATACCTTAAGCATGTGGAATGAAAATAAGAAGCGTGAGATCATTTCCGTGAAGGAGTTCCTTGCTTTCTGCAATCTGGAAAATGCGGAAACTTACTTTTATGTTGTAAAAAATATCACGAAAATGGAAAACAGCTACAGAAAGCTTCCAGACTTTAAAGCGGTGCTTACTTTTGACAGAATCGTTGATGATTACTGGAACAGCGTAAAGGGCACGGAAGACAGATACAGGCTGTTTCCAATCGTGCTGTGGTGGAAGCTTACGACAGTCATCCCCACAAGGCCTGTGGAGCTTTATAACCTGAAAAGGGACTGCGTGTTTGAGAGGGATGGGAGGTATTTTCTTAAAATCGAAAGGCAGAAGACGGAGCTTGATAAGAACTTTATCTCAGGGGATATTGTAAAGGATTTTGAAATCAATGAAGAGCTGTATACCCTGCTCCATGATTATATAACTTACTGCAAAAAGATTGATGACTGTAAGTATCTGCTGTCACCGCCAACCTGTGATGTCATTTACAGGAATCTGGTGCTTAACACAAGGCAGAAGTTTACCACGGAAAAGATGAACAAATATTATAAAATATTCGAGAAGGAAGTTGTGGAAGGAAAGTACCATTATAAAGTGATTAAGGGAAAAGAGACAAAAGAAGGGGAATTGCCGCACATCTATTATGGTGATACAAGACATCTTGCGATTATGAACATGATGATGCAGGGGGTAAACCCTATTTATATCGCCCAGCTTGCAGGACACCATACCCTTGATGCACAGGTCGGCTACTATTCCCATCTTGAAACCTTCGCCACGTCAAAGACATATGCCCTCAACCAATTTATGAAAAGAAACGGCATGATGAAGCAGAACCATTTTAACCATGATGCAGGAAGTGCGGGGAACGTTATCAGAAAAGACCTGCTTGGGGCGGATTATTACAAGCTTCCCAAAGTGGCAGGCGGGCAGGGGAGATGCCGTTCCCAGAATGTCCCCTATGACTGCAGCCATAGAAGCTGCCTTTTCTGCCAGTATTTTCTGCCTGAAAATGTCTCGGAGGATTACCTTGCTGCTTATGAAGAAGAAAATGAGAGGGATATGGAGATGATTAAAAAGGAATTAAAGGAATTTCTCGCACAGAATGCCAACAGGGATGACAGGGCCATAAAGCAGGACGCCCTGCAACTTGGGGCGCTGATAAATCAGAAGATATTTATAGATTCGTACAAATATAAGGAGGGAGAAGAAAGCGGATGAAAAATAACAGGGGCGGCAGACCCGCCCAATATACCCGTGAGCAGTTATTGGAAATACTGCTCCAATATACAGAAGATAACCCGAATAAAACAGTGAAGCTTTATGAGCTGGAAGAAGCCACAGGGATTAAAAGGCATGTCTGGTCTTACAATATGATGGATGAGATTAATAAGATTAACAGGGAAATCCAGAAGGTAAATATTGCAAGGACAGGAACCAGCCCATTCCCATCTGCGGAGCAGATACTGGTTTCCTGCAAGGGGGATGAAAAGAAGCTGGCAGCACAGATTGAATCCCTGCTTGATATGGTGAGAAACTTAAGCAAATATCAGGATGCGGAGTTAGCGGCAAAGGTGATGCAGAGGGATTATGAAAATAAGATAGAGGAACTGGAATACATCATCAAAGAAAAAGAGAAAAAGATTGAAGCATTATTTGACGAGATTAATCAATTGACCATTGATTCGGGGAATCCCAATGTGCGGAAAGAAAGAGGGATTAAGAGCAATATCATTGAACTTACTCCGCAGAATATGGAGGAATTTAAAAGTAGGGCGGAGAGGCTGCTACTGTAAATATTAACAGGTAGTAATCAAGATTAAAGATAACGAAATATAACACAATATAAAAAAGAATAAAATATTATGACATTTTATGCCATGAAATAACATAAATAAACGGATAGGCAGTTGCGGGTATAACGAACTGCCTCAATATCAAATGAGAAAGAAAGGATAGATTGCATATGCAGTTTGACATAAAGAACGAGGAAGACAGAAATAAATTATCGTATGAGGCAGCGTTTTATATTATGACACTTGGATGCCAGAATATAAAGAAGTTCCTGTATATTCCAGAAGAATATATAACAGAGGGAGGATATGCGCTTGGCAGGGTATGGGCGGATCTGCAGGATGCTTACAGCCAGAACAGGCTGGAGGAAGAGGATATCAGATTCCTGCTAAAGATTAAAATGCCCCTTGCGGATTCGCCGCAAAAAGAGCTTGGCATATGGCTTGACAGGGCGGATGAAGCAGAAAAGTATTACAGGGAGCATGGCACGCTGTCCATGCCGAATACAACCCTGTTCCATGATGGGGTAAATATGTTCCAGTGGGTGCATCATCAGAAGAAATCCTATAAATTGGGTGAACTTTCGCCATACCAGATAGGGCGGCTTGAAGATATGGGGATTCAATGGATAAAGCCAAAGAAAGTAGCTGAATGGGATATGGCATATGGTTATGCCAGACAGTATTATGAGAAAAATGGACATTTGTTTGTTCCTAAGAAGTATGTTGCTCTTGATGGGTTTGAACTTGGAAAATGGATTCAAGAGCAGAGAAACAGATATCTTGGATTATCAAGATATGAAATCAGTGATGAAAAGATTGATATGCTGGAAGACATAGGGATGTTTTGGGAAGATTTAAAAAATGCTGAATGGGATTGGTTTATTGGGTTTTTAAGGGAGTGCATCAGGAAGACGGAGAAACCCTTTGTGATTGGGAAAAATTATAGATATAAAAATTTTGCCCTTGGGGAGAGAGTAAAAAATGTGATTGAACAGTATGCAAATGGAAGTCTGACAGCGGAGCAGGAGAGAGACCTTAGAAGAACTGGATTTAAGTTCAGCATACATATCAAGTGAGAAGTGTTATATTCTTATAAGCGGAAACTTTGTTTGAAAGAAAAGACTGAATCAAAGTTCCCAACGGGTCGAGCGCATCTCAAATAAAAAATGTGGGGATTGTCCAGTGGACGATTCCCATATTCTTTATGGCCCTGATTAAGGTTGTCCGCAAGGACAAATTGTTTCTGCTGGCAGGAACAATTTCCTTAATAGTGGAGCAAAGCGGAACGGGAAGGGTGAGACAATCTGTTCATGCTTTGCCCGCTTGCGGGGAAAGCATAGATTGGCGAGACCCGTTTCCTAACGTAGAGCCGTAAGTTCAGACTTTACAAGAAAAGGGATTGGAATTACTGGGATAGAGGTTGATACCCTTTTCTTGGATTTGTAAAAAATAAATAAGATGTATCTTAGATAAAGTATTGAACGATTTGATCTAATTGGCTTATAATATTTGTAAAGTTGATTTCAGGTTTTTTATTTATTAAATATAGAGAAAATTTTTTAGGCCTTCAAAATATGACAAGTATTATGATAAAATGAAAGTGCTAGAATTATGTAGTCATTGGTGCTGAATTTTGAGAGAAAGAGGTAGAATGATGTTTAATATTTATTATATTAATTATACAAAAGCTTATGAGATTGCAATGCTTGTAGACAATAAAGTGCTAGAGAGTAAGACAAAAGAAAAAGAAGGTACTGTGTCAGGACATTTGGAAGGAGACTTTGAAGAAACATCTTTAACAAAAGTTCCATTTATCGGGAAATATATGCCAAAGTTTGATTTCAGTGGAGAAGTGACAGGAGAGAAATCGAGTAAAGTAATTGATACAGTGAAAGTTATCATGACAAAATCAACTACTTTAGATAGAATATATGACAAAGCTAAAGAAATACAGAAACTAAAAAATAAAGAGATGGGAAGTCTGATAAGGCTAAAAGATGTTTCATTGAAAGTAAAAAATGAAAATGATATTTTAGGTGCAAAAACATTATTGAGTGGTGCAATAGGTGACATTGCAGTTGATGGTGTTGGCAATGTAAATCTATCCACTTTGTTAGAGGTAATGTTTAAAGATTCTTCTTATATTTTGGAAGGCACACTACCGAAATCAAAGGATGGGAAGGAAGAGAAAATTTGTATTAAGATTCCTATGCAAGCAGAAAATGAAATGGAAAATCAGTATAGTATTTCGGATTTAGAAATTGGAAAAGTTACTATTGTTGGTATTTATCGTGGATGTTTCAATGAAAATGAATTAGATAGAAAATTGAATAAGTTATCTAATCAAACAGATGGAAATGATACTACATATGACATCAACATAGCAGGTGATGATGAAGAAGAAGTAGCAGATGGTGTTCATTATATAGATGTAATTGCCATAGTCCAAGATATTAGATTCTAAAGAGGTACTAATAGTTGAGTAAATTTATTATTTATGAATATAACAAACAAAATAAAGATTTAATAGTTGCGGAATTAGAATCTAAAGGATATGGTTTTATTTCAGTTCCATTAACCGACAATATTACGATTAAAACGGAAGATTATCCAAAGGCTAAAAATGGATTAT
>CAJUKV010000088.1 GCA_910587305.1 uncultured Lachnospiraceae bacterium | reverse complement strand
AATGTGTAGAGCTGACGGGTACTAATAGGCCGGAAGCTTAACCTGAGAAGATGTCGGCTTGGTGTTCGGTTTTGAGGGTATGGCCTTCAAAGAGAAATGAAAGATAAAAAGCAGTTAAACTGCTTTTTTTTATTGTTTGAATTGAATATATATGTTATAATTTTGTAGAAGGTAAAAAAGGCTGTTAAACGGTTTTTAAGTACTGGCCTGAAAAGAACGAGGTGAAGGAAATGGATACGAAGATTCTGCTTGAAAATGGAACAAATGAACTAGAGGTTTTGGAATTTGTTGTGGATGGAAATGCTTATGGGATTAATGTTGCGAAGATTAAAGAGATTATACCTTATCAACCAATAACGCCTGTGCCAAATTCACATCCAAGTATCGAAGGTATTTTTATGCCGAGAGATGCAATGATTACTGCGATTGATTTAAAGAATTGTTTACAGAGAGGCGTGTCAGAAGCAGGCGGATTATTTATAATTACGAATTTTAATAAGCTGGATATAGCTTTTCATGTTGATGCCGTAAGGGGAATACACAGAGTGTCCTGGGGAAGCATCATTAAGCCGGGAGCGACGGTTTCAAGCGCAGAGGAAAGTATTTCCACAGGAATTGTTAAGTTGGACAACAGGCTGGTTATCATTCTTGATTTTGAGAAGATTGTGACGGATATTAATCCGGAGACAGGTTTAAAGATCAGCGAAATTGGTGAAATGGGTGTCAGAGGCAGGAGCAATGTTCCCATTCTTATTGCAGAAGATTCCGTATTATTGAATCGTTTGATTGTAGATTCGCTTAAGCAGGCCGGATATGTCAACCTTATACATACGGCAAATGGACAAGAAGCATATAACGTTATTCTTGAGAGTAAGAAAAATGGCACATTGAAGGAAACGGTGCAGTGTATCATCACCGATATAGAAATGCCTATTATGGATGGACACAGGTTAACAAAGCTTGTGAAGGATGACGAGGAAACGCGGAATATCCCTATTATCATTTTCTCATCTCTTGTAAATGACGAGATGAGGAAAAAAGGTGAATCATTGGGGGCAGACGCACAATTATCCAAACCTGAAATAGGAAATCTGGTAAGAGTGATAGATGAATTGGTTGCGCAGACAAAATAAAGTTTCTTACAACGGATATGTAAGGCGGGGCCGGAAGAAATTCCGGCTCTTATTACAGTGATTTTTTGGTAGGCTTGCAAACAGGGACAGAAAAATGAGACAGATTATCGATAAAATAAATGAAGCGGATTTGGTGCTGGTTGGTCTTGGGGAGGAAGTGGATACATTTACAGGGCTTAAGCGCGATCCGGAGTATCTAAAATATTTGGAGTCAATAAAGAATCTATGGATAATTCCCTATATAGAAAAAATTGAAATAGAGAAACGGGTGGAAGAAAAGAAAGAGTTTTATCGTCTGCTTGCTAATTGTCTGACGGGAAAAAATTATTTTATTGTGTCGGTTTGTCAGGATGGAGGAATTAAGAAAGCGGGGCTGAAGGAAGATCGCATTGTAGAGCCTTGTGGTGGGTATAAGAAGATGCAGTGCAGTGAAAGATGCAGCACGGAATTGTATGACGTCCCAGCCGAGCTCCTGGAATCTATTAAGTTCTTTTTAAAGGAAAATGATGCCGCAAAAAAGGGGAGCCAGGAAAGCGTTGGCTTTTTAGATACTATAAGCGAACCTGTTTGTCCGCATTGTGGCAAGCCTCTGGTTTTTAACAATGTAAGCGCCTTACATTATGTGGAAGAAGGATATTTGCCCCAGTGGTCTGTCTATAAAAAATGGCTTCAAGGGACAGTAAATAAAAAGGTTTGCCTTCTTGAAATGGGCGTTGGGATGAAATATCCGACGGTGATTAGATGGCCTTTTGAAAAAATTGTTTTTTATAATCAGAAAGCGGAGCTTTTTAGAGTACATAGCAGGCTATATCAGATTACGGAGGAAATACAGGGAAAAGGCCATGGAATATGCCAAAAGCCGGAAGAATTTATGAAAGAATTGTCTAATGCTTTTTAATATGATAAACTATATGTTGTGAATTTGAGTAGGGGGATTGTCTGATGGATACGGATGAAGAATATTTGGATGATTTATTGGAGGCAATGACCAATAGTGAACAACAAAATAGAACTATGAAGGATGCTATGCGCGATGTAAAGCAAATTTCGGATGAGGTGATGAAGATCACAAAGGCAAGCGACGTTCCGGAAATGAAAAGCGATACGGTTTCCAATGATTCTGATGACTGGAAAGCCAGTTTAGACGATATCCTGGCATTGGTTGATTCGCAGGATGAGGATGGCGCTACACAGAATGATGTACAAAAAGCAGATGATCAGATGCAAAATGGCGTACCGGAAACAGATGTTATGACACAGACAGATGTCATGACCCAGGATGATTTGGCAAATTTAATTGATTCCATTGATACGATGCAGGTGGATACAAATCCTAAGGATGTTGACCTTATGGACATTATGCCTAAGGATGTCATGTCTGCTGATGATAATTTTGAAAACTTTGACAGTAATTCTAAGGATAAAGCGCCTATAAATAATGACGTTGATAATAAAAATGATTCTGACTTAGATCCGGGGAATATTTTAAATATGGATAATATGGATGTTACAGATTTAGTTGATAATTTAGACAGTACGGACGCAGATTTGGCAGAAATCAGCGGTCTGCTTAAGAATGCGGAAAATAATGAAAGTGTAAATGACGATATTCTGGAACTGCTTGAAAGTGTCAAAGTGGATAGCAGTGACGATTCTGATTTTGATATTTTTGATGAACACGAATTGAGGGAAGTCTTGCGGGATGGAAATCAATATGCCAATTCAGCCGAGGAACTGGAAAGCATTCCGGAAAAGAAACCTAAAAAGAAAAAGCGTCCAAAGAAGGAGAAGAAAAAGAAAGAAAAACCTGAAAAAGAGGGCGGCTTAAAGAAAAAATTATTTGGCAGGAAAAAGAAGACGGAAGATTCGGATGAAAACGCGGATCTTGCGTTAGATATTAATATGGGAGAAAACGGAAGTCCGGATGTCAAGGAAATTGAAGTCATTGATCCAGAAGACGATATAAGTAATATAAAAGAAAAGCCTGTAAAGAGTCCTGGTCTGTTTTCAAAGATAAAAGAATTACTAACGGAAGAAGATGAGGAGGCGGAGACAAGTAAGGATAGTATTGACGGGCTGAAAGAAATAAATGAGTCAGATAGAAAAAAAATAAAGAAGGAAGCACAAAAAAAGAAGGAAAAGAAAGAAAAGAAAGGAAACAAAAAAGAAAAGGCGGCTCCTAAAAAAGCTGAAAAGAAAAAGAAAGAAAAGAAGGAAAAGAAGCCCAGAGAAGTGGTAATCGAGAGGCCAATTCTAAGTAAAAAAGTCTTAATACTTATGGTTGCACTTTGCGCTACGCTTCTGGCAAGTATTTTCATTTTGAGTAATCTTCTTCCTGAATATGAACAGCGTCAAAAGGTCCGCACAGCTTTCAGTGAAAAAGATTATGAGACCGTATATAAATTCCTTTACAATAAAAAGAGAAACAGCAATGAGACAATCATGTACGAGCAGGCGGATCTTATCTTAAAACTTGAAAGAAAATGGAAGTCCTATCAGAATAATATGATGCTAAATCAGGAGCTGGAAGCTTTGCATGCGCTTATGCAGGGAGTAGATTATTACCACGGCCTGACGGGAGTGGGGGAATATGAGACTCAAAATGAGTTGGATATGTTGTACCAGCAGATCTGCGGCGCTCTTGGCGGCTATGGCATTACACCGGAAGAAGCAGTGGAAATCATTGCATATGACGATATTGAATATACGAAAAAGCTGACGGCTATTGTAAACGGTACGGATCTTACCGCACCGGGTGGAGAAGAGGCACAGGAGGAACCAATGGCGCCTCAGGATATTCTGCCGGAGGAAGAGGAGATAATAGGACTTGACAGCGATAATTGACTATGATGCGGGGAACATAAAAAGTGTGGAAAAAGCACTCCTTTATCTGGGAGAAGATGCTGTTATCACCAGGGACAGGGAAGTGATTTTAAATGCTGACAGAGTGATTTTGCCAGGGGTGGGAGCCTTTGGCGACGCTATGGAAAAACTACACTTTTACGGCCTTGTGGAAGTGATTGAGGAAGCGGCTTACAGAGGAATCCCTTTTTTGGGAATTTGCCTGGGGTTACAGCTTATGTTTGAAAGAAGCGAGGAAAGCCCCGGCGTTAAGGGGCTTGGCCTGTTAGAGGGAGAAATTTTGCGTATACCGGAGGAAACCGGTGTAAAGATTCCTCATATAGGATGGAATTCTCTGGAATTTCCCAACCAAGGCCGATTGTTTCAGGGAATACAGGATTTACGCCAATTTGAGCCGGAAGAGAGGAAAGAAACTTATGTGTACTTTGTGCATTCCTATTACTTGAAGGCAAAGGAAGCAAGTATTGTGACGGCGACCACAGAATATGGAACGCTCATTCATGCGGCGGTGGAAAAGGGGAATCTTTTTGCATGCCAGTTCCATCCGGAAAAAAGTTCGGAGACAGGTCTTAAAATTCTTAAGAATTTTATTGAACTTGATAAAGCAAATATTACAAAAATACCTGAAAAGTGTGACAAAGACGATAAGATTTTCTAAGACGATTCTCCTAAAGTGGTTCAGGTATTGTTTGTGCCGCAAAGCATGATAAGCAGGTGGAGGAATAGAGAGTGCATACAAAAAGAATAATTCCCTGTCTTGATGTAAAAAATGGCAGGGTGGTAAAGGGAACAAACTTTGTAAACTTGCGCGATGCCGGCGATCCGGTTGAGGTGGGAAAGGTTTATGACAAGGCGGGCGCCGATGAACTTGTTTTTTTGGATATAACGGCTTCATCAGATGCAAGAGAAATTAAAGCAGATATGGTGCGTAAGGTAGCGGAGACAGTTTTTATCCCTTTTACGGTAGGAGGAGGCATCAGAACAGTTGACGATTTTAAGATGATCCTTCGGGAAGGGGCAGACAAGGTAGCGGTTAATTCCGCTGCCATAATGAATCCCGACCTGATAAGCGAGGCGGCGGACAAATTTGGAAGCCAATGCGTGGTGGTGGCTATTGACGCTAAACGTAAGGAGGATGGAAGTTTTCATATTTTTAAAAACGGCGGTCGCATAGACATGGGAATTGATGCCGTTGAATGGGCTATGAAGGCGGAAAAATTAGGCGCTGGAGAAATACTGCTTACCAGCATGGACTGTGACGGAACAAAGGCGGGTTATGATATTGAACTTACGAAGGCGGTAGCGGAAAGCGTTTCCATTCCGGTAATTGCCTCAGGAGGCGCCGGAAAAAAGGAACATTTTTATGAGGCTTTAAAGGAGGGAAGGGCGGAGGCAGTTCTCGCGGCTTCCCTGTTTCATTATAAGGAGTTGGAAATACGGGATCTGAAAAAATATTTGAAGGAAAAAGGGGTATCTGTCAGATTATGAAAAAGACAGATCAGGGAAGGGTATGAGATACTATGGCAATGATCGAGAATGATTGGCTGGAATATATTCAGGGGGAATTTCGCAAGCCGTATTACAAAGAGCTCTATAATTTTGTTCGGCAGGAATACAATACACGTGTTATTTATCCTCCGGCGGATGATATTTTTAATGCTTTCCATTTTACGCCGTTAAGCAAGGTGAAAGTTTTAATTTTAGGACAGGACCCTTATCACGGCGAACATCAGGCGCACGGGCTTTGCTTTTCCGTTTTGCCTGATCAGCCTGAAATTCCGCCTTCTTTACAAAATATTTATTTGGAGCTTCGGGATGATTTGGGGTGTGATATTCCTGACAATGGTTATTTAAAAAAATGGGCGGATCAGGGAGTGCTAATGTTAAATACTGTGCTTACGGTGCGCGCCCATCAGGCAGGCTCCCATCAGGGAAAAGGATGGGAGAAATTTACGGATGCGATTATTGAGGCGGTAAACGCCCAGGACAGGCCTATCGTATATTTGCTCTGGGGAAGGCCGGCACAGAGCAAGATTCCCATGCTCACCAATCCGAAGCATCTTATTTTAAAAGCGTCCCATCCAAGCCCGCTGTCTGCTTTCAGAGGCTTTTTTGGATGTAAGCACTTTAGCCGGACAAATCAATTTCTTTCAGAGCATGGCATTGAACCGATTGACTGGCAGATTGATAATTTATCATAAAAATTTTATCTTATAGCTATTGACAAAGCATTCTGATTTTATTATAGTGTTCCTGAAAAGAACCACTAATAAAGTCCGAATGCTTTTTATATTATTTATGTTTGCGGTATGCAAGGGGTATAAGTTTGGAAGTAAACTTCCAAACTCTTTATCGGTGGCAGTACCGCAAGCACGGTTTTCGGTATGCGGGGGTATAAAAATGGAAGAGAATGTGGTGTTAGATAAATTGGGAGCCTTTGGCCTGACCAGGCAGGAAGCAAATATTTATCTGTGTTTATACCAGCAGGGAGAGTTAAATGGATATGAGGTTGCTAAGCTTACGGGCATATCACGGTCTAATGTATACAGCGGCCTCTCCGTCCTTACGGATAAAGGAGCCGCTTACCTGATAGAGGGAAGTCCTAATAAATATCGGGCTGTTCCCATAGAAGAATTTTGTGAAAATAAGATTAAGAGCTTATGCGGTGAGAAAGAATACCTGATTAAGAATATTCCTGCCGTAAAAAAAAGGGAGGTCGGCTATATTACGATTACAGGCAGCCTTAATATTTGGAATAAAGTCGTTCATATGATTCATGAGGCACAAATGAGAATTTATATTTCCGCGTCTTATGAAATGATTGAAAAGCTGCAGGCAGAGTTTTACAAGGTGCTTGAAAAGAGGATTAAGCTTGTGTTGATTACCGACGAGGAATTTAAAAGGCCTGGCGCGGCATCAGGCCCTTTATCTTATGAGAAAGTGAAGGAAGATACGGTTTTGAAAGGGGACGTACTTTCTGAGCTTAGAAAACATATGCAGGAGGAAAGCGCTATATATATAGGAAACCCAAAGGGAAATAACATTCGGTTAATTATTGATTCCGAATATGCCCTGACAGGGGAAATCACCGGCAGTAAGCAAGATACATGTCTTTATACGGGACAGCGGAATTTTATCAGTGTTTTTAAAGAGACACTGCGAAATGAAATAAAATTGATACGGCTACAGAGAGGAGAAGAGATTAAGAATTATGATTAAGAGACCATTTATCACAAAAGAAAAGGTTCAGGAAATTGTTGAAAGTTATAAAACCCCTTTTTACCTTTATGACGAAAAGGGGATTCGTGAAAATGCAAAGGCTGTTAAGAAGGCATTTGCATGGAATGTGGGATTTAAAGAATATTTTGCAGTAAAAGCCACCCCCAATCCCTATCTGATCCGGATTTTGAGGGAGTATGATTGCGGATGCGATTGTTCTTCCATGACGGAACTGATGCTGAGCGAAGCGGTTGGAGTAAAAGGGGAGGATATCATGTTTTCCTCTAACGATACGCCGGCCGAGGAGTATGCCTATGCCGCCAAAATCGGGGCTATTATCAATCTGGATGATATCACGCATATTGATTTTGTTGAGAGCATTTTAGGAAAGCTGCCTGAAACCATGAGCTGCAGGTATAATCCGGGCGGTGTATTCAAAATGAGCAATGGAATTATGGATAACCCCGGGGACGCTAAATATGGATTTACCACAGAGCAGATGTTTGAGGGGTATCGAATATTAAAGGAAAAAGGCGTTAAAAACTTTGGGATCCATGCTTTTCTTGCAAGCAATACGGTGTCAAATGAATATTATCCGGTTTTAGCAAAGGAACTGTTTGAATTGGCAGTCAGGCTGGAAAAAGAGACAGGTGCGGATATAAAGTTTATTAATCTTTCAGGAGGGGTAGGAATCCCGTATACGCCGGATCAGGAGCCAAACGATATTCGGGCAATTGGAGAAGGAGTGCGCAAGGTCTATGAGGAGGTGCTCATGCCGGCAGGAATGGGAGATGTGGCCATTTATACGGAGATGGGACGGTTCATGATGGGACCTTACGGACAGCTTGTGACAAAGGCAATTCATGAAAAACATACGTATAAGGAATATATTGGTGTGGACGCCTGTGCGGTGAATCTGATGCGCCCGGCAATGTATGGCGCTTATCATCATATTACGGTGCTGGGAAAGGAAAATGCGCCTTGCGACCATAAATATGATATTGTCGGTTCTCTTTGTGAAAATAATGATAAATTTGCCATCGACAGAATGCTGCCGCAAATCGAGAAAGGGGATTACCTGGTAATTCATGATACGGGCGCTCATGGGCATGCTATGGGGTATAACTACAATGGGAAGTTGAGATCGGCGGAGCTTTTGCTGAAAGAAGATGGAAGCGTTCGGATGATTAGAAGGGCCGAGACGCCGAAAGACTATTTTGCAACATTGGACTGCCTTGATATTTATGATAAAATTACTTTTTAGGAAAATCGCCTGGCTATCCTCTGCAAAATGTGCGAATGGTGTGGGCCGAATTGTCGAAAAAACAAATATAAAAAAATTTATGAAAAAACTTGTCAATGACAGCCGAATATGCTATAGTTATATTCGGCTGTTAAATAGATATAGGCCGGCGTGTCGGAATGGCAGACGAGGCAGACTCAAAATCTGTTGTGGGCAACCACGTGTG
>CAJUKV010000087.1 GCA_910587305.1 uncultured Lachnospiraceae bacterium | reverse complement strand
TGGGCGATTCTTCTGAAATAATTCATGTATTGTTTGTGCCGCAAAGCGGCATGTCTGGAAGTGTGAAGAGAAGTTCTAAGGCGTCAGAAAACGCCGCCTAAGAACAACTAAGGCTTGCAAAGCAAGCTATTTTCACACTCAGAAGAATACCTTAAAAAACAGGCATTCTTCATCAGGATTTGTGATTCCGCAGAGCGGAATCATGGGGGTTAGCGTGAATAATAGCACGCCACCTGCTATAATCAATATCCATAAAGATCATATATTTCATCCGTATAGACATTCGGCTCTTTATAAACAATCAACGGTTTTTCTACTGTTATTCGCGCTTTTCCGCCCCTGTTCGCCTCTATCAAAACCATATTAGGCTCTTTGTCCACGAAAGGATAAACCAGCTTCATCCGCTTAGGCTCCAACTTATACTGCCGAAGCAGCACAATAATATCTGCCAGCCTAAAAGGTCTGTGCACCATATAAAAATTTCCGCCAGGTTTCAGCAGTCTGCTGCTCTGGCTTATCACATCCTCCAAGGTACAAAGCAGCTCGTGCCTGGCGATTGCCTTTGGCGCCTCAGGATTGGTTAGTCCATGACGCTCCGTCATATAAGGCGGATTACAAGTCACAACATGAAAAGAAGCAGCCCCGAAGAGACTGACTGCTTCCTTTATATCGCCTGTTACAATTTCTATTTTGTCCTCAAGTCCGTTTAACCTGACGCTTCTTGCCGCCATATCCGCGCTCTCAGGCTGAATCTCCAGTCCCACAAGCCCCGACGCTTTGGTCTTAGCCTCCAAAAGAATGGGAATGATTCCGGTCCCTGTTCCCAGGTCAAGCACTCTGTCCCCCTCTTTTGCCCTTACAAAGCCGGAAAGCAATACGGCGTCCATTCCAAAACAAAATTTATCCGGATTTTGAATAATCTTATAATGATTTCTCTGTAAATCATCAATTCTTTCATTTTCCTTTATTAGAACTTTTTCCATGGATTTTCTTCCTGATGGCTCCGCTCTCAAAACATAACCGTTCAGCCCGGCTAAACGGTTACTGCGAAAGAACAGCGTATTTTTCGATTTGCTCTTTAATTATCGTCCAGCTTGGACTTAACCTCTTCCTTTTCCAGCTTTTCAAGCTCTTTTAATTCCGCATCCTGAACATCTAACTTATTGTGCCTGTGCCTGCGCTTAAACCGAAGTTGATCCACCCGGTATTCCTGAATCTCTTTTTCATCTCCCACGTCCACGATAACCTTCACCAACTGCCGAAGCACATTTACACTGTGAACCTCTCCCTTTAATCCATCCTCCGTGGTTACATGATCCCCTACGTGCGGCAGCCTTTTATTCAACTCTTCGTAAGTCTCCTCCTCGTGCTTTAAGCAGCACATAAGCCTGCCGCACACGCCGGAAATTTTGGTGGGGTTCAGGGACAGATTCTGCTCCTTTGCCATCTTAATGGAAACCGGCACAAACTCCGATAAATGCCTGTGACAGCATAACTCCCTTCCACAGATGCCAATTCCCCCTAAAATCTTCGTCTCATCCCTGACGCCTATCTGCCGAAGCTCTATCCTAGTCTTAAACACCGCGGCCAAGTCCTTCACTAATTCTCTGAAATCAATACGTCCGTCCGCAGTAAAATAAAACAAAACCTTGTTGTTATCAAAAGTATACTCCGCATCAATCAGTTTCATTTCCAATCCATGCTTTTGTATTTTTTCCAAACAAATTTTAAAAGCTTCTTTTTCTTTGATTTTATTTCCGGCTTCCTGTTCGTCATCCCTTGGCGTAGCAATTCTAAGCACAGGTTTTAAAGGCTGAATTACCGCATCGTCCTCCACATCCCTGGGGTCTCCCACCACTGTTCCATACTCAATCCCCCTGGCGGTTTCCACAATCACATGTTCGCCCCGCTTAATTGCAAGCTTTCCCGGATCAAAAAAATATATTTTTCCTGCGGTTCTGAAACGAACTCCTATCACTTTTACCATAATCTATAAACCTCACTAGTTTTCTTTAATTGTAAGAAGCAAAAGCTCCATGGTTAAATCAAAGTTTACATTGGCCGAAAGCCTCTGTTTTGATTTTTCCAATGCATCTATAATATTTTCAATACCCTCATAGGTACTTCTGTCCGCCACCTTTCTGATATATGGTATTTCCTCCCTGAAAATCAAATGATTTGCGTCGTGGGTTGCCTTAAATAAAAGTACATCCCGGTACCATATGGATAGAATATCCATATAATCGTTGACATCAAGCTTGTACTCATTAATTTTCTTAATAGCTGTCACGATTTCATTTAACTCCATCTCGTGAATATATTTCACCAGAGTAATCGCTTCTTCCTTTACCTTGTCAAATTCTTCACTTTTTGCCAATAACCTAGCTTTTCCTACATTGCCCCTTGCAAAGGCCACACAAATATCTGCCTTGTAATCAGGAATTTCCATACTTTGCATCAAAAACTTCTTAATCTGGCTGTCCTGAACCGGCTTCATATTCAGGACAACACACCTGCTCAATATTGTAGGCAAAAGAGAATTTACATTCGTCGTGAGAATCAGTATAACCACATACTCCGGCGGCTCCTCCAATGTTTTCAGCAAAGCATTTTGGGCCTGAACCGTCATCTTCTCGCCCTCATTCATAATATAAATTTTCTTAGGGCTGCTGTAAGGTTTAATTGCCACAGTCCCATTAATCTGACTGCGAATATCCTCCACTCCGATGGATCCCGGCTTCTCATGGGTAATAAAAATAATATCCGGCTGGTTGCCTCCCAAAGCCTGCTTACAGGAATGGCATTCCTGGCATGGTTCAATCCCCTGCCTGCTCTCACACTGCAGAGCCATTGCAAAGGTTTTGGCTATAAATTCTTTTCCGGCATTTTTCTCCCCATTAATAATATAAGCATGAGATACCTTATTCATTGTTATGGCATTCTCCAAATGCTCCTTTAGCTGCTCTTGCCCTACAATATCGCTAAACCTGTTCATCATAATCCCCCATGTAAATATATTCGGCTACCATTCACAGCCAGTATCCTGACAATGATTCACGGTCCAAAGGCCGCTCACAGTAACTATATTTACGTTAATATATCTAACAGCAGACCTCTTATCTCTCCTATCTTAGAAAGGATTGCCAAATGATCCTGTTCCTCCTTCATAAGCTCTTGCGCCAGTTCGTCTAAATTTTCATCTACAAGCCGTATAATCCCATATACCCTGTGTCTTCCCTTTCTATCCAGGAAATTTTCACGGGAAAAGGAATGAGAACGGCTTACTATTTCATTCATAAAATCCTTCACCAGGCCCCTGTATCGCTTCATGTCTCTGATATCACGCTTTTTCGCAAGCTTATCCCCCTGCATAGTTATTTCTTCCATCAGCGTGCTTAATCTGGCCTGTAACTCCTGCTCTTCAATGTGACTGACCAATGTAAATTTAAATGCTCCGTCAGCTTCCTGTACCGGCGCCACAGCTTCCGGCTGTGTCACAGGCAAAGCCTGATTTACCTTTATATCCATACTGGCCACCCCTTTCTGTTAAAAGCCTTATACATCTTAAAATATTTTATTTCACAAGCTGATCTGCAAAATGTAACTATCTTTTACGAATCTTATGTTACTACAAGTTTTCTCTGATATATTCTTTAATTTCCATAAGGCAATTATTCAAATGGTCATTGGAAAATGTTCTGGTTATTCCGGCCGCCTTTATTTTTTCATCAGAAAAATCTTCGGCATCTGCCAGAAAACGCCTGCACATCTCCTCGTACTTTGGGGTTTCCTGCATCATTTCCCGTTCCAGTGCCCGTTTTAATCTCACGCCATCATCAAGTGTAAGCAAAACCGGCAGCACCTTATCAGCGCCAAAATATTCCATTGTTTTTACATAAGATTCTATCGTCCCAATAACCAGATAATGACTATGAACCAAATCTATATCGCCGTCATCCACCGTAAAATAACGCCATAAACCATGATATGTATGATAAGCACGAGCCTCAATAATTCTGCCCTGTGCTTCTAATGCTCTGTATCCTGCTTCATCTGTGAAATGATACTCTTTCCCCTCCACTTCCCCTGCACGAATTGGCCGGGTAGTATAAAGTACCACCTTTTTAAATAGATATTCTTCCCACGTAAGGAGCCTTTTATAAATGGTGTCTTTTCCTGAAGAGCTCCTTCCCATTAAGTATACCATCTTCCCCATATGAATTAAACCTCTACAACATGAATCATATTGGTTTTTCCTGATACTCCTAACGGTATTCCCGCCGTAAGAACCACTTTATCCCCTTCTTTAATGTAGCCCGCTGCCTTCGCCACCTTTACGGCTTCGCCAAATAAATCGTCGGCCGTGCTCTCTCGTGCCATCCATATAGGCGTTACTCCCCAGCAAAGATTGAGCTGCCTGCACACCCTTGGACTAACGCTACATGCAATAACAGGGCATTTAGGCTTATACCTTGAAATCATCTCTGCCGTAAAACCTGAAATTGTCACTGTGATAATGGCAGCCGCCCTTATATCCATTGCAGTAGTACATGTTGCGTGAGAAATTGCAGTGGTTATATCTAAATCCGCCGTCTGCCTTCTCACTTTCATTCTCTCGTCATAGTCGATTGCTTCTTCTGTTCTCTCAGCAATTCTTGCCATTGTTTTAACAGCCTCCACCGGATACAGGCCGGCAGCGCTCTCCCCGGAAAGCATAATAGCCGTAGTTCCATCGTAAATTGCGTTTGCAATATCGGTTGTCTCCGCCCTGGTGGGCCTTGGATTCTTGATCATAGACTCTAACATTTGGGTGGCAGTAATAACATGCTTTCCCTTAGCCTCGGCCATTTTAATCATCTGCTTTTGTACAACAGGAACCTCCTCCATGGGTATTTCAACGCCCATATCTCCTCTTGCCACCATAATACCGTCTGAAACATCAAGAATTTCTTCCAAATTGCGGATTCCCTGCATGTTTTCGATTTTGGCAATAATTTTCATATGGCTGTTATGTTCCTCTAAAATTTTTCTTACCTCTAAAATATCTTCTCTTGACCTGACAAAAGAAGCGGCAAGAAAGTCAAACCCCATATCGCAGCCAAACAAAATATCACTTCTGTCAACCTCGCTTATATAAGGCATGGAAAGAACGGCTCCGGGCACATTTACACCCTTATGATTGGATATGGGGCCTCCGTTTATCACTTTACATATTATATCGGTTTCTTCTATAGCTTCCACAACCATTTCAATCAAACCATCATCAATTAAAATAGTTGTCCCAACCTTTACATCGTCCTTAAGATTTTTATAAGTAATACTTACCTTTTCATTATTGCCAACCAATTCCTCCGTGGTTAATATAAATTTCTGCCCGGCTACTAACTCTGTACGGCCTCCTTCAATATTTTTCAGTCGGATTTCCGGCCCCTTTGTGTCTAAAAGTGTTGCCACCTGCAAATTCAATTCGCCGGCAATTTTAGTAACCCTGTCGAACTTTTGTTTATGCTCTTCATGTGTTCCATGAGAAAAATTAAAACGGGCAACATTCATGCCTGCAAGCATTAACTCCCGCAATTTTTCTTCACTTTCACTGGCAGGCCCCAGCGTACAAATAATTTTTGTTTTTCTCATAAATACCTCCTTAAACTACTTCCAAATTTTTATTTGAATTCTTCTAGCTTTCAGCAGCCCGCAAGTTTAGGCGTAAGCACATATTTTATAACGTCTTAGAACTCCTTTTGCATTATGCTCTTATCACTTTTATTCTATTCCCCCGTATTCCCTGAACCGTATAACCATTTTGGAGATAATGCTTAACAATCGTAATCGTCTGCTGGTCTATCGCTTCTCCAGGCACCAACAATGGAATCCCGGGGGGATACAAATTAATAAAATCGGCTGCAATTCTACCATCTGCGTCGACAAGCTCTATCTCCCTGTTAATCGAAGTATAAGCTTCCCATATCCCTATTTCTACCTTTGGGCGAATAGTAAAAAATGAAAAAAGCTTTTCTTCCCTGACCCCTTCCAACTCTCCTGAGAAGCCTTCTAATTCTGTTTCAAATTTATTTTTCCCTTCTTTGTGCTTTCTTAATATTTCCCTATCAATTTCTAGTAAAGCAGTCGAAAGACGATTAAACCCTTCTTCTTCATCCATCATGGACAATATGGCAATTACATAGCTTCCCGCAGCCATCTCCATTTGAAGATGATATTTTTCCAGCAGCAAATTATGAAGCATTTGTCCTGTCATAGATGATCCCTTTACGGAAATAACAAGCTTTCCCGGCTCCGTAAAAGGACATATCCTAATATATTGGCAATTTTCCACCCGCTTTAAAAAGGCGTCCCGCATATCCATTATCCTGTCCAGCCTTTGATATCCTTCCTGCTCCATCACCTGGACAGCCCTATCTATCCCGGCCATCAAAATATAAGAGGGACTGCTTGACTGATAAATCCGAAGATATTTTCTCACTGATTCACTGTCAACCAAAATACCATTTTTATGAAGCAGCGCTGTCTGAGTAGGAGCCGGGAGCGTCTTATGCACACTGTGGATTACAAGATCCGCCTTCTCCCTCACAGCATTTTCAGGAAATTTCGGATGTATGCCAAAATGTGCTCCGTGGGCCTGATCCACAATCAAAGGAATTCCGTAACCATGAACCATTTCTGCAATCCCACTAACGTCAGATGTTATTCCCTCATAGGTAGGAGATGTGATCACTACTCCTGCAATTAGCCTTCCGGCCATCTTAGCGTCGACCTTTTCTTCGCTTATAATTTTTTTAATTGTGCTTTCTATATCATTTGCTTTAATTGCCCTTGCAACATCGAAATCCTCATATATCTCAGGATACACATAATACAAGTCCATATGATTTAAAAAAGCCGCATGATATACGGCTTTATGGCAGTTTCTGGCTATAATTAATCTTCTGTTCCCATGCCAGTCTTCTCTTTTCCAATTGCTGCTCCTCTCCGCTACCTTCCCTATACGTTCAGCAATAGCCGAAATAGCGCTTAATATTCCTGCCGTACTGCCATTAACAAGAAAATACGTTTCCTCTGAATCATACAATTTAGCCGCACGCTGTTCGGCATCCTTAATAATCGTCTCCGGACTATGCAGATTATCAAACCCTTCTATTTCCGTAATATCATATCGATACACCCCTTCAGGCAACCCGCATTCCGAATTTCTTTTATGGCCAGGCATATGAAAAGGGTAGTAATCGCTATCCGCATACTCGCTCAAATGATCAAACAAGTTCATTTTATCCTGTTACCCTAACCCTCGCTTTGCCCGCACCCTTATGGAGCCTTAGTGTTTCCAGTAAAGAACAATACTTATCGGCCGTCGTCACAATCCATGCTTCCCTACACCTTGGCGGCACTACGGTAAGCGGCCACATATGCTTTTTAATAATATCCCTTTCCCGTAGTGTTAAGTTATATTCTCTACTGGCATTTTCAAGGGCAATACCCGGATGATAAAATCCGTGGAGGCACTTATAATTTTCTCTCGTTTTATCGTGCCAGTCATATAAAAAGTAATCATGAAGCAGCGCGCCTCTTATCAATTCCCTCTCATTACAGGAAATTCCTAAAAATCTGCTTATAAGAATACTCTGCTGCGCAACATCTATGCAGTGCCTGTGCACAGGCATTGTTCCATGCTGAATATAATTTCTGGTTCTGCGAAAATTTTGTGATTCCAAAATATCCGGCGCATATTCCTTAAGTAATCGATACAATTCCTTTTTCTGTTTATACCTTTTTTGTAACTTGCTAATTTCCTTCCCCTTCTTTTCGGAATTTTCCCTCATTTTACCTCTCCATTCCTCAATATTCTAAAAATAATCTTACTATTATTATGAATCCTCATTTTATATTTTATCACGGACTATGAAATTGAAATACTAAAAATAAAAGGAAATTTCTCATAATTTTAACAATTTATCTTCTTTAGATGTCTTCCTCTAAAACAGTAACCGCAATCACAAAAACTTTCTTCATCTCTGTTCCATTCAGCTCACCGTCAAAAACTACCTTAATCGTCTCCCCCTCGGAAATGGTATCGCTGCCTTCACCCGCATAAATAATAGTCTCCGGTGCCAGCTCAAAGTACATGCTCTCTCCTTGGGGCGTCTCTAAAAGAAGACCCTTCTTTCTCATTTCGCGGAGAACGCCCTCCACCACATAATAGTCTTCTTCCATATTTGCAGCATCTTCTATCATAACTCCGTCAACAGATATAAGCTCCTCCCCCAATCTGCTGTCATCCATTGGACTTTCAACCACATCCGCACATCCGACAAAAAAACAAACAGCTATGGCACATAAAATAAATAGCTTCATCAACTTTTTCATAATCTCACCCTTTTACTCCACAAATAAAATTCCTTTATCAAAATACTATAAAGTTCCTCAAAATGCAATACCAATCGAAATAAATACTATTAAAAAAGCTTGCATTGTTATAATTTTCAAAATTTTACATATTTTTAAACAAAAAAATAACCGGAATCATTTGTTGTAAGAAGATTCCGGCTATTTCTCAGTGAGCCACCGGGGACTCGAACCCCGGACAACTTGATTAAAAGTCAAGTGCTCTACCACCTGAGCTAGTGGCCCATAAAATATGATAAACATATACTCTATTACATAAAAAATGCCCAGAACCGGAATCGAACCAGTGACACGAGGATTTTCAGTCCTCTGCTCTACCAACTGAGCTATCTGGGCATTTAGTAGCGGGGGTAGGATTTGAACCTACGACCTTCGGGTTATGAGCCCGACGAGCTTCCA
>CAJUKV010000086.1 GCA_910587305.1 uncultured Lachnospiraceae bacterium | reverse complement strand
AAAAGCACTGGGATTTTCTGGCTTCTTAGTGGTACAAACTTTTAACTCACAAGAATATTTATATAATATATTTACCGATCATGAAGTCTTCGGAACCACCTGAAACAGATGCATATACTGTTGGAAAATATCTGGAAGAGAATAATTATCATATTGCGTATTCAACTTTTGATAATGCAAATAGCATTACGGTTTTAACCAATGGAAGGGTTCAAGTATCTGCAGTGGCCTCGGTAGATAAAATGGATATTTGTAAATGGATGACCAGTACGGAATGGTATGTTCCTAATGTGCCTTTTATGGATAGAACAGCATATATTATTCCCAAATCTGAGCAGGAAAGATTTGGCGAGTTTCTTAATGAGCATGAAAATGAAGTATATCTTGAGCAAGAAATTGGGGACTATTTCATATATGCATCCGAATATAATTTTTCTGTGATGGAATAGCAGGAGTATACAAATTTAGTAGAAGTCATAACCATACACAAAAGTCTTTGTTTATGAAATCATTTTCAAGAGCAAGGACTTTTTATAATTTTGTAACCTTTTACCGCTTTCAAAGTTCTAACAGGTAAAAGCAGTGCTTCCCAAGAAAAATCGGCGGTAAGTAAATTGTACCGATACGGCATTGCAGACTACGGAAAGGATATGGTTATAGAGATGAAACAGCAACAATTTATAACAGAAGTGCTTGCTGCTGAAAAGCAACTGTATGGGGTTGCCAGAAGTATGCTAAAAAGGGAAGTGGATTGTGAAGATGCGATTCAAAATACGCTGCTTCGCGCCTATGCAAATTTGAAAACATTGCGGAATGACAATCTTTTCAGGACATGGCTGACAAGAATCCTGATTAATGAGTGCTATCGCATTTTGGATAAAGAAAAGCGTTATATGCCATATGAAGAAAGAAGGGATGACAGGGCCCAATCCATGGATTTGGGAAATGAGTATTCGGAGGTTTATGAAGCCTTGATGACGTTGAAAGAATCCTACCGGCTGGTTTTTGCTTTGCACTATGTAGAAGGTTATTCCGTAAAAGAAACGGCGCAAATTTTAAAAATTTCGGAAAGCAATGTAAAACAAAGGCTTTTGCGGGCGCGCAGCCAGATGAAAGAACTGTTGAAAGGAGAAATGGAAAGTGAAAAACACTCATGTGAATAAAAAGACAAAAATATATATTCCTGAATTGGAAACAGTGCCGGAGGGATTTCATAATACCGTTACGGAAACACTTTTTGCCATTACACAAACACCATCAGGTAAGAAACTTAGAAGACGTAAGGGTATTGGGAGAAAGAAAATGTTATTACCGTTGACCGCCATTTTCTGCCTTATCATAGGGGGGACTGCCTTTGCGGCTGCCGGTCTTTATCAGCAGCGCATGGAAGCCATGAACCGGGAAATGCTGGAAAAATTTTATTCCCAGGCATTTGCAGGGGATACTTTTCATTATAACAGGCCCTTGACGGAGGAAGAACAGGCTCGTTTTGAGAAGCTGAACGGAGAATATGAAGAGCAGGGAAGCTTTCCGGAAGGGGAGCTACAGTATTTGGAGGATTACAGAGATTATAAGGGCAAAGGGGTGGGACTGTACGCCGAGAGGAGCACATTATTTCTTCCGGAGAAGATAAGCGATGAAGAACTGCTTCAGATTATCGATTTCCAGCATAAAGTAAATTACAGCATACGGATCATCGGAACGGAAATTACGGAAGGTGAGGGGGAAAATATACGGGACCCTATTGATTTGGCGCCGGAGGCGGAGAAAGAAATTGTGATTGCATACGAAGGAAGTGTAGATGTAACATGTGTTACAGAAGGAGAAGAGTGCCTTTATTTGGCAGGAACAAATGTAATTGAGCGTATGGAAATTGGCGAAAATACTTCAAAGCCCTTTTATCGAATGGATTATGAGGAAAATATGATCGTGTATGCCATGGAGGAGGATATGCAGCAAGGGCTTTATGTGCTTTTGCTTTTGAAGGGGGAGGATAACTATGAGGGAGGAAAGATTCTCCATGTAAGCAAAGACGGGGAGCTGCTTTATGAAAAGAATATGGAAAAGGAGCTTTTCATGGCGTTGGCGGTGGATAAAGAGGGGAGGCTGTATGCAGGGAAGGATCGGGCCGTCGTTGTTTATGATACGGATGGAAAGGAACTTTGCGCCATTGATATTCCCTATGACATTGTGGCAAGAGACAGCCTGTGCCGGGGAAAAAATGGGAATATTTATCTGCTCTGCGAAGAGGAACCTTTTGAGAGTACTATTTTGCAGCTGAATCCTGATAAGGGGGACTATGAAAAGGCGGCGTCGGGGATGCTTCCGGCCGGGCCGCCCCATTGCCATACAATTGCAGGAGGTAAGGACGCGGATTTCATTCTTTGGAATTATGAGGGATTGTTTGCTTTTAATCTTGGGGATGCTTCTGCGAAAAAAGTTATGGATCTTTATGAAGCGCCTCTTGAATGGGAGGACGCCATGTGCGTCGGCCTTGCGGACGGCAGGGTTCTGTTTGTAAAAGCATTTGCATACACACAAAACGGCGACGGAAAGCCCGAGCCTGAGTCCGTGCGTTTTTGTTATATAAATCCATAAGCCGGCTTATGGAGCGTAACAGCAGGTACTAGTTTTTTATGTAAAATATTGAAATTTCTTAGTCAAAGATGTATAATCTCACTAGAATTAAAACTTTGGTCTTTATATTTTAATTTAATAGCATAATGAAAGAAGTTTTAGATAGTCGGCGGAGGCAAAAGTTTTACCTGTAAAAGTGGGTTTGGGGCAACAAAAAACGGAAAAGGCGGGCTGAGTCTAAAATCTATCTGATTATATTATGGATAGGACGGTGTACAAGAGGTGCCTGGAGAAAAAGGAAAGAAAAGCGGACATAAAAAGTGGGTATATTTTTTCAGCATTGCTGCGGTGGCGGGCGTACTGCTGGGGTCCGGCTGCTATGTAAATTACATACATAAAAGTTTAATGCTGCAGACAATGTCTAATGTGCAAACTGTGACCCAGCAGCAACAGCAGGCATTTGACAGCTTTATTGCCAGAGACAGGGAGAGAATTCACAGTTATGCGGCGGACTTTTCTAAACATGCATCAACGGACGTGGATAATATACAAAATAAACTGGATGTATTTATGGATGTAGATGCGGTATATAGTGTGGTGAATCTTGAATCAGGGGATTATTACAACAGTAAATCGCAGGATGTTTTTCATATGAACGAGGCGGATTTGGAGAGATTCCGCAGTTTTTCCGGTGACGGTGTCCAAGAACCGTATATTAGTTTATATACGGACACTAAAATGTTTGGATATTATGAGTGTTTTACTTTTGAAGACGGCGTAAAAGGGCTGTTTCAAAAGGGGTATGAGTCAGATAGGGTTTCGAAAGAGTTTACGCTTTCCTTTTATAACGATCAGGGTTTTGCTTATCTTATCAATCGGCAGGGCGACGTTTTGCTACGCCCGTTTACCAATGGAAAAGATTATATTAGAGATAATGTCTTTGATATGTTCGGCGACAGCGAAAATGGAAAGAAGCAGATCGCGAATTTAAAGGATGCGCTGGAACGGCATGAGACAGGGACGGTTGTTATATATAATGAAAACAGGACGGAGGATTATGTCTGTACTTATGTGCCTATAGAAAATGTGGACGATTGGTATCTGATATCTATTGTGCTTAGTGGGGCGATCATGGATGAGGCAAATCAGGTGATCAGCAGTTCACAGACGGTAGTGGTTATTGCAATCACGGTGATGGTAGTTCTGACTGTGTTTGTTTATTTTATGTGGCGGACGCGAAAGGAGCTTGTAAAAAAGGAAAAGGAAAAGGAGTACAAGGAAGAACAGTTTCGTGTTCTTGCAAATTATCTTGCAAGCAATACGGATGATGCTTACATCATGTTAAAGGAGGATAAATACAGTATAGAGTATTCCAGTCCGAATTTTGAGCGTGTGGTGGGAATTTCCATAGAGAATGCGCCTATGGATTTAACCGTTTTAAATTGTTCGGACAGGGAACTGGATGAGCTTAATGAGAATGAAGCATTAGATTGCATAGAGCTGGAACGTATGGATCCTAAGAGTGGAATGTGTAAATGGCTTCGGGAAACCATTTACTGCACTTATATAGGAAATGAAAAAAAATATATTGTATATATTTCAGACAGGACAAAGGAGCGGGAAGTTGAGAACAGCCTGAAAATGGCTTTAGAGGCGGCACAGATTGCAAATCAGGCGAAAAGCACTTTTTTAAGCAGTGTCAGTCATGATATTCGAACCCCGATGAATGCAATTATAGGACTTCTTACACTGTTACAGCAGGAAGCGGATGATCCCAAAGCCGTGTTAGAATACGCAAAGAGGATGGAAGGCGCCAGCCAGCACTTGCTGGGGCTTATTAATGATGTGCTGGATATGAATAAGATTGAAAGTGGAAAAGTTATGCTGAGCATTGAGGAGCTGAATCTGGCTGAAATTATTGAAGGACTCAACAGTATTATCCGTCCACAGGCAAGAGCAAAAGAACAGAGCTTTGACATTTACACATCCGGCTTTAAATACGAGCATCTTCGGGGCGATAAGATGCGTATAAATCAAATTTTAATTAATATTTTGTCAAATGCGGTGAAATATACGCCAACCGGTGGCAAAATTGAAATGACTGTCAGGGAAATGCCGCCGATTATGGAAGGCTTCAGCCGCATACAATTTAAGGTAAAAGATAACGGGCAGGGAATGAGCGAGGAATACCAGAAGGTTATTTTTTCTCCTTTTACCCGTGAACAGAATACAACAACCAATAAGATCCAGGGTACGGGCCTTGGTATGGCAATTACCAAGAACCTGGTGGAACTTATGGGCGGTACAATAACAGTGGAAAGCGAGATAGGAAAAGGTTCCGAATTTATTGTGGAACTGGAACTGCGGATTCAGGAAATGGAAGATGACCCGGAGTTCTGGAAAGAATATGGCGTCAGACGGGTAATCATAGCGGATGATGACAAGGATATCTGCGAAATTATAATGAGCGCTATGGCTGAAACAGGGGTAAAAATAGATTATGTCACAGATGGGGAACAGGTTATCGATACCATACGCAGAGCAAGAGAAAACGGCGAACCGTACGATTTAATCCTTCTGGACTGGCAGATGCCGAAGCTAAGCGGTTTAGAGGTAGTGCGAATGCTTAGAAAGAATTATCCGGATAAGATTCCGACCCTGCTTTTTACGGCTTACGATTGGGCCGATATTGAAAAAGAGGCTTTAGAGGTGGGAATAGATCATTTTATGCCAAAGCCGTTTTTCATATCCAAATTCAAAGAAGCGATTAAGGGTTTGATGTATGAGAAATCTTCCGAGGTATCCGCGGCGTCCAAATCTAACGAAAGCGCTGTAAAGGGTAAACATATCCTGGCAGTTGAGGATATAGAGGTCAACAGGTTGATCCTGGGCAAAATGCTGCAATCTCTCGGAGCAACCTGCGATATGGCAAAGGATGGGCAGGAAGCTGTAAATATGTTTGAATCTTCAGGCGAGGGGGATTATGATATCATTCTGATGGATGTACAGATGCCCGTGATGGACGGATACCACGCCACCAGGATGATAAGGGCAGGGAAGCATCCTCATGCAAAAAGCATACCGATTATTGCCATGACGGCGAATGCTTTTGCGGATGATGTGCAGGATGCTTTAAATTCAGGTATGGATGCCCATGTTGCCAAACCAATTATATTGGATGTGCTTGAAAGGACAATAAGGCAGGTGCTGGATAAAAAGAAAGATCTCTAATAGTCCGATCTATGTATTAACCTTATGGATCATGAGAATATGATCTAAAGTGTAAAAAGAAATAGTGTCATGGATACGGAAAAAATCAGGAAAGAAAGGACATGTTATATGGGGTACAGAGAAGAACTGGAAGAATTAGGCGTGAACGTAGCAGAGGGGATAGATCGTGTAGTGGGCGATGAATCTCTCTATGAAATGATGCTGGGAATGTTTGTGGATACGGTAAACGAATCCCACATTGCGCCGGATGATTTTGATAAAAATGACAGAGATGAATTGATAAGACATGTGCATATATTAAAGGGGATGACAGGAAATCTTTCCCTTACACCTCTTTATGAGGGCTACATGGAAATGCTGGGGCTTTTGCGGAGCGAAAAGCCTGCGGAGGCGAAAGCAGTAATGGAAAAGATACTGCCGATTCAGCAAAAGATTATAGAATGTATTGAAAAGCATAAAGCCTGATTGGCGTGTGTGATAGCTATGTAGCTATGGCAAGCGAAATTTCTAATGTCGTTTACCATAAGAAGAATTTGTGCCGGCTGTCTTTTGAGGTATGTGATAAATTGCCGGGCGGCTGACGGTACGGTGGATTAGGAGAGAAGATATGGCTCAGGAAAAGAAAAGAGTGTTAATAGTGGACGACACCATGGTAGACAGGATAATCCTTAAAAGCATTCTGGAGACCGATTTTATAGTTGCGGAAGCAGATAGTGGAAATAAGGCGTTTGAATATATCACCACACAAAGCAATGATCTGGACGCAATCCTGCTGGATTTGTCCATGCCTTATATTGATGGGTTCGATGTGCTTAAATTTATGCAGGAAAAAAATATAAATGATATTCCGGTATTTGTAGTTACGGCAGAGCCTACAAGAGTAAATGTGGAGAAAGCCATCCGTTATAACGTATGTGACTTTATAGGCAAGCCTTTTGACAGAGAGGATATACTTGGACGTCTGCGCTCAAGGCTTGGCATTATCCCCGCATACAATGTCCAAAGGGAAGATTTGGTGGAAACCATAAAGTATATTTCAGATTTGGAGGCGCTCTATAAGACTTATCTGACCAACTTTGGAAAGAGCGATGCAAGCTACAGGGTGCGTTCGGATTTGATGCGTATTATGTTAAATACCTACAGCAGATCGCCTAAAGGCGAAAAACTGGATCCTGACAATATTCAGCTTGTCAGTAAGGCGGCTTATTTTTGCGATATTGGAGAAATGTTTCTTCAGGATGATAAATCGACAGAACAGGTGGTAGACCTGGCAAAAAAACGGGAGCTGGAAGATAAACATACGGTATATGGCGCTAATTTTATCAGATTAAATCGTGCAAAGTCTTGTGAGTATTTTGTGGAAATCTGTGCCAGTATGTGTCTTCATCATCATGAGCGCTATGATGGGAAAGGATACCCATACGGTATCAAAGGGAAAAACAATTCCTTTTATAATCAGATTTGCAGGGTTTTGGATGAACTGGAAGAAAGACGTTCAAAGTTTTACGGAGATAAGGCTAAGCCTATTAAGTTTATTATTGGGCGTCTGATAGATGATAATATGGGTGTGGCAGGCAAAGAGGTATACGATTTGCTGGAGGAATGCGAGCCAATGATTTTTAGTTATTTCCTGTCAGGCGGTATTCGGGAGTAGAGGATATGGAACAATATAACGCGGACTATTTCGATACAATATTGATTATCGACGACGATTCGGTCAACCGTAAGATATTAGCAAAAATTTTTTCAGATACATATGCGATTAAGGAAGTGTCAAACGGGAGCGCCGGTCTTTCGGAAATTCTGACAAACCGTCATCATTTTTGCGCAATACTGTTGGATGTGGTAATGCCCGGAATGAGTGGACTGGAGGTTTTGCGGCATCTGGAGAAGATGAAGATTCAGGAGAAGATTCCGGTGTTTCTGATTACGGCAGAGCATGAGAGCGAGCTGGAAAGGGAGGCTTACCAGCTTGGCGTCATGGATGTTATCCTAAAGCCGGTGATACCATATATGGTTCGCCGGAGGGTTCAGTCTGTTATCGAGTTATTTGCAACCAGGGAACGACTGCATAATGTGATAGAGACACAGAAATTTGAATTGCAGAAGCAGGCAGGGAGAATTAACGAGCTGAACCGGGGCATGATAGAAGCCTTGGCCACTGCAATTGAGTTTCGTAATGAAGAGTCGGGAGAACATGTAAACCGTATTTTTTCCATAACAAAATTTATGTTGGAAAATACGGAGTTTGGCGAGGGTTTAAGTCAGGAAGAAATTGACAATATTTCCGTTGCCTCTATTATGCATGACGTGGGTAAAATAGCGATTCCCGACGCTATTTTAACAAAGCCGGGAAGACTCACAAAAGAAGAATATACAATCATGCAGACACATACCGTACAGGGTGTGATACTGCTGGAAAGAATTTCCCAGCTGAGGGAAAGCAATATTTTTGAGTATGCATGTGATATTGCGCGCCATCATCATGAACGATGGAACGGAGGCGGTTACCCTGATCACTTGGTGGGAGACGAAATATCGCCGTGGGCACAGATTGTATCGCTGGCTGATGTGTATGACGCGCTAAGCTGTAAGCGAATTTATAAGGATGCTTTTTCCAGAAACAAAGTACTGGAAATGATCTGGGCGGGAGAGTGCGGCGTGTTTAATCCACATCTTTTATACTGCTTTTTTGCCGTGGAAGATCATATCAGTGAAATGTATAAGGGAACTGAGTAACACTTCGGTTATATGCCGAAGTGTTACGAATTTGATGTATGTGCCGATATATCCTGTATTAGATAATCAATAGCTCCGAAAGGGATTTACGACTTTCATTGAAAACCGTTCAGACGCTTACGAGGGAGAAATTAACGGCATAACAGGCAGCGTGTTCGAGCGTGGTCAAAAATATATTTAAAAGCAAAAAGCAGGGGCTAAAATCGGCGTTAACCGATGGAAAAGAGAAAGCTGCGGGAAGCATAAGTTTTGAAGCAATAAAAAAGGAAACCTTATTATTCACAAGGTTTCCTTTTTTACTGCGGAAGATGGGACTTGAAGTATTGTTACTTTTAAAAAGCTGATAGAAAGGGGTTTTCCGGCACATCATCTTCGTAGTGTAACCAAAGTGTAACTAAAAGTTCCGCTGACGCATTGAGGAGCAACATAAAT
>CAJUKV010000085.1:1054-9086 GCA_910587305.1 uncultured Lachnospiraceae bacterium | reverse complement strand
ATTTGTGTCGCGGCAAAGCCGCGACATGGGGGTTAGTGTGAAGAAAAGTTCTAAGATGTCAGAAAACGCCATCTAAGAACTTTTAAAGCTTCATACTCAGAAGAATGCCTTGGAAAACAGGCATTCTTCGTCAGGATTTGTATTGCCGCAAACCGGCGGGGCCGATGGTCCAAATGTGGTATTACCATAAAATATAACAAAAAAAGACAATTATAATTAAATTGAAAAAAAGCATTGACGGGTAAAGGGAAAAGAAATACAATTATAATTGTGGTTACATGTAAAATTTTATAGAAAAATATGTAAGTAGAGAGGGCCTTGAAGATGTTGGTAAAAAAGATGGAAAAAATGAAGATGCAGCAGAAGCTTAATTTTGGTTACATAGTCGTCATTGTATTGATGGTTATATCCGGTCTTTTCAGTATTATTTCACTGCGGACATTATATGGAAATCTGACCAGTTATACCAATGGCGCGAAGAGGGTGGAAACTGCCACGCAGATGAGCCGGGTTCACATTAATGTGGCAGCCAGGAATATTCGTGAAATGGCTCTGAATCCGGATACGAGCACCTATAGCAGTTTCAGGGCGGAAATAGAAGATCGGCTGGAGAAAGCAAGGAATGAAGTTGAAGCTTTGAAAGCAACAGGTTTGATTGACGAGGAACTGGCTAATAATTTTTCCACCGCTTTGGAGGATTGGATTGTAGTAGGTCATGAGATCATGGCGGAGCTTGATGCTGGCAACAGAGAGGAAGCTACACAGATGATTTTGGATGACTGTGTGCCTTTGCTTAATAAATTGATAACTTTAGCGCAAAATATTGACAAGTTAGCGGATGAATTGACAACCAAAGCAATTGCAAGCAGCCGGAACTGCTTCATAGTAGGCGTGATTGTTATTGTAATATCTATTCTTTTGGCTACGGTTTTATCCCTTTATATTGGGAAGAAAATTATTGCGGCGGTTACCACACCGCTTTTGGAAATTGAATCGGTGGCTAAGGGACTTGCACAGGGAAATCTTCATAATGAATTGGCATATCAGTCGGAGGATGAGATTGGGAGCCTTGCGGACAGCTTGAGAGAGTCTATTACGACGCTGAGTACCTATGTGGACGATATATCAAGGACCATGAACGAGTTTTCCGAGGGGAATTTTGTAGTCCAGCCTAAAGTAGAGTGGAGGGGCGACTTTGAGGGAATACAGGGATCCCTTAAGATGTTTGAAGGTAAGATGGCGGAGACCATCAGGGGGATTCAGGAGGTTGCAGAGCAGGTTAAGAGCGGATCCGATAATGTCTCCGACAGTTCCACGGATTTGGCTCAGGCGGCAACGGAGCAGGCCGGAATTGCACAGGAACTGGCAGCTACCATTGAAAGCGTATCCGGTCAGGTATCCCAGAATGCTGATTCCGCTAAGGAAATCAGCAGGAAGGTAGAAAATGTAGGAGTAGAAATTTTCCAGGGGAATGAAAAGATGCAGGAAATGGTGCTGTCCATGAAGGAAATCAGCACTGCTTCCCAGGAAATCGGAAAGATTATTGCTACTATTAATGATATTGCATCCCAGACAAACCTTCTTGCACTGAATGCTTCTATTGAAGCAGCAAGAGCAGGGGAAGCGGGAAGAGGCTTTGCAGTGGTTGCAGATCAGGTTTCCACATTGGCGTCCCAGAGTTCCGATGCGGCGAAAGAATCCACCGTTCTGATTGAGTCCTCTATGCGCGCTGTCAAGAAGGGTGTAGTGATTGCGGAAGAAACGGCTAAACAGCTTGAAAATGTTGTGTCCGGTTCAAAAGCTATTACGGAAGAGGTTAACAAGGTGGCAAATGCGTTGGAAGCACAGGAAGATTCCTTTGCACAAATTAACGCCGCTGTGGATAATATCAACGATGTGGTGCAGACAAATGCCGCTACTTCCGAGGAATGTGCGGCTGCAAGCCAGGAAATGAATAACCAGGCAAGCACCTTGGAAAGCCTTGTAGGTAAATTTAATATCTGATAATTTGGAAAATTTCAAATAGAAAATTGCTCATGAATAAGGCCTTGCAAATGATTTTCAGATCATTTACAAGGCCTTTTATCTCATATATCAATATTTTTAGAAATAGAAAGGAGCTTTGTAGTATGGTAACACCTAAATTTATTAAAAATCCTTCAGGCCCTACTTTAGGAGTGGACAAGGTGCCGGTTCTGAAAGTGGATGGGCTGTACTTTAAGGATATGGAGCGGACAGGTACTTTGCTGCCATATGAAGATTGGCGGCTGCCAGCCAAGGAACGCGCCCGTGATTTGGCCTCGCGCCTTAGTGTGGAGGAAATTGCAGGTCTTATGATGTACAGTGCCCATCAAATGGTACCCAGTCTTCCCGGAGGCCCTTTTTCCGCAACTTATCACGGAAAAAGCTATGAGGAAAGCGGGGTAAAGCCATGGGAAATGACAGATGCCCAAAAAAAATTTCTTTCCGAAGATCATGTGCGGTTTGTGCTGGCTACGTACATGCAAAATGGGGAGATTGCGGCCCGATGGAACAATGAAATGCAGGCCCTTTGCGAATCGCTCCCTCATGCGCTGCCGGTAAACATCAGCAGCGATCCACGTCACAGCGCGTCTAAGGCGGCGGCTGAGTTTAAAACGGAAGCGGCGGATACCAGCAAATGGCCGGATGGCATGGCTATGGCAGCCACCTTTGATCCGGATTTATGCAGGGCTTTTGCCCGCGTAGTGGCAAAGGAGTATCGGGCGCTGGGAATAGCAACGGCCTTAGGCCCCCAAATTGATGTGGGCACAGAGCCGCGCTGGATGCGGGTGGAAGATACCTATGGAGCCTGCCCGGAATTGGTGACAGATATGGCGCGCGCTTATTGTGACGGCTTGCAGACAGACCCTTCCGCTTCTGAAGATGCCGAAGGATGGGGGGAGAGCAGCGTTTGCGCTATGGTGAAGCACTGGCCGGGAGGGGGCCCCTGCGAGGCGGGCAGAGACGCCCACTATCCCTTCGGGAAATTTGCGGTGTATCCCGGTCAAAATCTGGACAAGCATTTAAAGCCGTTTCTTGAGGGAGCCTTTCAGCTGGATGGTCCCACAGGAAAAGCCGCGGCAGTTATGCCCTATTACACAGTGAGCTGGAGGGTTGACCCATCCGGTCAGAATGTAGGCAACAGTTACAGCAAGTATATCATAAACGATTTACTCCGTGAAAAATATGGATATGACGGCGTTGTCTGCACTGATTGGGGCATCACCCAGAATCCGGATCCCAAGATCGACTCCTTTGGAAGCAGATGCTATGGATGCGAAAATATGACGGAAGCCCAGCGGCACCTGCGTATTCTCGAAAACGGTGTGGATCAGTTTGGCGGCAATAATGATATAAAGCCTATATTGGAAGCATATAAGCTTGGATGTGAGAAACATGGTGAAAAAGCTATGCGGGCGCGCTTTGAGGAAAGCGCGGTAAGGCTCCTTTTAAACAGTTTTCGATGCGGCTTGTTTGAAAATCCATATCTTAATCCGGAAGAAAGTGTCAGAACCTTAGGCTGCAGGGATTTTTGTGAAGCAGGTTTTGCAGCCCAGCTGAAATCCGTAGTTATGGTTAAAAATAATGGTGCTTTGCCGATTGATGGCCGAAGGAAAGTATACATCCCCGGGCGTACAATCCGCGAAAGAAAGAATTTCTTCCGGGGGCTTAATGAAGCGCAAAATCTTGCCGGAGCAGACCGCAAGAACGTAGAGGAATTTTTTGAATGGGCGGATTCCCCTTTGGAAGCAGATTTCGCCTTATGCTTTATTGAAAGTCCCTTAAGCGATTGCTATAGCGAGGAAACCGGCTATAAGCCTGTTATGCTTCAATATCGCCCTTATACGGCGGCGAAGGCAAGAAAGGAGAGTCTGGCAGGGGGAGATTTCCGGGAAGATTTTTCGAACCGCAGCTATTTTGGCAAAAGGAATCAGGCGGCAAATGAGAAAGATCTGGATCTGGTACTGGATATGCGCGCCGCTATGCCGGATAAGCCTGTGATTGTTGTGGTCAGGATGCATAATCCCTGCGTTTTGGAAGAACTTGAGCCCTATGCAGACGCTATTTTGATAGACTTTGGCGTGCAGGAAAAGGCGATACTTACATTGGTAAGCGGCAAGGCAGAGCCGGCCGGCCTTTTGCCGGTTCAGCTTCCGGCTAATATGGACACTGTGGAGGAGCACGAAGAAGACACTCCGTTAGACTATTGCCCTTATAAAGACAGCCATGGCAATGTCTATGATTTCGGATTTGGAATGAACTGGAGTGGCCCCATTCACGATGAGCGGAATGCGAAATACCATAAATGATGGCGGAATCGGTGACAGTTTGGCCGAAGGCCGAACTGTCACCGATTAATTTCTGCTTAATATCTGATTTTGTAAAAAATTTTATAAAACGGTTGACAGATACGACAAAAACAGATACAATAATGTTTGTTCGCAGGAATGGCGGAATTGGCAGACGCGCACGGTTCAGGTCCGTGTGGTAGCAATACCATGAGAGTTCAAGTCTCTTTTCCTGCATAGAAAGAAGCCCTTATTTTCAGGGCTTCTTTTTTATCGTGTTGTATTTCGTGTTGCATGGTTGTATTTTTCAGAAAAATAATCATTTACTTTGTCAGACATTTCCTTTTCCCTGTCACTAAGGGCATGACGGTAAATTCCCTGTAAAATATTTTCCGAAGACCAACCGCCTGACTTCATTGTATATACATCTGGCACAAGGGTATGCCGCACGGATGCAGAAAAATGCCTTAAATCGTGAAAACGAAAATGGGGTAAGCCATTACGCTTAAGGAGTATCTCAAAGTTTTTTGTAATGGTATCCGGAAGGTAATTTGTGACATATCCTTTTTGACGTATTGTATCAGTAACAAATTGTGGGAGCTCAATATATCGATCTCCGGAATATGTTTTAGGGGCTTTAATGTGAAAATCCCCATTATGGTCACGCACTTTATTTTTATGGATATGTACGAGATTCCCATTAAAATCATCCAGCGTCAAAGCGCAGATTTCTCCCCGGCGCATCATCCCGAATGCTGCAAGCATTATAGGTACTTCTAATTCAGTATCTTTTGAGACTTCTAAAAGACGCATTATTTCCTTTTCAGTAGGAATATAATTATTTGGTCTTTTTTTCGCCGGAAGCTGAGTCTTTATATTTTTTTCATAGCCATTTTCTTTTAATACGGAAGCAATATATCCGTGTCTGCTACGTACCGTCTTAGGCTCAAGATTTTTAGCCATTTTATTTATGACAGCCTGAATATCTTTTTGGGTAATTATATAAATGTTTTTCTCACAAAAGTCTGCAAAGTGTTTTTCCAGGTATCTTTTAATCGTGAGGTATGATGTTATGGAGTATGGTGACAATATTGCTTCCTTGGAGCTGTTATAAAGCTCTATAGCTACTTTAAAGGTGATAGCAGCTGGGGTTTCTTCGGCATCTTTTTTATCCATTACATATTGTGTTGCCTTTAATTCCGCTTCTTTTTTTGTGTCAGCAGTAAAAGACTTGTATTTTCTTTTCCCATCCTCAATACCGGTGTAGATAAGGCATCTGTATTTACCGGACGGTAGTTTCTTCGCTGTAGCCATAGTATCATCCTCCTTTTTGAGTATAAAAATAACAGCTAACGTCATATTTGACGCTTGCAAGCTGTCTCCGAAGATGATACAATAATTTTGATTTTATGGGATATCATCTTCGGATGTATCTAAAAGCCGTTCCTGTTGGCGCAGGGGCGGTTTTTTGCTATATTAATGCAGAAATACAGACGCTAAAACCCTCGTATATACATACAGGGATTTCATCATCAAAGCTGTATTGCGTTGACGCCTGATCGTATTCAAAATCAAATACATTCACGGTACGTGTCCTTGGGTTTACAATCCAATATTCACGCACACCTGCAGAACGGTATTTGAAAAGCTTTATCCCGTAGTCAATGCGTTCCGTACTTGGTGAAACAATCTCAATAATCCAGTCCGGAGCACCGTTACATCCCTTGTCATTTAACTTATCCTTGTCACATATTACGGAAATGTCAGGCTCCACATAATTCCTATCATCTTTATTTAAAAAGACGGCAAAAGGGGCGGGGAATATTTCACAGTTGCCGCCATGTCTTTTAATATATTCCCGAATCTCACCAGATAGATTCATTAAGATACGCTGGTGCATAGTATTTGGTGGCGCCATATCATAAATCTGGCCGTCAATGAGTTCTGCCCTTTGACCGTCCGGAAGGGCGTAGATATCTTCAATGGTATAAGTCATTTCCTGGTGTAATGCCATAATGGACCTCCTTTCAAGTTATTGGTAATGCGCTGTTTTAATTGCCTTTTGGTAAAGTAGAATAGAGTTAGGTAAATACTATTGGATTTCTTCTATTTCGCCAGTATCAATATTAACGTGATATTCTTTCAGTAGCATTCCGGAGCAGGCCAATTTAGCGTCATGTTCTTCTTTGTCAACGTATTCCATAATAGCCACATCCAAAAGGTTGCCCATAACAGTTATGCTAGTAGTAGTTTCTAAAGTGAAATTAATAATAATATGTATTTCGCTGTCCGATTTGAAATAATTATTGTAATAGTCTACGGCATATTCTTCTATATTTATATTTTCCGCAATCCTTGCCAGTCTCCAGTTTCCGGTTACATCATTTCGGTATGTATCACTAAATGACACATTAAATCCAAGAGGATCCTCAATTTCCGGTTCTGCTTTATCCAAAATAGCAGCATTGGCTTCGGAGGAAGAAGGGGCATCTTCGGGAGTAGCTGTAGGTTCTTGTGTGGGTTGGACCGTAGGCATAGCTGTAGGCTCTGGTGAGGGTTGGGCCATAGGCGTAACTGTAGGCTGCTGCGTGGCAGGTTCTGCAACAGTATCAGGAGCTTCATCCGTTACGCTGTTCGAGTCACTAAGTATAGTGGCATCCATAGTAAGCCCAAATCCAATAGTACTGATTATTAAAACTAAGGCAGATATACCAGCAGATACAAAACGCTTTTTAGCCGGTTTCCTCCGGATTAAATTAATTAATGCCCATATTATAAAAATTAGGATACACAAGAAGCTTATGCAAAATAGTAAAAGAAATACATTGTTCATGGTAATTGTCCTCTTTTCTTTAGATTTTATTAAAACGCCGTAGAGGTTTAACCTAAAATTTTCGTCTTAATTCCACCACTTTTCCGATAATCCGTACGGGTTTTTCAATAATTTCTTGAGTAGAAAAATCCATAGGATCATATGATGGATTATTTGCAATTAATTCAATACCGTCCTTATATTTCCGGAGACGCTTGCAGGTAGCGTCTGTACCGTTTACGGTAGCAATGACGATATCTCCGGTTTCGGCATCTTCTTGTTGGCGGACAATAACAATATCGCCATCACATATATTGGGTATCATACTATCCCCATGTATCTGTAGACCAAAAAAATTTCCTGTCCGGGCAAGTTCTTCTGTGATCTCTTCTGTATCAATAATCCCTTCGATAGCTTCGATCGGGATACCTGCGGCTACGCGGCCGAGGACGTTGATAGTAACGCCCTTTCTTTTGTTGCTTTTAGGAATGCTTTCCCAACCCATTAAGTAAGCTACAGTAGTATCTAATATATTTGCAAATTCTACTACCTTACTTTGAACAATATCATTTGTGCCAGTCTCTATCTTTGCGATAGATGATTTGTTTCTATACCCTAATTTTGAAGCTAACTCCTCTTGGGTCATTCCTAAAGATTCTCTTTTTTCCTTGATACGTTTTCCTATATCAGCCATATTTATCACCTGAATCCTTATGTTGTTAGAAATAATATATCATAGAGTTTCCTTAAAATCAATATTTTTTGAATAAATACAAAAAAATAGTTGACTTTAAATCATGAGAGTGCTATATTACGAGTAGATGATTTAAAATCAACAAGAAAGGAGGAAAAGATTTGACAGATTCGGAAGCTCTAAGGAAGTTAATTGAAAGCAAGGGTCTGAAAATGA
>CAJUKV010000085.1:0-1044 GCA_910587305.1 uncultured Lachnospiraceae bacterium | reverse complement strand
TTTTGAATAAATGCAAAAAAATAGTTGACTTTAAATCATGCGAGCGTTATATTGTTTTGTAGATGATTTAAAATCATCAAGAAAGGAGGAAAAGGATTTGACAGATTCAGAAGCGTTAAGGGGGCTGATTGAAAACAGAGGCCTGAAGATGAAATATGTGGCAGATTATCTAGGTCTTTCAGCATATGGGCTTCAACTTAAGGTAGATAATAGACAAGAATTCAAAACAAGCGAGGTGGCGGCCCTTTGTGAACTGCTTGAAATTAATTCTTTAATGACAAAGAAAAAATTTTTTTGTAAAGAAAGATGATTTAAAATCACTATCGATATAAAAAGGAAAAATGGAAATGCGAGTCCGATATGAGACACAGAAAACGGTATAAAGGAGTGTACCGCGTTGGAGGTAAGTTGACGGTTACAGAGAATTTATTTTTCTAATATAAAAGATAATACGGGATTGCATACAAAATAGGCAATTGAAACAATCCTGTATTCTTCTTTCAAAAGCTTTTTAACTTCTTCGGACGAATTTGTGTACTTTTTTATGCTATCACCTCTTTTCAGAGAGGCGATTCGCGGTTCACTTTTTTATTTTATCAGACTTAGTTGAATTTTTACAGAGAGAGCAGTCTGGCACAAAATTAGAAGGAGGTGATGACCGTGTATGTATCCGAAAGGGTAGTGAATATTAAAGAACTTGAAGATTACATTAGCGGAGCTTTTGCAGCGGTCTTAGGCATTCAAAATGAACTTCAAAACGAATCGCCAAATTTACAAAGCTTAAAAAGTTTCTCTGATAGTGCTGCTGAAAAACTACAAAAAGCTCACACGTTTGAATTTTGTGTTGAAAGAAGGAAAACTATTTAGGCGGCAGACCGCCTGAGTTTAACACCTTAATATTCCGAAAATAGCCGGTAACCCTCATGGTTACTGGTATTTTTTTGTCAATATTTGTGTTTTCTGCATGTGTTGTATTGTGTTGTTTCCGGAAAACAGTTCGACGACCCGGTCTCCTATTTTAAAAAGATTGCTGAGCAGCGCACG
>CAJUKV010000084.1 GCA_910587305.1 uncultured Lachnospiraceae bacterium | reverse complement strand
TTCTGAAATAATTCATGTATTGTTTGTGCCGCAAAGCGGCATGTCGGGAAGTGTGAAGAAAAGTTCTAAGATGTCAAAAAACGCCATCTAAGAACTTTTAAAGCTTGCAAAGCAAGCTATTTTCACACAACAAATTTGTGCTTACGCCCAAATTTGAGGGCTGTTGGCAAGAATGGGGGATTAAGATGAAAAATTATAGTGTTTTGGCATGGCGGGAGTTGTCCGCTAAGAAGCTGACTTCCTTTTTGATTTTGACTGCCGTTATATTGTCCACTATGATGACCGCGGCTGTGGGGCAGTGCGCGGGGGTGCTCTCTGCTATGCGCCAGCAGCAGGCCATCGCATTGGGCGGCGACCGCTACGCAACCTTTGTCCAGCTATCGGAGGAAAAGGCTAAAGCGTTGGAAGAAGATGACCGTTTATCCTACACGGGGCGTTCTGTTTCTCTGGGGGATACCAATCTGAACGACCAGCTTTCTTTGGGTGTGGCGGAGTATTGGGACGAAAGTATGGCAGGGCGGCCTTCCGATTTCCGTATAGTGGAAGGGCGACTTCCCCAAAAGCCTATGGAATTGGCCCTGCCCCAGGATGCTTTGGAATTTTTGGGTTTTCAGGGAAAGGTGGGGGATAAGATTTCTCTTTCCCTCTCTAAGGCTCTGCGCCATGGAGTGGTGGTGGATGCTTACGATTACGAGGCGGAATTTACACTGACAGGAATCACGGAGAGCAATTTTTTAGGCTATACCGGGGGTTATATTTTAGGGCTGGCAGGAAGGGGGAGCGCGCAGGAGAGTTTGCCTCTGGAATATCTTTATTATAATGTGGATATTCGTACCGTGGATAAGAAAAATTTTCAGGCGGTAATGGATGATTTGTGCGCCCGGCTTGACATACATGAGCTGGACACTTTATATCATATTCCTTTGCTGAACGCGCTTGGCGTCCACTATGATAAGGAGAGCGCGGATTCGGATTTGGCGGTGGACGACGCAGGCTTTTCCTGGCTGACGGCGGCGGGGGTACTGGTAGCGACGTTGATTTTGCTGGCGGCGGGACTGGTGATTTACAATATTTTAAAGATTGCGGTTTCTCAGCGCATCCGTCAGTATGGGACCCTTCGGGCCATTGGCGCTACGAAGGGACAGCTTTATCGAATTGTTGCCATGGAGGTTTTCTTTCTTTGCGCGGCGGGGATACCGATTGGATTACTGCTTGGTCTGATGTCGGCAAAGGGGATTTTGACGGCCGCTTTAAATCAGCTGTCGCCGGAAATTTTTCTGGCGGAGGATGGGGAGAGGCTGCAGATGCTGATTGCGGAAAACTGCGCGGGCAAGTGGGGGCATTTGCTGTTAAGCGCAGGCGTTACCCTCTTGTTTTCTTTTTTGGCGGCGGCTCCGGCTGTTTGGTTTGCGGGACGGGTTTCTCCCGTTGCGGCTATGTCCGGTGTGAAGGTCAGAATCAAACGCGGCAAGGCTGGGAGGGGAAGACGCGGCGTGAAGAAAATCCGAAGTTTTGAGCGGTACTATGGGTATCTGAATTTAAAACGCAGCCCCGGACGGACGGCGGTCACCATTTTTTCCCTGGTAATGAGCATTACGGTTTTTATCGCTTTGCAGGGCTTTTTGTCCCTGCTTGGGGTGGCCGGAGGATTGTCCGGGCATCTGGGAGATTATGCGGTTGTGAATCCTTATTCCGGTATTTCGCCGCAGGATGTGCGGGGGCTTGAAGCGGATGGAAATGTGGAGGAAGTGGCGGCGGAGCAGTTTACTCTTTATGAGCTTGATGAGAATAATCGGCCTATCGGCGTGGAGACGGATATCGTCCTTGGGCCGGGCGAGACTTTTCAGATTTTTGGATTAAATGATCTGTGGATGGAGGATAAGTTTGCCGACAGGCTATCGAAAGAGCAGCTGAAAATGTTGCAGGATGAGCAGGGATGCGTCGTCCGCAATCCTATTCCCATGGAGATAGAAGGAGTATCCATCGGCACGACTTATGTGGAAGAAGGCAGTATGATTACGGTGGCGGGAGAAAAACTGCCGGTGCTGTTATCCATGGGCGGTTATGACGGTTATTTCAGCGTAGGAAACGGCGGGTTTACCAATGGCGTTCAGGTTATCGTCAGCGACCAAATGTATCCAAAGCTCACGGGCACGGACGCCTATGCGGAGTTAAGGCCGGTTTTGGAAAAAGATGCGGACAGGGAGGCTTTTGACAGGACGTTAGAGGGATTTACCCAAAGGATTCCCGGCACGACTTCGGTGTCTTACGAGCAGACAGACCGGCAGTTTGAGGAAAGCGAAGCCCAGATTAAGATGCTGGCGTGGGGACTGATTTTGTTTATCGGTTTGATTGGAATATTGAATATCATCAATACGGTTTATACCAATATCCATACCAGAGTGGCGGAAATCGGAACTCAGAGGGCGATTGGCATGAGCGCGGAGAGTTTATATAAAATATTTTTGTGGGAAGGGATTTATTACGGTATCATTGCCACAGCCATCGGCAGCGTCACAGGCTATCTCTGTACGGTTTTCGTGGAAGCTGCCGCAACGGATACCTTAAGGCCGGTGTCCTTTCCGGCTGTTCCGGCAATAAGTGCGGCAGCTTTTTCAATAGGCGCGTGTATGCTGGCCACCTTTATTCCCCTTGGCAAAATCAGCAGAATCAATATTGTGAACGCCATAGAGGCGGCGGAGTAGATTGAAACTTTCGTACTTTCGGACATGTGTTTTGCGGCGCGGTCAATACGAAACTTCGCCCTCCGCCATGCGATAGCCAATGCCTATTTCCGTAAAAATATATTCCGGCGCGGCGGGATTTTTTTCTATTTTGCGTCTGATATTGGCCATGTTGACCCGAAGAATCTGATTGTTGCTGTCGGTATATGGCCCCCATATCTTTTCCATGATGAAGGTGTAGGTAAGTACCTTGCCCGAATTTTTGGCAAGAAGGGTGAGAAGCTTATATTCAATTTGCGTCAGGTGAATGATTTTTCCGCCAAGGGTAATCACATGGTCCTCAAAGTTGACGGTCAAATCTTTGTACTGGTAAGGCTTTTGGTGGATGGAGGACAAATCCTGCATCTGGCTGCTGTGGCGCAGGGAGGTGCGGATTCTGGCAAGAAGTTCAACGGTGCCAAAGGGTTTTGTGATGTAGTCGTCTGCGCCGCAGTCCAGCGCACGGGCTTTTTCGTGCTCGTTGCTGCGGGCGGAAATGACAATGATGGGGATGGCAGTCCATTCCCGCAGTCCCTTAATGACGTCCATGCCTTCCATATCGGGAAGGCCCAGGTCTAAAAGAATCACATCGGGGCAAAGGGAGGCGGCAAGGTGCATGCCGTCCTTGCCCTCCGATGCGGTGGTAATTTTATATCCCTGATTTTTTAAAGTAGTAGCAATAAAGGAGCGGATGTGCTCCTCGTCCTCTATAAGTAAAATACTGTTTTTCGATGCTTGTTGATTCATAGTGATACCTCCTGCCTGTCGCAAGCTTTGCCTGCAATATTACGTTAATACCGACATGCCGCTTTGCGGCGCAAATAATGAGTATGAAGATGGCTTGTCTGCAAACCTCAGTAGTTCTTAGGTTTTGTTTTCTGACGACTTAGAATTGATCTTCGCATTTTGGAAGGGTAAAAGTAAATTGACAGCCTTTTTCGTAATTAGCGGCGGTTATGGTGCCGCTATGGGCGGTAATAATGGTTTTACAAATGGAAAGCCCAATCCCCATGCCTTTATGTCCGTCAAAGCTGCTCTCCGGTTCATAGTAAGAGCCGTCAAATAATGTGTCCAGTTTCTTAGGCGGAATCCCTCTGCCGTAATCTCTCACGCAAAAATTCACCTGTTTATCGCTGCATGTAACCGTCAGCTCCACAGGGAGGACGCTGCCGGAGTGGATGGTTGCATTTTCCACCAGATTGATGATAACCTGCTCGATCAGCATGGCGTCCATTGGAAGCATCAGGAAATCGTCGGGCACCTGCACCTGCACTTTGGCGTCCGGATAGCGTTTGTGAAAGCGAAGGACGGCTTCCGATACCACCTCCTCCACCGATTCCATGGACGTGGCAATCTTCATGGAATGTTGGTCGATTCTGGTGACGGATAAAAGATTTTCCACCATATTCAAAAGCCAGTTGGAGTCCTCCCGGATGTTGCTCACAAGGCTTAGTTTTTCCTTTTCATTAAGAGAGGCATAGTTATCGATATAGGTGGAGCTGTTACCGATGATACCGGTAAGGGGCGTGCGCAGGTCGTGGGAGATGGAGCGCAGAAGATTGGCCCGCATCTTTTCTTTTTCCGCGTCCATTAAAAGCTTTTCCCGTTCTATTAATGCGTCCGCCTGCTCCTTGATCCGGGTGGTCATGGTGCTGACCACAAGGGAGATAATCAAGGTGAACAAAAAGGTTACCGGATAGCCCGTAAGGGTGAAGTTTACCTGAAAATAGGGGTAAGTGAAAAGATAATTGATCCCCGTCACGCTGACTAAGGACGCGGCGATACCGTAAATGTAGCCGTTGGTAAAGCGGGCGGTGAGCACCAGCGCGGTGATGTATACCAGCGCAATGTTGGCGGGATTTTCCGGGACCGTATGAAAAAACCAGAAGGAAATGGCGGTGGCTATTATCAGAATCAGGATTGTAAGCAGGGTATCCTTTAATATATTGGCAGACGCCCGCTTTGAAGATGGAACAGGGAAAGTAAAATGCATGGCGAGCTTCTCCTTTCTGCGGTTTGACGCTTCTTTATTATGTCCCGGGGGCTATGCGGTAAATGCACGGGGCTGCCGGGACGACTGTGTTTATTATACATTTTTGGAGGAAATGGGGCAATTCATTCTTGGGGGGAAAACGTTAAAATGGTGTTAAGATTGTTATTTTTCATATGTTGGACATCCGTCCGCTCAGAGAGAATAGAAATTCAAACGTCGCCGCGCTTTCGCTCTATAAAAACGCAGCAGACGCTAGGTTCGAAAAAACCTCACCAAGCGCTGGCGTTTTTATAAGGGCTCCTTTTTGAATTTCTATTCTCTCTGAGCTACGTTTCTGGCTGCCGGTGAAAGTAATTAGTACAGCATTGTCCTCTGACGAAAACGCGCTAATGGCGCAAATAGCAAGTGCTGTATTCACAGTTATTTAAGAAATGCTGTATTAGGCGTTACTATTCAAGGCCAATGTCATTAAGTTTAGCGTCCGCAGCCGTTAACTTAATGACATTGGCCGTGGATAGTAACTATTAGGCTACTTGGTGAAATGGAAGTTAAAATTTTGTATATAGTAATTGTATCTCGTTTAGTTTATAATGGAAGCAACAGAGCATTCAGGTAGTGGCAGATGAGAAATTTAGAAAGTTTGGGGGAAAACTTCCAAGCTATTTATTGATGTAGTATCGTTAGCATAGTTTGCGATATATGGCAATAGGTTTTGCCTATCGTATACGGGGGTATAATGATGAAAAAAGACAGGAAAAGTAAATCCTCTTATATTGAGCCCTTTTTTGAGGACGGGATGGATTTGGATGAGGAAGAAGAGTATGTATATGGTAATGAGACGGGGGAGGAAGCGTATACATATGAAGATATGGAATTGGAAGAAGACCTGGAGGATGAGGAATATTATAAGGAGGAAGATGGTTACGGGGATGAGGACGAAGATTTTGATGAGGATGACTTTGAGATAGACTGGGAGGAAACGGATAGAGGCAGCGGCGTGGATAAGAAACTTGTGACGATTATGTGCCTTTTGGGTGCCGGGGTTGTTTTGGTGCTGGGGGTGGTGCTTGCCGTTTTCCTGACGGGCAGCAGGAAGGAACGGGAGGCCATGGAAGCGCAGATGGATTTGGCGGAGGGTCAGCCGGAACAGGACGGACTTGACCAGGAGGAAATTTCCCGGGAGGAAGCTTCTTACGGGGAAACTTCCCGGAAAGAAGATGGAGAAGAAGGGGAGGATTTGGAAGGGCAAAATGCCGGACAGGAGGATGCAAATGAGCAGGATAAGGAGGGAGAGCCTTCACCGTCCCCTGAAAAAGCGGCGGAGGTTTCCGTGGGTGCGCTGGATGATGAACAGGATCCACAGACCTTTGGCGGGGCTGGCAATGAGGGAAGCGGAGCGGAAGTGACGGTATCGGACATTGACAAAGATAAGGCGTCCGGTCTTACCGACGGCATTACTTTGGGAATAGATGTATCGAAGTATCAGGGAACCATTGACTGGCGGAAGGTGAAGGAGTCCGGGGTAGAGTTTGCCATGGTTCGTGTGGGCTACAGGGCCAAGTCTACGGGAGAGATTTTTGAAGACCCTACGGCCCGTTATAACATGCAGGAGGCACAGGCGGCCGGGGTTAAGCTTGGGGCATATTTCTTTTCAAGCGCCGTTACGGATGAGGAGGCCAGGGAGGAAGCGGCTTTTACTCTTTCTATGATTGCAAAATATAAGATCACTTATCCGGTGGCCTTTAACTGTGAGGATTTTCAGTCCCCGGACAGCAGGCAGCATGGTCTTGACGCCGCCGCAAGGACAGGTTTTGCGTGCGCTTTTCTGGATGAAATTTCGGCAGCAGGTTATACGCCTATGTTCTATGCGTCCAAGGGGGAGCTTGAGGGCAGCGCTCTTTGGGACACGCAGACCCTTGCGGGGAAGTATAAAATGTGGGTAGCCCAATATCCGGGACAGCCTTATCCTAAGACCGGTGCGTCAAGCTATACGGGCGTCCATGATATGTGGCAGTATACCAGCCAGGGGACAGTGGCGGGAATTTCCAAAAAGACGGATGTAAATATTGCTTATTTTGGGTATACAAAGGAAGCGGAGGCAAAGGACGATACGCCCGCCGAGATTGTGCAGGCCAATCCGGAGGTGGGAATCATTTTTACGGAAGTGAACGAAACGGTGACGGCAAAGCAGGAGACAAACCTTCGCTCGGAGCCAAGTACTTTAAGCGATGATACGATTGTGGGCAAGCTGGTTCATGGAGATACGGCCACAAGAACAGGGATTGGCCATAATGGGTGGTCAAGGCTAAACTACAACGGGCAGACTTTATATGCCGTTACCAACTATCTTACCACGAATATGGAGGATACCGGACAGCAGGCGCCCCCTCAGGGGCCGGTTTATACGCAGGTAAATGAGCAGGTTACCGCCAAAATAGAGACGAATTTAAGAACGGAACCGGGCACGGACAGGGAGGATACGATTGTGGGGCTTCTCCATAATGGGGAAGTACTTACCAGAGTCGGAATTGGAGATAACGGCTGGTCACAGTTAGAGTATAACGGACAGGTTGTGTATGCGGTCAGCAGCTATTTGACGGCGGTACAATAAAAAGAGATGCTGAAATAGTTCATGTAATATTTGTGCCGCAGGGCGGCGTAGGGGCTGAGAAAGGAGATTTCCATGGAAATACAAAATAATTATAATACGTTTTCAGATAGAAGATATCAGGAATCCCATACGCATCATATTACCAAATGCCTGCATGAGGAGGAGCATACCAAAAGTAAGACCGCGGCGGCAGGTATGAAACAGGATACATTAGCTTTGGGGGAAGCGGGAAAAGAAGAACAGGAGAATCTTTTTATAAATGGAACTGCGAGTGGAATGAAAAAAAGGGCTGGTGGGCTTGGACTAAAAAAGGGATTAGACGTCATTAAGGGTATTTGGGATTCCATGGGAGACGAAGAAAAAACAATGGCCGCGGCGGAAAAAGGCCTTGTTACGGGAAACGAAATAGCGAAAGATGCAGGGATTGACGCCGCGTCTTCTCAAATCAGACAGGGGATTGCTTATCGGATTGTAAATAGATGGGAAAGCGTCAGGGAAAGGCTGAAAACAGGCTTAAGTACGGCCCTCAAACGATTTAACAGGGGGGATGCTTTTGGCGCGCTGACTGACCCTAAGGGGAATTTTAAAGGCAAGAAGGGTTCGGGAAGGCAAGGGGTGGAAAGGCCGGCCAGGGGAACAAGGCAAAGAAAGCCGGATATTCTTACGGCCTCTCTTGCAGAAAGCCATTTGATGGATTCTTATAGTAAGACAGGAGAATATTGTCAGATTAATGAGAATTTGACCTACCATAAGAGCAAAGCTGTGGAAAAAGTATAAACATCAAGCATTTATGCTTTTAGAATAAATGCTTGATAAAGACGAAGGGAAAAGGTATACTGATATCAGAAAAGAGGATGCTTGCCGGATGCAAAGGTATCGGCAAGTATGGCGAACCAAATTGAAAAGACAAATATTTTTTCATTAAATTTGTGCTTGACGCCCGGATTTGGGGGCTGCGGGCAAGAATGGGGGATTAATATGGGTTACGATTCAATACCTTATGAAAAGAGAATCAAAGAGAATATCAGGAATTATTCTTTATCCAATCTTTATAATATGGAGATTGTCAAAAAGTACTTTTACAATTTGTCAAAAATGCTGGAAATTAATGTCCTTTTAACGGACAGGCATGGAGAAAAGGAGATGGCGATTGGGGATGGTTTTCTTGGATATCATCCGGACGTGGTTGCGGAGCCGGGCAGAAAGCTGCGGATTAGAAATCATACCATTGGCCATCTTTACATAAGGGAACTTAGCGAGAATAAGGATAAACAGTTAATTGACGAGATGATGGACAGTACTATGGCGCTGTTAGAGAAGCTTGGAGAAGAAGTGTATCTGCGCCGGGAGGACAGCATTTATCTGGAAGAACTGGAAAAAGAACTCGAGGATAAAAGGCATAAGATTTCTCAAAATGAAAAAGAAGACGTACTCACCGGCGTTTATAATAAGATTTATTTTGAAGAAAAAATGAAGTTAATCGACAGGTCGGAAGTGATACCTGTGGGAGTTGTGGATGTGAACATTAACGACTGGAAGTATGCAAATGATCACTTTGGAGATGATGGAAGCGACCGTCTGATCAAAATTGTGGCTGATATTCTGAAAGAGACATCAAAGCCTGATTATATAATAGGAAGGACAGACGGCGATGTGTTCGGCGTATTGATTCCCATTGCAGAAGACGGCGAGGCGGAAGAATTTGCCGCTAAAGTACAGGAAAGATGTAATACATTTAATGACGAAGAACTGGCTCCTTCCGTGGCGGTAGGTGTTGTGTACAAAACCAATATAGAAGAAACTTTGGAAGATCGTCTTTCTGATGCGGAATACGAGATGTTCAACAATAAGTTTGAAGTAAAAAATGCACCCGGGTACAGGGAGCGTCTTGAAAAAGCAATACGGAAATAGTGTGAAGAAAATTTTTAAGCCCGCAAAAGACGCGAACTAGAAATTTTAAAGCTTCACACTTAGAAGAAACAGCTTTACAGGCTGCTTTACCAAAGGAGGTAAGGCAGCCTTTTTATTAATAAGCTGTCTCGCGAAGCGTGGCAGCGTTTGATTATAGGCTTTAGCCTGTTGAGTATGATGTAGTTTTTCGTGTTCCGAAAAACGG
>CAJUKV010000083.1 GCA_910587305.1 uncultured Lachnospiraceae bacterium | reverse complement strand
TAAACGCTTGAAAACCCTTATTTTATGCGGCTTAAACAGCAAATAGTCTCAACATTCCCCGTCCAAGGAAACTGATCCACAGCCACCGCCTTCTCCACCACATACCCGCTTTCCAGAAACATTTCCAAATCCCGCACAAGGCTGGTAGGTTTACAGGAAATATAAACCAATCTATCAACCCCATACCCAATAATTTTCTTAAGCGCCTTAGGATGAACCCCATCCCTTGGCGGGTCTAAAATGATCACATCCGGCTTTTCTTCAATCTCATCCAGAACCTTAAGGACGTCACCTGCAATAAATTCGCAGTTATGTAACCCGTTCATCTCCGCGTTTTTTCTTGCTGCTTCCACTGCCTCTTTTACAATCTCAACGCCAATTACCTTTTTGGCCACAGGCGCCATAAGCTGTGCGATAGTTCCCGTTCCGCTATAAAGATCATAAACGATCTTTTCAGGTTCGCCTTCCTCCTCTTCGTTTAAATCCCCGATATATTCCCGTGCCGTCTCATAAAGTACCTCCGCTCCCAATGAATTGGTCTGAAAAAAGGAAAAGACGGATATTTTAAACCGAAGTCCCAGCAATTCTTCATAGAAATAATCCTGTCCGTACAGAATTTCCGTTCTGTCGCTTTGCACCACATCCGCCAAAGAATCGTTGACGATATGGAGGATACCCGCTATTTTCCCGTGTTCAAATTTTAAATCGAGCAGCTTATCCTTCCACGCGTTTAATTTTTCCGTTTCTTTTGCTTTTGCGTCCGTATCTTCCTTTAAAGGAAGCTCTCCACCGTCGGGATTTTCCATATCCTTCCTTCCTAAGTCCGGCTGGGAGGTGGTTACCAGCGCAATCAGAATTTCTCCTGTTTTAGCCGCCTTTCTGACCAGCAGGTGGCGCAGGTATCCTGTATGGCGAAGCCTGTGATAAAAGCTGCTTCCTTCAAAAAAATCTCTTGTCAATACAAGGATTTTGCGATAGTCTTCATCCACAATCTGGCAGTTTTTCACCGAAACAATATCATAAAAGCTTCCTCTTTTATGCATGCCAAGAGCAAGAGGGCCATCTTTAAATTCATCGCCAAAAGAAAATTCCATCTTATTGCGGTAGCCCATTTGGACAGGGCTTTTCTTAATCCCCTCAAATTTCCATTCTTTTTCCTGCCTGGTCAGCACGCTGTTTAAAAGTTGATAAACCTGAGCCTCCTTTAATTTCAATTGTTCCTCATAGGGCAGGGAAATATATGTACAGCCGCCGCAGACTCCGAAATGAGGGCAGGGACTTTCTATCTCTAAGGGAGAGTTTTCTTCTATATGAAGCAATCTTCCTTCCCCTCGTCCATTTCTTACTTTCTGCACTGTCAATGTTATCTTCTGGCCCGGCAATACACTCTTTACAATACACTTTCCCTCCTCTGTCAGTACAATCCCCTTATTAGGGAAGCCAACCTTTTCTACAATTCCTCTTAGTACTTGTCCTTTTTTCACCAAAATTCCCCCATTCAATTAACGATCTTAAAATGATTCCAAAACTAACCTTAAAAAGGGATGTACATTTCTGCACATCCCGCAAATTTTCTAATCGTAATACATAATTATTCCGCGAAATCCTCTTCCGGAGCCACGTTTGGCTTTTCTTCCGTTTCGGACTTTTCTTTTTCTTCCTCTTCTTCGTCTTCAAAGAAATCATCCTCGAAGTCGTCGTCGAAATCATCTTCGAAATCTTCCAAATAATCAGGGGTCATATAACGGTACACCGCATAAGCAATAGCTGCTACTGCCGCAACCGCCCCAATAACGGCAAGTATCCACAAAAGCGTATTGTTTCTCTTTTCCTCATCCTTGTGGTTCCAATAATCCTTCAATTCTTTGATATCATGAGTTTTTGCAAAATCTATTAACTCCTCAATCTTATTCCACGTATTCATGGTATACGCCTCCCTTTCTTAATTTCTTTTTATTCACTTTCATTCTTAAGGAATGTCCATAAAAGCTCTTTTCAGATAATAATGTTGCCGAAAGCCGTAATATTACCTTTTTGGCTTATTATTTCCTTCCTGCTTAATAATATAACATTTACTGATAAATTTTACTACCAAAATTTGAAAAAGTTTACAATTTTTTTACCAGTTATTTACAATTCACATGCCAAAGCCAAAAGAAACCTTTTTTGCCTTGCCGGCATGCCGCCCCACTTAGCAAAAACAATGCATACATCATTTCAGCTCCAGCTTTGCAAAGGCGGCGTACATAATTTTTTGGCCCGCGTCGTCGAAATCAACCGTAACCTTGTAATCCCTTGGCCCGGGCTCTAAGGCGGTAACCGTTCCTTCGCCATACTTCACGTGTTTTACCCTGTCTCCCACATCATAAGACGGCTTTCCGCCCGTAACGGCGCCTACTCCCTTGCTGATCCCTGCCGCCGCTAAGGAGCCCAGGCCGCCGCCTGCTATAAAAGGTTTATTCTCCGCCGCAGTCCGTCTGGGTTTTAAGGCTGCAACAGGTCTGTATTTGCTTTCCCGGTATGCATTTTCCTGGCTTTGTGCTGGTTCATCTTCCTCCTCCTGCCGCATGGCCTTGAATCGGGAAACCGGCGCTCTGTTGTCCATCAGCTCTTTGGGAATTTCCCCCACAAACCGGCTCACCGCATTCATCTGGGTTTCTCCCCGTATCATCCGCATTTTTGCACAGCTTAAGGTTAAATCCTCCTTTGCCCTTGTAATTCCCACATAGGCAAGGCGTCTTTCTTCTTCGATATCGCCGGGGTCGTCCGATACGATCGACATGTAGCTGGGGAAAAGGCCGTCCTCCATACCTGCCAAATATATATGAGGGAACTCCAGTCCCTTAGCGCTGTGAAGCGTCATCAGAAGTACTTTGTTATTTCCGTCTTCCACATTGTCGATATCCGCAACCAGCGCCACCTCCTCGAGAAATTCTCCTAAAGTTGGCTCATCATGGGCCGTTTCAAAGGATACCACCTTGCTGATCAGCTCGTCAATATTTTCTATTCTGTTTTCCGCATCCTCATCGTCGGACGCCTCCAGCTCCGACACATAGCCTGTGGTTTCAATAACATCCTTTATCAATCCTTCCAGCCCATAAAATTCCACCTTACTCCTAAAGCTTCGTATCATATTCACAAAGGAGTCCAGCTTCCCGGCGCTTTTTCCTATGCCCGGAATATCGTCTGTCTGGCATAAAGCATCATAAAAGCTCATTTCACGTATGTCTGCGTAATCCTGAACCTTTGCAATGGTAGCGGCGCCGATTCCTCTTTTGGGGATATTGATGATACGCCTGACAGCCAAATCATCACGACCGTTATCTATTGTTTTTAAATAGGCAAGCAGGTCCTTGATCTCTCGTCTGGCGTAAAAGTTGGTGCCTCCCACCACGTTATAGGGGATTCCCCCCACCACAAACTGCTCCTCTATCAGTCTGGCCTGGGCATTGGTTCTGTAAAGTACGGCGCAGTCGCCATAATCGGCTATGCCCTCTCTTTTCTTGCGTGCCACATCGTCGGCGATAAATTCCGCCTCCTCATAGGCATGGTCAAACTGCCTGAAATGTACCAAATTTCCATCTTTCTTATCCGTCCAAAGAGTCTTACTCTTACGTCCTTTGTTATTTGAAATAACCGCATTGGCGGCATTCAGCACATTTTGGGTGGAACGGTAATTCTGTTCTAAGCGGATTACCGCCGCCTCAGGGTAGACTTTCTCAAAATCCAGAATATTTCGGATATTTGCCCCCCGGAACTTATAAATAGACTGGTCGTCGTCCCCCACCACGCAGAGATTGTGGCTGGCGTCCGCAAGGAGTCTCACCAGTTCAAACTGAGCCGTATTGGTATCCTGATATTCATCCACCATTATGTACTTGAATCTTTTCTGATAGCCCTCTAAGACTTCCCTGTCCGCCTTAAAAAGCTCCACGGTTTTTACAATCAGATCGTCAAAGTCCATGGCGTTGCTTTTCATTAAAGCTTCCTGATATTCGCGATAGGCCTGCGCTATTTTCTGCTTTCTGAAATCCCCCATAACATTCAGTTCGTATTCTTTGGGGGAAATCAACTCATCCTTGGCGGAGGAAATAGCGGATAAAATGCTTCTCTCCTTAAAGAGCTTCGTATCAATCTGCAGACGCTTGCAGACATCCTTCATCACGGATTTCTGATCGTCCGTATCATAAATGGTAAAATGGTTATCATACCCCAGCCGATCCGCATAACGGCGCAAAATTCTCACGCAGGTAGAATGGAAAGTGGTAACCCAAATGCTCTCCGATCCCATTCCCACAAGGTTCTCCACCCGCTCCTTCATCTCCCCGGCCGCCTTGTTGGTAAAGGTAATTGCCATAATATTCCAGGGATTCACTCCCATCTCATCTATCAGATAAGCTATCCTGTGGGTGAGCACACGGGTTTTGCCGGAACCGGCCCCGGCCAGCAAAAGAACCGGCCCCTGTGTGGTAAACACACCCTTTTTTTGTTCCTCGTTTAAGGTATCGTATATGCTCATTTAAAAACTCCTGTTATTTCAATTCCCTGATATCACTGAATGTCCATGCGTGAATATTGATTTCAACCACCGGCGTCCCACAATATTCGCATACCTTACTCCCGGTTCCCGATATGGGCGCGCCGCAGTTGGGGCAGTTAAGTCCAAGGGATAAATCTCTTTCATCCTCCACTTTGTCTCTGTCCTGTATATAAATAACGTCCGTATTGTATCTGGACTGCGTCGGCATATCGCTGCGTCCCCCAAGAATTTTTCCGGACTCGTCCGTTATTGTATGGTAGTATTGGATGGCGCTTTGGAAAGTAATAATACATCTGCCATTTCTCTTTTTATAATCGCACAGCTCCGTCCTGTGAAGCTTAATACTTTTGTAGTGTTCCCGTCTGCCTGCTCCACGCAACATTTGAATCCGCATTTCCAGCTTGTCGGAAAGCTCCTTATTCCCCTCTTTTAGTGCCCCCGGATTCATCCTGTCAACCGCAATCAGATAAGAGGTCAGGGCATTTTCCGCCCTGACCTTCATTTCATCATATTGAAATTCAGGAAAATCCAGCTTTATTTTAGGCAGATACAGGCTTGTCATCGCCGAAATTGATTTCGGCGTCATGGCATATTCCTGTTCAATCTGTCTGATTCCCTCATGGATATCGGAAGTTCCAAAGGCTTTTTGAGCCGCGCGTTTCACACGCAAGACTGCAATACCCACACTGCCAATTACAATCAGCAGTAAAACCAGTATCACGATAATTCCTATCAAAACTACGCTCATACTTTTGAATCCTTGTTATGAACTATTTCAAAATATCATCATCATTAAAAGGGTCGCCGCATTCCGGACAGAATTTGGGAGGATTCTTCGGATCTTCCGGCTCCCATCCACATTTATCACACTTATATAAAGGCTCGCCGGCAGGCTTTTTCGCTCCGCACTCACTGCAGAATTTCCCTTTGTTTACCGCGCCGCAGGCACATGTCCACCCTTGTGCGGCGGGCTTTTGCGCCCCGCATTCGGAGCAGAACTTACCGGTATTGCCTTTCTTTCCGCAGCTGCATTCCCATCCGGCCTCCGTCTTCGCCGCCGCTCCCGCTCCGGGCGCAGCAGATGAAGGCGCGGATGCCGCAGCCGGTGACGGTGCAGGCGCCGCCTGCTGTCCCATCTGGAACAATTGCTGCGCGTTCATTCCTCCTGCCTGCGTCGCCATGTTCATTCCGGCAAAGGCCATCATGGGACCGGTAGACGTGTTGGAAGCTGCCGATTTCATAGCTTCCGCCTGCGCTCCCACCAGAGTTGCCGCCGCCATATTGGGGTTGCGTAAAACCGCGCTCTTTTGCAGCTCCTTGATCATTGCCTCATCTTCCGCAGACGCCTTAATTGCATTCACGCCAAAGGATACGATTTCAATTCCCCTCAGCTCGGACCATTTTGCCGAAAGAATGTCGTTTAAAGCCTCCGAAAGCTCCTGCGTATGGGCGGGAACCGCACTATAGCGGATACCCATAGCGGAAATTCTTGCAAAAGCAGGCTGCAGGGCCGTCATAAGCTCCGCCTTTAACTGGCTGTCAAGCTTTTCTCTCTCGTAATCTTCCACCACGTTGCCGCATACGTTCGTATAAAATAAAAGAGGATCTACGATCTTATAAGAATACTCGCCGTTGCACCGTAACGAAATATCGATATCCAGACCAATATTTTCATCTACCACGCGGAAAGGGACCGGATTGGCCGTGCCGTACTTATTTCCCATAATCTCTTTGGTGTTGAAAAAGTAAATCCTCTGATCCTTTGCGGTATCCCCGGCAAAAGTAAAACGCTTGCCCACCATAGCAAATGTTTTCGTAAGATTTTCGCCTAAATTTCCGTAAAACAAGCTGGGCTCAGAGGATGTGTCATATGTAAATTCCCCTGCCTCCGCACAAAATTCCACGATTTTCCCCTGGTCTACGATAATCATACACTGTCCCTCATTGACAGCAATCACAGAACCGTTGGAAATAATATTTTCCTCTCCTTTATTGTTGCCGGCGCTCCTTTTATTGGTACGCTTTTTGCCCTTTGTCACTAAGACATTTGTCTCTAACGAATCGCAATAAAAGTACTCTCTCCACTGATCCGCCATACCGCTGCCTGCCGCCGCAACAATACTCCTGATTAAGCCCATTACCTTATCCTCCTTAATTTTTGACAGTTGCATCCGGAAAAAGAATGCCTGTTTTTCATGCTTTTTATTATATCGTTTTTACCTTTGATTGTCCATAAAAACAAACCGGATAACCCAATCCTCTGCCGGAGCGTGTTTGAAAAATGCTTTCTGCCGGATGTGCGTCGCAATCTGTGGGAGTTTAAGAGCATAAATGCTCTGACCAAATGAAGCAGGCGTACAGGCTACGTTGACTGAATCCGGTTCAAAAATTGCGCCAGGCGGGGCGTGCGGATGGTGGGAATGAATTTTCAGACACGCTCCGGGCTTTTATAAAATAATTTTGAAATAGACAAAATCCCCTTAAAAATATATAATAAATTATCAGACAAAATTTGCGCCCATAAGGTCCGTAGTGTGCCGGAGGTATCATGATGAAAAGTAATTATAAACTTCATTTCATTATTTTTTATATCCTTTCTTATGGGATATTTTCTTTCTCATCCACAAAATTTACTCCTTATTTATCGGAAATAGGCTACTCCGCATTTCAACGGGGGATTATCCTGTCCGGGTATGCGGCCGCTACCATTATCATGCAATTGTTGTTTGGAATTTTATCAGACCGTTATCAGACTATGAAAAAGATTGTCGTTGTCTGTCTGTGTGTTTATGGAATTGCTTCCGCCATCCTTTTTTCGACCCAAAATGCGGCGATTGCCGTTTACTTTGTGTTGGTTTCCCTCTCTGGCGGCCTGCTCAATTCCTGCTGCGGCTTATATGACACATGGGTTTTGGGATGCTGCGAGGAAATCCGCAGGAATTTGTCCTTTATCAAAGCCTTTGGGTCTATTGGATGGGCGGTCGGCAGTATGGCGGCGTCCTACATCATCAGCCTTTATTCCTATCGGGGGCTTGGAATCAGTATCATCATAATTACCGTACTGTCGCTGCTAAACCTCGCCGTTTTGCCCGATATTGACCGGATAGCGGAAAAAAGCAAACTGACAGCGGACGATTTTAAGCAATTAATGAAAAACAGGCGGTATGTACTGCTCATCCTTATCCTGTTTCTGATGTACTCTATGGTGATTGCAAATAACTGTACCGTGATTGATAAAATGATTGATCTTCATGCGTCGGATGCGCAAATTTCCATGAAGTGGTCTTTGCAGTCTTTATTGGAAATACCCACTTATCTCACAGGCGCTTATCTCCTTGCCAGATTCAGCGGCTTAAAACTGCTCCGCTTAAGTTCCGTTATGTTAACGATCCAGTTTGTTCTATTTGCCATGGCCAAAAATCCGGCTCTCATTATAGGCGGCAGCGTTCTCCAATTGTTTTCCACCCCGATTATTCTCGTCGCCTCCAAAATGCTGATTTTAGAGATTGCGCCTGAAAAACTGAAAAGCAGCAGCCAATTGATTGCACTGAGTATTTTTACCGGCGCATCCTCCATGCTGATTCCGGTGGTGGCCGGATTTTTCAGCGAGCGTATTGGCTTTAACATTACACTTGGCTGTGTTGCCGTGCTGGGCATATGCTCCTTTCTTTTAACTTATCCTTTAAATAAAATGTCCTCCGCGGCCTGAAACATGAGAGATTGCGCCAAAATAACGAATGCAGGGAGAAAGAAACAGCATAACCATTCAAGACGGGATTTGTCAAGGATATTTCACTCAACCCATACATTTCCGTGGATAGAATATGGCAAAAAAATGATTGCGAAATCAAGCTGCTTATGTTAAAACAAAAGAGAATGTATATCGTGGATAGGGGGTGAGTGCAATGGCAAAGGACAAATTAGCGGCACCAGTTGTAAAGTGGGTTGGGGGCAAGCGGCAACTCCTTGATGAGATTACTCCTCGACTTCCCAAACGGATTACTACCTATTGCGAACCTTTTTTGGGCGGAGGGGCCGTCTTGTTTTCTCTCCAGCCAAAAAACGCCATTGTCAACGATCTCAATGCTGACCTGATGCTCGTTTATGAGGTTATCCGTGATGATGTAGAACTTTTGATTGCAGCATTAGAACAGCACGAAAATACGGCAGAGTATTTTTATAAAATTCGAGATTTAGACCGTGACAAAGAAGCTTATCGTAAAATGTCCTCCGTTGAACGCGCTTCTCGAATTATCTACCTGAACAAGACCTGCTACAACGGACTTTTTCGGGTAAATGCATCGGGGGAGTTTAATTCCCCTTTTGGACATTACAAAAATCCAAATATTGTAAACGCCCCTGTTTTGAGATCAGTAAACAAGTATTTAACCGCAAACAATATTCAACTCTTTCATATGGACTTTGAGGAAGTGCTTAGGCGGGTACCAAAGGGCGGTTTTGTTTATCTTGACCCTCCCTATGACCCTGTTTCGGATACGGCCAGTTTTACCGGCTACAATCGGGGCGGCTTTGGCCGGGAGGAGCAGGAGAGGCTTAAGCGCTGTTGCGATGCGTTGGCAGCACGCGGGGTGCGATTTTTGCTCTCCAATTCTGCAACACAGTTTATCAGGGAACTGTACACCGGATACACTGTTGAAATCGTTCATGCTAAAAGAGCAATAAACTCCGATGCAAGCAAGCGAGGAGCTGTCGAGGAAGTTTTAATCAGGAACTATGGGATTGAATGATACTGCATGGGAAACCTTATTTGCCCGTCATAATATACTTAATGAAATTTCAAAAGCCGGAATGTTCCGGATTACTGCTGACCAAATCAAAGCCGAGCGTGAGCCACGGCTGATGACGAAATTCGACCATAGGGTTAATCTCCCGTCAATCTTTCGAAATAACAATCTTGCCATCCTGCCTGTAACACGTGGAGATTATGTTATAGCAAGGTTTTCAGCGTATCACGATTTTGAGAGGTGCGCACTTGAATATCAAAGGGTCAGTTTGCCATCAGGCATTCAAAGCCTTCTGCCGCAGTACATTGTAAGTGAGGCCATCGCACTTAACTGTGCAAATGCCTGCGGTATTCTTGAAGATTTTCTTGAGGACGAAAACCTCGTTCCTACCGTGAGCGGGCGCATGAGTTCCGGAGAGTTTCGTTTTAGCATTTCGGTTGGCGGCAGTCAACAAGCCGTTGAAGTTCGTAATTCTCAAATCGGGATTTGCAGATGAATTTATAGAACTTTCCCTATTTTTCAAGGCTTTT
>CAJUKV010000082.1 GCA_910587305.1 uncultured Lachnospiraceae bacterium | reverse complement strand
CTTACATAAGCCCCTGGTCATTATGCCTTATTTCCCCACCCCGTGAAAAGTAACAATAAAAATATAATCGGATAAGTTTTCAGGAAAAATTTCTTGCAGGCCGATTGCCTTTATGGTATAATTTCTTGATGTGACAATAAAACACGTATATTTATTGAATGTTGGTGCTCTTTATGGAAGCCGGACGAAAAGTCGGCGGTAAGGGTCTGCAGGAGAGAAGAAAATATGCGGAAGGAAAACCAAATGGAGGTAAAACAATGAGCGTTATTTCAATGAAGCAGTTGTTAGAGGCGGGTGTTCATTTTGGACATCAGACAAGAAGATGGAACCCTAAGATGGCTCCTTATATTTTCACAGAGAGAAATGGCATCCATATTATTGACTTGCAGAAATCTGTGGGAAAGGTTGACGAAGCTTACAGGGCAGTGTTTGAGATTGCTTCACAGGGCGGAACGATCCTGTTTGTAGGAACGAAGAAGCAGGCCCAGGACGCCGTTAAGGCAGAGGCGGAGCGCTGCGGTATGTACTATGTAAATGAGAGATGGTTAGGTGGTATGTTAACCAATTTTAAGACCATCCAGAGCAGAATTGAGCGTTTAAGGGCAATTGAAACTATGGCGGAGGACGGCACTTTTGATGTTCTTCCGAAGAAAGAGGTTATTGCTCTTAAGAAGGAATGGGAAAAGCTTGAGAAGAACTTAGGCGGTATTAAGAATATGAGCAGAATCCCGGATGCTGTTTTTGTAGTAGATCCCAAGAAGGAAAGAATCTGCGTGCAGGAGGCCCATGCACTGGGCATTACTTTGATTGGTATTGGCGATACGAACTGTGATCCGGAAGAACTTGATTATATTATCCCCGGTAACGACGATGCAATCCGTGCCGTTAAGCTGATTGCGTCTAAGATGGCGGATGCCGTGATCGAGGCAAACCAGGGTGAAGAGAATGTGGAAGCGCAGATGGAAGAAGCCGCAGCGGCTGAGGAAGCATCGGAGCCTAAGGATATCGAGGAAGTTGTAGCGGTACAGGCAGAATAATGATTCGCCGATTGTTTATGGCACGCCGATAAGGACAAAGCGGCGTAGCGTTGAAAGAAATAAAGAAGCGTTTGGAAATGGAGGAAAAAATGGCTAATATTACGGCAGCTATGGTAAAAGAATTAAGAGAAATGACCGGGGCAGGCATGATGGACTGTAAGAAAGCCCTTGGAGAAACAGATGGAGATATGGATGCTGCGATTGAGTTCCTTAGAAAAAACGGACAGGCAAAGGCTGAAAAGAAGGCAGGCAGGATTGCTGCAGAGGGACTTTGCAAGGTGGCGCTTAAGGATGATAAGACAGCAGCAGTGGTAGAGGTTAACTCCGAAACAGATTTCGTGGCTAAGAATGAAGAGTTCCAGACTTTTGTAGATGCAGTTGCAAAACAGGCGGTTGAGTCTGAGGCGGCTGATATGGATGCGTTTATGGCAGAGAGCTGGAATCTTGACACATCTAAGACGGTAAAAGACGCCCTTGTTGAGAAAATAGCAAAGATTGGCGAGAACTTAAATATCAGAAGATTTGAAAAGGTGACTGCTGATAATGGCTGCGTTGTGTCTTATGTACATGGCGGCGGCAGAATTGGCGTTATCGTTCAGGCAGATACGGATGTGGTGAATGACGGGGTTAAGGAAGCTCTGACGAACCTTGCTATGCAGGTTGCGGCATTATCTCCTAAATATGTCTCCACATCGGATGTTTCCGAAGAATACAAGGCACATGAAAAAGAAATTCTCTTAGCGCAGATTGCCAACGATCCTAAGATGGCAGGCAAGCCGGAAAAGGTAATTGAGGGCGCGGTGAACGGGCGTCTCAACAAAGAGCTGAAGGAAGTTTGCCTGTTAGAGCAGGTATATGTAAAAGCTGAGGATGGCAAGCAGACTGTTGCGCAGTATGTGGCGCAGGTTGCAAAAGAAAACGGCGCTAACCTTTCCATTAAAAAATTTGTTCGCTTTGAAACAGGCGAGGGCCTTGAGAAAAAGGTGGATGATTTTGCAGCGGAGGTTGCCGCTCAGGCAGGTATGTAATGAGCGAATCATACATTTGACAGGCCACTGTGAGCATCTGACAGGTTTTAAAATCGGGATTCCTTATGTGGAACCCCGATTTTTTATGCACAGGCCCGTGCAGAGGAGGTATGCCGCTAGAGCGGCGCACGGGCCGCTTTAACTTCGTAAACGAAAGGAAAAAAAGTAAAAAAAACCATAAAAAATGTAGATTGTAAATCCATAATTTAGTATAATGGGTTAGAGTGGATAAAAGTAACAGTATTTTTGTATATTTTCCATGCGACCGTTGCTTTTTGATCTTCCACATAAAAGTATATTGTGTTACAATATGTGCAAGTGTTTTACGAGGTGTTAAGGGCTTATGGCGAGAAGGTATGATCGGCGTAAGAGGATCAGACGGCTCAAGAAGATGATATTAGGGACGATTGCGGCGGCAATTATCATTCCGGTTATTATAAGTATTTTCCTGGGAGTGCGTGTCGTTTCCCTTGGAAACAGGGTAAAAGAATTAGAGGACATGCTTTTAGCAGAAAAGGAGAGAAATGCCGGGGCGGGTGTGTTTAGTTCATCTGCTGTTGAAGAGTCAAGCCGAAAGCAAAAAAAATTGTCGGATATGGAAGAACTGCAGGCGGACGCCGATGGCTTTCAAAAGGAGGTATATTTAACCTTTGACGACGGGCCAAGTGCAAATACGGATAAAATTCTGGATGTTTTAAAGGAATATGATGTACGCGCTACTTTTTTTGTAGTAGGGAAAACGGATGAGCATTCTACCCGCATGTATCAGAGGATTGTCGATGAAGGGCATACTTTGGCGATGCATTCTTACAGCCACAAATACGATGAAATATACGAGAGCAAGGAAAACTTTGTAGATGATTTGACGAAGCTGCAGGAGTATCTTTATCAGATTACGGGGGTTTGGCCCAGGTTTTATCGTTTTCCGGGAGGAAGCTCTAACACTGTCAGCAATATAGAAATGCCGGATCTGATTGCATATTTGAATGAAAATGGAATAACATTTTTTGACTGGAATATTTCTTCAGGAGATGCGGTCAGAGACAGCATAAGTATAGATGAAATTGTAGATAATTGTGTGAGTAAGCTGGATGGCGTGAATATAGGTATGATTTTAATGCATGATGCCAATGATAAAGTTACGACGGTAGAAGCACTCCCGGAGGTAATTAGGGCAATTAAAGAACGAGGAGATACCGTGATTTTACCAGTTACGGATGAAACAAAGCCGGTTCAGCATGTTTTATCAACTAATATAAATTAAGAAAGATAAGAATGGAGGATTTTAAGGATGGGTTTTTTCTCAGATTTAAAGGATGATTTGTCTCAGGCGGTAAATGAACTTTTACCGGAAGAAGGTTCGGAGGAAACGTTGGAAGAAACTGTTCGGGAAGAAGTAGCAACTGATAAAGAGACGGCGGAAGAAAATAAAGATGCATCGCCTGTTATATCGGAAAATACAATGTCTTATATGTCCGGAAATCAACCAAAATACAAGCCGGACAGCGCCGCTTCGGTCACGGTGAATGATTTTGCCGCGGATTTAAGCCAGATGCTTGAGAATGTAGAGGATGTGAAAGTGCCCGAGGATCCGGAGCCGGTCTATGTGCCGCCCGTAGTAGAAAAGAAGGAGCCGGTTACCATGTTAGATAATTCTTCCAAAAAGCCTACCGATGAGACTTCCATACTGACAGAATCCATGATTATCAACGGAAATATTGCAACGGAAGGTGCCCTTGACGTAAGGGGAAGTATTGTTGGAAATGTGGAAGCTTTGGGCAAATTAAATATTACCGGTATTATACAGGGAAATTCCCAGGCGGCGGAAATCTTTGCAGACGGCGCGAGGGTTACCGGGGAGCTTAGAAGTCAGGGAAGCATTAAGGTAGGACAAAGTACCGTAATTCTTGGCAATATTTATGCAAACAGCGCCGTTATTGCCGGGGCTGTAAAAGGCGATATTGATGTAAGAGGACCGGTTATCTTAGACGCGTCAGCAATCGTTATGGGGGATATCAAGTCCAAATCGGTACAGATCAACAATGGCGCCGTAATTGAAGGTATGTGTTCTCAGTGTTACGCTGAGGTTAATCCTTCATCCTTCTTTGAAGAACTGAAAAAAATGAAATAAATTTGCACATGATGGGAGGCCGGAAGGATTCTTATGCGGAGAATTTTATTAAAATTAAGTGGGGAAGCGTTGGCTGGAGATAAGAAAACCGGGTTTGACGAGGACACGGTACGCGGAGTCGCCCTGCAGGTAAAGCAGCTTTTGGACGACGGTATCCAGGTGGGAATTGTCACCGGCGGCGGAAATTTTTGGCGGGGAAGAACGAGCGAAGCCATTGACAGAGTGAAGGCCGACCAGATTGGTATGCTTGCAACGGTGATGAACTGTATTTATGTTTCGGAGATTTTCCGCAGCGTGGGTATGAAGACGGCCGTCCTCACGCCCTTTGAATGCGGCAGTTTTACAAAGCTTTTTTCAAAGGACAGGGCCTTAAAATATTTTGAAAAAGGTATGGTGGTTTTCTTTGCAGGAGGAACGGGACATCCTTATTTTTCCACCGATACGGGAGTTTTGCTCAGGGCGGTGGAGGTGGAAGCCGACGTGATTTTGCTTGCAAAGTCCATTGACGGCGTCTATGACAGCGACCCGAAGATAAACCCGGCGGCCCGGAAATACGACGAGATTCATATAGACGATGTAATTGCGGAAAACCTTCAGGTGGTGGATATGACTGCGTCCATACTGGCAAGGGAAAATAAGATGCCCATGTGGGTATTTGGTTTGAATGAGGAGAACAGCATTGTAAATGCTGTCAGGGGGAAATTCAGCGGAACCAAAGTAACGGTGTGATGTATAAGAAAGGGGTTATAAAATGGATGAGAGATTAGAAGTTTATAATACCAAAATGCGCAAAACCTATGAGCATTTGGATGGGGACTATCAGGGAATCAGGGCGGGACGTGCAAATCCCCATGTACTTGATAAGCTCCGGGTAGATTATTATGGAACGCCTACGCCCATACAGCAGGTGGGGAACGTTACGGTTCCCGATGCCAGGATGATTCAGATTGCTCCATGGGAAAAATCACTGATTAAGGCGATTGAAAAGGCAATTTTGGCGTCCGATATCGGCATAACGCCTTCCAACGACGGTTCGGTTATAAGGCTTACGTTTCCTGAGCTTACGGAGGAGCGCAGAAAAGATTTGGTGAAGGATGTCAAAAAGAAAGCGGAGGAGTGTAAAGTTGCCATCCGCAATATCAGAAGGGATGGAAACGATACCTTCAAAAAGTTAGCGAAGGCGGAGGTTTCGGAAGACGAGATCAAAGAGCTTACGGATGAACTGCAAAAACTGACAGATAAATTTATAAAGGACGTTGATAAGCTAATGGAGGAAAAATCCAAGGAAATCCTTACAGTGTAAGAGAAACAGATATTTCCTTGTGTTAGAACATAATGATTACTATTCACGGTCAGGCTCATTAAGTTAGCGGCTGCTTTAGGCGCGAAATTTGACATTGATTTAAGATTTAACAATGCCGTACGGGCTGCGCATCCCGTAAGAGCATGGTTCGCTGGGACGCTCTTTGTGTGGTAAAACTCAGAATATCGCCTTGAGCGGACACATAAATTCATAAAGCAGGAGGGGCAGGCGATTATGTTTAATCGTGTTGCCCTTTATTTCCGCAAGCAGGAAAGGTATTTCTTATGGAAAAAAAGGAATTGATAATGCCAAAGCATGTGGCGATTATCTTAGATGGCAATGGAAGATGGGCAAAGAGTAAGGGTATGCCAAGAAATTATGGGCATATTCAGGGGGCGAAGACGGTAGAGGTTATTTGCGAGGAAGCTTACAGGATGGGAATTCGGTATCTCACCGTATATGCCTTCAGCACGGAAAACTGGAGCCGTCCAAAGGACGAAGTGGACGCGCTCATGAAGCTTTTGCGCAATTATATGAAAACATGTCTTACCACTGCCAAAAAGAATCGTATGTGTGTGCGTGTGATTGGGGATAAGACCGGTCTGGACGACGATATCAGAAGCAGAATCGCACAACTAGAAGAATCTACGAAAGACAATGATGGTCTGCATTTTCAGATTGCCTTAAATTATGGGGGAAGAGATGAAATTGTACGTGCTGTGAAAGAGATTGCGAGGCGGGTGGAAAAAGGGGAGGCTTTTGCCGCGGATGTAACGGAAGAGTATTTGTCGGATCTACTTGACACAGGCGGCTTGCCGGAGCCGGACTTGCTCATTCGTACCTGTAATGAACAGAGGATATCTAATTTTCTTCTCTGGCAGCTGGCCTATACGGAATTTTATTTTACACCTGTGGCATGGCCTGATTTTTCAAAGGAGGAATTGGTAAAAGCTGTGGAAGCATATAATCATAGGGATAGAAGATACGGCCGGGTTAAGGAGGAATAAACCATGTTTGTGACAAGGTTATTTAGCAGTATTGTTCTAGTGGTGCTGGCGCTTACCACGGTGCTTGCCGGGGGATATGTGCTTGCGGCGGCGCTCCTTTTCTTAGCCCTTATTGCATTTCATGAACTTATGAAGGCTTGTAAGCTGGAATCAGGGGAAAAAGTAAACATGCCGGAGATAATTGGCTTTGTTGGAATCATTGCTTATTATCTGCTGATGGTTTTTGTGAAAGATTCACATTATCTTTTCCTTGCGCTGATAACCATCTTAGTGGCTTTTATGTTCCTTTATGTGTTTGCATTTCCCAAATACCGGGCAGAGCAGATTATGTGCGCTTTTTTCTGTGTTGCCTATGCGCCGATTATGCTGTCTTTCATTTATCTGGTGAGAGAGCTTCCCTATGGGATTTATTCCGTGTGGATGATTTTTATCAGCTCGTGGATTTGTGATACCTGCGCTTATTTGGTAGGGATTTTGTTTGGAAAGCACAAGCTTGTACCTGTTTTAAGTCCTAAGAAATCCATTGAAGGGGCATTGGGAGGAATTGCGGGTTCTGCGTTGGTGGGGGCAGCTTATGCTTTTTTTATCGTGGAACATGTGATTAGCGAACAGAAGATTACATGGATTTTTGTGTTGATCAGCGCAGTGGGAGCAGTAATCTCCCAGGTGGGGGATTTGGCGGCGTCCGCCATAAAAAGAAATCATGAAATAAAGGATTATGGAAAGTTGATACCGGGACATGGCGGCGTTATGGATCGGTTTGACAGCGTTATTTTCACAGCGCCTATGATTTACTTTTTAGCGCTTTTGTTGATACATGGCTAAAATTTACGGGCTATTGGAAGCATGGAGGACTATTATGAAAAAAATAGGTATTTTGGGATCTACCGGTTCAATTGGTACGCAGACCCTTTCTATTGTGAGAAAAAACAGGGATTTGCAGGTGATTGCACTTGCAGCGGGAAGTAATGTACAAAAGCTGGAGGAACAGATTCGTGAATTTTCTCCAGGGATTGCAGTGCTCTGGGAAAAGAAGGCGGCGCAGGAACTTCGCGTCCGGGTGGCGGATACAGATACAAAGGTATGCAGCGGCATGGAAGGCTTACTGGAAATTGCTGTTATGGAGGAAATAGAGGTTTTGGTAACCGCCGTTGTGGGTATGATAGGTATAAAGCCAACCATAGCGGCAATTGAGGCGGGAAAAACCATTGCCCTTGCGAATAAAGAAACGCTGGTAACGGCAGGGCATCTCATTATGCCGTTGGCGGCCCAAAAGAAGGTTTCCATTTTGCCCGTGGACAGTGAGCACAGCGCTATTTTTCAATCCATGCGTGGGGAAAACAGGGAGAGAATCAGCAAAATTCTTTTAACAGCCTCCGGCGGACCTTTTAGGGGAAAAAGAAGGGAAGACTTAAAAGGGGTGACGGTTGAGGATGCGCTGAATCACCCGAACTGGTCTATGGGAAGGAAGATTACGGTGGATTCCGCTACCTTAGTCAATAAGGGACTTGAGGTGATCGAGGCAAAATGGCTTTTTGGGGTGGCACCGGAAAAAATTCAGGTGGTAGTGCATCCCCAAAGCATCATTCATTCTATGGTGGAATATGTGGATGGTGGAATCATGGCGCAGCTTGGTATGCCGGATATGAAGCTTCCAATTCAATATGCGCTGTTTTATCCGGACAGGAGGCCCATGGAAGGAAAAAGGGTGGATTTCCATACGCTTTCCTCCCTTACCTTTGAAAGCCCGGATACGGAAACCTTTCAGGGGCTTGCAATGGCTTACGAGGCCCTTCGTGAGGGAGGCAGTATGCCAACTGTTTACAACGCGGCAAATGAAAAGGCTGTGGCACTGTTTCTTGACAGAAAAATCAAATTCCTTGAAATATACGATTTAATTGCAGGCGCTATGGAACAGCATAAAACGGTTTGCAATCCGTCTGTGGAAGAAATATTGGAGGCGGAAGCGGCAACCTATGAATATATCGCTCATAGGAGGGATTAGAGTGGCGGTTTCGATTATTTTATTTTTAATCATTTTTTTTGTGGTGGTAATTTCCCACGAGTTTGGTCATTTTATTATAGCTAAGAAAAATGGAATTCGCGTGGTAGAATTTTTTATTGGAATGGGGCCTTCTTTATTTTCTTTTCAAAAAGGAGATACCAAATATTCCTTAAAGCTCTTCCCTATAGGCGGGGCATGCATGTTTGAAGGAGAGGACGGACTGGCGGAAGAAAAAGGAGAAATGTCTGAGAAAGCGTTTCCCAATGCGCCGGTGTGGGCGCGCTTTGCTACGATTTTTGCAGGTCCCCTGTTTAATTTTTTGATTGCCTATTTGATGGCTTTGATTCTTGTATCGGTCTGCGGAATTACAACGCCTGAGATTCAGGCGGTGAACGAGGGAAGTAAGGCCAAGGAGGCAGGGTTAAGGCCCGGGGACGTGATTACAAGAATGAATGAAAAAAGCATTCATTTGGGCGGGGAAGTTACTTTAATTTCCCAGCTTAACACAAAGGGCGAAAGTCTTACCGTTACTTATAGGCGTGATGGGCAGGAAAATACGGTGGTGATAGACCCTGTATATGACGAGGCTGCTCAGCGCTATTATATGGGAATTGTGGCGGGCGGTTATTTGAAATGTAATGTGCCCCAGACTTTTCAATATGCATTTTACACCATGAAATTTTATGTGGAGACTACCTTCCAAAGTTTAAAAATGCTTGTGACAGGTCAGCTTTCCAAAGATGATGTGTCAGGGCCGGTGGGACTTGTCAAGGTGGTAGATGAGGTTTATGATTCGGCGAAAGCCTATGGGGTGATAGAGGTCCTTCTTAACATGATTAATATATCCCTGCTGCTTTCCGTAAATTTGGGAATTATGAATTTATTGCCGCTGCCGGCGCTTGATGGAGGACGGTTGGTATTTTTGCTGGTAGAGGCCGTCCGGGGAAAACCGATTCCGCCGGATAAGGAAGGAATGGTACATTTAGCCGGGATGGTAGCATTAATGCTGCTGATGGTATTGGTATTTTTTAACGATATTACAAAGTTTTTTTAATTATGAAAAATAAAAAAAGGGATCCTTGTGCAAAATTGCCGAAGTTTGATTTTTGGCAACTTTGTATAATGGATTCTTTTTTTGGTGGAGAGTATAATTCATTTATATCATTTATTGGTTTCTGTAGTCCATCAATGTCATTCCGTTAATGGCTGGCTTTGGAGCTAAACTTAATGGCATTGGCAGTCCATATTATCTATATCAGATTTATCATCTGTTTCGCATCTTATGAATTTTCCGGCGATGGCAATTTGTTTTTCATATGGCGTATATTAATTGATGTATATTCTGTGAGCATTTTACTTACCAGTTAGTCGTTGTACTAGTACAGCATTGCCTAAGTAACGGTGAATACAGCACTTGCTATTTGCGCCATTGCCGCGTTGTCGTCAGTCAACAATGCCACCGCATTGCCTCCTTCCTCCGCCTTG
>CAJUKV010000081.1 GCA_910587305.1 uncultured Lachnospiraceae bacterium | reverse complement strand
ATTTTTGTAAATCTTGCAAATTTACTCTTGACAAAAGTCACTACATATCAGTTACATAAAATCATCCATTCCCTTTTAAAGCACTTTACTCTAGGACGTTAATATGTTAAAATCCTACTGTGCGAATACCAAACGCTGTCATACTTCGAAAGACAGCTTATTCAATATTTAATCGGGAGGCATTACATAATGAATAAAAAAATACAAACTGATGCTGTCGATCATTTATTTGAAGCTATTTTATGCCTGAAAAATAAGGAAGAATGCTATGATTTTTTTGAGGATCTCTGTACCGTTAACGAGCTTCTCTCTCTTTCCCAGCGCTATGAAGTAGCGTCCATGTTAAAAGACCGCAAAACATATCTTGAAATAGCGGAAAAAACCGGTGCATCCACTGCAACCATCAGCCGTGTCAATCGTTCCTTAAACTATGGCAACGACGGATACGGACTGGTATTTAACAGGCTGGATAATCCGTAAGGATTATCCTTCTCTGTCGATAAACAGCATCGGATCAACAAACCGGCCATTTTGCATAATCTGATACCCAAGCTTGTGATTATCCTTTCCCACGGTAAATAAAATATAACCCTTTCCAACCTTCTGTCCATCCTTTACCAAAGCGGTTCCCGCATTCCGGTACAGAGACTGGCAGCCGTTTCCATGATCGAGCACCACTCTGGTTCCATATGCTTCATCCGTATCCACGCTGACCACTACCCCGGTTCCTGACGCAACCACATGAATCCCATTGGAGGCGGTAAATACCACCATTGGGTCCCCTTCTTTCATCTCTTCCACAGGCGCCAAATCGCTTAAAGGAATTCCCGTTGGCAGCGCATTCTCCATCATTTTCTGAGATAGCGCATCCTCCACCTCCGCCTTCTTGCTGACGGTTTCCCCAAGCAGAGCAATTTTATCCGTAAGCGTTGCGTTCAAAACGCTGAGAGCTTCGTTTTCATCTGTCAGGTCATTGATTGTAATCGTCTGATTGACAATTTCTTTTCTTGCATCTTTGATAGTTATCCAATCAAGGACAAATTTACAGATAACCGCCACCGCCAATACAACTACTATCGCCGCGGCCGCTTCCATTCCCCTTTGGCTGATCATATGTTCTTTTACAGTGCCGTCACTTTTTTGTACCGCCATTGTAAATGTATATTTATTCTTTCTTTTAGACGGTTTCCCCATAATCCCCATCACCTCCAGTCATTGCTCCCATTTTAACACAGGAATCCGATTAACACAACTTCCCCTATGTTAATAAAAATATAATAATTTCCTTTACTTTTAAAGATAACTGTGCTATTCTGATAATGTTACAACGTTTGTGACATATACTATTATTTTTTATTTTTCGGAGGTATCTATAATGAACAAAGGTACAGTAAAATGGTTTAACAACCAAAAGGGATACGGCTTCATCTCTGATGAATCAGGTAACGATGTGTTCGTACACTACTCAGGACTTAACATGGAAGGCTTCAAGTCTCTTGAAGAAGGCGCTTCCGTTGAATTTGAAGTAGTGAACGGCGAAAAAGGACCTCAGGCCGTAAACGTAACAAAGTTATAATTAGAACATACTATTTATAACGCATTAATCAGTAACACGATGTGCCTTTTCTTAATATAAATGTAAGAATAATATAAATGTAAAAAATCGCATTTTAAAAAGCAGCATTTTATTTGGAATTTGCAATATTGTTTTATCGGATTAAGGAAATAACCTATCTCTTTTGAGGTAGGTTATTTTTATGCTCAGTTCTATGTAAAGAAAATATGCCGCTAAAATGTATGTCTGGGCTTAGTTTTCTATTTTATATATGCAAGAACATCGCTAAACTTCATATTTCCTCCGAACAAATCAAGGGCGCTTCCGATGGTTACATCTATTCTTCCCCTGCCCAGGGTTTTCAGTTTTTCCAGATCCTCAAAATTATGTACTCCACCGGCATAAGTTGTGGGAATCCGGCATGCTTTTCCAAGCATGGCAACAAGCTCCTGCTCTATTCCCTGTGCCTTGCCTTCCACATCCACGGCATGAATTAAAAATTCATCGCAGTAATCAGAAAGTTCTTCCAGGGTATCTTCATTAAGTTTTACCGACGTATAATTCTGCCATCTGTCGGTAACAATATAATAATCCCGCCCATTCTCCGAAAAACGACCGTCCTCCGGACAGTGTCCGTTGCCCGGGCAATTTCCCTTCCTCCGGCAGCTAAGGTCAAGTACAAGCCGTTCTTTCCCAACCGCCGCCACCATCTCGCCAAGACGGTCATAATGCAGCTTTCCTTCCCTGAATACATAGGAAGTTACAATTACATGGCTGGCTCCCGCCTTTAAAAAATCTTCCGCCCCGGCCGGCGTAATACCCCCGCCTGCCATAAGCCCGCCCGGATAAGCCTTCAGTGCCTCCATCGCCTGTTCTCTTGTTTTTTCATAATATTCGCTGCCGGGAGGATTTAACAAAATAATATGCCCGCCTTTTAACCTTTTTTCTTTATATAATTGTGCGAAAAAGGCCGCATCCTGAAAAGACACAAAGTTTTCCGCCGCCTTATTCCCTTTATCCTGAAGGCTTCCGCCCACAATCTGCTTTACCTTTCCGTTATGGATATCAATACATGGCCTGAATTTCATATTTTCCTCCATTCCGAAGCGTTTTACGCTGAGGAAGGCGAGCGAAATGTCAGATTTCGCTCTGCCATCTTGGAATTTGTGACGTTTCGGCACAAATTCTTGCCAAACTTGTTCGGTGTGCTGAACCAAATTGCCATTGAGCAATTTTTTTAATCTTATACCCGCATACAAAATGCAAAACTTATTGTTAATGTATCAATTTTTATTTTTCAGTATAACACATTTTTTATACCCCTGCATACCGCAAGCTGTGCTTGCGGTACTGCCACCAATAAATAGTTTGGAAGTTTACTTCCAAACTTTATACCTCTCTCAAATACCAAAATCAACTTTTATAATTTAAGCATATTTTCTTCTGATCTGCACATAATAGCAGAAGAACTGACAACCATGCAGTTCACAAACTCCATTGCGCAAAGCAGCGCAGAAATGATGGAAAAAATGATTGGAGGCAAATTATGAAAAAAATGAGAAAAATGATTTCGGTATCTCTTGTCATTGCAATGCTCTGTGTTTTAACTGCCTGTGGAACCGACAAAAATAAAAACACAGACGATATGGCCGGAAATACCAACACTACCGAAAACGGCTCCGCCGGTGGAAACAACACAACCGGCGGTAACGGTGGAAACGTCTCCGGAAGCCAAAACAATGGAAACAACAATACAGGTTCCGGCGATAGCACCATGACAGGGGATAACGCATCTGACAACGGCACAAACGACGCCAACACATCTGACAATGTTACAAACGATCAAAACGGAAATAACAATGGCAATGTAAACAGCGCCACTGCAGGAAATGGCAATGATGACAACGATTCCCTTTTAGAAGACGCCGGTGATGCGGTAGGCAACGTAGTAGATGATGTGGCAGACGGAGTATCAGATCTCACCGACGATTTGACCGGCAACGGAAATGATGATAACAATACCGGCAACAACAGCAATGCCAACAACAATAATGCCACTGACAACGCCACTGCCAAAAGGTAACGCGCAACTTATTACAAATCAGGCATAGATGAATTTTTACCTGCCCGCTGCGTAAAAGTGCGCCATTTTAGTGGCATATTTCACAAAAAGCCGGGAACCTGCTTTCAGATTCCCGGCTTTCTTACAGGCACGGAGCCTAAAGTGCCATTAACAGCCAATAACATCACTCATATCATACATGCCGGCCGGCTTTCCTTTTAAAAACTTAGCCGCCTGAATAGCGCCTTTTGCAAAAACGGCCTTAGAATATGCTCTGTGGGAAAAGGTGATGACTTCATCCGCCCCTGCGAAAATCACATCATGATCTCCCACAATCGTACCTCCCCTGACCGCGGAAATCCCAATTTCCTTTTTCGGACGCTTCACCCTTCTTTCGCTTCTGTCATAAACATATTCGTATTCTCCGCCAAGAGCTTCATTAATGGAATCCCCCAGGGCAAGGGCTGTGCCGCTTGGCGCATCCACTTTCAGTTTGTGATGTTTTTCTACAATTTCCATATCAAATCCTGCAGGCGCCAAAATAGCTGCCGCATCCTTTAAAAGTTTCATCAACATATTAATCCCCAGGGACATATTGGCAGATTTTAAAATAGCCGTCTCCTTTGAAGCTTCTTCCACCTTTTTAAGCTGCTCGCTGCTAAGTCCTGTGGTACAAAGGACGCAGGGCACATGCTCCTTGGCGCAGTATTTAAGCAGACCGTCCACCGCCGGCGCAACACTAAAATCAATGACCACGTCCGCTTCCACGTCGCATGCAAGAATATCCGAAAATACCGGAAAAGGATTTTTTCCTTCGTCAAAAGTATCTATGCCCGCTGCCACCGTGATTTCTTCATCCTCCTTAAGCAACTCTAAAATAGTCCTGCCCATTTTCCCGTTACATCCGTGAATAATTACGTTTGTCATAAATATCCTCATGCCTTTCCGTAGCCTGCGCTATTTGGGCCGCAGGCACAAATTTGTAATAGATAAACAGCCGCAAGGCTAATTTTTCTATCTACACCTATGTAAACAAATTTATAAAATGCCATATTCCTTCATTGCTTTTTCCAGCTTAGCCGCATTTGCTTCTTCCATATCCGTAAGAGGCATCCGCAGCGTGCCCGCTCCTTTTCCCATAAGATTTAACGCCTTCTTTACAGGAATGGGATTCACCTCACAAAACAGCGCGTTGCAAAGAGGAATTGCACGAAGCTGTTCCTGACAGCTCCCAGTCACATCTCCTTCAAAGAATTTAGCGCAAATATCATGGGTCTGCCTGGGCGCCACATTAGAAAGCACTGAAATAACGCCTTTTCCCCCCAGTGCAAGAATCGGTACAATCTGATCGTCATTGCCGGAATATAAGTCCACTTTACCCTCCGCAAGCGACATCAGCTTCACAATCTGGCTGATATTGCCGCTGGCTTCCTTCACCCCTACGATATTCTCCACATCCGTGCAAAGCCTTACCACCGTTTCAGGCGCGATGTTGCAGCCCGTTCGGCTGGGCACATTATAAAGAATACAGGGAACCTTTACGGAATCCGCAATTGTCTTATAATGCTTATAAAGTCCGTTCTGGGTGGCCTTATTATAATAAGGAGAAACCAAAAGCAACGCGTCCACGCCGTACTTTTCCGCCTCCGTGGAAAGGTATACCGCAGTTTCCGTACAGTTTGAGCCCGTTCCCGCTACTACGGGAATACGCCCCGCCACCTTCTCCACACAGTATTTGATCACGTCCAAATGCTCCTCGTGGGTCAAAGTGGACGACTCGCCGGTGGTTCCGCATACGATAATCGCATCCGTCCCTCCTGCAATCTGATCCTCAATCAGCCCTGCAAATCTCTCATAATCCACTTCCCCATTTACCTTAAAAGGTGTAACAATCGCAACACCTGCCCCTGTAAAAACAGCCATATCTTTTCCTCCTTCAATTAATTTTCCGTTCGGGTTCCAATGTACAATCGAGCAGAGAAGGTTTTCTCCCTGCTCGCGCGCCGGGCGTCCGTCAGCTTGCTGACATCTTTCCTTTGGACGCCCGTGTGCATAAAAATATCGATGCGACTGTGCGCACCGACTCATCCCAGATATCTTTCATCGGATAGCACCCCATCATTTCTGATGACAGTCATACAATTCTTCACTGCATGCCCAAGAATCTGTCCGCAGGATACACATTCTTTCGGCGTTTTTTCCTTTCATTTCTTTTCAACTGTGCCTGCCACATCCAAAAAACTACTCATAAAATACGCAACCTCTATCTCCATAACCTATAAAATTGTATAAAAATATCATAGCACCATGCGGCCTTAGTGTCAACGCGCAGATGCTATGATTTTATGCTGTACATCATGCAAAAGATGCGGCTCCTTCTCCTGCCATAGGCGCATTGCCGTCAAACCTCATATAAAGCAGTCGCTCTCTTACTCCACCTTATAACTCTCAATTCTTGAAACCTCGTCCGCCAACTTGCAGGCCTCGTCATTCAGGTAATTGCCGGTCAAGATCACATCCATGTTCTCATCCTTCGCCTGAAGGAGTTCCCTTAAACCGTCCACCGTAAGAATCCCATAATTAATCAGGCCAAGCACCTCGTCCAAAATCAAAAGATCGCATTCTCCCGTAGCCAAAACCTTCTTTGCAAAATGCATCCCGTTTTTTATATTGACAATTTCATCCTCTCTTTCTTCCCGGCTTAATTCGTCAAACCCCTTGTTCATCTTCGCAAAGCTGAAAATCTTTATTTCGGGCTCTAACCGGCTTAAAAGCTTCGAGTCTGCAAGTCCCTTTCCCTTAAGAAACTGGATGATCACAACGCTTTTCCCCGAAGACGCCGTCATTACGGCCCTTCCCAAAGCGGCCGGCGACTTTCCATGTCCATCCCCACTGTATATATATACCAATCCCTGTTTCATAAATGCACCTCATGTAACCGTCAGACTCTGTCCCGTCAGCCCCGCAATCCCGTTTATTTCCGCGAGTAATGAGCCAAGCGGCTGCCCACATTGGACGAATGCCGCGAGGGTCTTTGACTGCCGCGGCGGCGCACTGCAGTCCGTTAATAAAATTACGTTCTTATAATATCATGGAAATGCACAAAAATCAACACAGATTGACCAAATATGGCTTTCAGGCCTTTAATCCTCTACAAGTTCCAGCTTACTTACGGATACTTCGTAAGCAATCCTCTTTTCCGCATTTTCATCGGAAATCTTTTTCATATATTCCCGGCTCTGGATCCTGCCCCAGATTTCACATCTGGTTCCCACCGAAAAATTGCTTGCAAACCTGGCATTGCGGCCCCAGCAGATGCAGGGGATGTAATCGCTTTTTCCATAGGGCCTGTTCACGGCCAGCAGCAAATCGGCGATTTCCCTTCCAAGCGGTGTTTTTCGATAGATAGGCTCCTTGCATATGTAACCGTCCAAATAAATCTGGTTCGTCTTCGAGCTCTCCGGCGTTTCATCCACAAACTCAATTTCTCTTGCAAAAACGGAAAGTACCAGCCGGTTTTTACGTTCTTCATGACGGTTGTAAGAGCGGAACTGACCCTGAACCATAATGTTAAGGCCCTTATAATCCTCCTGCACGTCAAGGAGACGTTCCGAAACCATCAGCGGAATAACATCACAAGAATCGCTTAGCCGGGGCACATTTACATCCACCATATAAAACCCTTCGCCGAAAATCTCATGACTAAAAACAAAATCACTGACAATTTCCCCCATAATCACCACCTGGTTGTTTTCAATTACCTTATCTGTCATCTTTGTTCTCCCTTCTTACCCTTTAAGAATTTTTTCCTGTCATATACTACTCATTATATAGAAAAATACCCATATTAGAACTTTTAGTTATCGCGCATATTTGCAGCGATAGCCTCCCTCATATAGTATCTGCAAATCCCCTCCTTCTCCACCACATATATGTTTCTCCGGTGTCAGCAAAGACAACGTCTATGCCGGCGGCTTTGTTAATTACTAATCACGGCCTGAAGGCCGCTCATAGTAACATTTGTTACACAGATACCTGAAAAACCAATTTCTTTTGTATTTACAAATCATAAGGGTTAGTGCTATACTAATACGGTTTGAAATTATAATAATTTTTTACAAAAACTTCACACATTGTTTGTGCCGCAAGGCGGCATGCCGGTTAGTTTGGAAGTTAATTTCCAAACTCTTTATTACTGGCAGTACCGCAAGTAAAGCTTACGGTATGCGGAGGGATAAATATGAAGCAAAAAAGAGAAGATATCAGAAATATAGCCATCATTGCCCACGTTGACCACGGCAAAACCACGCTTGTGGACGAGCTTCTAAAGCAAAGCGGCGTGTTCAGGAAAGGGCAGGAGGTTGCGGAGCGCGTTATGGATTCCAACGACATTGAGCGCGAGCGGGGCATCACCATTCTTTCCAAAAACACCGCCGTGACCTATAAAGGAACCAAAATCAACATCATTGACACGCCCGGCCATGCGGATTTCGGCGGGGAGGTGGAGCGTGTCCTTAAAATGGTCAACGGCGTCATTTTAGTGGTGGACGCCTTTGAAGGCGCCATGCCGCAGACGAAATTTGTGCTGAAAAAGGCGCTGGAACTAAAGCTTCCCGTCATTGTATGCGTGAACAAAATCGACAGGCCGGAGGCCCGGGCCGAAGAGGTTGTGGACGAGGTGTTAGAGTTATTCCTTGATTTGGACGCGGACGAGGCCCAGCTCGACTGTCCTTTTGTATATGCCTCCGCCAAAACAGGTACCGCTACTCTTGATTTAAAGGAACCCGGCAAAAACATGATGCCGCTTTTTGACACGATTTTAGACTACATTCCGGCTCCTGAGGGGGATCCTGATGCCGGAACACAAGTGCTGATCAGCACCATAGATTACAACGAATACGTAGGCCGGATTGGCGTCGGCAAGGTTGACAACGGTTCCGTAAAGGTAAACCAGGAGGTTGTGATTGTAAACCACCATGACCCTGACACGGCAAGAAAAGTAAAGGTCAGCAAGCTCTATGAATTTGACGGGCTAAATAAGGTGGAGGTAGCGAAGGCGGATATCGGTTCTATTGTGGCGATTTCCGGCATTTCCGATATTCACATCGGAGATACCCTCTGCTCGCCCGAAAACCCTGTGCCCATTCCTTTCCAGAAGATTTCGGAGCCTACCATCGCCATGCATTTTATGATTAACGATTCCCCCTTGGCCGGACAGGAGGGCAAATATGTCACCAGCCGCCATATAAGGGATCGTTTATTCCGGGAGCTTAACACGGACGTGTCCTTACGCGTGGAAGAAACAGAAACCACCGAGGCGTTTAAGGTATCCGGCCGCGGGGAACTGCATCTTTCCGTGCTCATTGAAAATATGCGCCGGGAAGGCTATGAGTTTGCCGTAAGCAAAGCCGAAGTTCTCTATAAAACAGATGAAAATGGGAAAAAATTAGAGCCCATGGAGCTCTGCTACATTGACGTGCCCGAAGAATTTTCCGGTTCCGTTATCGAAAAGTTAAGCCAGCGCAAGGGGGAACTGCAGAACATGGGGACGGCTTCCTCAAGGGGCTACGTTCGCCTTACCTTTTCCATTCCTTCCAGAGGACTTATCGGTTACCGGGGAGAATTTATGACCGACACCAAGGGCAATGGCATCATGAACACCGTTTTTGACGGCTACGGCCCTTACAAAGGGGATATCCAGTACCGCAAGCAGGGATCCCTCATCGCTTTTGAGGCCGGCGAGGCCATCACCTACGGCCTTTATAACGCCCAGGAGAGAGGAACCCTCTTTATCAGTCCCGGCGAAAAGGTGTATTCCGGTATGATTGTGGGACAAAGCGGAAAAGGGGAAGATATTGAGCTGAATGTCTGCAAGAAGAAACAGCTTACCAACACACGCTCTTCCAGCGCCGACGAAGCCCTGCGGCTGACCCCTCCCAAGATTTTAAGTTTGGAGCAGGCCCTTGAATTTATTGATACGGACGAGCTTTTGGAAGTTACGCCCAAATCCCTGCGTATCCGCAAAAAAATTCTGGACCCTACCATGCGCAAACGCGCTGCCATGCGCGCCGCATCCCTTGCCCAGAATCAATAAGCAAACGCCCACTCGCTTCGCGAATCGGCTTGGGAACTGTTCGGAAATAACTTGTGAAAGTTCCTTATTGCATTCAAAAAAGCTACCGCATCAAAAAACAAAATGTAAAGATGCGGCAGCTTTCTTTTAACATAAGGATAGTTCGCAAAGCGTGCTATCCGTTGTTTATTTTTCAGAAATATATTTATCTGTCAAACCCATCGCTACTATCACAGGCCATCATCCGTCCATGACCGCAACACCCGCCGCTCTATGCTATATGCAAAAGATATGTGGCAATCTGAAAATATACCAGCAGCGACAGCACATCCACAATCGTTGTGATAAATGGGCTCGCCATAACAGCCGGGTCAAAACCAATCTTTTTAGCCAGCATAGGGAGCGTACAGCCCACCATCTTGGCAATCAGCACCGCCGCCACCAATGTCAGGCACACCACAAGGGCCACCATAAGGTTCACCCGATCCAGCAAAAGAAGTTTTACAAAATTGGCCGCCGAGAGCGTAATCCCACACAAAAGAGCAACCCGTATCTCTTTCCAGAGCACCCGAAAGGCGTCCTTAAATTCAATTTCATTTAGTGATAATCCGCGGATGATGGTAACACTTGCCTGCCCTCCGGCATTTCCGCCGGTATCCATCAGCATGGGGATATAGGCAATCAATACCCCATATGCCATCAGCGCATCCTCGAAAGTGGTGAGGATACTTCCCGTAAAAGCCGCCGATATCATTAGGAGCAACAGCCACGGCATGCGCTTTTTCCATGTTTCGATTACGCTGGTCTTCATGTACGGCTTATCCGAAGGCACGATAGCCGCCATCTTTTCCATATCCTCCGTAGCTTCCTCCTGCAGGATATCCACGATATCGTCTACGGTGATAATCCCTACCAGCCGGTTTTCATTGTCCACCACCGGCATGGCGGTAAAGTCATATTTCTGGAACTGTCTTGCAACCTCCTCCTGGTCCATCATGGTGTTGATAAAGATGACATTCTCATGCATCATATCGCCAATCACCGCGTCCCCTGGGCTAATCAGAAGGTAGCGGAGGGCCACCGTGCCCACCAGCGTCCTTTTAGCGTCCAGAACATAACAGATATTGATGGTCTCGCTGTC
>CAJUKV010000080.1 GCA_910587305.1 uncultured Lachnospiraceae bacterium | reverse complement strand
TATATTTGATTATAAAATCTTTATCTGCCATTTACAATGTATATTTATAAGTTATTTCTCAATGGGTACACAATTTCGAAAAGGGAGAAAAAAAACATCAGTCTATTTTATTCACTGTCTATTCCTACTTTTTCCTTTAACAATTCTATTGCTAATTCCATCTGTGGGCTTATCCATTTATTTTTGTGATACACATAAATGGAATTAAAATTTTTTTCATCAAGTTCCGTTTTGACAGGCATCAGAGAACCATTTTTCAATTCTTCTTCAATGGAATAGCTGGGAACAACTGCAATTCCCAGATTATTCATGACACATCTTTTTACTGCTTCTATGCTCTGCACTTTCATGTGTGGGTTAAGAATAATATCCTTTTCGGCAAGATATTTATCCATTTCTACCTGATAATAACCGTCCGGTTCATTGCAGATCAGGCTGAACGGTTTGCGCTGGTGCGGGGTAATAAAATCAAGCAGGCTTCGGTCAGCAAAGGGAGAAGCGACAAGGGCAATCTTGTATTTACCAAGTCTCTTATGTACAACGGTATCGGGATAACAGCTTTTTTCACAATTTATCCCTATGTCGGCAGTTCCATCCACAACAGACTGATTGATTTCACCGGATTGTATGGAATTGATTACAAGCTGTACGCCCGGTGCTTCATGTATAAATGCTTGTATAAATGGCTGCATATTATATATTAAAATAGAGTCTGGAATTGCAAGTTTTAATGTGCCGGATATTTCGGACAGGCTTTTTCCATAGTTACCGATTTGATCCACACCTTGCAAAATCATATCAATATAAGGCAGTATGTCTTTTCCAGCCTGCGTAAGTTCCATGCGTCTGCCTATTTTCTCAAACAATTTCAAATCTAATTCTTCTTCAAGCTGTTTTATTTGGAATGTTACCGTAGACTGTGTATATCCTAATTCATCCGCTGCCTTTTGAAAACTTCCCATTTCAAGAATTGTTTTAAACGTAACCAGACTTTTTGTATTCATTTCTTATCGCTCCTAATACATTCAATATATCGAATTAAGAATTCGAAATTATTAAATTTTTTAATTGATCTCCTTGTGCTATTATAAAACAGCAGACAGGAAATATCAATCAATTTCAAGGAGGTTACATATGAATTTTAAATTTGATGAGGACGAGCAGAAAGTATTAAACATGATTCATGAATTCGGAGTAAATGAGGTTGCTCCATTGGCGGCAGAGATTGACGAACAGGAACGCTTTCCAGAAGAAAACAGAAAAAGACTGGCGGAACTTGGCATGATGGGAATCTGCTACCCGAAAGAATATGGCGGTGCAGGGCACTCTTATCTTGCTTATATTGCGGTAATTGAGGAACTGGCAAAGCATTGTTCCACCACCTCTGTTATGCTGTCCGATCATCATTCTTTAGGTTCTTTCCCTCTTTCAGAATTTGGTACGGAAGAACAGAAGCAGAAATACCTTGTGCCGCTTTTGAAAGGAGAAAAATTAGGAGCTTTTGCAGTAACGGAACCGTCCGCAGGAAGCGATTTGGGAAACCAGCAGACAACCGCAGTTGACATGGGTGATTATTGGCTTTTGAATGGTTCTAAAATCTTTATCACAAACGGTTATTATGCAGATACTTATTTTGTTACAGCTATGACAGACAAAGAAAAGCGCAGCAGGGGCATTTCCGGCTTTATTGTGGAAAAAGGAACGCCTGGATTTACTTTCGGAACGAAGGAAAAGAAAATGGGGATTCGTGGTTCTGCCACATATGAATTGGTTTTCACGGATTGTAAAATTTCGAAAGAGAATTTATTGGGGGAATTGGGAAAGGGCTTCAAAATGGCTCTTATGACCTTAGACGGTGGGCGTATAGGTGTAGCCGCACAGGCATTGGGGATAGCGCAGGGCGCAATTGACCATTGTAAAAAATATGTTACGGAACATATGCAGGGGGAGCAGAGGATTTCACAATATCAGTTCACACAGTTTGAACTTGCGGATATGCAGGCAAGGGTTGATGCAGCCCGGTTACTGGTATATCGTGCTGCACAGGCAAAACAGGATCACGAACCATTTTCACATCTTGCGGCTATGGGGAAGCTGTATGCGGCAGAGGCAGCTACAAATGTGACACGCCGCTGTGTCCAGCTTGTGGGATATGACGGATATTCAAGGGATTTCCCTTTTGAACGTCTTATGCGTGACGCAAAGATTACAGAGATTTATGAAGGTACAAGTGAGGTTCAGAGAATGGTTATCTCTTCGTGGATGGGTATAAAATAGACTGTTTATACGAAAAGAGGGTAACAGAATTGAAAAACCATTTTAGGTTTTAATGGTGGTGAAGAGTGAGCAGTTAATAGAATTGGGAATGCTCCAGACGGATAAAGAAAGCCATTTGAAAGGTTATTTCAATCTTTTAAAATGGCTTTTTATCATATCATAAATTGATTATATTTTTCAAAGGGTTTGCTTGGATTCAACATTATGGAAAAGCTTAATCTTTCTGTCAAACAGAAGTTCACGCATCTGCTCGGCGGTTCTGATATCATCAAATAGTTGTTTTATATCTTTTTCCTTTTTCGGACCTCCTGTTTTTCTTTCAAAAACCATTTCCGTATAACAGTTGTGTGTCCAAAAATTTCTTCTCTGACAGATAGACTTTAGATCTTCATATTCTGCATCTGAAATAACTCTTATATGGTTGATTTTTTCCTGCTCCTGAATCACTCGGATCACTTTGCTGATACTAAATGTTTCAACATCCTTTAAACCAAAGTAAAAGTGTTTCCCGCTTAAAGCGGCATAGATTCCCTCAAGTTCCCTTTCTATAAACTGGTATTGTTCCATTACGGTACTGTGGGCTATTCTAAATTCTTTTAAATCCATGATAACTATGCACTGCTTTCCTTAAATAATATTTCTTTTACTATCAGCCTTTCGATAAAGGCAAAACCACTTTCCCGGAGAACAACAGATATGACATAGATATTCCGATTACAATCAGGGCAATACCAACTATTTTAACGCCTGTGACCGCCGGGCGGTTCTTTGTCATTCGGTTAGCAAAGACAAAAAGGCATATGCCTGCAATGATAGCAAAAATTGAGAATAAAAGATACATTTGTTTATTCCTTCAAAAATTCCAGATTTTAGTGACACTGAAATTATAGCATATGCCGGATTTCTTCACAATGTTATATACTAAGGATTTCATTTTACTAATCAGCAGAGGTGGAAAAGTGGAAGATAATTATGGACATTTGGAGATTCGGCTTGATGAATTGCTGAAGAAAAAAGGTTTGAGTAAGAATAAATTGTCGTATAAAGCAGAGATAAGCTGGAAGCAGATAGACAATTATTGTACAAACAATATTACCCGGCTGAATATTTATATTTTTAGAGTAAGCACTGGCAACACGAAAGTCTTTTTTCTATTTTTCCCGTATCTCAAATAAATCCCCTACTTCACAGTTAAAGTATTCACACAGTTTGAGCAGTAGATTAGCGTCTATTCTTTGGAATTCGTCTCTGTAATAACGGTTAAAGTTTGTCCTTTCAATATCCAGATCGTAACATACTCTCTTTTTTGAGAGTCCTCTTTCCGTAAGAAATTCTTCAAGTTTGATGTGTAAATATTTCATGCCCGTAGCTCTCCTTCTCCTTACATTCTATACAAACTCTCGTTAAAAAATAACTCTTTATATAGACGAACCTATATAGAGAGCGCATAATAGAGAGGTCTATATAAATACATCAGAGGAGAATTACAGTGAATACAGAATTCTTAAATGATATGCAGCCTAATCTGACGGAGCGGTTAGGTCGCTTTTACTGCCGGGATGTTGAATATAAGAAAGCTCTAAAGAGAGAAAACGAATTATTTGACAGATTAGAGAAAAGCTTTTCAGAAGACCAACTGCAAATGATGAGAGATTACCAGAATGCACTTTATGCAACATGGGGTGTCTGTGAAATAATTGCATACAGGCAGGGTATGCGTGATATGGCGGCGCTGATAGGGATAGAAAATAAAGGAGATTGACGTGAAAGCTGTACAGGTGACATTACTCGTACAAGATATGGAACTGGAAGAAAGGATAAGTAACTTAGAGGAAAGATGTGGGAAACTGGATGTTCCCTTACAGGCAGTATTCCAAGCTGCTGCTTTAATAATGCCGAACAAGGCTTTTATAGATATTCTGTTAGGCTTATCTGATTTAAAAATCAGTGATATGGAAGAAGCGGAAAGGATGAAGCGGCTGTTAGGTCTGTTTAAAATCCACCATAAAGGAAAAAGTGAAAAGGATGGATAACCCTCTATTTCATATAGGAATCTAAAGCCCATATGGGGCTTGCAAAACGCTGAAAAAGTAGATGCTGCCGCCTGTATTTGGTATAATATAGCAATCAAATACAGGCGGCAGCATTATGATGAAACAGCAACAGAAGTTGGCAACTGCCCGGTTGGAATACAGATAAGGCATCTGCCGGGGATTTGGAGAAAGTTTAGAGCACGAAAGAGGTGATTATATCGGACGTTTACTGATACTGGAATTTAATGATAATGAGACAGACATATTCAAAAAGGTAATGGAAGTAGTGGAGGGGCATACTGATTTTAAGAAATATGAATTAAGGTCGGAACCAGCATTGCAGATACCAGGGCTTGAGATATACCCTGACAGGAGGAAGATTTACCGTGACCGGAGGGAGGTCAGCCTGACTGCCAAGGAGTTTGACATCCTGTGCTGTCTCGCTGCCAATAGCGGAAGGGTGATGACTTACGCACAGATTTACCGGCAGGTATGGGGCGACTATGTGCAGGATATTGAGAATAACACGATTGGCTACCATATCTGCCACTTAAAGGAAAAACTGTTCCTTTCGTCATCAACCTCACGCCAGGACTCCTCCGGAAGTAACAGGGCAGAAAGGAACAAAAAACAGACGTAGACCGCCGGCTGGAGATAAGGACCGAAAGAGGCGTGAAATTTGTAGTACAAAATTTGAAGGTTGCTTTCAAAATGTGAAACTCGATTACAAAACGGGAAAGCCGGTTTGCAATTGACCAAGTTGTTTATCAAAGGATATTAATTATTCTAATTTTGTAAAATGATTTCCAATTCTGCGGCAATGATTGAAAACTCCTGCAAAATGATTCAAAATAATTTGGGGATTTATGTCATTTATAAAAAGTCTTTACTTAGAATAATATTGTGACGAAATATTATAAAATATGGGGAAAAGGAGGAAACTGGGTGTTTCATATTGCGATATGTGATGACGAAGAATATTTTAGGATTCAAGAAAAGAAACTGATTGAAGAATATATGAAAAATTGTGAGTATGCCTGTCGGATTGACTTATATGCATCTGGAAAGGAACTGTTGAGTGTAGCAGATGCAGTCTTACAGTATGACATAATATTTCTTGATATCACTATGGAGGAAATGGATGGAATAGAAGTCGCTGGGATGATTCGGGGAATGTCATATGATATCTATATTGTGTTTGTGACAGCATACATTACTTATTCTTTGGAAGGATATAAAGTCGGTGCGGTGAGGTATCTATTGAAGGGATATGCCGGTTTTGAAAATGCTATGAGGGAATGTCTGGATGCAATCGCTGCTCGGATTAAGTGCAAGGAAACAGTTTGTGAATTTGATTTTCAAAATGGAAAGAAAAGTATACCGGTAGATTCTATTCTTTATGTGGAGAGCAGGCTGCATAAGGTCATCTTTTTTATTATGGAAGGCGGGGTAAAAGAATATTCCCGATATGATAGGCTGGATGCTGTAGAGTTGGAACTTAAGCAGTATGGATTTTGCCGCGTCCACCAAAGCTTTTTAGTGAATATGAAATATGCGGGAGGAGTCGAAAGATACAGGATATCCCTGAAAAATGGAACAGAGATAAGCATATCGAAAAAATATTATAAGGATGTGGAAATGGAGTATATCAGACAGCGGGGGAAAATATAATGGCAGATTATGTTCATAGCATATTTATCATTTTTGCAGAAATATATTGCTGTATATTATTGTTTCAGTCTTTTGCAGGGAAAAGAAATAAAAAGAATAAGCTCATTACCTTTTCGGAAGCGGTTGTATTAAGCTGCTTTTATTTCATAATTACAGCAGCCTTTTATGAACAGTTTTATTTAAGGGCGATGGCAATTTTTCTAATTACATCAATTATGATGTTTCTGATGTTCCAAATCTGCTATTCAAAGGCATTGGCTTTGTCGATGTTTTATTATGGGGTAGATTTTATTGTAGAGTATGCGACAATTGTTATTATTGGCAGTTTTTTTCCGCTGGTTACAGGAAAGGATTTAGATTTATCAGATTTATTTACCCTTAATATGGTTTCTGTGATAAGCAAGGCAATGCTATTGAGCATTATTTTATATATGAGGAAAATGATTGGGAAAAAAGCGCCTGATGCACTGACTGCGAAAGAATGGTGGGTTTTGTTTGTTATTTCTTTTATTACAATATTTTCAGATATAGAATGGTACATGGCAGTCTCGCTCTTTACCTTTTCACGAAAAACTGCATGTTCCCGCAATTTCATTTCCTTTTCCATAATATTATTTATCAGATAGTACACAATGAAATTAATTGCCAATACTCCCATTGCAATATATAAAAAGAAACTCTGCTGGTTTGTATGATTAAACAAGTCAATTTTTACCACAATTGCCACAAGGGAAAATCTCGAAAAGCAGAGGAAAAGGACACATGAGTATAAAAATCAGATTGCGGCTATTAGTGCGCTTGTTGCAGGAGAGCAGTATCAGGAATTGAATACGTACATAGAAAAAATCAATAATGCCCTGCAACTCAATATGGATGCGGTTGATACCAACAATGTAATCGTGAATGCCATACTGAATACAAAATACTGCGAGGCAGTAAGCAAAGGCATGGTATTTGTTCTAAAAGTAAATGATTTATCAAAGCTGAAGATAGAAGAAGAGGATATTGTAGTCATTCTTTCAAATCTGCTAAATAATGCATTTGAAGCCTGTGAACAGTGCAGGGATAGGATTATTAAATTTAAGTTTATTCTGGAAGAGGAGCAGATTGTTATTTCTGTAAAAAATAATATAGAAACAGAGCCGGTTGTAAAGGATGGGGAATTTGTGACAACAAAAACTGGGGAAGCAGGCGAACATGGAATGGGTATTAGAAATGTGATTGGTACGATTGAAAAGTATGGTGGCAGATATTTAATTGATTATGATAAAGAAAATTTCCAATTTTCGATTTTAATTCCCAATAATTGAAGATATTAAGCCGAATGGTAGAAAAAAGTTTTTTCCAAATCTGCAATAGAATTTCCAAATCTGCAATGGGTATGAAAAGATGGATGTTTTATCCGATATCCATGATAGACCATGAAAATGTTGGGAAAAGGATTTCAAGCTTATATCAAGGAGGACGAAGAAATGAACATTAATATTTATCAAAATTACAGCCAGTTTTACAGGGGAACGGAATCAATTAAAACGTATAGTCCTAATAATAGTGCAGTAGAAAAGAAAGACACTTTAGTAAAGTATGAATTTAATACTACGGACGAACATGGAAACAAGGTCATGGATCAGATGTCTAAAGAGGAAACCTTGCAGGCAATGAAAGAGATCAGATCACAGTATGGTGACAATGTGATTATTGATTTTTCCGGGAACGGAATGGCTGCGCTGGCAGAAAGCAGAAAAGGAATGGCGAGAGCATCCATGACACAGGAGCAAAGGGAAGCAAGAAACACAGCGTTTCAGAGCGAAGTTAAACATTATGATAAGTCTGTAAATTACCTGCCGGTTTACTCTGGAATGTACGGTGCAGATAAGGCAGTTGCAATCGCAGTGGAAAATTGCAGTAAAGAGGAACAGGCATTTGTATATGACATTATCCGCCGGAATTTACTGATTGGGAACAGCGGCTCCATGACAGAAGAAGAGAGGCAGGCAAATATTTCGTTGGGGATGAAGAAGGCAGAGTATGCGGCAGAAAATATGATATCTGAGGACAATAAAAAGGCATTTCTGGATGCTATGGAATCTATTGCAAAACTGGCAGGCAGTGGGAAGGCTGATGACAGCGGGAATATGGACTATGGTGTAAAGAAGGGCAAATATTTGGGGCATGGGAGCAATCTTGTTTGCACTACAGATACAGTTGATATGATGCGAACAATGGATAGCGCGGCATATGCCGAATACCAGAAAATCAGTAGTAATAAGGATGACGGAATTGCATCATTAAGATATCTTGCAGGCTGGTACACAGATGCAATAAAGAAGAACCCGTCTATGGTTGACGTTTATGAGAAACAATCAGATGAATATGTGGAAAAGAATGTGAAAAACCAGAAAATAGATACGACTTTTACAAGTTTAAGGACGGAAAGCAAGGCGGCTTTTCTTGAAAGCCTGAGGGAGTTCCAGATCAGTAACCCTGATTTTCTTTCATCTATTATAAATAGGGAACTGACGTTAAAGTTTTGGGGTGCCTAAAATCAGCCTGTTAGTAGTCGGAGCTAGGAATGATGATAAGGATATCAGGCAGAAAGAAATGTATGGGGGCTTTGTTATAAAGGAGGTAAAACAGTATGTCTATGACGGTAAATCATAACTTATGCAGCAGCTATATAGCGCAGAATGTAGATGCAGGCATGAAAAAGAAAGAGACAGAAAGTCAGGCAAAAACGGTAGGGGCGAAGAAACAGGAAAGTGAAGTAAAACAGCCGCAGCTTTCAAAGGCAGCACAGAAGCTTTTGGAAAAATTGCGTAATACTTACAGTGATATGGATTTTATGGTGGCGAATTTTAAAAATGCGGATGAAGCGAAAGATGCCCTTTCGCGCGGCACAAAAGAAGTTTCCGTTTTGTTTTCCAGTGAAGAACTGGAGAAGATGGCTTCCAACGAAAAGTATGAAAAAGAGTATATGGATCGTGTGCAGGGGGCATTACGGATGTCAGATGAAATTAACAAAAAATTTGGTTTTGAATCGGCATTTGGAAAGGATGGCAGCAACAGCGAAATAACCCAAATTGGAATTTTTTTTAATTCGGATGGTACAACATCATTCTTTGCAGAATTGGAAAAGTCCAGTGCAAGTTAAAGAGAACGTATTGAACAGAGACAGAAAGAAAGACGTGCTCAGAAAAAAGAAGATGCAAAAAAAGTAGAGAGAGAAAAGGAGAGGGAGCGTTTGGAAGGGAAGGTTGACCAGAAGCGTACCACCGTTCATGCAGACAGTATGGAGGAACTTCTGGAAAAGATCCGGGAAGTGGACTGGAATACTTTTCAGACAGGGAATGAGCCGGAAGTAGGCAGGAAGTTTGATTTTAGCATTTAGATAGTATGGAGCATCAGCCTCTATGCAAGATGGGAGAAAGCAGACCATCAGGACAGCAGCACAGGAAATACCAACGATAAGGACAATAAAAACAATTCGGATAAAAATGGGAATACAGGCGGAACTGTCTCAGGCAATTCGGCAGGCAGCCCTTCAGATAAAAATACAGAGACAAAAACGGTAGGAGGGAATGGGAATGTAGGGAAAGGAACAGAGCCAGTCATCCGGACTGGTCATGCGTCACCCTTTATTCTTCTTGCTACCCTTGGGCTGTGCGGCGTTGGGCTTGCTGCGGCATCTGTGCTTGAAGGGAAGAAAATCTGTCCTTGAAAGACAGATGGGGAAAAGCAGCCTGTAGCGGATGTGTACTGTAAGGATATGTTTTATGATGCAGGAACAGGCAGGGATCAAATGACACTGTGGCAGTCACAGTGAAATGCGGCAGGGGCTTTTGCTCCTGCCATCTGAAATGAAATCATGGCGGCAGATATCCGGTTCGTAAAAAGTGCTGGTATCTGCCGCTGTTTCATGTCATTAACTATGGAAGAAAGGAAGCGCATGGAAAAAATAAAAGATTTGGCAGGCAGGCTTGGGGAGAGGTTTTTCCCTGACCTGCCGGAAAAGAAAAGGACGCGGCTCACAGTTCAGCTTATAGTCGGTATCTCCCTTACACTTGCATGTATTGCAGGCATGGGCTTTTTCCGCTACAGGGCAGTGAAGCAGCTTGAAAAATATCAGGCGATAGCGGACGCTTATGCACAGTCTGATACAGTTCTGGAAGAAGGAAGGGAAAAATCACGGAAGGAAGCGGTGGCGGAACTGGAAGAAATATTTTCAGAAATGGAAACAGACGCAGAACGTTACCGGCAGGAATATGAATCAGAAATGAGGGAGAAGGGATTGGAAGCCTACGATTGGGATGCTCTATGCAGCGCCAATGAGGACACCAGAGGCTGGCTCTGCATCCCTGAAACCCTGATCAATTTTCCTGTGGTGGGAACGGAGGACAATACCTTTTACCTCTCCCATGATTTCACGGGGAATAAGAGCAGTGCCGGATGCCCTTTTATGGATAAGGATACGCAGGTGTGGGATTTCAACCGCGTCATTTATGGTCACAACATGGGCACAGGTTCACAAGCCATGTTCTCCACCTTGCTTAAGTATGAGCAGGAAGAGTATTTTGAGGAGCATCAGACCATCTATTTTACGGATGCTTACGGAAGTGCCGCCGCCTATCAGGTGATGGCAGTGGTCAAATATAACATAGTTGACCTTGCAGAATGGGATTTCCGTACCAGAAATCATGAAGATATGGAAAGCTATAATGTATGGATGGAGCAGTTGCAGGGAAGGGCATTGTATTATGAGGAGCCTGACCATGCGCCCACAAGCATTATTACGCTTGCCACCTGTGACAGGAGAGTGCATGGTAAAAATGGGAGATTTCTTGTGATAGCAGGTAAATGTACCTAAGAAGAAAATTCGAGAAAGGAGACGCTTTGGAGGTTAGCTTAAAATCGAAATATCAAACAGAGAATTGCTCAATCTGATAAAATGTGGTCTAATAAATATAGATTTAGAGGACGTGGCAGATGTCCTTTTGTGCAAGACGCAAGAGGAGATTACCATGAGCGAGATTAC
>CAJUKV010000079.1 GCA_910587305.1 uncultured Lachnospiraceae bacterium | reverse complement strand
ACCTACAAGGGAGCCAGTTCTAAACAAAACGCCAAGTCCTATAGAACAGTCGGCTCCAAACGAAACGCCAAGTCCTGTAAAGCAGTCGGCTCCGAACGAAACGCCGAGCCCTGCAAATGAGCTCCAGGAGAAAAGCCCTGTCCCAAGTATTATTCCCTCTCCTGTAAAAACGGCATCCCCAAGCCCGGAGAAAAAAGAAGAAGAAAAAACGTACCGACCGCAGGATTACGGTATTGTGGAAAGCGAAAAACAGGAATTTTACGGGGAAGACGGAGAAGTATCTTATTATTATAAGATGGAAAATTTTTATTTAAGCGATACTTTTTCAAGGCGGGTTAACGCTGTCCTGCAAAAAATTTATGACGATTATGAGGCGCAGTATTTAAGGACGGCGGAGCTGATTGAATCAGGCTTTGACGAATTTGACGAATCTGCCGGGTCTACTCAGGCTACCCCATATGATTATTGGCAGCTGGTTGGACTTAAGTATGTGGGAAAGGATTATATCAGTATTTTGTATAATGATATCCCTTATATGAGTAACACGCATCCGTATTCGCGATTTGACGGGATAACGATTAATTGCCGGACGGGAAAAGAAGTTACGGCATCTGAATTCTTAGAAAAAAGTAATGAGGAAATTTTGGAGGAAGTCAGTGAGAAAATGGGATTGGAAGATACCGCCACGTGGGACGATATTGATTTTTATCTGACAGATTCCACAATTGTGTTTGTCTACCGGGTGCCGGACTGGTGGGAGGATGTGGTAATGCCGAGAACATAGTGGTTTTTGCAAGCGGTATGATACTATGAGGTAGCTGATGTGGAAAGGCAATGAAAATTTGTTTGCATCCATGTTGCGTTTATTTTATAATTTTACCTAAAGGCATAAGTTTGAAACAAAAAGCAGCGGAGCAAAGAAAAATTGGAGGAGGATGAAAATATGATATCAGTATTGGAAGGCGGCGCCTATCTTGTAAACGGGACGGAAATGATTCCTGACGGCCCCGAAGCGCTTACGGCGGTGAAAGCGAAGACCGGGTTGGATACCACAAAGGACGAAGCTAGGCAGGAGACAATCGCATACAATATTTTAAAAGAACATAATACGTCAGGCAGCATGGAGAAGCTGAAAATCAAATTTGACAAGCTTACCTCCCATGACATTACATTTGTGGGGATTATCCAGACGGCAAGGGCGTCGGGACTTGAGAAATTCCCGGTTCCCTACGTGCTCACCAACTGCCATAATTCCCTCTGTGCGGTAGGCGGAACCATCAATGAAGACGATCACATGTTTGGCCTTTCCTGCGCAAAGAAATACGGCGGCGTATATGTACCGCCTCATCAGGCTGTGATTCATCAGTATGCAAGGGAAATGCTCTCAGGGGGCGGCAAAATGATTTTAGGGTCCGATTCCCACACCCGTTATGGCGCATTGGGCACTATGGCAATGGGCGAGGGCGGCCCGGAGCTGGTGAAGCAGCTTTTAAACCAGACTTACGACATCAACATGCCCGGCGTGGTAGGGGTTTATCTCAAAGGGGAGCCGATAAAGGGCGTAGGCCCTCAGGATGTGGCTCTTGCCATTATAGGGGAAGTGTTTGGCAGCGGCTATGTGAAAAATAAAGTGATGGAGTTTGTAGGCCCCGGCGTGTCGGCATTGAGCGCCGATTTCAGAATCGGCATTGACGTTATGACCACGGAGACCACGTGTCTTTCCTCTATTTGGAGAACCGATGAGACCATCAGAGAATATTATGATATTCATGGCAGGGTGGAGGAATACAAGGAGTTAAATCCCGGCAGGGCCGCTTATTATGACGGAATGATTACCGTTGACCTTGGCGCCGTAAAGCCGATGATTGCAATGCCTTTCCATCCCAGCAATACGTATACCATTGAGGAATTAAACGCAAATTTGATGGATATTTTGGATGATGTGGAGAAAAAGGCGGCTGTTTCTTTGGACGGCGCGGTTGAATTTACACTGAAAAATAAAGTAAAGAATGGAAAGCTATTGGTAGATCAGGGAATCATTGCAGGATGCGCGGGAGGCGGTTTTGAAAACATCTGCGCGGCGGCTGATATTATGAAGGGCGCATACATCGGCTCAGACGGGTTTACCTTGAGTGTGTATCCGGCTTCCATGCCTGTTTATATGGAACTTATCAAAAATGGCTGTGCGGCCGCACTGCTTGAGACAGGCGCGGTCATGAAGACGGCATTTTGCGGCCCATGCTTTGGCGCGGGGGATACGCCGGCCAATAACGCTTTCAGTATCCGTCATTCCACAAGGAATTTCCCCAACAGGGAGGGCTCCAAGCTGCAAAATGGGCAGATTTCCTCCGTAGCGCTCATGGACGCCCGTTCCATTGCGGCAACTGCGGCAAACAAAGGCGTGCTTACGGCGGCTACGGAATTTGACGGCGCTATCAACAAATATCAATATCATTTTGATGCGAAAATATATGAAAACAGAGTTTTTGATTCCAAAGGGCAGGCAGACCCTTCGGTGGAAATTCAGTTCGGCCCGAACATCAAGGACTGGCCGGCTATGACGGAGCTGCCGGAGAATCTGGTGCTGCGGGTGGTGTCCGAAATCCACGATCCAGTGACGACTACGGACGAGCTTATCCCTTCCGGGGAGACCTCCTCTTACCGCTCCAACCCTCTGGGCCTTGCGGAGTTTACTCTGTCAAGAAAGGATCCTGCCTATGTGGGCCTTGCCAAGGATATCCAGGTGGCGCAAAAGGCTGTTATGGAGGGGAAATGTCCTTTGGAGGCAAAACCGGAGCTGAAAACCGTTATGAAAGTGGTAGAGGAAGCGTTTCCGGGCGTTGGGAAAGGAAACGTGGGCTTCGGCTCCACAATCTTTGCCGTAAAGCCAGGCGACGGATCGGCAAGGGAGCAGGCGGCGTCCTGTCAGAAGGTGCTGGGAGGATGGGCAAACATTGCCAACGAGTACGCGACGAAGAGATACCGCTCTAATCTGATTAACTGGGGGATGCTTCCGTTTTTGATTGAGGAGGGCGAGCTTCCTTTTAAGAATAAAGATTATCTTTTCTTCCCGGGAATCAGAAAGGCTGTGGAGGAAAAGGCGGACGAGATTAAGGCTTATCAGGTTGGGGAAACAGGGCTTAAGGAGTTTTGCCTAAGGCTTGGGGAGCTGACGGATGAGGAGAGGCAGATTATTTTGAAAGGGTGTCTGATTAATTACAACAAAGTGTAAGGGCAAAATATAATCTGGAATTTGATGAATTGCCAAATGTCCGGTTTCATGTTTGAAAAAGAGGTAATTGGCGATTACGATAACGGAGGTTTCAGATGGGAAAAAAGAAGCGGGAACACGTAGTATTTGATCAAATGTTAACGCCCAAAAATAGCATTCCTTTTTCGACAGTAAACAGAAAGGGTCCAAAAAACAGAAGAGAAAGGACAGCTGCCATTCTCAGGCAATCTTATGATTCAATTTATCCAGCAAAGAAGCAATAAAGACGCCCGCCGCTAAAAAGAATACGTTGAGCAGACAATTTGTTGTGGAAATCGTAAAGGTTTCAAAAGGGATGATCATAACTGTAGCGGCGATAATAATGCCTACAATCCCGTGGAAGGCGATGGAATAGTGGTTGTCAAACAGCGAGTTAACGGCTTTGGATAAAAATATTATGGTGATTAGGCCGCCGATTCCTCCGGGGATGAGAACCTCCGGGGACAGGCGGCCGATTCCTTCTACGAAAGGGGTGTAAAGTCCAAGAGGCATCAGCAGGGTGGAAAAGCTCATGCCCGGGGCGATGATGCTGAGGGCAAGGCAGAAACCGCAGAACAGATACCACACGAAGCCGGGGACGATTTTTACGGAGGTGGCGTTCAGGGCGATGAGCAGGACAAACACTGTTCCCATGGATAGCAGCAGGGAAAGATAGGACGCCCCATTCCTGCCGCGGACGCCGGCCTCCTGCCACAGAGAGGGGAGCATACCCGTAATGAGACCGATAAAAAGGCAGAGGGAAAAGCCGGGATATTCGGTCAGGAAATAAGCCAGCAGATTGGCAACCTGCATAAAGCCGATGACATAGCCTAAAATGTAGGGCAGGAGTCTCGGCACATGGGTTTTATAATTTTGGGCGGGGTTGGCAAGGAGTTCCATGAGAGGTTTATATACGCCGAACACAACGCTCAGCACACCGCCGCTTATTCCCGGAAGTACGGCTCCCAGCCCGATGAAAGCTCCCTGCAGAATATGAAAAGGGATGCGAAAGATATATTGTATAACATTTTTCTTCTTTTTCATTTTGAATCTCCCATATATATTCCCGCGGGCAATAGGCCGGGCGGCTATGAAACAGACATTTGGCGGATGCCGTGAGGGCTAAAGCCCGCGGGATTCAGACTCTCGCTGTCTGTTGTTTAGACTTTATGTCACAAACGGCTTGTTTCATTACATCTTTGCCGGTAAAATTTTCATGGCCGCTAAATTAATTAACCGGCCGGTCGATAAATATAGTGCAGGTATTTATGGCCAGAATACCGGCGGGAAATATTGTTTCAGTCGCCACGGATGGTACGCTTTAGGGAAACGGACAGCCCTTTTGTGTATCATTTTGTTTTTTTCGAACATGGAGGTGAGAATAAAAACAAGGGACGGAAAAATTAGCAGCAGTATCGCAAGCAAAGCTTGCGATATGCGGGAGGTATAAAAATGCGAATAGATTCCAGCACAATAGGAATGAATTCAACCAGAAAGTATACTTCCGTTTCCGGAAGGGTAGCCAAGCTGATGATTTCAAACGGCAGACAGAGTCTGATGGGCGGAACGGGAGCTTTGTTTGGAAACGCATTGGGAACCGATGTGGAGGGAAGTAAAAAACAGATGGAAGAGAAGGAAAATCCGGAGGATAATCTTCAATCCACATTTGAGGAAATGAAATCCAAGATGAGACCCATTGCCTCGGAAAATATTCGGGGAACAGGGATTTCAGGCGTAAGGGAGCAGCTGATGGAAATCAGGCAGCAGTGTATTAATTACCTGATGGATGTCCTTTTCCCGGGAAGAATGGGGAGAAGGGACTGGGCGAGCGAGGTCATATCCTCATCGAATGTGTATACCAGTTCCATGGGAAGCGCCAAAACTTTTAGTCTAAGCAGTCAGAGTTACTTTGCGGAAACGGAGGAAACGAGCTTTTCCACGCAGGGGACCGTTAAATGCGCCGATGGCAGGGAAATTAATTTTAACCTTAATCTGGAAATGAGCCGCAGTTTTCAGGAGTACTATGAGGTGAAGTCAAGCATCACACAGGCGCCTTTATGCGATCCGTTGGTGATCAACCTGAATGGAAACATACCCGAGCTGTCCGATCAGACCTTTAAGTTTGACATCGACGGGGACGGACAGGAGGATGAAATTAGCCGCCTTGGAGCAGGAAGCGGATTTCTTGCGCTTGACAAAAACGGGGATGGAATTATCAATGACGGATCCGAGCTTTTTGGCACGAAGTCAGGCAACGGCTTTGCGGATTTGGCGGCCTACGACACGGACCATAACGGTTTCATAGACGAAGGGGACGCCATCTGGGATAAGCTGAGGATATGGGTAATGGATGAGAATGGTAACCGGCAGCTTTACTCTCTTGCGGAAAAAGGGGTGGGAGCAATCTGTCTTCAAAACGCCTCCACCAATTATGCCATTACGGATGATAATAATCAGGCAAAAGGAGTAATCCGTAGCACGGGCGTTTTTCTGTACGAAAATGGCAATGTGGGCACTGTTCAACATGTGGATTTGGCTCTGCATGATCAGAAAAAGCAGGAGAACATTAAGCGGAAGCAAAGCAAGTATGCTCAGTGGATGTACGCCATGGCAAATTAGATTTGGCAGAGGCGGTAATTGTTCGTTATATATGGTATTAAAAGGAAACCTTCCGGCATAAAATAGGCTGGAGACGCACTGTGAAAACAGCTGCGGGCTATCGGGAGCAGGGAGGTTTCTATGAAAAAACTTAGAGTCTTTCAAACTGTCAAAATAAAAAGAATCGTACCTGGATTTTCGCCCGGAAATCTTGGTACGGTTTTTTTGTTTTTTATATTAACGCCTTATCTTATCACATTTTTTTTGGGGAATCTGCGTGAGGGAGATATAAAGCAGGTATTATCTGAGGAGGCGGATCAGGAGGGGGTTTATTCTGTTTTTATTAGCAATGAAACCTCATTTGGAAGCGAACGGATACCCCTTGAGGACTATGTGGCGGATAAGCTTGCAAGAAGTATGGATAACGCTTACGAAACAGAAGCGCTCAAAGCGCAGGCTGTTTTAATACGTTCAAGTCTGCTTTCAAAGGGGGAGGGAGAAAATAAAAAGGAAATTAAAGTGGAGGATGGGGATTACGGAAAAATTTCCGTCACGGAGAGAATACTGGAAGCAGTGAGGGAGACAAAGGGGGTATACATTACGTATGGGGATTTGCCTGCAAGCGGGGCTTATTTTGCCGTCAGCAATGGAAAAACCAGAAATGGAAAAGAAATGATGCTGGATGAATATCCTTATTTGACCAGTGTATCCTGCGAAAGAGATTTTTTATCAGAAGACTTTAATAGTGTGACGGTTTATACGGAAAAAGAGTTTGAGGAAATTTGGGGAGACATAAAAACGATACGTTTGTTAGAGGATGAAATTTTAGAAAAGGGGCAAATTACCACCGAAAAAGCCTTAGAAAAATATACTCTTTACAGGGACAGCGCCGACTATGTCTTATATATAGAAAGAGAAGGCGGATATGTAAGCGGAGAACAGTTCCGCAGCGCTTTTTATCTTCCGTCCGCCAGCTTTCATTTAGGAAGGGAAGAAGATAAGGTGATAATAACGGTAAAAGGCGCGGGCCATGGACTGGGAATGAGCCAGTTTGGGGCAAATGAAATGGCGAAAGAGGGGAGTGACTATATTTGTATTTTAAATTATTTTTTTAAAGATGTAACAATTACAAAATTTGAATAAATAAGGAAAAAGGGGCAAAACTATCCATAAGAACAATTCATGTAAATACATGGTAAACAGGTTCTTTGAGAAAACCAGGAATGTTGCGTATAGGTATGCCTTCCTATAGGCATAAATACTTTGCGCAAACGCTTCGGAATGGAGGAAAAGATGAGAAGAAATAGAAGAAGAGGACTTGGCAGAGAACGGTTTCTTATGATTGCCTCAGCGGTGCTTGTTTTAGGATCCCTTACGGCTACAGGTTTATGGCTTGGCAGAGACAAAAGCAATCAGGATGACGGATATGTAGTGGACTTAAGCACTATTGAAAACAGCGAGGCCGCGGTTAAAGCGGAGGAAATAGGGGGCGAAACAAAGGAAGTGGAGCAGGAGGCCGTTACATCGGACGATCTTGACTATGACCCTTATTTTCAGGAGACAAATTCACAGAAGGTAGAGAATCCGGATCAGTCGGAAAGTGAAAGTATGTCTGATGATGCAGACAAGCAGAGGGAAGAGCAAAGAAGCGCAAAAAGCGATGAAAAGCAGACCCGGGAAAACACGGATGAAACAAAGAAAGAAGCCGTAGAGACGGAGCAGATCATCGAGGAGGAGAATACCACCGCGCTATCTACGGCCATGCAGCCGGCGCTTACTTTCAGCGACACCGATACCCTGGTATGGCCTGTGGTGGGAAACATACTGGTCAATTACAGCATGGACAAGACAATTTATTTCCCAACCCTTCAGCAGTATAAATATAATCCGGCCATCATCATTCAGGCAAATCAAGGCGACTTGATTACGGCGGCATCGGCGGGCAAGGTTATCTCCGTATTTAACGATCCCCAGATTGGAAATGGGGTTACCATGGAGTTAGGGGGCGGCTATGAGGCTACCTATGGTCAGCTTGCCAACGTTCTGGTCTCCGAAGGCAGCTATGTGGCGGCAGGAGACGTCATTGCGGAAGTAGCGGCGCCCACAAAGTATTATAGTGTGGAAGGAACAAATGTTTATTTCAAGCTGACAAAGGATGGAAATCCTGTAAACCCACTGGCTAAGTTAAATTAACGGGCTATTGTCAAGAATGAAGGATTAATATGATTTATATTATTGGCGGTAAAATAATAACAATGACCGGAGAGGTCTGGGAGAAAGGATATCTGTGCATTGAAAATGGCAGGATAAAGGAATTGGGGCCTATGAAAGATAACGCCCCTTTTCCGCTGCCGGAAGGAGAAAAGACGCAGGTTATCAATGCGCTGGGCTATGTGGTGATGCCCGGACTGATTGAAGCCCACTGCCATATGGGAATTACGGAGGAAAAGAAGGGAATGGAAGGGGACGACTGTAACGAGACGGTTGATCCCATTACGCCCTATCTGCGTTCCATAGACGCCATTAACCCTATGGACGCCGCGTTTGACGATGCGCTGCGGGCAGGAATTACTTCCGCTATGATAGGGCCGGGCAGCGCAAACGTGGTAGGAGGTACTTTTTCCTTCGTAAAAACCCATGGAAGAAGCATTGACAAAATGCTTGTGCGCTCGCCTGCCGCCATGAAAATTGCCTTTGGGGAGAACCCAAAGGTTAATTATTCAGGGATGGGAAAATCGCCTGCTACCAGAATGGCAATTGCGTCTATGCTCCGGGAAGAGCTTTTTAAAGCCCAGCGCTATTATGAGAAAAAATGTGCAGGTATGAAACGGGAAGAAGAAGACTTTCGATATGAATGCTGGCTTCCGGTGTTTGAGGGAAAAATCCCCATGAAGGCCCACGTGCACCGGGCGGATGACATTCAAACTGCCATCCGCATTGCAAAGGAATTTAAGCTGGATATAACCCTGGACCATTGCAGCGAGGGACATTTGATTGCGGAGCAGATTAAAGAGGCGGGCTTCCCGGCGATTGTAGGGCCGGATTTAGCCAGCAGAAACAAGATAGAAGTACAAAATATGGCTTTTAAGACCGTAGGAATTTTAAACAAAGAGGGTGTAAAAACAGCAATTACCACAGATCACCCGGTATCCCTGATACAGTCTTTGCCAATCTGTGCAGGACTGGCAATAAAAGCGGGTATGACGGAGGAAGAAGCGTTAAAAGCCATCACCATTTATCCGGCGCAGATTTGCCGGGTGGATAAGCGGGTGGGTTCTTTGGAGGCAGGGAAAGATGCGGATATTGCAATTTTTGATGATCTTCCTATCAGGGTGTCGGCAAAGACCATGTGTACAATGATAGAAGGAAAAGTTGTCTATGCGGATAAAAGCTTTTCTTTACCTGTCAGTGAAAAAAATGTATAATGGAATGGCAGTGTGTGGAAAACAGGCATTCTTCGTCCCAATTTGCGGGCTGTTGGAGGCATGTGGGATTATGTGTGGAGGTGTAATTTGCACAGGATAAAAAAGATGGCGGCCGCCTTTTTCGTCTTATTATCGACAGGATGTGCTGCCATACAGGAAGAAAAAATACCGGATACGGAAAATATAATTACCAGTATGGAGGCAGAGCCCGAGCTTTCTTATGAAGTGCCTGTAAGCTCTGCCAACATTTTTATCAATCAATTAGGCTACGGGAAGGAAAGTACAAAAGTAGCCGTTTTTTGTGGGGAAGAGCTGCCGGATGAATTTCAGGTGATCAGAAAGGATACCGGAGAGAGTGTGTTTACCGGATATCTTGAGAATAAGGGATATGATGAGAGGTCGAAGGAATATAATAGCTATGGGGATTTTTCTCCGGTCTGCGAGGCTGGTCTTTACTACATAGAAGCACCCTTGCTTGGGCGGTCTTATTCGTTTACGATTGAGGACGGGATGTATGAGAATATTTTTAAAGAGGCATGTAAGCAGTACTATTACAGCAGATGCGGTATGACGCTGACGAAACAGTATGCAAACGGGGTGGCTCATAACGCATGCCATACAGGAAAAGCGGTTCTCAAGGAGGATGAATCTGTCAGCCTGGATGTGAGCGGAGGATGGCATCAGGATGAAAAAGGATCTAAAAACGTAGTATCAGCGGCAAGGAGTATTGGGGTTATGCTGCTTTCCTATGAACTATATGAAGATTCCTTTACGGACGAGATGGGCATACCGGAAAGCGGAAACGGAATACCGGATTTGCTTGATGAAATTAAGTATGAGGTGGAATGGCTGCATAAGATGCAGGATGAAAAGACAGGGGCCGTTTATTCCGGCGTTGGAATTTATGAGCAAAACGGTGGAGATAAGGTTTGTGTAGAACCTGCCGATGGAAAATCTGCAATGGCCTTTGCCATGGCGCTTGCAAAGTTTAGCTATCTTTATCAGGATTATGATAAAGACTATGCGGCGGAGTGTTTGGCAGCAGCAGACCGTGCCTGGCAGTATGCAGACGCAAATTTGCAGGAGGAAAGGGAAGCGGAAGAATGGAGATTTGCGGCGGCGGCAGAGCTTTACAGAGCCAGGGGAAAGCAATCTATTCACAAATATGTGACCAGGTATCTTTCCGGTGGAGCTTATAAGGAAAATATGAGTGATGTGGTTTTTTTAGGCTGTGTTACATATATTTGCACGAAGCAGTCCGTTAAGTTAGAGCTCTGTGAGGAAATTACCAATACATTAATGCTTCGGGCCGAGGAAATTGCAAGGAAAGCATCAGGAGCTCTTTTTCAGGCAGGGGAGGCGTCAGGGCAAAATGAAAATTCTAAGCTGCTGCGGAATATGATGTATTTGACGACGGTGGATCACATGATTACAAACGACGAGTATGACAGTGTAATTGAGAATCATCTCCATTATTTTCTGGGGAGAAATAAAGAAGCAATCAGTTACATTGACAATGTGGGGGAGGGCAATTACAGGTCAATAGATGAAAGTATGGGTATCATGAAACAATTTGAAGCAAACAGTAAGCTGATTTTTATGCTCAGTGAAATTGTAGGAGAGCATCACCATTAAATTAGTATATGGAGTTGTCTCTGAAAGAGCATTTTTTGCAAGGTGTGCGGCATCATATTCTCTTTTAGAGCAGGACATATGGTTGTAAGGTTAAAGTGTGAAGAAGAGATGAAGATTTTCTAAGGCGTCAAAGGACGCCGCCTAAGA
>CAJUKV010000078.1 GCA_910587305.1 uncultured Lachnospiraceae bacterium | reverse complement strand
TTGCATCTGTTGTTCCCCCAGCTCTGCTGGGGGATTGATACTGTTTCATTCAAAATCCAAATTGCCGGAACAAATATAAAATACTATATCTCAGACAAGGAGGACTCTATGTACGCACCAGACAATACTGATGCCGGACTTTACACAGACGGAGCTGCCAAAGGAAACGAAATCAGCTATCCCGTCCAAATTCAATTTATCGATCTTTCCAAGATGTACATGCAAAGAATCAGATGGCACTGGCATCCTGAAATCGAGGTTTTACTTATCACAAAAGGGCAAATTATTCTCACTGCAGATAACAAAGAAACCCGTATTGAGGCCGGACAGGGGATCTTTCTAAACCAAAATGTTATGCATTCCGTCAATCCTGTGGACGCCAAAACAGACTGCTGCCTATATTCCGCCATGTTTGATCCTTCGTTTTTGTTTGGATATGGAAATACTATGATAGCCGGAAAATATCTTTCGCCGGTGCTAAATTCTCCTGCCCTTAAAACTTTGTTTCTGGATTCAAATGACCCTGTTTCCTGCAGTCTGATGGACAACATTCATTCCGTAATTTCTGCTAACACAGACAAGGCGTACGGTTATGAATTGATCACCAAATCTCTGCTGTGTCAATTTTGGGTACATCTGTTAGGGATCCTTACCCCACAAACCGCCCCGAACAGGCAGCCCCACAGCCTTTCGCTGGATGAAATCAGGGTAAAAGACGCTATTTTATACATTGAGAGCCATTATGCGGAACAAATAACCTTAGAGCAAATTGCTTATTCCGTACATATCAGCAAAAGCGAATGCTGCCGCTGCTTTAAAAGGGTTTTGCAGTTTACTCCTATTGAATATTTGATGCGGTACCGGATTTTAAAGGCCGTAACCATGATGCAGGATAACGATCCCTCTTACCGGAATATATCGGATCTTGCTTTTAACGTCGGGTTTAATAACGTAAGTTATTTTAATAAGGTATTTAAGCAGTATGTCAAATGCACCCCAAGCGAATGCAAAAAGAATTTAAAATCTATCTCTGAAAAAAAGGCCGTAAATATTATGCTCATGTAATGTTTATTTTACCTTTCAGGCTCCGTTTGGCTGAAATATTAAACAGCTTATGCCTTCCCTGCCATAACCGGAATATGTCCTTTTTGCCTATGTATGTTCATCCCAATGTTGGTATTTTCCGGCCATGTTTTCCTTAAGCTGTGACGCCTTTTTTAATTTTTCGCAGAGCTTTTCTATCTCCCGGGCGGAAAGCTTAAGCCGATGGTACAGTGTGCTGCTTCCTTTCATATATAGAGGGATTGCCATTGCTATGTCTTTTATTTCCGTTGTCAATTCCTTCACTTGCCCGGCCGCGGCCTCAAACTCTATTGCCTGCCTTTGCAGCCTCTTAGCATTCACCTGGAGGTTAACGGAAGCCGGAAGCCCCCGAAGCGCTGTTTTCCTGTTAAAAAAAGACTCTAAAAAGTTCACGCCTTCTTTTTCCTTAAGAAGGCTTTTTGCAATAAGCGGAATCCCCTGGAAAGTGAAATCCCCTATATCTGACAACGTCACTTTTTCTCCGTTTATTCCTTTCTTCTCACCTTTTGCACTTTCCATAATCTGCATGATGACCGATGCGCATCCGTCCCTTTTTTCAGGTAATAAATCCATAACTTCCGCAGACAATACGGACGCATATCTGCCAAGCGTCCCCTGTTTTCCCACATCCTCATTTTTTCTTCCATGAAACACCGTAACAATTCCGCCGGCTCCCACGTCATAGGTAAGCGCCGCAAACATATATTTGATATCATGATAGCCGGCAAAGTTATTCTTTTCCACCGGCGTTCTTATATATCGAATATGCTCCCCCGGAATAATAGAATTTCCAAGGACGCTGACATAATCGTTTTCACCGTGGATTCCATACAGTTTATCCCTCCTTCGCTCGTAGCCTTCCTCTCCGTATCTTTCTTTCCAGTCGCCTATTGCCTGCTCGGAAAAACCCTGCCCGTCCACGGAATAACAGGTGTCAATCAATCCGTGGTACCTGGACTCCATGGTCACAAATTGCGCTTTGTTCCCTCCCTTGGAGTGACCTGTCACGATAAGTCTCTGGCGATCGTTTATCTCCATTGCCTCCACCACTTCCTCAAAATAAGAAAGAGCGCTGTCTTGCTGGGTGGATGAGACGGAGGTCATTCCAATTCCGTTATCCGGCCACTCCCCGTCACCGGTTCCCCGATATGTTACATAAATACGACTTTTATCCGATGTGGTAAAGGTACATGCGGCGGTTCCTGAATCGTACCCCATATTGGCACTCTGGCAGCTGATGATAAGATTTCCTATCTCCTCATTTAAGGCAGCCTTTGAAACCACCGTATACTCTCCATAGTGGACGCCTCCTCCTCCATAATCCGGATGTTCTTTTAAAGACAGCAAAATTTCATTTAAAGTAGCCCCGTCCGGCGCTTCCTTATAATCGAGATACATAAAAGTATCCAGCACCATACTGATTTCCGCGTCAGACAGCTTTTCGCTCATCCCTGTTTATTCTCCTTTTCCATCCTGCCCCGGCTAAACAATAACATTGGTATTTAAGCCGCTGCCCTGCTCGGCATTTCCTGTTTCCGCTCTCTGATAGCCCGCCGCCATTTCCTGCAAATCCTTTACGTGCTCTTGAACCATCCGGTAAAGTTTGTCCATATCTGCCTGCAGGGAATTAAATTTGCTTCCATATGCATTAGCTGCTTCCCCCTGCCAGATACCTTTCATCTCCTGAATCTGCGCCATCATTTCACCGGTAAGGTTTTTCATCTGATTCCCGGTTGCTGCAAATTCCCCTGAAGTCTGTGTCAGCTTTTCAGGCGTTACCTTTAAAATACCTTCCATACGAATCCTCCTTCTTGCCAATCGTCCTCAAATCTGGGCTAAGGTGCATATTTACTGCTTGAAAAATCCTTGTTTTTTCAAGCAAACCCTCCATCACGATTTTCAGCCCATAATTTGAATGCTTTCACTCCGTTTAATAATTTCTGGCCGAAGCAATCTCTCTGTTCCTTGCCTCCGCCTGCTCATATCTGGCTGCAATTTCCAAAAGTGCCTGTACGTACTGATCAATCAACCGACAAAAAACATCCATCTGCTGTCTGTCCCGTAAAAAGGCCTGATGAAAAGCATCCTTTGCCACGCCCTCCCACATACTGCACAGGGATGTCTCCTGTTCCCCAAGCTGGGCTGCCTTTGCCTTGAACTGACTGTTTAAATCCATAATTTTTCCTGCTTTACTCCTCAACTGTGATGATGTCACCTGAAAAAATGCCATATACTCTCCTTCTTCTTTAAAATTGTCTACCTGTTACATAATCCGCAGCTCTTGCCTCTTCTGTCCGGCCGTTACCAGATTCCGGCGGCTAAAATATCTACGCCGGTTATTATCAGGCACTTAGCAACAATATTCTACGCAAAATGTCAAAATTTTGGTTCCGGTTTATCCGGGTTAGGTCAATAGCTTCTAAATGCCGCAATCCGGCTGTTGGTCATTTCAGACCGATACATTTTTTTCGCCTGTTCTTCCATTTCCTCAGCCGCTACAGTTAGCTTTTGTGCCTCTGTTCTGATACCTTCCACAATTTTCCCCTCCTTTCCTGCCAGCAGATCCGCACATTCACTGTTCCATCCTGCCTTCATTTCGCTGATTTTCCCCATCAGTTCCACTTCCGAAAAGTTTTTTATTTTTTTTGCCAGCGCCTTAAGCTGCTGTGACAAATCCATAATTTCCGTAAAATGCATCTCGATTTCAGATTGTAACATTTTCATTGCTCCTCTCTGCTTCCTCGTATATCAATGCCATACTTTTAAGCTTTTCAAGATGTTGCATTAGTGTTTCAAACGCATCTATCCCCTCCTCCTTCCGGATGGAAAAAGTTCTTTTTATTAGCGCTGTTTCTCTGCAGGAAAAATATTCTTCCAATTTCTCAGCGCTATCCGCCGCTTCCTGATAAATAATCTGCGCCTGTCTTAACAATTCCCTCCATTCCTCCTGCTTATCTTTCAAATATTCGGTTGTAACCAGTATGCTTTCTTCCAAATCCTCCGCCCCTCTTCCCCATAACCGCTAAAAATCTTTCGCTTCCAATATAAGACCTTTTTCCAGCTCTATCAAAGTCAGTGCCAATTCTTCAACCGAAAGGATAATTTCTTCCATTTCCATCATCACTTCCCATATTTTTGCTATTCTATCCTGAAAGCCTTTTTCCCATTGCAGCCTTGCCTGGCTGTCAAAGACGTTTTTTAGTTCTCTTTCTTCCTGTTCCAAAATAGCCAGAAAATCTTTTATCTTCGTCAGTTTTTCCTCCACTGATATAATCCACCCATTAAGGCCCGCCGTCTTAAGCTGTATACTCCAGTCTCCCATACATTTCTAGATTAAAATCAACCGGTCGCCGTCCCGCACCCCCTGCTGTTTTAACGTTTCCTCCCGCTTTAAAATACTATCCTGACGCAGAGAATAAAGATAGCTGTCTTCCTTTCCTCTTTCGGACACTTTTTCCAGCTTTGACACCAGCATCTGAATATCCTGCATTGCCACTTTGGCCGTCAATTCCTCATCCAGTTCAAAATCATATACCCTGTCCATAGCCGGAATTTGTACATCCACCAAAATCATATGAATAACCATCCCCCTTAAATGTTTGAAAGTTCTTTACAAACTACCCCACATGCCGCTTTGCGGCACAGACAATGCATGAACCAAAACGAAATTTAGATTTCTTAGGCAGCGTTCTTTGACGCCTTAGGTAATCTTTTCGTCTTCTTCACACGTAAATTCGGGAAGAAGCACCCTCATCGTCTCTTTTCCCATTCCCTCCTTCAAATATCCGATACCCGCAGGCTCATGTTGATTTTGCTTCGCATAGCTCAAATCATCAAAAGCTAATGCTCTTTGCGCCGTCACATTGCCTCCTAAATGAATTCCCTGCTGCCATCTGACAAACTCACTGAAAAAACCTGTCCCGGCCGCTTCATAATCCCTTGTGGGGTGATAAATTCCTGCCAAAAATGTAATCTTTCCCTTTCCCATGGCGGCCTTTTCCCAAAAGGCTATTCTCTCCTCCCGCATCTGCCCGGAGCTATAAAGGAATCTGCAAAAGCCTCCCAAATCACTTATAAACACACTGATCGGGCCTTCTTTCTTTCCTGCAAAATCAAACTGCCATTTATCTATTTCTTCATCGTCTGCAAGGACAATAAGTCCCTCTCTTTCCTGCAAATCCTTAAATCTTCTCCCGGTATCTAACACCACCGCTTTGTTATTTTGGTAAAGTACGCTTTCAATCAGGCACCGCATAAGCGTTCCCTTTCCGGTTCTTTCCTCCCCTGAAATCAAAAAGCAGGCTGGTTTTTCAGTGGAAACGCTGCAAATTTCGCCGCTGGCTAAGCAATACCCCAGGGGGATTTCTCCCCTCTTCCACGAAAAACTCTCCGCAACCTTTCCGTATTTTGCCTTTTTCGGTATCGTCGGAAACTTTTCAGGAAGCGCTTCTCCCCTTCTGTGCAGATCCCCTTCCCTCTCTCTCCCTGTTTCTTCCACCACCTTAGCGTATGCATAATCTTCCCCCTGAAATGCAAGCGCTCCCTGGAACTCTAACACGCCCTCCTTCCCCCGGCAAAGTCCACGCCCCTTTTGGTTTTCTTTTGGCAGCACAGGAAGATAATACTGTCTCAAAACATCTCCATATTGAAAGCGGTCGCTCATCTCGAGGGCAAGCGTCGTCTTAATCTTTTCAAATATCCTTCCTCCTATTTCCCCCGCCCCGGATGCTGATAAAATCAAATAAAAGCCGAGGGAAATTCCCTGTGATACCAGCTTCATAAAAAACTCTTCCTGTTTTTCCTCTAAAATCTTATAAAAGTTTCCAAAGTTATCTATCACAAGAAATACCTGCGCAAGCCTTCTCTTTTCCGTCTTGTTGTATTGCATAATATTTATCCCTGAGAGGAGCTTTTGTCTCTCACTGACAAGCCGCTCCAAATGATAGAAAAAATATCTTTCTCCTCCTTTTTCCGAAATACCATAAGACAGCCTGGCATAGCGCCAAAACAGCTAAGACTCTCCTGCCCTATGTCCACTGCCAGAAAAAGTGTTTCCTGTTCGGTATCATAGGTGGCAAGCTGCCAAAGAATTGTTTTAAGTAAAGTGCTCTTCCCGGTGGCGGGGCCTCCGCAGACTGCCAGGTGCCCCTGGGTGTGCGGCTCATAGGTAAGTACCTCCTGACGTTGGTTTCCCGGATCATCGCATAAGCCAAGAATCAGCTTTATACCATCCTTTGTATCGTCTCCCGTCTCTTTGCCTGAAGGCGCTGTTCCATCCTTTTTCTTTTCCTCAATTTCCGTTTTTATACCCCTTGCATACCGCAAGCTGCCCTTGCGGTACTGCCACTGAGTAAGAGTTTGGAAGTTTACTTCCAAACTTTTGTTTCCATCTATCAGCTCCATAAGCTCCTTTAGCAAAACCCTCTCAGGCAGCTCCGGCAGCCAGAGGGCCTTTGCCTTCCCATATCCCATGTTTGCCGCCGTACGGGCTACATAGCTTACCAACACGTCTATCTGGCTGCGGCAATCCGGCACATCTGCTCCTGTTTTTTCAGGCATTTCTATCCTCCGGCCTGTATTTTGTATCAGCGAAGCCCTGGTTCTTATTTCTCCCTCCTCCACATAGTTTCCTCCGCAATATCCTGCCTGGAACAACTCGTAATACTCATGATTCCCTATCTGTAGATAACACTGGCCCGGAGAGGTCAAAAATGCCGCATCCCCATTGTGGAGCATGTCCATACTGTCCTGTCTGTCCTGGACACGCAGGCACAGCCTGCATCTTGCATTGCTCCAAATTTTCTCATCCACCGTCCCCGCAGGCTTTTGTGTGGCAAGAATTAAATGTACGCCAAGGCTCCTCCCCACCTGTGCCAATGAGATGATTTCCTGCATAAATTCCGGTTCTTCCTTTTTCAGCTCCGCGAACTCGTCCACCACCAAAATCAAATGGGGCATAGGCTCATCCCCGTATCCTTCCCGGTAAAGTCTGGTATAGGCGTCAATATGGTTCACCTGAAAGCGGCTTAAAAGCCTTTGTCTTTGCTTATTTTCACTGGTTATGGCCGACATGGCCCTTTTGATTTGATTTCCTGATAAATTAGATATAACGCCCGCACAATGAGGGAGCCCTCTTAGCGCATTTCCGGTTCCTCCGCCCTTATAATCAATCATAAAAAAGTTGACGTCCAAGGGGCTGAAGGATACTGCCATGGACAAAAGGTAGGTCTGCAAAAGCTCGCTTTTTCCGGATCCTGTGGTTCCGGCAATCAGCCCGTGGGGCCCATGGAATTTTTCATGCAGATCCAGACTCACCACATTGCCCAAAGCCCTGCATCCTATAGGAACCTTAAGCCGCTCCTCGCATCTTGCATATTTCCATCTTCTCTCGCTTTTTAATTCCTCCACCCTGCCGCATCCGTAAAGCTGCAAAAAGCTTACCTGCTCCGGCATCTGCCCGCCGCTTTCCGTCTCCCGCACCCGAAATCCCGCCGCTTTTCTCACATATCTTTGGGCCTTTAGGCTGTTACAGGTTTCAACCGCAAGTTTTTGCCTGAAAGCCTGCTCCATTTTCAAACTTAAAATCTCCCCTTCTTTCCCCTCTGTCCTGATAAAATACCGACAGCTCTTGGGAATATCTTCTCTTTCCTTTCCAAGAAAAACCACGCTTACGGGATACTTTTCCTCCGGATCCGTCAGATATTTATACAAAGGTTCCCCTAAGATCAGTTCCTCTTCCAGTAAAACCACAAAATACCATGGAACCCTTCTCTCCCCCTTTGACAGCTCCCCGCCTTTTGTTATTTCCTTAGTCAACGTCGGAAGGATTGCCGCAGCCTCCCTCTCGCTGCCTGCAAGGAATCTCACCTTTCTATCCTCTGACCAGCTGTGGGGCATCCATCTTAGACACTTGACAATTTCCTGATCTTCTGTTCTTTCCTCCCGATAAAAGCAGGCTGTCTTTACCTCCGTGTAACAGTGACAGGCCATAGTCTGCATCAGAATCTGAATCAGGATTTTTCCGGCCTCTATTCCTGTTATGCCCACCTGTCTGCTCTCATAAAAATCCATTTCCACAGGCGCTCTATCCAGGAAATCATATTTTTCTATAAGCTCCCCGGCCTTTTGGGCAAGCTTTCCCTGCACAATGCTTTTCTGTGTATTGGAAAGTTTTAATCGAATCTGAAATGGAATCTTCCCTTTTCCAACCCGAAGATACAAAAAGTCCTTCTGCCTGTAATACCGGTTCCAGGAAACCGCCACCGTGTCGTCTTCCTCCCCCATATAGCCTGAAAGCGGCGGATATCTTTCCTCCAAAATCATTCTGTTTTCTTCCATGCTTCTTTGAAGATAAGTCTCAAGTCCATCCAAATATTCCACATACAGTCTTTCCCTATCCCTGTTCTCCCGCTTTTTTGTCCTTTCCCTGTACCCGTGGTTTGCCAGCCCCCAAAAAAGCGCAAGAAACGCGCTGCTTACACTCATAACCACCGACATATAATAAAAACTTTTCCCTGCTCCTTCCATAAACCGGCCGCTAAGCTGCGCCATAAGCAGCACAGGCAAAACCATGGTAAGCATAGGGCCAAGGCTGAAAAACAAAGGCTCCCTTCGCTCCACTCCCGGTTTTTCCGGTAACACCACTTCCACCTCTCCTCCATGAAGTGCTTTCTCCTGCCCACACCTGCGTTCTATCCACTTCCTCTCTTTTCCCTCCTGCGGCGCCGCCATACCTGAAATATCCTCTCTCCACTCCGGCATGTCCCTGCTCATGGCAATGCGGCATATGCCACAAAAGGATACGCACACCAGTATTCCCTTCAAAACCAAAATATGAAGCCCATAAATATCCACGCTGTCCCCGCATTTAAGCCGCGCGCTTTCGCCAAATGTCTTTCCATTCACATAAACTCCCTTATTGCCCAATCTATTGATCATAAACTGCCCGTCAACCCATAAAATTTCCGCACATACTTCCCCCACGAAAGAAAAGCATTTATAAAAAACCTGATTTTTATATGCATTTCCAATCACAACCTTTTCCCCCTGCCCCGGTACAAGCCTCCCGCCTCCCCCAAAGCCGTTTATTTCCCCGGAAAGCAACAGTAACAGCTTTTCATCTATTTTCCCGCCCAAATATTTTAAGGCGTTATAATACTTTTTCGTATCAAAATAAAACGGATAATTTTCACGCAGCTCTTTCCCCTCTACCTGCCAATGCTCCCCGCTCCATTCCAGAGGAATTATCATATCCTCCGAAAATCCCGTATCTTCTGCCGTTAAAACCAGCCTGTCCCTTTTGGCCTGCTCCTCACAAAGCCGTCTTCTCACACAGCTGCAGGAACTGAAAATCAGTAAAATCCTGCTCTTAACCCCAATATCCTCTTTTTCAAAAGACAAAAACTCTACCTCCGTGCTATAAAAATCAAACGTTACAACGCTTCCTGCATCAACTTATCTCTGCATAATCTTTACAAATGGAAAATGATGAAAACTACCTGTTGAAATAAATATAAGAATTTAGACCTTAATAGATATATCATTTTTGAAAGTGTCATTATATTACCAAATTTGGAAGTGCCTGTCAATAGATATTCCAAAATTTTATGATATTTTAGTAACTGATATGTAGTGACTTTTGTCAAAAGTAAATTTGCAACATTTACAAAAATCACATTCTATTGACTGAAGGCATTTTGAAAAGGCCTGGCTTTCAGATCCCGGCATTGTCCACCTCCTGAGTTTAACACCTTAATATTCCGAAAATAGCCGGTAACCCTCATGGTTACTGGTATTTTTTTGTCAATATTTGTGTTTTTCTGCATGTGTTGTATTATGTTGTTTCCGGTTTTGTGATATACGGTTGATTGGAAGGCAAAAAAATGTTTTTGAAAATCATTACAAAAAAGGGGTTCCCAGGCTCTATTTATATGAGTCATATTACAAAAACGGAAAATCCACCCAGCACTGTATTGAAAGCCTCGGCCGCCTGGACGAACTCAAAAAACAGTTCGACGACCCGGTCTCCTATTTTAAAAAGATTGCTGAGCAGCGCACGGAAGAGAAGAAAGCGGCCAGAAAGGCTTCCGTCACCATAGACCTTGGCTCTTCCATGGACAGGAGCGAGGACAGCCTCAAAAATGTAGGCTATGCCGTATTGAAGGAACTCTACAAGCAGCTTGAGCTTGATCAGTTCTGGAAGGGGATACTGAAAAAGACTTCCATCCAGTATGACCTGGAAGCCATCTTCCGCCTGCTGGTGTTCTCACGCATCCTCTACCCTGCCTCCAAACTGGATACTTTCCATAATAAAGGAATCTATTTTGAGGACATAGGCGGTTTTGCCCTCAACAATGTCTACAAGGCCCTGGACCTGTTCGACCGGTACGATGAAGTGTACTGAATTCCAATCCCGGAATTGGTAAAGTTTATTCAGCCGGTATCTTAGCTGAAATGGGTTCCATTAAAGCTTTCCCTAATGCCAACGCTCTCGCAAAATACTGTGGTATCGTTTGGAACGATAATGACTCTGGCGACTTCGTGGCCGAAGACAAACACATGAGCAAAGCTGGCAACAGATATCTGCGCTACTACATCATAGAAGCTGCCGGAAGTGTTATAAGGCACTGTCCTGAATACAAAGCCTTCTATGACAAGAAATATGCTGAAACAAGAAACCATCAGCATAAACGAGCACTCGCGTTGACTTCCCGTAAATTTATACGTCTGCTCTTCGGTCTGCTGGACAAGGGCCAACTCTGCTCTTCCGAAAAGAGTAGGTAATCCATACCGCATATCGAACTTACGTTCTTTCCAGCTCGTAAGTCTATTAAAGTTACCCTTTTCTAAGAAAATCTTTTTCATTTTCCTCTTGACATATCACCAAATTGCTTCCTTTTACTTTTTTTACACGTTGAAGAAGCCATTATTACAACTGCATTCGTCAACTGCCTTCCTCTTCTGATTATGTCTAACTCATTTCATCCGTATCAATCGCTGATTATGTTTAACT
>CAJUKV010000077.1 GCA_910587305.1 uncultured Lachnospiraceae bacterium | reverse complement strand
GGGAGCAGCCGGACATAGAGCTTTACGACATCTATGTGGACGACGGCTTTTCAGGAAGTAATTTTGACAGGCCGGAATTTAAAAGGATGATCGGCGACATCAAGGCAGGCAGGGTGAACTGCGTGGTGGTAAAAGACCTGTCTCGTTTCGGGCGCGATTATATTGAATCCGGGAGGTACATACAAAAGATTTTCCCGGCTCTTTCAGTGCGCTTTATTGCGCTTACCGACCATTTTGACAGCTTATCGGCGGATACGGGGGAAAGCTCTATCATCCTTCCGGTAAAGAATTTCATAAACGATTCCTACTGCCGTGATATTTCTGCAAAGGTAAAGAGCCAGCTTGCGGTAAAATGTAAAAATGGGGAGTGTATTGCCGCTTTTGCCGTCTACGGATACCAAAAAAGCGACAAAGATAAAAACAGGCTTGTCATTGATGAATATGCGGCGGAAAATGTGCGGCGTATTTTTGCATGGAAGATGGAGGGGCTGGCGCTGTACGCGATTGCGGAAAAACTGAACGGCCTTGGAATACTATCTCCGAAGGAATATAAAAAGTCAATGGGGCTTTCCTATCATGGCGGATTTTGCGGAACAGGCACAAGCGGATGGGGAAGCACAACAATAAAGCGGATACTGACCAATGAGATCTACCTGGGGCACATGGTTCAGGGGAAAACGGAGAAGGTAAACTATAAGATAAGAAAGCATACCGCTAAACCAAAAGAGGAATGGGTAAAAGTAGAAAATACCCATGAGGCAATCGTTTCCGCCGATGATTTTGCGGTAGTTCAGCACCTGCTTAAAGCAGACGGGAGAAGAAGCCCGGCTTCGGGGAAGCCCAGCCCATATATGGGGATTTTGTTTTGCGGCGACTGCGGCGAACAGATGGTAAGGCGGGTAATACGTTATAAAAATACGGCAAAAGTTTATTATATCTGCTCTACAAAGAACCGAGGGGAAGGATGCAGCAGACACAGCATAGAGGAACGCGCATTAAAGGAGATTGTCTGTGAGAGCATCCCGAAATTTGTAAATTCCTTTTTGAAAGAAAAGGAGCTTTTTAATCGGGCAGTGCGGTATGAGACCAATTTTGAGGCGGCTGCCCGGTATGACAGGGAGATCGGGCGGCTGAAAAAAGAGCGGGATAAATATTACTCCCTCTGCCCCGGCTTATACGAAGATTTAAGAGATGGCGTTATCACAAAGGAGGAATTTGAACGCCTGCACAGCGGCTTTATGCGCAAAGGGAAGGAACTGGAGGACGCCATGCGGGGGCAGGAGCAGCTCATCAAAGAAATGTTAAAAAAAGGGGCGCTTTCTGCGGGACGGCTGAAAACATTCCGGGACTGTGTGGAACTTAAAGACATAGACCGCCGCACGCTGAGCAGTCTTGTAAGGCGGATTGATGTTTATGAGAACAGGCAGATCGTGATCAATTTTTACTTTACGGATGCGTTTGCCGTTATAGCAGGGATTGGCCGGAAAGATCTGACGGACACAGCGGCGGAAAGTGGAGCGTAAAGCAAAAATCCGATATTTTTCACTGAGAAATTTGTGCCGCGGACAGATTCCCGATGCGGCCGGAGAGGGGGAGGAGCTTGGGGGGGAGAGTGTCAAAAAGGATTTCTGCCCCTGATAGGGCGGGCAAAGAAATGAAGGCATGTTATAAGGCAGGTATTTATGCAAGGCTTTCATCAGACCAGGACAAAAAGCCTTTGAAAGGGTACAGGGGATCAAAGAATGAATCCGTGGAAGTACAGGTAAGAAGCGCGGAAAAGCATATAGAAAAATTAAACCGGGAAGGGGCAGGGCGGATAGAGATTGCAGACCGTTACATAGACCTGGGAAAAACAGGGAGCAATTTTAACCGTGACGAGTTCCAAAGGCTGATGCGGGACATACGGCTTGGCGACATTGACTGCGTGGTAGTCAGAGATCTTTCCCGGTTTGGCAGGAACTATCTGGAAGCGGGGAATTATATTGAGAAAATCTTTCCGTTTCTGGGCGTCCGATTTATTGCGGTTGCCGACGGCCTGGATACGGGAAACAGAGCAAGCAATACGGAGCAGGCCTCAACCGCTGTGACGGTGGAGATAAAAAACCTTGTCAACGATATGTATGCAAAGGATTTTTCAGCAAAGGCAAAGCAGCATTTAAAGCTAAGGCGGCAGGAAGGCTCCTATGTGGGAGGGCCGCCGCCTTACGGTTACACAAGCGCAATGACAGGCGGAGTCTGCCATGGGGATAAGAAAATACGGAAGCTTGTGCCGGATGAAAATACGGCAGGGATCGTAAAACATATTTTCGTAACGTTTGTTGAGACAGGCAGCTATGCGGCAGTGGCGGATGACCTGAACAGGAAAAAATGTAACCCGCCGTCCGTGTATAAAAAAAACGGAAAAGCCTTTTTTGACCCGAAACAGGGAGAATATAAAGGCTGGGATAAGGGGTCTGTGGAGCGTATCGTGAAAAGTGAGACATATACCGGAAAACTGGTGCAGGGGCGGACTACCATCACCGCCAGAGATGAAAAAAACCGCATCCATAAAGAGAAAGAGGAATGGGTTATCAGAGAAAATGCCCATGCGCCTGTCATTGATGCGGCGTTGTTTGCGGAAGCGGCAAAAGTGCGGGAAAGGCTTCATGAAAAGACAAGATCCCATGCCCACAAGGCGGAAGGATGCCCGATAGGGGAGAACATTTTTGACAGTGTGCTTTACTGCGGCGTGTGCGGCAGGAAAATGACACGGCATAGTTATGTGAAATCCTATGCGGACAAAAGGAAGGAAAGGCTGGACGGTTATTTCTGCTTAAACGGCGGGCAGACAAAAACAGAGAACTGCCCTACACCAAACCGTATTTCAAAGGCGGAACTGGTGGATATTTTATTACCGCTCCTTAAATTGCAGTTTTCCGTGTATCTGGGGAAATCCCAAAAATATACGGAGATTGCGAAAGAACAACTCCGGGCGGCCGGGACAGAGACAGACGCAGAAATAAGAAAAGTGGAAAGAGGCATTGCCGCGGCAAAAGAGGAAGAACAGATAAAATATGTAGCATACAGAGAAAGCATTATTTCTCAGAGTAAGTATATGGCATACAAAATGCGGCAGGAAGGGAGGCTGAAAGACTTAAGCCGGCAGAAGGAGAAACTGGAAGCAGGCAGGAAGAACCTGGATCTTGTATCAAAGAAATATCTTGCGTCGGCCCGTGCCCTGCTCCGGTTAAAAAGCGGCAGGGAACTTAAGAAAGAAATGATAGAATCCCTGATCCGTAAGATTTATGTATATCCGGGGAAGCGGATAGAAGTACGGTTTGCCTATACGAATGAACTGCTTAAAAGGGCGCCGGAGATGAAATAAATTTTCTGATGGGTAAGTTATTTTATCGGAAATTAAGAACTTTTGAAGCTTCACACTTAGAAGAAGGCCTTGGGAAACAGGCATTCTTTGTCAGGATTTGGGATTAGCGTAGAACATTTCGGAATGGAGGAAAAATGGATAAACTTGCAATTTATCTGCGGCTTTCCCTGGAAGATGCGCAAGTCATGGCAGATGGCTTTGATAAGGGCGAGAGCAACAGTATCAGCAGCCAGAGGGCCATGCTTTATGCTTACATACTAAGTAACGAGGAACTGCGAGGAAAAGAGGTTTTGGAGTTCTGTGACGACGGCTATTCCGGCACAAGCATGGAAAGGCCGGGGATGCGAAGACTTTTAAAAGAGGTAAAGGACAATAAAATCGGGTGCGTGATCGTCAAAGATATGTCCCGTTTTTCAAGGGACTATATCGAGCTTGGAACCTATATAAATCAGATCTTCCCTTTTATGGGGGTACGGTTTATTGCGGTAAACGACCATTACGACAGCCGCGACCATGCAGGAAGCACGCCCCCTATTGATACAGCTTTCCGGTCACTTTTGTACGACCTGTACAGTAAGGACATATCCGTAAAAGTCAAGACCTCGGTTGAAAATAAATGCGCCAATGGAGAATATGTTTTCGGACAGGTTCCCTTTGGGTATGAAAAGAGTAAGGAAATCAAAAATACGGTTGTGGTGAATGAAAAGGAAGCGGAGATCGTGCGTTATATCTTTTCCCTTGCCCTTCATGGGAATGGAAGCACACAGATCGCAAGGATTCTCAATGAAAAGGGGATACCCACCAAAACACAGACGCGCCATCCTGAGAGGGCAGGGAAAGGTGGCAGGACGCAGGCATGGGATAGCGCCTCTGTCCGGGCCGTTCTGAATAACCGCTTTTACCTGGGCGAGATGGCGTATGGGAAGTCGAAGCGCAAATATGTGGGCAGTAAAGGCGGTATCGCTGTGCCCATGGAGGACTGGAAAGTGATACCAAACCACCATGAGCCGCTCGTTACATTGGAAGATTACGAAAAGGTGTGCCTTTTCCGTAAGGGAGCGGACACGGCCGGAAAAGGGGAGAAAAACCCCCTTGTGGGGAAACTCTTCTGCGGCGGGTGTGGCTATTCCATGACGTATAAACCTATACGGGGAAAGAACAAATACCGCAGGTTTGAGTGCCGGAAACATGCTGTTTTGCAAATACGGTCGTGCTGTACCTACATTTCCGCCGATCCGCTGGAGGATATAGTGCTGACCATGTTAAACAGGGAACTGATGGTGCGCGGGGACGCCGCGAAAGAAAACCGGAACCTGGTTTCTTTTAGGAAGTCTTGTATCGCAAGGCTGGAAAAGAAGATAACACAGTGCCGGAGCAGGAAAAAGCAGCTCCAGGCGGAGGTGGACGCCTTGTATGAAAGCTATGCGCTTGGCGAAATCCGGGCCGCCTTATACAGGCAGAAAGCGGATGGCATAAAAGAACAGGTTGCCTTGCTGACGGCAGAGGAAGAAAAGTATGAGGAAGAACTGAAACGACTCCGGGAGGAATGCCGCAGGGCAGGGGAAGATGGGAAGCAGGTCATACGATATCCCCATTTAGAAGTTCTGACACAGGAAGTGGTTGATGTTTTTGTGAAGAAGATATACGTCTATAAAAATAAAAGAGTCGAAATTCAGTGGAATTTCCGTGAGGATGGAAAGGAGACGGAATGTTCTACTGTGCCGCAGTAAAGGAGCTATCATTCGCAGTGATGTAGAAATGGCACTTGATGTGTCTGAGCTTACGGCAATCCTGCTTTTGCGGTATTGACAGATGCGCCGGAATGGTAAGTCCGAATAAAGTACTAATTATGTGTTAGTTCAGGATAAATCGAATGAAATAAACATATGAGATATGAAGTTTGGAAGTAAACTTCCAAACTCTTTATCGGTGGCAGTACCGCAAGCACAGCTTGCGGTATGCGGGGGTATAAAAATGTAAATCGTATTTCATATATAGTTGTGTATACAGTATGATAATGATATGATGTAAATAAGAAATACGGAGGATTGTATATGGGAAATATATATGATGGAGCGTTTCGGACAATTTTAAATGATTGCAGACAGATGATTATTCCGGTAATCAATGAGATTTTCAAGGAAGACTATACAGGAAATGAAATAATAGAGTTTCATCCCAATGAACATTTTATTGACCAACAGGATGCAGCAGATAAGGAAAGAATAACAGATACTAATTTTATAATCTATGGGAAGAAAAAGAAGAAATATCATCTGGAATGTGAGAGTAGCCTGCCGGATGGGCGGATGACAATCAGGTTGTTTGAATATGATGCTCAGATCGCTTTAGATGAAGGTGAAGTCATCAATGAAATATTGACAGTGACATTTCCCAATACAGCAGTCCTATATCTAAGGAATTATAAAAAGACACCTGATAAAATGCGATATGTGATAAAAACTCCGGGTGGTACTGTGGAGTATGATGTACCGATTATGAAGGTGCAGGAATATACTCTGGAAGATATTTTTTCAAAGGGCTTGTTGCTGTTAATTCCGTTTTATATTTTTTCACATGAAAAGAATTTTAAGGTGTATAATAGTAATGAACAGAGATTAGCGGATTTGAAAGAAGAGTACCGAAATATCTTGGAGAGACTTGATAAACTGGAGCAGGAAGGGATTATTGGGGCGTTTGATAAACGTACTATTATAGAACTTTCTGGTGATGTGATTAGAGAAATTGCACAGAAGTATGAGAATGTGCAGAAAGGGATAGGTGGAATGATGAGTGGAGCGTTACTTGAGACAGAAGCTAGGACAATTTTAAATAGAGGGAAAGACGAGGCTAAAAAAGAGACAGCACTCAGAATGTTGCAGGATGGTGAATTATCAATTGATAAAATTGCAAAATATTCAGGGCTTGATGTTGCAGAGATAGAACAACTTGTAGGGCTTCGCACAGTATAAAATAACAAAATAAAATTAGTAGTAAGTTGACATTACAATGATAAATCAGGAAAGTAACTGGCTTTACGCTATTTTCCTGATTTTATTATTTGAAAAGAGGGTTGATATGGAACAGGCATATTTGACGGAGATTAATATACGACAAGTCAGACATTTAAAGAATATAAAAATAGAATTATCTCAAAATGAGAAGAAACACTTACTGCTTACAGGAATTAATGGATGTGGGAAAACGAGTGTGCTTAAGGCAATTGAAAACTCTTTTTTACATGTAATGGGATTTATGGGGCAAGATTGGAAGGAAATAACATTAGATTCGTCTTCTGATAAGATAGAAATAAGAAGTAATCTTTCCAATAGTATTGATGGAAAAGAAATGTATAAATTATATCAGGAAGGTCAGATTATACTTGTATTTTTTTCAGCAGACAGAAAGTTTACTATGGATAAATCAAAAGCAGTAGAAGCCATTGATATACATAAAGTAAAAATGCTTACTGAAAAAATGAATGTATCATTTGGGCAGCTTCTTGTGTATTTATATGTAGAAAAATTGTTTGCAAAAGAAAAGGGAGATGTTGAAACGGTTGAAGATGTAGAAAAATGGTTTGATTGGCTGCAGGGTGCATTGAGAGAACTATACGATAATAATCAATTAGAATTGAATTTTATGTTGGAAGAAATGTGTTTCAAGATTAAACTGCCAGATAGAGAAGAATTTGGTTTGGACGAAATGGCAAGCGGCTATGAAGCACTTTTTGATTTGTTTTCTGAAATAGTAATTCGGATGGAACAACAGGCCCATTTAAAATATGATTTGCCAGGTATTGTTTTGATTGATGAAATAGAGTTGCATTTACATATTGCATGGCAAAAGAACGTTCTCCCATTTTTGGTAAAGGTTTTTCCAAATCTTCAGTTTATTGTAGCAACACATTCTCCGTTTGTGGTATCTTCAATAGAATCAGCAGTAATTTATGATTTAGAGAAAAATATTTTGATAGAAAATTTATCAGCGTATTCATATGAATGCTTAGTAGAATCTTTATTTAGTACAACTGCATTTTCAAATGTGATGGGTAACAAGTATGGAAGATATCGAGAACTTATAGACAAGGATACTTCACGAAGTCTCTCTGAGGATGATGAGCTGGTGGATTTAATTAAGTATTTTCAAACAATTCCGTTTTTTGTAGCTGAAGACATTATATTAGATTTCCAGATAACAGAAAGTCAAAGAAAACATGGTAAAGATAAATAAATCAGAGCTTCCGCAAGGAATAATTATTAAAACAGAAGAAGATTATCGAAGTGAAAAGGTTTTATCAATATTACAAGAGGATTTTCTTGATAAGTGTTATATTTGTGAAGAAAAAGCCCCTACAACAATAAATGTAGAACATTTTCGCTCATGTAAAAATCACAAGCATTTGAAATATGATTGGGAAAATCTTTTCTTTGCATGTGCTCACTGTAACAGAATCAAAGGAAGCTGTTATGATCATATAGTAGATTGTACAAAAGAAGATCCGGAAAAATATATAGCCATGAAATTCAATAGTTATCCAGAAAGCTATGTAGAAATATTAGATCGATTGATTGGTACAGAAAATGAAGAAACCAGAGAATTACTTGATAAGATTTATAATGGGGCGGGGACGTCAATTTCGGAATGTGAAGCAAGAAATTTGAAGAAAAAGGTGTCCAGGGAACTTAAAGACTTTATGGAGTGTGTTGAAAATTATAACAATGAGACAGATGCAAAGTTAAGGGCAGTATATTGGAAAAAAATTAAGAAAATGCTGAGTAGGGAAAGCAATTTTGCTGGATTTAAAAGAAGTGTGGTATTGCAAAGTGAAGAATTAAGGCAATCTTTTGGAGAACTGATAAAATGATTTGAAAGAATTAATATAACTGATAAAATACTTTTTTGAGAAATGGGGTATTGTTTATGTATGAAGGCGATGGGGTAGAAAAAACGGGAAATGAAAAATTAGATTATGAGATTTTACGTTGGATTAATAATAGAATGATAGAATTGATTGATTTATATATTGATCTTGGAGATGGCAGTGGTTGGGATGAGGATTATTTAATGTGTTGTTTTCCGAGAAGTTTTTTAGAAGATAATTTTGCGTTATGTAAACGTATAATTTTAGACATTAAGGACATCTTAGCTTCAGATATTATATATGCAAATATGCGTTTACTATATAAATATGTTCTATTCGGTATTGTTACATATGAAATGGAAATTATCAATAATGCAATAGATGATGGATATGAAAACGTTCTTCCACCTATTGATGTGGAATTGGTGAAGGAAATATATAAAGCAAAAGAATATGAGTATAATAGTAAACTTACAAGAGAAATGATTGAAGATGAAAATCATCCTATTCACTTTATTGATTTTTTGCAAAGTGAAGAATATTTTTATGAGGTTATTTTTGATGATACAGAGTTGGATACGGATTATTGTGACAGAATCGTTCTTTCTTGTATCGAAAAAATTGAAAATAAGGAATGGCAGCCATATGATATTACTGAGGTTCTGGAGTTAGCTTCAAGGCCGATTAAAGAACAGTATTACAAGGTAGCTAAGAAAAGTAACAATTTAAATCTGCCTGATGAATTGTTTATAGTTCAAGAAATAGATAATATTATAAAATTATTATGTAATCGAATAACTGATATACGTAAATTAACAGAAAACGAAATAAGTAATTATATAGAATATATGTTGAAAAGACTTCTTGTTCTCAATAGAGACATTCAAATTGAACGAGAGGCACTTTTGGGTTTTTCTAATGTGAAAATTGGCGAGGCAGATATGGTTTTGTATAGAAATAATGATAGAGGATATAATAATATTGCAGTTATAGAAAATAAAATGTACAATACACAGTTCAAAGAAATTAAGCAACTGTTAGGATACATGAATATTCATGTAAAGCTAGGTATAACAATAACAATCAATAAGAAAAAGAGATTAATAGATGTAATAGAGGCACTAAGGAATTATATAGAGAGTGAGAAAAATAATTTACATATAATCCAAGTAGATAAGAAGAAGGAATATTTGTTGCATACGACAATGAAAAATCAACAAGACGATACCACGGTAAATTGCTATCATTTTGTATTGAGCCTAAATGATGAAGAACATGAAAGATGGGCTAAGGAAATTAGGAATATGTGAATGGTAAAAAGTTTTCAATACATACAGTTGGTGATTGTAGTACTGGTAGAGTTTGTTCGCAAATTTGGATAAAACGAGATATGTTTGAAATTGTGATATATCAATATAAATTTTAGGTGATAGGACAGTGTAAATTGCCTTGAGTATTTCTATTGAATTAATGAAAAATATATATTGAGATTTGGGTATACTTTTTTGTATTCATTTAATATTCTAACCTGACACTAATTCTCCGTCATTTTTGCCTTAACTTTGCATTAGCTAACCATACGCCCCGCGAAGTTATGGGGTTTTCAATGATTTTCACTTAAAAAAAGTGAAAAAGTTTGTGACATTCACTTGATATACGCGGGGAGCGGCATATTTTAGGTAGAGAATTAGACGCTGGAAAAGAGAATTTTCTCAAAGATGGATTTAAAATGTATAAGAATATAAATTTTTAATAAATATAAGCATGTAAAAACGGAAAATATAAATTTACATGTTGATTTTTAATAAAAATGATTATGATTTATATAAAAACAAAGTTTGAGTTAAAGATGCAAGCCAATTTATGAGGAGACTATTATGCTGATTCAATTTAATTTTAAGAACTTTAAATCCTTTTGTGATGAGGCATCTTTGGATTTGACGGCAACAAAAATAACGGAGCACGAAGACCATGTGACAGAAGCAGCGAATGATAAGGTTTTGAAGGTAGTAGTTATCTATGGCGCCAATGCGAGTGGAAAGTCTAATGTGTATGATGCCTTTGAATATATGACTTACTATGTAGATGAATTTTTTAAATTCGGTGATGAAGAAGAACGACGCAAGAAAACGGGAGATTCTTATCTGAAAGTGACGCCATTCCTTTTTAATGAAAACAGCTGTGACGAGGAAACCACCTTTGAAGTATTTTATGTTGACAATTCAGAAGATACAGGTAAGACATACCGGTATGGGTTCTTGCTGAAAAAGTACGAAGTAGTGGAGGAATGGCTCTATTCCAAAGCAAAGACGGCAAGAAACAAGTACCGGACAATCTTTTACCGTAAAAAGGCGAAGAACTTGAGATGAACGGTTTTTCCAAAAATCATGTGGAGAATATCATGGCATCTCTGAATAAGGAATCCCTTATTGTATCTTTGGGATCGAAGCTGCGGATAGCCAAATTGAAAAAGGTGAGGGACTGGTTTTTTGAATAATGAGATTGTAAACTTTGGCGACCCTGCAGAGAACTTTTTCCTTTCCAGAGTTTTGCCGGAAGGGTTTGTAGAACGAAAAGAGGTGCAGGATAATGTGGTGGAATATTTTGCATCTTTTGACGAGGTGATACAGGATTTTAATGCAGAAGAACTTCCCCGAGAGGATGAAAAAGACAATAGCGAAAGCTATAAGATTGATGCCTTGCATAAAATGGCTTTTATTTCATTAAAACAGGAATCCGGCGGGACATTGAAGATGTTTGCCCTGTATCCCTCTTTAAAGGAGGTGTTGAATCAGGGATCCACGCTGTTTATTGATGAGCTGAATGCCAGACTGCATCCATTGTTGGTAAGGAATATTATATTGACTTTTCTTTC
>CAJUKV010000076.1 GCA_910587305.1 uncultured Lachnospiraceae bacterium | reverse complement strand
GCTTACATAAGCCCCTGGTCATTATGCCTTATTTCCCCACCCCGTGAAAAGTAACTTTTGGAATAAAAAATCGAACAAATATTTGGAATATATGTTTGCCAAGCGCACATTTTTATGTTATACTTAATAAAATAATATTTTGTAACGGTTCATAAGATATGTGAAATTTTATCGGATATTTGATTTCATCGGAATATTTGAATTGTCATGAGATATTTGAAACGACTATATGGGCAAACAATTGTGTAAAATTAAATTAAAACAATTTCGGTCAAGGAGGATAAGCATGGGATACGGTAAAATCAGCAGTAAGCAACAGGAAATATTAGATTATATTAAGGAAGAAATTTTAAAACGGGGTTATCCCCCCGCTGTCAGAGAAATCTGCGAGGCTGTCAGCTTAAAGTCAACCTCTTCTGTCCACTCCCACCTGGAAACTCTTGAGAAAAATGGCTATATCCGAAGGGATCCAACCAAGCCAAGAGCAATAGAGATCTGCGACGACAGCTTCCAGATGATGCGTACCGAAATGGTAAGTCTGCCGATAATTGGCCAGGTTGCGGCCGGTACGCCCATTCTCGCGGAAGAAAACATTGAAAGTTATTTTCCTGTTCCCGCTGAGCTAGTTCCTCATGGAGAGTCCTTTATTTTAAATGTCAAGGGGGATTCTATGATTAATGCGGGCATTTTAAATGGAGACAGAATTTTTGTCAATGCCTGTAGTACGGCCAGCAATGGCGATATGGTGGTAGCCCTTATTGATGATTCCGCTACGGTTAAGACCTTTTATAAAGAAGAAGGCCACATTCGTCTCCAACCTGAAAATGATACGATGGAGCCAATTATTGTGGACGACTGTCAGATTTTGGGCAGAGTCTTTGGCGTATTTCGTGTCTTTCATTAAGAAGCCTATAATCCGTAGGATTTATCCATAGGATTTGTCTATAGAATTTTTTGAAAGTTTTGCAAAAAAATAATGAAAATCACCTTTCTACCCTATAAAAAGGCGTTAAGCCCTTTTACGGATCAGGAAAGGTGATTTTCAATAAAACCAGTTATTGTTTTTCAGATTACTTAAAGCGTACATTAATATAAGAAACAATTTCATCTACGCATCTCTCAAATCCCAGCTTGGAACTGTTTAAGCACAAATCATAATTACGCGCGTCCGTCCATTCTCTGCCTGTATAATATTTATAATATTCCGCTCTGTGCTTATCCGTTTTGAGAATAAATCGTTCTAATTCCTTAGAAGGCATACTGTGCTTTTTTGCCGCCTGCTCCATGCAATACTCATGAGGCGCATGGATAAACACACTAAGCACATTATCATAATCTTTGAGAATAAAATCCGCGCAGCGTCCCACAATCACACAGGATTCCTCCTTCGCAAGCTCTTTGATAATTTTTGCCTGGTAATTAAACAGATTCTGGGTGGAAACAAAATCATCGCTTTCCGGCGGAATAAGCTCTCCCCGGTATATGCTGTGCGCCACCTTAAAAAGCCGGGTGCTTTTCACCTTTTCATCCGCATTCGCAAAAAGGGCCTCATTAATGCCGCTATCCTCGGAAGCTAGTTTCATAAGCTCCTTGTCATAAAAGTGAATCCCCATTTTCTCAGCAAGCATATTCCCTACGGTACGTCCGCCGCTGCCATATTGTCTGGCAATTGTAATCACAATTTTTTCCTTCATACTAAATCCTCCATGCTTCCAACAGCCCATAACTTTGAGACGGGGCACAAATACGTCATGTACAAATTAGGACGCAGGCCCTGCTTTACTCTCCGAGATAAGCCTTTTTAATAGAATCATTGTTAAGAAGATCGTTTGCCTTACCTTCTAACACAATCTTTCCTGTTTCAAGTACATAAGCCCTGTTTGAGATGGAAAGCGCTTTTTTGGCATTTTGCTCTACCAGCAGCACTGTAGTCCCTCCGGCGCTTACTTTCTTGATAATATCAAAAATTTCATTTACAAAGATTGGTGAAAGCCCCATAGAGGGTTCATCCATTAAAATAATTCTGGGCTGGGACATAAGCGCCCGGCCCATAGCAAGCATCTGCTGCTCACCACCGCTTAAAGTGCCCGCAAGCTGATTCTGCCGTTCCTGAAGCCTTGGAAACCGTTTATATACCGTTTCAAGATTTTTTGCTATTTCCTCCTTATCTTTTCGGGTATAAGCGCCCATTTTCAGGTTCTGCAAAACAGAGAGGTTTGCAAACACGCGCCTCCCTTCCGGCACATGCGCCATCCCCATAGATACAATCTTGTGGGCGGGCGTTTTGGTAATATCTTTGCCATCAAAAAAAACAGAGCCTTTTTTCGCTTCTAAAAGTCCGGTAATTGTATGAAGAATTGTTGTCTTTCCGGCGCCATTGGCTCCAATCAAAGCAATAACCTCTCCCTCATTCACCTCAAAAGACACTCCCTTTATGGCCTGAATCATTCCATAATATACTTCCAGATCCTTTATTTCAAGCATCGCCATATCTCTTATCCTCCATCATGCAAAAGTCCTTTTACCGTAAAGTTCAGCCCTGGGCTTTGCACTTGCTGCAACGTCCGTGAAACCAAAGGCCGAACTGTTTCCGTTTACTTGCAATTGTTAAAAACTGCCTATTCGCCTAAATATGCCGTAATAACCTGGGGGTCGTTCAGCACCGTGCTGGTTGCGCCCTGCGCCAGTATGCGGCCGAAATTGAGTACGGTAAGTTCTTCACAGATACCGGAAACCAGTTTCATATCATGCTCGATTAAGAGTATCGTCATATCAAAGTTATCCCGCACAAAACGTATGGTATCCATGAGTTCCATTGTCTCATTAGGATTCATACCGGCGGCAGGTTCATCAAGCAAAAGCAATTTAGGCTCCGTGGCCAGCGCCCGGGCAATCTCAAGCTTACGCTGCTTTCCATATGGAAGGTTGGCGGCCAGATAATCTGCTTCGCCTTCAAGTTCAAAGACTTTTAAAAGCTCCATAGCCTTTTCGGTCATGGCCTTTTCCATTTTGAAATAATTTGGAAGCCGTAAAATCCCCTCAATGGTGGAGTATTTATAGTGATTGTGAAGTCCTGCCTTTACATTGTCTATTACGCTAAGCTCCTTAAACAGTCTGATGTTCTGGAAAGTCCTTGCAATACCTGCCTTATTAATTTCTATTGTCTTTAATCCGGTAATATTCATACCATCCAGCGTAATAATACCTTCGTTAGGTTTATATACGCCTGTAAGCAGGTTAAAAACCGTAGTTTTTCCTGCTCCGTTGGGCCCAATCAAACCGTAAAGCTGACCTTTTTTTATGGTAACGTTAAAGTCGTCCACCGCCCTGAGGCCCCCAAAGGAAATCCCTAAATTTTTTACTTCCAATAATGCTGCCATACTCACTATACCTCCCCGGTTTTCTGAAATAACCGCCTCAAGGAATATTTCTTTCTTAAGTTTATCAGCTTGGGGCTCCAGTTAAAGAGCATCATAACAATTAAGATGATAGAATAAATCAGCATACGGTAATTGCTAAGGCCCCTTAAAAGCTCCGGGAGAAGCGTTAAGATTACCGCTGAAATGATGGACCCCCTGATATTTCCAATTCCGCCTAAAACCACAAATACAAGTATCATGATGGACATATTATAGCCAAAGTTTTTGGGCGTGGCCATCAGGCTGCTTAAGTTGTGGGAATACAGCACGCCAGCCATACCTGCAAGGGCCGCGGATACCGAAAAGGCCATCAGCTTATATTTGGTGATATTAATGCCAATTGATTCGGCGGCAATCAGATTATCCCTGATGGACATAATTGCGCGGCCGTCTCTTGAATGAATCAGGTTTAATACGATAACCAGCGTGATAATAATCAGCACAATGCCAATGGTAAAGGTGGCGTCCTTGGGCGTTCCGGTGATTCCCTGAGCGCCGTTGATAATCACGTCACCATCCTCCAAAAGCCCTAAAGACATGGAATCCTTCATGGAAAAATGTAAACCGTTGCTGTCCTTGCCTATATACAGGACGTTGATAATGTTTTTGATAATTTCCCCAAAGGCAAGGGTAACAATCGCCAAATAATCGCCCCGCAGCCTAAGAACCGGCATTCCAATTAAAAACCCTATGATTCCGGCTGAAAGTGCGCCAATTATGATGGCTATCACAAAACGCAGAAGGCTTACCTCAATTATATTTTCCATATATCTTGAAAAAAAGGCTCCTGCAAAAGCGCCAACACACATAAAACCCGCATGCCCAAGACTAAGCTCTCCAAGAATACCCACGGTCAGATTAAGGGATACCGCAAGAATCACATAAACACACAGAGGAACCAAAAGACCTTGTAACAGACTGGAAATATGTCCTGTATTTATCATAATCTGCATGAACACATAGGCAAGAATGACAATGCCATAAGTGATGAGATTGTCTTTGACATTTTTACTAAGCTTAAGTCTTTTCATTTTAATCCCCCCTTAAACCTTTTCCTGAATCTTTTTACCCAAAATACCTGTGGGTTTCACAAGAAGGACTATAATCAGTACCAGAAATACAATGGCGTCTGCCATTTGAGATGAAATATATGCTTTTCCCAATATCTCGATAATCCCAAGAACAATTCCGCCAATCAGCGCTCCGGGTATCGAACCGATTCCCCCGAAAACCGCCGCGACAAAGGCTTTGATACCGGGCATGGAGCCGGTATATGGCGTCAGGGAAGGGTACGCCGAACAAAGGAGCATTCCCGCAATAGCCGCCAGCGCCGAGCCTATGGCAAAGGTAAGGGATATGGTTCCATTGACATTTATTCCCATAAGCTGTGCGGCCCCTTTATCCTCCGAAACAGCCAGCATGGCCTGTCCCGCCTTCGTCTTATTGATAAATAAAGTCAGCCCCGCCATAATAATAATACAGGAAATGATGGTTACAATTGTTTCACCGGAAATCATAATCTGTCCTTCCGCCAGCTTGATGGCCGGAACGGTAACTACGGAAGTAAACGCTTTTGTATTCGCCCCAAAGATAAGCAGCGCCATGTTTTGGAGAAAATAGCTGACGCCAATTGCCGTAATGAGGACGGCAAGGGATGAGGCGGCCTGCCGTAAGGGTCTGTAGGCGATGTACTCAATGGTTATGCCAAGCAGGGTACACAGCACTACTGCCAGCAGGATTCCCACCATGGAAGGCAGCCCCTGCATGCTGACCGCAAAAAATATGGTAAAACCGCCCACCATAATGACGTCTCCATGGGCAAAGTTCAACATTTTAGCAATACCATACACCATGGTATAGCCCAAGGCTATAATGGCATATACACTTCCCAAACTGATTCCATTAATTAAATAGGATATAAAGCTCATATAAACCCCCATTCCTGTATGTAAAATTTATTGTGCAAAAATTTACTCATTTAGTATAACAGATATAACGGTCTGCTGACAAGTAGTAACAATTAAGCCTTGATAACCGTGAAGCAACGCCTTTCGCTATCGCAAAAGCAAAGTCCGGGCCAAATAGTTACGGCTTTACGCAATAAAAATCTTGTTATGAAGAAAGAGGGTTGGCAAACCTGCAACCCTCTTTGTATATTTCATTATTGATTGTTTCGGTTTACTCTTCGTCTTTTTTGTCCTTGCTTACAAATTCTTACTGAATCAAAGAGTAATTTCCGTTTACAATTTCCATCGCTTTAGGAGCCTTGTTAACTGCACCGCTTGCTTCCCAGGACATTGCCTCGCCCGTAAGACCGTCAACAGAAATTTCTGTCATAGCCGCTTTTAACTTATCGCAGATATCGGAAACGCTGTCGGTGGGCGCTACACCGCTCTGCTCGATTGCAGCTTTGATGATATAAACCGCATCATATGCATCTGCGGCAAACTGGTTCGGCGTATCGCCATAAGCAGCTTCATATGCGCTTACAAAGGACTTGGTTGCTTCATCCTCAGCATCAGCTGCGAAAGGTGTAAGTAACATAACGCCTTCTGCCAAAGCAGTATCAAAATTTTCTACGTTAAGAATACCGTCTAAACCGTCGCATCCAAAGAATTTAGGCTCATAGCCCATAGAATTTGCCTGGGTTAAAATTAAGGAAGCTTCCGTATAATAGATAGGAAGGAAAATAAGCTCTGCGCCTGCATCCTTTGCTTTCTGGAGCTGTACGGAAAAATCAGTTTTGTTGTCAGCGGTAAAGGCTTCGCTGGATACAATTTCAAAAGGCTGATTTGCCGCTTCGCCTGCAAACTTCTCATAAATACCGGAAGAATATACATCGGAGCTGTCATAAATAACGGCAACCTTTTCGGCTACTCCGTTTGAACCAATATACTGTGCTGCGCCAATACCCTGGTTCGGATCCGTAAAGCATACCTGGAATACGTTATCATTCTTAATACAGTCTACGGAAGAACCTGAAGGGGTTAACTGGAACAGATTATCATTTGCAGATTCTGCCGAAACTGCAATACTACATCCGCTGGTGGTGGAACCTACCAGAATTTGCATACCCCAGTCCTTTAAGGTATTGTATGCGTTAACAGATTTTTCGTTATCGCATTCATCGTCCTGGAAGTTGTACTCAATCATAACCCCATTGATTCCGCCTGCCTCATTGATTTCCTTAATCGCAAGATCCGCACCATTTTGAACGGCAATACCATAAACGGCTGCGCCGCCTGTTGCGGGACCAATTGCGCCAATCTTATAGGCTTCTCCCGAGCCTTCGGCAGGTGCGGCTTCACTTTCCGCATCTACATTTTCTTCTGCGTCCGTTTCTGTCTGTGCTGCGTCCGCATCACCGGCTTCAGTCTCTGCGCCTGCATTTTCGGTACCGGCATCAGAACTTCCTGAACCGGAATTTCCGCAGCCTGCAAGCATTGCCGAAACCATTGATGCCGCAAGTAAAAGACTAACTACTTTTTTCTTCATAAATTACTCCTCCTCCTAAATATTTTGCACCGGGCAGATCCTGCTAAAATCCTGCATGCCCTGCCTTCATGCAGTTAAAAGACGATTCCTTACACCTTTTAACTTTACGTGCAATCATAACGCAAATATGAATTATTGTCAACTTTTTAATCATATTTTTCAATTTTAAGCAGATATTCCCTTATATTTCTCTCATTATTATACATTTTATACATTATTTGTATCACATATATTTTAATGAAGAGGAAAGAATAAAATTGAAAGCCTGAATGATAAGACTTCAAAATAAGAAAAAGGAAAGAAAAATGGAGGTGCTAAAATGAATAATAAATGTTTGGATTGTATCGCGCTTACCGTTGCAATTATAGGTGCGGTCAATTGGGGGCTGATTGGATTCTTTTCCTTTGACCTTGTATCTTTTATCTTTGGAAATATGTCCTGGCTTGCCCGAATCATCTATGCGGTCGTAGGTATCAGCGGTCTTTATTTGATCACATTTTATATGTATACCGGAGGGACAAGGAAAACTGCCGAACAGTAACTGTCTTTCATTAAAAAATTTTGTTGAAAAATCAGGCGATGGTAAAGATTTATGTTTATCATCGCCTGATTTTCCGTAAATTTTTACTACTTGGCCGGCAAATTATAATTCCTCGGGCGAAATTGTTTTGCCATCGCACCAAATTCTCTCAAGATCATAAAAAAGCCTGTTCTCCTTGTCAAAAATATGAACAATGATATCTTTAAAATCAAGAAGCACCCAATTAGCGCTGTCATACCCTTCGATCTGCTTTACCGTTTGTCCCGCCCGGCCAAGCGTTTCTTCCACCGTATCACAAAGAGTCTGAATTTGATTTCTGTTGCTGCCGCTTGCAATGATAAAATAATCTGCAAGTACGGAAATACGGCTGATATCAATTACCCTGATATCCTCCGCCTTTTTATCCTCCAAGGCTTTTATTGCCATCCTTGCCATCTCTTTTATTTTTTCTCCGGATAAATCTGTCATGTTAATCCTCCTGTCTTTTTTCTATGAGCATGTACGCTTCATAATAATCATATGTTTTTTTTGTCATAGGATCAATTGTGCCGCCAATGCCATCGAGATATTCCAGTGTGTCTTCCAGTATTTTCAAAAGCGCTTCGTCCAAATCCTGGAAAGCAAGTTTTCTCACCTGCTGCAAATTAGGGGCATGTTTTCTTCCGGGTTCGATATAATCCGCAATATAAATAATCTTCTCAAGCTGCGACATTCCCGGTCTTCCTGTGGTGTGGTACAAAATTGCATTCAATATGTCTCTGTCCACAATTCGAAACTGTTTTCTGGCGATATAACTTCCTACCTTTGTATGAAGCAGTGAAAGATTCTTTCTCTCTATCTCGGATATTTCAATATGATGTCTGTTACAAATCTCCAGTTTTTTTTCATTTGACATACACTTGGCACAATCGTGTAAAAGTCCCGCAATAATCGCTTTTTCAAAATCGACTCCGTGGCACATGGCAAGGGACGATGCGGTATAGGCAACGCCTAAGGTATGCTCATAGCGTTTGGGATCCAGTGTTTTTTCCATTTTCTTCATAATTTTTCTTGTGTCAGTCATTTTCGCATTACACCTCCTGCAGAAGTCAAGGGGAAAATAAATTATTTTGAATAATATAAGCAAAGACACTCTCAGGAACCATATAACGAATAGAATGTCCCTCTTTACACCTTTGCCTTATTTCAGAAGAAGAAATATCCACATACCTTACCGGAAGCAGACGTATATCCGCCCGATATTTATTTGTCAGCCACATCGCTTTTTCTCTTAACTGCCCTTCCATTCCCATACCGCGAACCGCCACGGCAATAATACAATTTTTTAAAACCAGATCGGGGTTTTTCCAGCTTTCCAAAGTCAGAAGGGTATCCGCGCCCGCTATAAAATAAAATTCATTATCCGGATATTGACTTCTTAGCTGTGCTAAAGTATCACAGGTATAAGTCGGTCCTTTTCTTTCAAGCTCCATCCGAGACAGGTTGTAATAAGAATTTCCCCTGATGGCAAGCTCTACCATGCGCGCCCTTACATCTCCTTCCAATATGGAAGATGCATTTTTCATGTAAGAATTTCCGCTGGGGATAAAAACGACCTCATCCAGATTTAGAAATTCTCTGGCAGCTTCCGCAAGCAGTAAATGTCCGTTATGGATTGGATTAAAGGTTCCTCCCATAATACCAACTTTTTTACTCATTTTTTATACCCCCTGCATACCGCAAGCTTTGCTTGCGGTACTGCCACAAATAAAGAGTTTGGAAGTTTACTTCCAAACTTATCCCCCTGCATACCGTAAGCAATGCTTGTGGTACTGCTACCGATACGAAGCTCAGCCGCGTTTGTTATCTTCTTTGTTTTCCTTATATAATACAATTTTCCGGCCAATCACCTGCACCACTTGGGAATGGGTTCTGTCCGCAAGCATATTGGCCATTTGCTTTGGATCGTCCATGCAGTTCTTTAAAACGGAAATTTTTATAATCTCTCTGGTATTAAAACATTCATTGACTGACTCGGTTACCTCCGGTGCGAGTCCTCCCTTACCGATTTGAAGCACCGGTTCCAGATTCATGGCCAGACTTTTTAAATATGCACGTTGTTTACTCGTCATAAGTGCCTCCTGAATAGTTATTTGTAATAATCAAAGGATAAGCCATACATTCTGACCGTATCCCCCTCCTGTATCCCCATTTCTTCAAGCTGATCCAAAATACCATTTTGCTTTAAAAAGTTTTGGAAGAAGCTAAAGCCTTTTTCCGATTCAAGGTTCGTATACCCCAACATTTTTTCGATCCTCGGACCTTCTATCACATACTCTGCTTTTTCTTCGTCATAAACAACCGTATATGGCTCCTCGGAAACGGAAAGCATGTATTCCGGAAAAAATTCCTGTTCAAATATGATGGGTTTATCATCAATCTGGTCAAGCATGTTTCTGACATGATAAAGAAGCTCTCTTATACCTTTTCCGCTGATTGCGGAAATTGGATATACACAAACGCCTTTTGGCTCAAATTCTTTTTGAAGGCGCAATATTGGGTCGTCATCTCCATCTGCATAAATCATATCCGTCTTATTGGCGGCAATTACCTGAGGACGCAGTGCAATGTCAGGATTATAGGCTTCAAGCTCTTTGTTAATGGCATAAATATCTTCTATAGGGTCACGCCCTTCTGTGCCCGCCACGTCCACCATATGGATGATCACCTTTGTTCTTTCAATATGGCGCAAAAATTCAAATCCAAGACCAATTCCCTCCGAAGCCCCTTCTATCAGACCTGGAATATCGGCAATTACAAAGCCTTTGGCGTCCGGTAAGTCCACCACCCCAAGATGGGGGTTTAAGGTAGTAAAATGATAATTGGCCACTTTGGGCCTTGCGTTGGAAACCTTTGTAAGGAGCGTTGATTTCCCTACATTTGGGAACCCCACAAGCCCTACGTCCGCAATAACCTTAAGCTCCATGAAAAGCTCTAACTCTTTTGCCGGCTGTCCGGGCTGCGCATACTGGGGGGCCTGCATGGTGCTGGTAGCATAATGTTGATTGCCATTGCCGCCCCGCCCACCTTTCAGCAGAACAAAATTTCTGTTTTCCCCGGACATGTCCGTGATGACTTTTCCGCTTTCCGCCTCCCTGATTACGGTGCCTTCCGGTACTTTTAAAATCAAATCGGCTCCATTTTTGCCGCGGCAGTTGCGCTTTCCGCCACTTTCGCCGTCCTGGGCGCGATATTTCTGCACATGACGGTAATCCGTGAGGGTATTAAGACCATCGTCTACCATTAAAATCACACTCCCGCCGTTGCCTCCATCTCCCCCGTCAGGTCCTCCGTTTGGTACATATTTTTCACGACGAAAGGACACATGACCGTCTCCGCCCTTACCGCTTCTGACAAAAATTCTTGCTCTGTCTGCAAACATCTCTCTGGCCCTCCATGTTCCGCCTGATTTCTTCCCCGAAACACTGTTAATAAACACTGATAATAAATAAGTTAATAATAAATGTTAATAGCACAGCTAATAAACAATGTTAAAAAGGCTTCAAACAAAAAAATATGTTTGAAGCCTGCCAAAATTCGTACTATTGTTCAACGGGGTATACGGAAGCCTGCTTTTTGTCTCTTCCTTTTCTTTCAAATCTAAGTATACCGTCCACCTTTGCAAACAAGGTGTCGTCACCGCCGCGTCCTACATTAATACCAGGATGGATTTTTGTTCCACGCTGTCTGTATAAGATATTTCCTGCTTTTACGAACTGGCCGTCAGCCCTTTTCGCGCCCAGTCTCTTGGCCTCGGAATCTCTACCGTTCTTGGTAGAACCAACACCCTTTTTATGAGCGAAAAATT
>CAJUKV010000075.1 GCA_910587305.1 uncultured Lachnospiraceae bacterium | reverse complement strand
GAGCGTCGCATTGGTAGTGCGGAGGTCACGGGTCCGATTCCCGTCAGCAGCTTTAGGAAAAGTCCTGAATATTCAGGGCTTTTCTATTTCTGTATGGTAGTCCATCGCGGTCTGTAATATGGCATTTGTTAGAGTTTTGTCAGCACCATGTAAAAGGGGTTACTTAATATTGATTTCAAGGGGGTTCTCGTCACTTCCCACCTCATCACATGTAATCTTGTCTCAAAATGACTTTTTGACAATTATTCCGGTAAGGTAACAACAGCCACATAAAGTTGATGTCACGTCTGCAGGCGGTCTCTCTCTTTCTCGAAGAATAGATGTTTTGGGAGTACACATAGGTCAGAATTTTGAACATGGTCTTTGGGACCACTGCTGGATTTCTGTCTTTGGCAGAGTGAGCCTGATACAACAAAGTGTAATCTAATTCCTCCAGTTCGTGACTTAGCAGTCGGACGGTTATTACGATTAAAGGAATTAGATAGCTAAAAAAGAATCGACCCTGCCCCTTGCGGTTGGGGCTGTTTTTAATTTCTTTGCATTTCCAACATAAAATAATTTGACAGACACATAATAACTATATATAATAAAAGTACGAAAAACCGTACGGAATTATGAGGTGATACTATGTTAGCAGTAAAGAGTATGGATGTGCGTGAAAATTTTAAAGAATGGTGCAACAAAGTAATAGGCGGTGAAACGCTGGTTGTGTCACGACCTAAAAATGAAAATGTAGTAATCGTATCTGAAAAAGAATATAACGAAATGGTAAAAGCAAAAAGGAATGCGGAATATCTAAAAAAATTAGACCACAGCTTTGCCCAGCTCGAACAAGGTGAAGCAATCCATAAATCACTCGATGAATTGAGGGCTATGCTTGATGAATGATTTCACCTTTTCCCCAGATGCGATGGCCGAATTCATGGATTGGATTAAAAAAGATAAAAAAACGGCAAATAAAATTTACTCATTGATTGAAGATATACGAAGAAATGGGGCAATACAAGGCATTGGAAAGCCGGAGCCGCTGAAACATCGTCCAGGATATTCCAGACGAATTGATGAAAAAAATCGTTTAGTATACGATATTGATGAATTGCAGAATATTAAAATCATATCATGCACAGGACATTACGATGATTAAAGCGGCATATTTCTAAAATATCAAACTAACTTGTTGTTGGCTTTTTGTTAGAATCTTGTTAGTGAAATGCCTTTATTTTTATTCCACCAAAGTCCATAACAAATATTGACATAAATATCAAGCACTGTATTCACCGTTATTTAAGCAATGCTGTACTAGCCAAAGAAGCGAAAGACCTTCCCGAAGATATGATAGAGCAAGTAATTGAATTTATGAGATTTTTGAAATATGTATCGAAAAAAGAACAGACAAAACATACTATAAGCAGCGGCACTACATTTCATAAGTCGGTAAGTCCATTAGCAAATGAATTTATTTTTATGACAGGTGATTTTGATGAAACACCGGAATGTTTTAAGGAGTATGTATAATGTTAAGGTTTTGTGGTAATCTGAACGAGGAGATTAGAGAAGCAAAAGTTTACCTGGCGGGGTAAGCCTGCTTCTCTTTCTTTCTGTTAACAGGCGAACAATTCGGAGCGGCCTGTATCATTCATGTGATTATCGGTACAGAGAAAGGAGAGAGAGTATGCAGTGGAATTTTTACATATCCGGCATTTTGTACGGAAGATTTTATGAAGAAGAACAAGAAGTTTTTGTATCTAAAAGGGATGTCCTGTCGGGGAGTTGGCTTCCAAAGGAGCCGATGAGCAAGGAAACGGACGAGTATTTTGTGCAGCTTTGTAAAAGAAGCCTGTGGGAATTTTTTCGCAACAAAATAGAATATGAAAAAATGATAGAAAAAGGGGCGGAGCATGGAGTGACCGCCTCGGGCGAGGAGTTTACGAAGCGCCGGATGGAAGCCTATATTCAGAGAAACTGCAAAGCTGCCAAGGATTTATTCTACGAGGATGGTAAAATTTACGCGCTGCTTATGAGCGCCAGAGACTATACGGCTGTGCTTGCGCGGGATGGTTGTGAGGGCAAAACCGTGCTTTCCAAATGGAAAGAAATGTATCCGCAGGAACCGGCAAATGTAAGGTTTCTCGGGACATTTTTTGTGGATACGAGGGATGGAGAAAAGCTGGCTACGGACGTATATCTGCCGGAAAAGGAAGGCGAAAAGGCAGGAAAAAGGATTCCTGCCGTGCTGGTGAGAACGCCTTACGGAAAGAAAAAAGGCGTGGAAATCTATTATCGTTTTGCGCAGAGGGGCTATGCCCTTGTTATGCAGGATACGAGAGGGCGGGAAGAGAGCACCGGAAAATGGGAGCCCAATTACTATGAAGTGGAGGACGGGGACGATACGCTAAACTGGATTGCAGGACAGGAGTGGAGCGACGGACAGGTGTCTATGACGGGAGGCTCTTACCTTGGCTATGTGCAGTGGGCGGCAGCGGCCAGCGGAAATCCGCATTTAAAGGCGATGCTGAGTAATGTGTGTGCGGGAAGCGCCTTTACGGATCTGCCAAGAAGAGGGGGATGTCTGACCTCGGGAATGCTTGCCTGGGCTTTTGCCATGTCCGAGCAAAAGTTTGAGCCGGACAAGATGATAAGAGACGATTGGGATGCGGTGTTGGATATACGCCCTTTAGAGGAAATTCCGAAAAAAGCTCTGGGAAAGGAGATTCCATTCCTGACAAAATGGCTTAAGCATGAGGATATGGACGAAATGTGGAAGCGCACGAGCTGGAAAGATCGTTATGCAGGCGGCCCCGTTCCGGCGCTGATTATGTCGGGATGGTTCGACGATAACGGAATGGGGACTACAGAAGCGCTTGAGCTGGTAAAGGACTGGCCGGAGGGAACCTGGAAAGCAATCCTTGGCCCATGGAAGCACGGCGGAAATACGGAATATGATTTGCACGGAATCTATATGGGGGAGGATGCTCTGCGCTACGATGTGGATTTGCAGTGTATGATGTGGCTGGACCACTTTTTGAAGGGCGTGGATAACGGCATCGAGAGGACGCCGAAAGTGGAATATTACACGCTGGGCGAGAATAAATGGAAAACCGCAGATTCTTGGCCGCCGGAAAACGGAAAAGTGACACATATTAAGCTGAAGGGCGAAAGAGACAGCTACATCTATGATCCGGACAATCCGGCCACACATATTGTGGATATGTCTGAAAATGAGTTAGAAGTTCCGGAGGATTATACGGAAGAAGAAAAACGGGATGATTTTCTGCTGTATACTTCGGAGCCTTTTGCGAAACCTGTCACGGTAACGGGGGATATGACGGCGCATTTATTCGTATCCTGCGACTGCCCGGATACGGATTTTGTATTCCGTATGACAGATGTGGACGAGAAAGGAAAATCTGTAAAACTTGCCGACGGAGTGCTTGACGCCAAATACAGGAACGGGTTCGAGTCGCCGCAGTACATGGAGCCCGGAAAAGTGTATGAGATAGCAATCAGAACCACCAAAATATCCAATACGTTCCTACCGGGACACAGAATGCGATTTACGGTTACATCCGGCGCGAAGAATTTCATCTTTCCCAACAGCAACACGAAGGACGGCTTTAACAGTAAGGAGAAGCAAAAAGCAACTGTCACGATTCATCAGGAGGGAGAGTATCAGTCTTACGTGGAGGTTATCATGTATTGAATCCGGTTTATTGCGGATGATGAGAATAATTTTCCCGCGGATTTAGTGTTTTCCGCATAGAAAAGAGCGATCATCCTCCGATTTTAAAGTTTCCTACTATCAAACAGGAACTCTCCCGTTAAAATTAGTGGTGGCAATGGAAACGAAATATGCTATGATATAGGTATCAAAAGAAAACAAGGGCGGCGGATTCTAAGGCCGCCCAATTATGTAGGGTGCAAAATAAAGCAGGCAGGAGATTTTAAGATGGATATGTCCCAAAAGAAAGGTCTAAGCAGGCAGTACATACAGGTAAGGCGGAACAAAAACGGTGAGATTACCTATGGGGGAGACCAGAATTTTTTTGCAGGCGCGCCCGCGGATTCGGCGGATGCCAGGAAACAGCGGATGGGATGCGGCGTAACCGCTTTTGGAGATTTGCTTCTTTATCTGGGAAGCGGCTTTCAGGGGTATCGCACCGGAGAAAGTGAAAATTATATTAACCGGATTCTTTCCGAGGATGAATATAAGATTTATTATAATCTCATTTACGACTTTTTGGGGCGGATATCCGCCGGAACCAATGTGGGACTGAGCTGCTTGCGGCTTTGGGGCAGGTTTAACCGTCTTTCCCGAAGGGAAAGGTGGAGACTTCGGGCCAGGTGGGGGTTAAGCTGCGGAAAGCTTTACGGGCGGATTGGGGAAATGCTTGACAAAGATATCCCGGTTATCCTGTGCATCCCGGTTTTATTTGGGAAGAAAAACAAAGGGCGAGGGATTGCTTTTTATCAAAAGGAAAAAGGCGTGTACCGCCAGGCATGTACCGTGTCGGCCCACTATGTGGTGATTACGGAACTGGTGCAGGAGGAAGGCAGGACTTATTTGGGGATTTCCTCCTGGGGAAGAAAATATTATGTGGACTGGCAGGAATATGAGCGGCTGATCCGCACACATTTTTTGGGGTTCATATTAGGCAATATTTTATATATCAAATAAAAAGCAAAATAGAAAGAAAGCAAATCAGGGACTTTGAATTTTTGTAACAAAAGGTAATGTATCCCACCGTAGGGATTTTTAAGGCCGCGAAAGGAGCATAGAGTTTATCATGAAAAAATATAATATGCTTACGGACAGTCCGGGAAGGTCCTTATTCTTTTTTGCCCTTCCCATGATTTTGGGAAATCTTTTTCAGCAGTTTTACTCTACCGTTGATTCGATTATTGTGGGACAGTTTGTGGGGGAGGATGCGCTTGCGGCGGTGGGCGCTTCTTATTCGCTGACCACGGTTTTCATTATGATTGCAATCGGGGGAGGAATCGGGGCGTCCGTGATCACTTCCCAGTATCTGGGGGCAGGGCTTTATAAAAGGATGAAAACCTCCGTTTATACGGCGCTGATAAGCTTTGTGACGGTGAGCGTTATATTGGGCGTTTTTGGACTTGTTTTCAGTTCAAAAATATTGATTGGCCTAAATACGCCGGAGAACATTTTGGCGGACGCCATGCTGTATCTGGATATTTATTTCGTGGGGCTTCCGTTTCTTTTTATGTATAATATATTGTCGTCCATTTTTAATGCCCTTGGAAATTCGAAGACGCCTTTGTATTTGCTGATTTTTTCTTCGCTGCTCAATATCGTGATGGATTTGCTTCTGGTGGGGGTATTTGGGTTTGGCATTGCAGGCGCGGCAGTGGCTACGGTCTTTGCCCAGGGGCTTTCGGCGGTCATTTCCTTTTGTATTTTGATGGGTACCTTAAAAGGCTATGAGGAAGACAAAGAAGCCAAAGAGCAGGAAGCAGTGCGTCTAAAAGAAGCGATGACGCTAAGGGCCACGGAGCATAGCGAAAAAAAGGAAAAAATTTTATTCGACGCCGGAATGCTTGGAAATATGATAAAGGTGGCCATTCCGTCCATGCTCCAGCAATCCATCGTTTCTATCGGTATGCTGCTGGTGCAGTCCGTGGTAAATGGTTTTGGCTCGTCTGTTTTGGCAGGTTACACGGCGGGGATGAGAATTGAATCTATCTGCATTGTTCCCATGATTGCTTCGGGAAATGCTGTTTCCACCTTCACGGCCCAGAATTTGGGTGCCGGAGATCCGGAGAGGGTGAAAAAAGGTTATCTGGCGGCGGTGAAAATGGTAGCGGGCTTTGCGGTAATAATTTGCCTGTCCCTTTCCCTGTTTCATGAGGCGATTATCCGCTCTTTTTTGGAGAGCGGCAGCGAACCGGCGGCTTTTGAGACAGGAAATGCATATTTGTCGTTTATTGCATTTTTCTTTGTATTTATCGGCCTTAAAGCCATTACGGACGGAGTGCTCAGAGGTTCGGGGGACGTGGTTGTCTTTACGCTGGCAAACCTGATTAATCTGGGAATCCGGGTGACCGTTGCCTTTACGATGGCGCCCTATTGGGGTGTGCGGGCAGTATGGATTGCGGTGCCTATGGGATGGGCAGCTAACTATCTGATTTCCTTTGGACGGTATTTGACGGGAAAGTGGAGTAAAAAGAAATTGATTAAGGTGGAAGTTTGGAAGTAAACTTCCAAACTCTTTATCGGTGGCAGTACCGCAAGCACAGCTTGCGGTATGCGGGGGTATAAGAATGATAAAATAATGGAAGAATTTCTTTTGGACGACCGTACGCATCAAACGCCGACCCTTTCACGAATCGGCTTATAGCATAAAAAGGGGATGTCGCAAAACGGCAGATTCATACAATATATAGCAGCCATACGCTAGAAGTGTGGCATATATTGTACAACAGCCAAGTTTTGCGACATCCACTTTTTATGTGCAGGTCCGTGCAGAGGAAATATGCCACTAATGTGGCGTCCGGGCCGCGCGGCGAGTAGGGAGAAAAATCTTCCCTACTCGATGAAAGCATTTTTATTCCGTAGGCACCCCGTTACTGTCATCCGGAGGCGCTGCGCCTTCCGCCGGCGGGGCCTCCGGGGGCGGAGCCTGGAGCGCGGCCTGGGCCGCCGCTATTTCGGCCCGCTGCTGTTCCTCAATGGCAAGGGCGTCAGGCTGTGCGTAAAATTCCGCATTGTGGGGGCAGGTGCCCGCCTGATTTTGTGGAACAGCTACGGTGGAAACGGTGCCGTCCGCATTTGTAATCTGCTGCAGGGTAGTGGCTCCCTGCTGAAGATTAGGGTGTTCCACAGGGGTAAGCTCTAATACCCCGCCTACTTTAAATGGACATTGCTCGCTTGCGGGCAAGTTACAGTACTGACAGATCATACCCTGATAGTGCACATCGCAGCTTTCCGTGGGCACTGTTCCTTCCGCAAAATATTCGGTCCTTAAGGTTCCGTCACACAGCCCTGCGATAGGAAGCTTGCCGGAGCGGGCGCACACGGTGGCCTGGACAAGGCCGCTGGCAGGCATCTGAAAAGCCTCGCTTGGTAAATCTTCGTGTATTTTCGCCATGACCGCCCGCCAGAGCTTTTTCGCAACATTTCGCTCATCCCCTTTGCGCAGCTTGGTGTTGTTGTCATAGCCGGCCCAGGTAGTTGCCGTGTAGTACGGGGTGTAACCGGAAAACCAGATATCATTATAATCTGAGGTGGTACCGGTTTTGCCGGCAATTGCCATGTTCCCAAAGTTGACGCTGCTGCCGGTACCCTGGGTCACCACATCCATCATAGCGCTGGTTAGTAGCCAGGCGGTGGTTTCCTTGATTACCTGTCTGGAATCAGGCTGTGTATTGTCTAATATGACGTTGCCGTCATGGTCTATCACTCTGGTATAAAGCTTAGGCTTAATGTAAGTACCGCCGTTAGCGATGGCAGCATAGGCGGCGTTGAGCTCTTCATTGGTAACGCCCTCCGTTATGCCTCCAAGGGCAAGAGACTGCTGGATATCGGAAAAAATCTGGGTCTCGCCGTTTACAGTGATTTCTTTTCGGTCGACAACAGTGGAAAAGCCAAAGTTTTTTACATAATCAAACCCAAGCTGAGGGGTAATCATGGTAAGGGTTTTTACCGCAATAATGTTCATGGAATCTATGATACCTTTGCGCAGGGAGTTGAGGCCTCTGTAACTGTCCCCCCACCAGTTTCTTACGGGCCTGCCGTTGGCGTAATTAAAAGGCGCGTCATTTACTACGGTAGCAAGGGTAAGGCCGGCGCTGTCAAGGGCCGGGGCGTAGGCGGCAACAATTTTAAAAGTGGATCCTGGCTGACGGGTGGTGTCGGTAGCACGGTTTAGGGTTTTGCTTCCTTCTTTCGTACCCCGGCCTCCTACCATGGCAACCACATACCCCGTATGCTGATCCTCCACCGTGATGGAGACCTGAGGCTGGGGAGTTAAGTTAACGCTTTCGTCAAATACCTCGTCCCCGTCCCCCACAAAAGCATTTTTATAATCCTCAATCTGGGCATAAGCATCTTCCTGAGAATCATAAATCAGGTTAAAAGACGGATCCTGTTCCCTGTAATGTGCACGGAACATTTCCGTACTGTGGTTCTCAAAATCGCCGTTTGCTTTTTTTATGGTCAGGGCGTAATTAAGATACCAGCGCGTGTTAGAGGGATAATTTTCTTCATTGGAAAATACTTCGTCACAAATTCCCTGAATGTGCGGATCCTGGGTGGAGTAAATCTTAAGGCCGCCGCTGTAAAGCAGGGTAAATGCCTGAGTTTCGTTGTAGCCTGCGGCCAGAAGATCGTTCATCACGTCGTCGGTTAATGCGTCCACAAAGTATGTATTAACCATGGATTCCTCAGAGTCCTCATTGACCACCTGTATGCGGGAGTAAACATCATCCGCCATTGCCTCGTCATATTCGGCCTGGGTGATATACCCCTGATCCAACATATTTCCCAAAACCTTTTTCCGCCTGTTCGCATTGTCGTCCGGATGAGAAATGGGATTAAATCTGGACGGATTTTGCGTGATCCCGGCGATAACCGCACATTCGGAGAGGGTAAGGCTGTTGACCGATTTGTTAAAATACCGCAAGGAGGCGGCCTGAACGCCTAAGGTATTTTGCCCTAAGTTGATGGTGTTCATGTAATTGAGCAGAACGTCGTCCTTGGACATGGTTTTGGTCAGCTCTATGGCCAGGTATTGCTCCTGGATCTTTCGCTTCATACTGTCGGCGAAGCCCTGTTCGCTTGTCCAATCGGTAAAGACGTTGTTTTTTAAAAGCTGCTGGGTGATGGTGCTGGCTCCTTCCGTGAAGTGAAAGCCATTTGTGATGCCAATGTAGGCAGCTCTGAAAATACCTTTGATGTCGATGCCATTGTGTTCATAGAAGCGTTCGTCTTCTATTGCCACAAAGGCATGCGCCAGATCCTCCGGAATCATATCCTGGGTAACAGGAATACGGTTGGAGTTCTGGGAAATGAGCTTGGCGATTTGATTGCCTTCCAAATCATAAACAAAGGTGGAAAAACCGGTAGGAGTAACCTGCACATTCTCAATGCTGGGCGCGGAATCAATCACTCCTTTGAAAATACCAAGGCCCATACAAATGCCGATAATACCTACGGCTAAAATAAAGAGCAGGGAAAGGTTCATGATGGATAAAAGTAATTTCTTTCCCAGCTTAGTGGATGTTGCATGCAGGGATTTTTGCTTATTATGAATCCCTTTCTTACTGTAATTCATTTATATACCTCCTTGTATACCACAAACTGCGCTTGCGGTACTGCCACCGATAAGGAGTTTGGAAATTTACTTCCAAACTTCCCGACATGTCGCTTTGCGGCACAAACAATACATAAATTCGGTTCAAAAATTTGCAATACATAGAGTATACCAAAATGTGGGACTGAAATAAAGTTTTTTTATAGTTTATTAAGAAATATGGGGTAACTATTCGGCCGGCAATGTCATTAAGTTTAGCGCCAAAACCAGCCATTGACTTAATTTCATTGAAGGCCGAATAGTTACAATACGGATAACAGTTTTGCCGAAACTGATACAATTATTTACATTTTTAGCAGATTTTATGCATGATGCCGTTTTTCACCGCATGACTGCATATTGGGAGCCGGACTATAATTTTTCTTGTGAAGGATGTATTTCTTGTATATAATAAAGGTTATAAGGTTTAAAAAGACGAAAAGATTTTCTAAGACGCCAAAGGACGCCGCCTGAGAAAATCTAAGGTTTGTTTCAAAGAAACACAGGGCAGGGGAGGTTAGCGCCATGGCAGAGGATAAAAAGGAATTTTCTCCATACAAAGTGGTATACAGCCGGGGAACCGGAGAATATGAGGAAAAGAAATCGCGCTTTATCGCCAATATTGCCCCCGTATCTACCGAGCAGGAAGCCCTGGATTTCATTGACAGCGTTAGAAAAAAATATTATGACGCCAGACACAACTGCACTGCCTTTATAATAGGAAGAAATAAGGAACTTACAAGGTGCAGCGACGACGGCGAGCCGAGCGGGACGGCAGGCAAGCCAATGCTCGAAGTGCTTCTTGGAGCGGACGTTACCAATGTGGCGGCGGTGGTAACCAGATATTTTGGAGGTACCTTGCTTGGAACCGGAGGGCTGGTAAGATCTTATACGAACGCCATAAAGAGGGGACTTGAGAATGCGGGAACAGGGACGATGCGCTATGGCGTGGAAATCACGATTTCCATTGATTATACCGATGTAGGGCGGGTGCAGTATCTGCTCGGAAGCAGGCAGGTAACAATTGTCGATTCGAGATATACGGATAAGGTTGCATTTGATATCCGCATTCCGGCCTGTGAGGAGCAGTCCCTCAGAAAGGCATTGACGGAAGCCACCTCGGCCCGTGCAGGAATAAGCGTAACGGGAGAGGGATATTATATGGATGCGGAGTAGAATACTTCTTCGCATATATTTTAAGCGGTTTTTCCCAAAAGCGGATTTCCTTAAATGCAGGTTTTCAGCAGGTTTTGAAAAAAGGAAACTCGTTGACAAAAAAGTTGGTTTGGTCTAAAGTTAAAACAGTGGCCGGCGCGTTTCGCGAACCGGCTGTTAAAAATAAGGTTGCGAAAGCAATTTTCCGAAAGGTGGTGGTTTTTATGAAGAAGAGTATATCTGGCAGTAGCAGCGATCTGCCTCCTCATGAGCGGAACATAAAAATCACATATAAGGAGAATTGCTATGGAAGGAATCAGAGACTTTGACGAAGTGAAGGAGCTGCTTAAGACAAAGCAGTATACCAATCTCCGCCAGAAGATGGCAGAAATAAATGCCGCTGATATTGCGGTAATTCTGGAGGAGATGGACGATGAGGACATGCTGAAGGTTTTCCGCATATTGCCGAAAAATATGGCGGCGGATGTGTTCTCTTATCTGGAGGTGGACAGTCAGCAGTTTATCATCACCAGCCTTTCCGAGAAGGACGCGGCTGGCATTATCGACAACCTGATGGCCGACGACGCCACGGATTTGCTGGAAGAAATGCCTGCCAATGTGGTAAAAAAATTGCTTGCAAATGCGAAACCGGACACAAGAAGGGATATTAACCACCTGCTTCGGTATCCGGAGGATTCCGCCGGGAGCATTATGACGGTGGAGTACGTGGATTTAAAAGAGAATATGACGGTGGAGGACGCCATTGCCCGCATCAGGAAGGTGGGAATGGACAGCGAGACCATCAATATCTGTTATGTTCTGGACGCTAAAAGGACGCTGGTGG
>CAJUKV010000074.1 GCA_910587305.1 uncultured Lachnospiraceae bacterium | reverse complement strand
CGCTGATTGCTATGTAGCGTACCCTCTTGCTTGGGAAATACATATCAGTGTAATATCCCGTCTGCAAATAGTCACGCCCAAGACGTGAGAGGTCTTTTGTAATGACCGTATTGATTTTGCCGCTTTCAATATCAGCAATCATGCGCTTAAAATCCGGTCTTTCAAAATTTGTTCCGCTCCAACCGTCATCAACATAGGTTTCGACAATCTCAATGCCATGATATTCCGCAAACTGTGTAAGCATCTGCTTCTGGCTTGTTATGGAATTGCTCTCCCGGTCAACGTAGCCATCGTCAACCGATAAGCGGGTATATAACCCTGCTTTTGGTGTAGCTTTGTATGTTGTCCTGCTCATCTGTTTCTCCCTTCATCATGCGAATCCGGTTGGTTGCAGACAAGCCCTTCCGTCTTTATTATACTTTCCCTGCCCGAAACGTGCAAGTTTTTTTCATATTTATCTGAATTTAATATTGCCCTCACAAACGCATCCTGCGGCGTGCGCTCACTGTCAAATGCCCTTGTCACTATCAGTCTTGTTTTATTCAAATGATATTCCTCCTCGTTTTCCGAAGGAAAATGCGACTGCCCATGCAGGAGCAGAGGAATTTTCCTCCTCAAAATCATATATTTTTGCGTCTTTCCCCGCCAGTCCGAATGACGGACAGGGTATAAAATCCCTCTGCCATGTATCAGACGCTTTGAAAGGACGCTTTTCAGACACTTCCAAAATGCCCCTAAAGCCTTATATTTCCTATGCTTAGACGCTAAGACACTTCTTTTTCAAATTAAAATTTAAAAAATATTTATATATATAATACAGACTTCCTTATAGGCGTATGTATATATAAAAAAGGATTTGGGATTTTACCCGTCTTTGCGTCCTCTGCGTCTTAATTCCCGTTCTCCCCTGTCCGCACCTTTACATGGATTCCCTTAAACCCCCTTGCGGTCTTTCCTGCGCCGACTGCGATATTATGGGTATAGACAAGTCCGTACTGCTGTTCATTCTGTCTTAAATAATTGGAAAAGCTGCGCTCCCCCAGCGGTTTTTCAAGGTTATCTTCACACCACTGGTTATATGCGCTGTAAAGCTGCTTTGACGTGGCGTGTGTGCCTTTCTCAAGCCTGATATAACCCTCCGACTGCATGAATACAATGATGTTGTTCCCGTCCTGCATGGCTTTTGTGAGATTGTCCTCTGCCCGTTTGCTTATGGTAAATTTATACCCGTTTCCAATCAGGCGATGCAGCCCCTCAAGACACCATAGGAATATGCCCTCCGCTTCAGCCATCAGTTTCTCACCGAGGAACGGATCATCTTCCCTGTCCGGCTCACGTTCCTTTACAGTAAGGACTATCTGCCTGCGGAAAAATCCATAAGAACGGTCATACAGCGAACCGAGGTTTCCATTCCCAAAACAGATAAACCGCACACATAAATATCCCTGCTCGCTCTGCCTGCCCTTGCGTTCCAAATCCGTTTTATCTTCCAGCGTCACTATGGACTTGATATTATTGGTCTGCGGAAGTGCTTCCAGTTTCATATCATCATCAAGCATCAGGAGTTTCCACTCAAGGTCTGCCCTTGCAAAGCGGTCAATCTCCACTTTCTGTATGCTACCCGTATTCATGCTGTCACCAAGCAAAGCTCGAAGTACCCTGCCAATGCGTGATTTTCCCTCTCCGCCCATTCCTATGACTATCATCATTTTTTGCCCCTTTGTCGTGGGCAACAGCACATATCCCATAAACTCCTGCAAAGTGATGATGTCCTCCGGCTCTAATAACTGCCCCACAAAGGAAAGCCATTGTATCGGTTCAGGCGCATCGGGCAGATACTTCACCGGAAACCTGTTCATGCAGAACTCTTTCTGTGCAGAGAAGTCTTTTGACAGAAAATAAGTTCCATTTGCCACATGGATACGGTCTGTCTGGAACGGTATCGGCGGCGAGTAACTCCTGATCCGCAGCGCATCAAGGAGCGAGGTTGCCTTTTTTGCGATATTCGATGTAACATAAGGTGAAATCCTGTTGTATATTTCCAGTTTAATCTGCTCCACATCGCCTATTGCCCCGTTTACATCAAAAAAAGTGCCATGTATGCACTTCATAGGGTGTCCGGCAAGGAAATCCTCACAGAAAAGCACATCATTGACTTTGCTCCCGCCAAACCATATTTCCGGCTGTGCTGTCTGCCCTGCCTGTTCCGCTTTCTCCATCTTCTCCATTGTCTTTTCCAGTGCCGCCCTCTGTTCCGGCGGCAGGCTGTTCCATTCTTCTTTCAATCCTTAACACTTCCTCTCCATAATCCGTTACCAGTTCCACACGCTCCGATAGCGGAGCGTAAAATAAAATATCTAACAGGAACTCAATATAGTCTTTCTTTTCCAACGCTTCACAGAACAGCGGATTCCATTCTTCCCCTGCATGGTGCGGCGCATACTGTTCCTGCCATTTCCTAAGACAGCAGAGGTAATCAGACAGCACACGGAAACACTTCTTTTCCGCCCTCTCAAACCTCTGCTCCGGCGATAACCTCCGCTTGCGTTTTGGCGGCAGCTTCCTGCCTCTTTTTTCCTCAAAAGTGATACCGAAATCCGACGCAATCTGCAGCGCCGCCTCTTTCTTCCCAATCCCATAAAACTTTGCCACAAAATCAATGGCATCTCCTTTTTCCCCACAGCCAAAACAGTAATAGCGTCTGTCTATCTTCATGCTTGGGTTTTTATCTTTATGGAACGGGCAGACCGCCATACTGTTTCGGTTTATCTTTACCCCGCAACGCTCCGCCGCCTGTCTTGCAGTTATCCCGTTCTCCCTTACTGCTTCAAATACATTCATAATGCCCTCCAAGAAACGCAAAAAAGGCAGCTACAAACCTATATCCAATAGGTTCATAACTGCTCTTTCGCTGTGTATTCCCTTAATCAAAAATGTCTATATATGCGTGGCTGATGCCTTCCGTCCAGTTCCCCTTTAACGCATGGAACAGTGGGATAACATGGCTGTCATCCTCCGCTGCCTTCACGCCGACATAACCGCCCCCTGCATGGAATGTTTCAAAACCCAAAGCCACATCGTCAAGCTGCTCCGAGCCGACTATATCCTCCGACAGATAGACCATGCCGCTTTTAGTAACCCGTATCTGGTTATTATGGCTGTCATTTCCGCAGGCAATCAACAGCCGGAACTGCTCAAGGGTAATCGTCCCTATGTCATATACCCTTGTCCTCTGCCCGTTTATTACAATGGATTTTCCCTGCCACTCCGAAAATAATTCATTCTGCATCATCGTCAATCAAAATCCTCTTTTTACAAAATCTTATATCCTGCAAGTGGCTTTTGGGAGAAAAGCCCACATTGGAATCGCACCATCATTTTTAGACCGCTTTACGGAAGTATCATTATCAGGAAACAGTGTCATGGCGCAAGGTTCCCGCCCCTTGTTTACGGTAAAACATTTCTCGCTCCTGCCTTTTTACCAAAGGCAATCATGGCGTGTTTTTGCATAGCTCGGCTGTTTCATACGTCTTGCAGGATTGTCCATATTCAGTTGTCAAAAAGCCGCTTAAATTTTCAGCTTGTCCGCACCGTATTTATGGATAATGCGGAACAGTATTTCCTTCTCTTTTCCCTCTGCCCTGCCATATATTTTACAGAGCGTTTCAAGTTCCGTCTGCGTAAGGGTATTGGCATAGGGCTTGTAATTTTCCGTAATGAAAACCCCGCCGCCCTCCCCCTGCTTTGTGTAGATTGGATAATCAAAAGACAGCAGCATGACATCATTCATTATCGTGCGCCTGCTAACGTCCAGTTCCCATGCAAGCTCTCCCATTGTCGCATGACCTCTTGCCGCTAAAATGCTGATGATTTCCATTCTCCTGTGTGCCGCATCCATGCCCCTGCCCCCTTTCTTATCCGTCCGTAAATTTCTTTGTGATTGTCAGCCCTAAAAACATATAAAACTTTTCTGTCAGCCTTATATGCTTTATAAGAATGGCAGCCAGTGTCTATGTATTTTTTTCACAGTACGGTCCAAATTCATGTATGATTGACAGCAGGATTTCCCTGTTTTTTATTGAACATCCTTCCGCCACTTCTTCCAGGCATTCCAGTTGCTCATGGGAAAGCGAGTTCTGATGTTTCCCTACCCCGTCCATAAGGGAGTAGCCACCGTTATAGCCCCGTTTTACGATAATGGGGAGTTCCCCGCCGATGATGTCAAAATCCCTGCGTATGGCGTTCTTCCCGACGCTGTACCGAGCCATAAGGTATGGCACTGTCAGCCTTCTGCCCGAAAGCAGCATACGCTCAATTTCCCTCCGCCGCTGAAATGCGTTGTCCAGCACTTTTCTCATCTCCTTTCACCGCTGTTCTGATGTTAATTGTAGATAAAGTAACAACCTGCCTATGGGTATGTTCCTCAAAAAAATTCCGCCTTTTTCTGTAAAAGGCTAAAATCAAATTTTTTTGATTTGAAGTAATAGCAAGCACTGCCTGTGTGGGAACACAGGCAAATTTTTTCCAACTTTCCCAAAGACAGGAACTTGAAAAAATACTTGTAGGGGGAAACTTCCCCCTAGCCCCCTCTGCGCTCAAAAATCAAAAAATATCCTAACGGATTTTTTTGCTCATTTTTCTGCACAAATATCCCCCATAACGGGATATAAGATTGTGTAAAATACTTTCATCAATCCATCACAGAAAGGACACAAAAAATGGCAAACAGGGAACGCAAAAACGAGTTAAAAATATTTCTGAGTGACGATGAACAATACATACTGGAACAGAAAGTAAAAGCCTCCGGCATGAAAAGCAAATCTGCTTTCCTGCGCCGCCAAATTCTATACGGTTTCGTCTACGACATTGACTATTCCGACTTGCGGGATTACAACACCACGCTTGGCAGAATCAGCAACAATCTGAACCAGATAGCAAAGCGCATGAACGCAACAGGAAATGTCTATGCCGCCGATGTAAAGGAAGTCAAAGAGCTGATGAAAAAAGTGTGGGATACGCAGAAAACCATGCTTTCAAAACAGCCATACATGAAACAGTAGACTGAAACAAAACCCACACTAAAAGCACCGGACAATGCCAGTCAGATTTCTTTTACAAATCTTCCAAAGCGAAACCGCCGCAAAATCCAAAATCAGACAAATTTCGCACCATTAAAAAAGGTGTACCGCAGGTAAGTTTTATCCTTCCTTGCAGTACACCTTGATGTGTAAAGTAATCCATAATTTTTTGTTTCGCTTATTCTATTGTTCAATAGTTTGAATTTCTTTCTTCGCATAATTTATTTCCTGATTTAAAACACTGTTTTAATTTTTCAATTAAAAAAGGCAGCTTTGTTTTTCTCAAAGCCACCGAAAATAAAGGTACTAAAACACGATTGCTGAACGACGGCTTTTTTCTTTTGCCGTAGTGCGGCAGATTTAGTGATTATTCTATTTGATTTTACTCCAATACAATCAAGAAAACAGCACTGACGGTAAACCACACTCCGGCATAATAAACGCATAATATGTAAACGCCGCCAAAAATAAAGATATAAACAGCAGAACAATTTTTATCAACACAGAAGTTTTATACTTTGAAAAAAACAGGATAATATTGAGTACAAGGGATATAACACAAATAGTTATATTAAGAAAAAAATTGATCCAGAGTATCATTCTGTTCTCACTGCCTAACGTACCAAGCACCAAGAAAGCAATAATGAAGATACCATAGTTCACACACAGCCAAATGATGATTTTCTTTGAATTTAGTTGCAATTTTTCCATTTTGATTTCTCCTCTATTAAATATTTTTAAGTAGATTACCATACTTATTTTGAAAATGAATGAGTAAATCACGCAAAAAAGTTTGCCTGATTTACTCATTCATTTTCAAATCTCGGAAGATACAATGTTGCTATTAAAAGTAAAGGAGAATTAAAAAATATGTCTACATTACTAGAAGCGAAAAACGTAACAAAAATTTATGCAAAAGCACAGCACCCAAGCCTTAATGATGTATCGCTCAATGTAAGAGAGGGAGAATTTATTGCCATTATGGGGGCTTCCGGATCTGGAAAAACGACATTGCTCAATGTCCTTTCTACAATTGATACGCCCACAAGCGGCAGCATCTCAATAAACGGTGTAAACCTTAAAAACTTAACCGATTCCAGTGCTGCGGATTTCCGCAGAGATAATCTGGGATTTATTTTCCAAGAATACCTGTTATTGGACAGTCTCACTATTTTTGAAAATATTGCTGTTCCGCTGACTTTGCAGAAACTGCCGCTGCAAAAAATAGAAAACATGGTACGGAGCATGGCAGAGGCATTCAGCATTGATGAACAGCTAAATAAATATCCAAGTGAGCTTTCGGGCGGGCAAAGGCAGCGTGCTTCTGCTTTAAGGGCTATTGTAAAACGCCCAAGCATTTTATTTGCTGATGAACCAACAGGGGCATTGGACTCCAGTTCTGCAACAGATTTACTGAATACTTTAAAGGAATCAAATGAAAACCTCCATACTACGATACTGATGGTCACACATGACGCTTATGCCGCCAGTTTTGCTGACCGCATCATGATTTTTAAAGACGGCTGCATTATTCGGGAATTATTTAAGCAAAATGCTGACAGGCGTTCATTCTATGAATCCATTGCACGAGAAGTAGCAAAATTAGACACAGAAAGGTAGGAAAATACCCATGAACCAATTATCTACAGCATTTAAAAATCTGAAAAACAATTTTTCGTTCTATTCCCTTTATTTATTATCCATTTCCTTCGTGATTACCATTTTTTTCGCATTTACCTCTTTTTCTATGAATAAAGTCATGCTTGAAAAAATATCCGGCGATGGAAGGGTAGAAACAATGTGCAACACAATTTCAATGTTCCTTATGGCATTCGTTATTTTTTATATGTCATATTCAAACCGTTTCTTCTTACGCCGTCGCACAAAGGAATTGGGCATCTATGCGCTGTTAGGATACCGTAAATCCACAATATTGTCTTTGCTGACAGCAGAGAATCTGCTCTCCTGCTTCGGTGCCTTCGTAATTGGAATCTTTTTGGGCAGTCTGTTTCACAAAGGCATTGTATTTGGCATTACAAAGCTGCTTGGCTTGACAGTAAACAATTCAGAGATTCCAATTTTCAACCTGAATGCCATAATAAAGACAGCCTGTTTCGTTTTTGTCATCATCATTATATTAGCACTGTCCAACAGCAGATTTCTTTTCAAATCTTCCCTTATGGATTTAGTGCGGTTTGAAAAAAGTGCAGAAAAACAGACAAATTTCCATAGCGTTCCCGCTATAATAGGTTTTGTATTTGTTATTTTGGGATATTATATTGCTCTTGACATCTTACGGGGTGAAAAATCTGTCTGGTTTACTGTCGGATTCTATTCTGTTGGAATGTTTACATTTATGCTTATACTTTTCGGAACAGTACTTTTTATCGCATCTTTTCTCCCCTATGCAGTACAGACAGGCAAGAGAAACAAGAAAAGATTTTATACGGAAACACGAATTATCACCTCGCCAAACTTTATATACCGGATACGTTCAAATTCAAAAACATTGATTATGCTTACATTGTTGTCAGCCGCAACCCTGACTGTTTCAAGCGTTATGGCTCTATCACTGTATTATCCAGTTGCCGCAATATCCCGCATTGCGCCATCAGAGATTGAGTGCAGGATTGAAACCGAAAACGATATACCCAAAATCAGGGAAATTATAAACAGATATTCAAGTGGAAATGATGTTACCTTCTTACAGACCAATATTTATAAGGTTACTTCTACTGCCAGCCAGCTTCCTATGGAATACAGCATTGGAACTTCCAAAGGAGATGCAGACAATGAAAAAATCCTGCGAAATATAGGATTTGAATGTATTTCATATTCTGACTATGCCGCTATCCTAAATGCACAAGGACGTCAAAAGGCTTTGGAACAATTTACAGCATTAAACAATAATGAATGTATTTTTGTAAGATACCAGCCTGCTTCTGGAAAAGATGAAACGGGATGTACTTATCCGCTGCTTATAAATAATACTGAAATACCTGTCACTGTAACTAAAACCACATTAGATAATCCCATTTCATTTGCCAACAGTGTCGGCACGCTGATTGTAAGCGATGATTTATACCACATGATATCTGAAAACGCCATACCTGAAACGAGAGTTCTAAGCATAAATGGAAACTCCATAATGGGTAATGAAGATTTATTTCAGGATTTGTCTGAATATTTGAATGGAAGCCCTTACCTGCAAGGCAATTCCCACAGGATACATGAAGTTGTTTCCCTAAGCAGTTCTACTTTCCTGCTGATAGGATTTCTTGTAGTATTGTTCTTCATAGCAACTGGCAGCATTCTGTATTTTAATAACATTTCAGCCATTGCCGATTCAAAATCCGATTACGATATCCTCAAAAAAATGGGATATACGGACAGGAAAATCAAAAAAATCATTAGGAAACAGGCAATTACCTTTTTCAGTATTCCATTTCTGTTCGGATTGGCAGACTGTATCTTTGCCACTTTAGTCTATAAAACAGCACTTATGCAAAACCTTTTGGAGAACAGCTTTGTTTTATATGCCCCTACTATGCTAGCCATTATATTGACACTGGTAATTTATCTGATTTATTACTGCATGACTGTCCACACCTGTTGTAAAATGGTTTTGAAAAAATAAAGATCATGCGAAAATGCCGTCCTTTTATCATCCGGCATTTTCGCAAACAGCCTTAGCCGCTTTCCCAATAACAAAGCTATCGAAATCATATGAGAATTTTGGTTGTATACACACGGATAAATGATATAATTTATGATAAATGAAACAACTTGTGCTTAATCTTGTATAGGCATGGATAAAGGAGACAAAATATGAAACATATCATATTTAAACTTTTGCTTTTAATAAATTCCACCCTGCTTATTATTTATATGGGGCAGGTGATAAATATTCATGCGCCTTGCAGCATCAGTAAAATCGTATCATTATTCCTGTCATCGCTGATGCTGGCAGACGCTACTTATATAAGTTCCTGCAACATCAAGAATAATAAAGCTATTTCTTTGTTTTGCGGTCTGTTAGCATTAGACAGTTGGTATATACTTCTTTCAATTCCAGACAATGCCATAGCAGGCATCGTATTTTATACCCTAAATCCGGTTATATGGTATGTTTTCATAAATTTCATGCTCATGTTTTTATTCCAAGGCAGTAACTATAAATTCAAAAAAGCAGCAAATATCTGCCTGACCGGAACCTGTATCTGCTCTCTTATTAGTATTTTAGTGTCTCAGAATGCATTTGCATTTGCTTATGGAATACAGTTTTTGCTAAGCTGGCTTTGCTTCATTTCTGTTGTTATTTACCATAGAAAAAGAATTGCTTTTGTCCTTAAAGCTGAATCGAAGTGTATTCTGTCCTCTCTGACAGTGATAGTTGTTTTATTCACTGCATATTGTTTTACCACAATGGGGATGCAGGGAAATCTTTCAAATTTTGGAGTATATATTCCTGTCCTGCTGTTTTCCATGAGTATCCACAATATCATACTGAAAGAGCATCGCAGTTTTCCATTGTCAGCCATATTCAGCAGATGCCAGTTAATATTACTCCTGCTTTTTGGAGTTATAATCTGTTGTCTGATTACAATAACTTTGGGCATCGGCTGGTCATCCTTCTTCCTTATGCTGAATGCCATGTTTGTACTTATATATGTCTGCAATATTACATTGGATTTTAATTTAAAGCAGGGCAGTCATAATATGAGTATGGAAAGTAAATACCATGCAGCATTAGCACAGTTACAGCAGGAAGAACAGCTAAATCTCGAATTTGCTAACTTTCTTCATGACAATATACTGCAAGACCTGCTTTCTGTAAAAAATATGATGCATAAGTCAGCAAAACCGGAAATACAGAAAATAATCACAGAAACCCTTGATAATATGAATACCTATATCCGTGAACAGATGCAGGATTGCCACCCTGTATTACTACAAAAGCTTACTATAAAAGAGAATTATCAGAATTTACTTGCATATATAGCGCAGTCCTTTCCTGAGCGTACTGTTAATATTGTTTTTGACTGTCCGGATTCCCTGTTTTTAGTCCCGCCATATGATATCCTTATATACCGGCTTTTGAAAGAACTTGTGACAAATGTTTATAAACACTCAACAGGAGAGAACGCATGGGTAACACTTACACAGAATAACGGAACGATAGCATTGTGTGTAAAGGATAATGGAAACGCTGATGCCGACAGTCTTTCCGCCATAGATTTTTCAAGACACAGAGGTCTTACATTAAGCACTGACCGGGTGCATAATATGGACGGTACTATAAAAATAACCAGTAATTTTCCACATGGAATCTGTGTCTGTATCAGTCTGCCAATGAAAGGAGATGTTTCTTATCAATATTTTATTAGTCGATGACCACATTTTATTTTCCAAAAGTCTGGAAGTTGCATTATCAGATTACCCTGAAATAGAAACATTCAAAAGCATCAATGATATTTCCATGTTGGACAAAACTATTGAAGAAGATACTCCTGACATCCTGCTAATGGATATCAATTTGAAAAACATAACTTCTGAAGACGGTTTGGAATTAGCAAAACAACTATTATACCGCCATCCGGAACTAAAAATCGTAATCCTGTCCGGATACGACCTTCCAGTATACCGTAGTGAAGCCCGAAAAATTGGGGCGAAAGGGTTTATCAATAAAAATACAGAACCTGAAACGCTGATAGCCTTTCTTTCACAGATTGTACAGGGAAAAATTATCTTTAACCGTGAAATTCCGTTTTTAGAAGAATTAACCGACTGTGAAAAGCAAATTTTGCAACTTATAGCAAGTGGATTAAAACGGAAAGAGATTGCCGATACTCTTTACATCAGCGAACGTACTCTTTCCAATCATTTACAGCATATATTTGAAAAACTTAATGTTTCCTCTTCTGTCGAAGCTGTAACTAAAGCAATACAATTAGGGTATATCCCTCCGATTTGCTAATTACCCAGTAATCAGACAGAACATTAAGGGCTACATCGTGGAAAAGTGCATCACTACCCATTCCATCATGGATAACTCTGTTCACAGGACATGGAAAAGCAAAGGACAGCTTTCCCACGTCCTGCAAACAGAGTTACCCACAATTCCATAAGATTGGCAGTTATACACTTTTCCACAATGCTACTACGCCTGCGGAATCCATCTCATTCTTTTTTCATAACTTTTAGACATTATGTCCAGAAGTGAAAAGCTCTGCATATTGTCATACACAGAGCCTTTCTAATCTTTTTATCCTCTACATAGAACATTTTCTTTTCGTAAAATTCATTTTATAGAGTTATACCCGCTTTTTGTGCGAAGTCGGATTTTCTCCCGATAATTGCCGACTGTTTTTCCTTTGGCAGATGATTGAATACTTCCTAGTAGAAAATATCATTCAACTGTATTTCCCTTGCCGCTAAATACAGTGTCGTATCGAACCATTCCTGCCAAAGCGCATCAAACAATGTCCTGCTGTCCGTAAAAGTTGCATCTTCTTCAAATCCATGTGGCAGCTTGTAATATTTCAGTTCTACAAAGCCATATCTGCCCGCATCAAGCACTACGATATTCTCCATCTCATACAGTTCTGCAAATGCATCTACCACCCGCTTGCACTTTGCACGTTCTTCCTCTGTGATATAAACCTGTTTTTCCATACTGCTTTACCTCGTTTCTTCTAAGATTTTATCATACTTTTTCTGAAAGGGCTATCTACATACACCAGATTTCTACTTTGCTTATCATTCCCATTTTTCACTTTACTCACAATTAAGACCTGTTACCGCTGTTGTAAAAAATGCCATGTTTCTACCTCTTTCTTTCTCAAAAA
>CAJUKV010000073.1 GCA_910587305.1 uncultured Lachnospiraceae bacterium | reverse complement strand
CCGCCGAGAGTGAATACGGCCCTTCGCCGTAGGCGAACTTTTAATGGCCGTATTCGGTAACTATGAAGCCGTAGGCTGAATCAATGTCATTAAGTTAACGGCTGCGGACGCCGGGAGGAAAACAAACGCTGCCTCGCTTCGCGAGTCCGCTTATTGTAAAAATTCTCCGTCGCCGCGCTCTCGCTCCGTAAAAAGCGTAGCGGACACCAGGTTTGTGAAGTACCTCACCAAGTGCCGACGCTTTTTAAGGGGCTCCATGAGAATTTTATTTTCCTCCCGGCTGGTTTAAGCGCTAAACTTAATGACGTTGACCGTGAATAATAATACTCCGATTATTTTAAGACGGTTGACATTTCAAAAATTTAAGCGTAAAATATGTAGCAGGCTACAGTTTGGGAGGTGAAGTATTTGGGGCAGACGGTCGGTTATTTGTTGAAAGAGATCACGGATAAAATCAAAGTATCGGCGGACGCATCTTTTAAATTACGAAATTTCACTTTTTCCCAGGCCAGGCTCCTTGAATGCCTTTCTGACAGGGAGGGCAGAGCCACACAGAAATCTATTGAAGAATTTCTAAAGGTTTCTCATCCAACGGTGGTGGGGCTGATATCCCGTATGGAGAAGAAAGGTTACCTGCGCTGTTATCAGGACGAGAATGACAAAAGAAATAAAATTGTGGAGATGACGGAAAATGCCCGGCTGATTGCCCATGAAATGCAGGATGAGGTGGCGGCCCAGGAGGCGAAGCTGCTAAAGGGTTTGACGAAAGAGGAGATAGAGAGTCTTAAGAGAATGCTACAGATGATGTATCGGAATATTCAATGAGGCAGGGGGAGGAAAATGGAAAAAAGTATGGATAAGAATGATTTTACACAGGGAAGCATTGTTTCCAAGCTGCTTAGATTTATGATCCCAATTTTTGGAGCGTTGGTTTTACAGGCGATGTATGGAGCGGTAGATATTCTTGTGGTAGGGCAGTTTGGAACCACAGCCGGCATTTCGGGGGTGTCTACAGGAAGCGGTATTGTAAATCTGCTTACATTCACGGTCACAGGGCTCACAATGGGCGTTACAATTGTGATGGGGCAGTATTTGGGAGAAAAGAGGCCGGAGAAGGTGGGGCAGGTAGTAGGCGGCGCAATTTGGCTTTTTTTTGTGCTGTCCTTTGTGATTGCGGCGCTTATGCTTATCCTGGCACGACCCCTTGCAATTTTGATGCAAGCCCCAAGGGAAGCCCTGGATTTAACAGTATTATATGTCCGAATTTGCGGCGGCGGCATTTTCTTTATAATCGCCTACAACGTAATCAGCAGCATTTTCCGGGGGATCGGCGATTCCAATATGCCGCTCATTTTTGTAGGAATCGCATGTGCGGTAAACATTATAGGGGACTTATTGTTTGTTGCGGTGTTCAGGTGGAATGTGGCGGGAGCGGCCCTTGCAACGGTGCTGGCCCAGGCTGTCAGCGTCATATTATCTATTCTCATTATCAAAAAGCGTAAGCTTCCTTTTGTGATGAAAAGGGAGCATATTCGTTTCAATCCGGAGATTGGAAGATTTGTACGGGTGGGAATGCCCATCGCGTTTCAGGAGATTTTGACGCAGCTTTCCTTTCTGGCATTATGCGCCTTTATCAACAGGCTGGGCCTGGAAGCTTCCTCAGGCTACGGCGTGGCAAATAAAATCGTAAGTTTTGTTATGCTGGTGCCGGGGGCGCTTATGCAGTCCATGGCCTCCTTTGTGGCTCAGAATGTAGGCGCAGGACAGGAAAAGCGTGCGAGAAAAGCAATGGTTACAGGGATGATGATTGGATGCGGCGTGGGAATTTTTATTGCGGTCTTTTCCTTTACCCGGGGGGATCTTCTGGCCTATATATTCTCAAAGGATGAGGCTGTTATTGCCCGCGCGGCGCAATACCTGAAAGGCTTTGCGCCGGAGGCGGTTGTGACGGCGATTCTTTTTAGCTTTATCGGTTACTATAACGGGCATTCAAGAACATTGTTTGTCATGTTGCAGGGACTTGCCCAAACCTTTATTGTGCGGCTGCCCATGTCTTATTTTATGAGTATCCGGCCCAAGGCAAGCCTAACTATGATTGGATTGGCGGCGCCGTGCGCAACGGTGTTTGGCATTTTACTCAACCTTCTTTATTTTATAAAAATAACCCGGGAAAAATAACTGAGCTGCTTTTTAAATCCTGCGGAGAGGATAAATTGTAATAGACTTTGCGCCCCTTGTGCTCTTACATATGGCTTATGGCTTTTGACCGTGAAAAGAAGGGGAAACAGAAATTTGCTAAAGCAATGAAAAGGAGAAAATGAAAAATGGCACGGAACGAATATGAAATAAAAGAACAAATCTGCGATATTGGCAGAAGGATGTACAACCGCAAGATGGTTGCGGCAAATGACGGAAACATTTCCGTCAAATTAAGCGACAACGAATTTCTGTGTACGCCTACAGGCGTATCAAAAGGATTTATGACGCCTGAATATATTTGCAAGGTGGATGCAAAGGGGAATTTGCTTGAAGCAAATGAGGGCTTTAGGCCGTCTTCCGAAATGAAAATGCATATGCGTGTTTACGAAAAAAGACCTGATGTAGGCGCCGTTGTACATGCGCATCCGGTCTTTGCCACAAGCTTTGCAATTGCCGGTATTCCTTTGTCACAGCCGATTATGGCGGAAGCGGTTCTTAGCCTTGGAAGTGTGCCTGTTGCGCCTTATGGAACCCCTTCTACCATGGAGATCCCGGATGCGGTGGAGCCTTATTTGGAGCATTATAACGCCGTTCTTTTGGAACATCATGGGGCGCTTACCTGGTCGGGGGACCTTTTAGCGGCTTATATGAAGATGGAATCCGTTGAGTTTTACGCAGAGCTTTTATATAGGGCAAGGCAGCTTGGCAGCCCCAGGGAAATCAGTCCGGAAAATGTCCGAAAATTGTATGAGGTTCGCAAAAAAATGGGATGGTAACTAATTGTGAATAGAAAAAAGGGTCGGCAGGCTATGATTTTCCATAGGCCTGTCGACCTTTTTTACATAAGTCCGGCGGGCAGAGCGAGGCAGGCATTGTTACAATAAGCTGGGTGGCAGAGCGAGGCAGGCATTGTTACAATATGTTGGGTGGCAAAGGGAGCGGAGCTTGTTTGTATGCACGGGCCCATACGGAGGAATACCGCTAAAGCGGCGCATGGGAGCGCCTGCTGTCATAAGACGGCAGGTAAAGCAAAGATGAGGGTATGATTTCAAATTTTTTAAAATCAATGTCACCTTTGGAGGAACTTTTGCGTATTTGATGCAAAAGGAGAAAAAATACAATGAGTGAAAGTCAAATATGGAAAACTTCAGGAAGGAGGAGAAATGGAGATAGAAGAGAGGCAGATAGAAGAAATGGTAAGGAAGTACAGCAACATGCTTTACAAGATTTGTATCGTGATACTTTGCAATGAGCAGGATGTGCAGGATGCAATTCAGGAGACTTTTTGCAGGCTTATGGAAAAAAGGCCCGTTTTTGAGGGAGAAGAGCATGAAAAGGCATGGCTGATTCGTGTGGCAACTAATATCTGCAAGGATATGCTGCGATTTAAAATGAGGCATCCGAAGATATCAATAGAATCCATAGGTTCTATAAAAGCCGTAGACTCCACGGAAACGATCGATTCCATAGACGTTATCGGCTCCACACAAGCCGCTGATCCTATAGAAAGGCTGTCAGCTTATCTTGTGGCTCCCCGGTACAGGGAAACGTTGACAGAGCTTTTTAAATTACCACTAAAGCTAAGGACAGTTATTTATCTTCATTATGTGGAGGAGTATCAAATAAAAGAGATTTCGGATATTTTGGGCATCACACAGCATGCAGTTAAGAAAAGGCTGCAAAGGGGAAGAGAGCAGCTGCGGATTTTGTATAAGGAGGAATGAGGAATGGAACGGCAGGATTTGAAAAAAACAATGGATCAGGTTCATATACGGGATAAAATGCAGGAAGATATCATAAGAAACCTTCGAAGACCCGGAAAAAGAAAATCTTTCAAAAAAACGGGCGTCTTGGCAGCCGCGCTGGTATTGGCAGTGGTGACAGCCGCCGTGCCGGTGCAGGCGGCAATCAGGTATCTGATCAAAGAGCGGATGGAGGGCATGCCACAGGAGGAAGTGGAATATCTTTCAGATATGCAGGCGGGACAGAAAATTTCAGCCGACGGCTTTTCAAGACCCTACTCTCAAAAAGAAAAAGAAAGGATGGGAGAGTTATACAAGGATTACCAAAAGGGGATTTTCCCTGAAAAAGAAATTCTTCGCTTGGACAGTCTGAAGGAAGTGGAAGAAAATATGTTTTGTTATGTGGAAGAAACAGGCTGCTTTTATTTTCCAAACCGCGAACTGACAGATGAAGAACTTTTAGAGGTGATTGACTTTAACTATAAGAGGGAGTATGCTCTGACCCGGAATCCCGAAATTCAGCCCGAGTTAGAACAAAAAGAGAAGGAGCAGAAAAAGCGGCAGACGCTTTTACAGGAGGAAGGCGGAATCAGCTTAGAGCAGGCTAAGGGCAGCGCCGAAGGGTGGCTGGACGTCTTGTTTGGCCTGTCTGCGGACGGTATGGAGGAGAACGCCTATTTAGACGAGCCCGGTGAGGGAATACGGCGGTATTGCGTAAATTACAGTATCCAGAGTCAATGCTATTATTATTTTTATATTTCAGGAACGGACGGCAGGCTTACGGGGGCGGACTGCAGCCTGTCAGCCGACTTAAATAAGGAAGGAATAGAGGAAGCAAAAGCCAAAGAACAAATGGAGTTCTGTTACAAAGAGGCAGAAGAAATATTGGAAAAGCTTGGGATCTCCGATGAGTATCAAGACATTTACTGCCTTTATCTGGTAAGGGACGGAAAGGTGATTGGAAGTAATCTGGCGTACTATTTTTTAAAGGAGGATGAAAGCGGATACAGGGTTGTCTTTTGCTGCGATGGGAATTATTTGCGGTCTTATCAGGAAACCACCCTTTTGGAGTACGAGTCGAAAAGCAGTCAGGAATACGTATCGGAAAGAATAGAAGGGGCTCAGGTGAGGACAATTTCGCTGAAGGGAGGAAACTGATGGAAAGATAACAGCCGAATTTTTGGCAAATTCTATAAAAATAATTTGAAATAACCTTGAAATGCTGTACATTATATTGACCCCTTCCCCGATCTACAGTATAATTATAACAGAGTTACCTAATGGAAGACTATTTATGTAGGGAGAAGAGGAAAATGGGAAAACGTACAAGTAATCAACAAAAAGAAGTAGGCCAGGCTGCAAGGCTTAAGGCTATAGTAATGCAGGCATTTATTGCGGTGGGGCTGGGTACTATCCTGCTGATAGCATTTATTATCTTCAACATAGCCATGTCGAAGATACAGACGGCGCAGGTCAATGCCACCACAGCGTTAAACCAGTACCGGATTGGCTCAAAGACACTGACACATGATGTGCAGTCGTTTGCCGTCACAGGTCAAAGGAGTTATTACAATGCTTACATGAAAGAATTAAATGAGACCCAAAACCGTGAAAAGGCTTTGGAGGTCCTGAAAAAATGTGGAATCACCGAGGAAGAATGGACAAGCCTGGACAGTATCGCTTCCCTTTCCGAAAACCTTGTTCCATTAGAAGAAGAGGCAATGACCTATGCTGAGAATGGGGATCTGGAGACGGCAATGTCTTATGTGTTTAGTGTGGAGTATTCCAATACCGTCAATGAAATCAACGAGCTTACCGACGAGACCATTGAAACCATTTTAGACAGGAAAAGTCAAAGTCAAGATTTCCTTTCGATTTTGCAGTATATTTTAGAGCTTTTGCTTGTAGGAGCATTTATCTTTATCATTGTGCAGATTGTAAGAGTGATTAAGTTTGCGCAAAAGGAACTTTTAAATCCGATCCAGAAAGTTTCCGTACAGATGGGTGCGCTGGCAAAAGGCGAATTTGATACCGTTTTGGATTTAAAGGAAGACGACAGCGAAGTGGGGCGGATGGTATCGGCTATCGCTTTTATGAAACGGAATCTGCTTAACATGGTAAAAGAAATATCCGCAATATTGGAACAAATGGGAAATGGCAATTACGATATACATATAGAACAGGAATATGTGGGCGTATTCGTTGAAATCAAAGAATCTTTCCTTAAAATCGGAGAGAAAATGAGGCAAACCTTACAGACTATCCGCGTCGTTTCCAAGGAGATAGACAGCGGTTCCGAACAATTAGCCTGCGCTGCCGATGATCTGGCGCAGGGATGTACTTCCCAGGCTACAAAGGTTTCCGAACTTGCATCGGTATTTGAAAGCATGACCCAAAGTATGGAACAGAATTCCTTAGATGCAAGGGAATCCGCACGGCTCGCTACCACAGCCGGCGCAACCCTTGAAAAAGGAAATCAAAAGCTTCAGGAGTTAAAGCAAGCCATTGAGGAAATCAGCAAATGTTCCGAGCAGATCGGTACCATCATCGGGGCTATCGAGGACATCGCGTCCCAGACAAACCTCCTTTCTTTAAATGCTGCCATTGAAGCGGCAAGGGCGGGAGAATCAGGAAAGGGCTTTGCCGTAGTGGCAGACCAGGTAAAAAATCTTGCGGACGAATCTGCAAAAGCCGCCGGAAAAACTACGCAGTTGATTGAACTGACCCTTGAGGCTATGAAGAGGGGGCTTACCATTGCCGACGAGACCTCTGAAAATATGAATCGGGTAATGGGAGACGCAAAACTGGCGACAGAGAAAATGGAGCAGATCAGGGAGAAACTTGAACAGGATGTGGCGCATATGCATGACATGAATGAAAACATTTCGGAGGTGTCAGCAGTAGTGGACAACAACTCGGCTACTTCACAGGAGACAGCGGCTGTCAGCGAACAGCAGAAGGCACAGGTCGAGACGATGGTTGGCCTGATAGAACAGTTTGTTATTTAAAAATGAAAAAAGAGGCCGTCCGCATGAAGCGGCGGCCTTTTTTTCCGCGCTTTTATTATTTTCCCGGATTGATAGTGTGTGAAGTTTCTGGTATACTATGGGGCAGAAAGATCAGGCTTTGCCTGTTGTATACAGGGGGTATGGACATGAAACATGGGAAAAAGATGATAGCGCCGATTATCGTTACCATTATTGTGCTGCTATATTACATTGGAATGGCAGCGCTTTTCATGGCAATAAAAGGTATTCCACCGCAGGTAAAAGCTTTGATGGTGGCGATACCGTTTTTATTGGGAGCCGTTATGATAGGCGTTCTGGCAAGCAGGATCAGGGAAATCGAAGGAGGAGAGGAAGATGATCTTAGTAAATACTGATTATATCAGTGGGAAAGAGTTGGAGATGATGGGGCTTGTAAAGGGCAGCACAATTCAGTCTAAAAATGTGGGACATGATATTACCCAGGGTTTTAAGACGCTGGTTGGCGGCGAATTGAAGGCTTACACAGAGATGATGAACGATGCCAGGGCGCTTGCAACGAAGCGCATGGTAGAAGAAGCAGAAAAAATGGGGGCTGATGCTGTGGTGAATATCCGTTACGCGTCCGCTGCGGTTATGCAGGGGGCTGCGGAGGTAATGGCATATGGAACCGCGGTAAAATTCAAATAAACTATGGAAAAAACAAGAAATTTTACGGAAGGAAATCCGGCAAAGCTTCTCATTTTCTTTGCGCTGCCGCTGATGATAGGCAATCTTTTCCAGCAGATGTATACGCTGGTGGACACCATCATTGTGGGGCAGGGCGTAGGAGTGGAGGCGCTTGCCTCCCTGGGAGCGTCGGAATGGCTTAGCTGGCTGTTTTTTGGTCTGGCAACGGGGCTTACCCAGGGCTTTTCCATTTTATTTTCCCAGTATTATGGAGCCGGGAAATACGAAGATTTAAAAAAGACAATCGGAAATGCGCTGGTGCTTTCGGCAGGAGCCGTATGCCTGATGATTTTCCTTGGGCAGCTGATGATTGCGCCTGCGCTCAGACTTTTAAAGACGCCGGACAATATTTTTGCAGGGGCCGAGCTGTATCTGAGGATTTTGTGGGCCGGGATTCCGATTACCCTGCTTTACAATTTTGCTTCCGCGCTTTTAAGAGCCTTAGGAGACAGTAAAACGCCGTTAGTTGCAATGGTAGTTGCAGCGCTTGTGAATATTGGGCTGGATCTTTTGTTTGTGATGGGATTGCACCTGGGAATTGCCGGAGCTGCCGGAGCCACTTTATTTGCCCAGGGGTGTGCGCTCTTTGCCTGTCTTTGGGCTATGAGATCCCTTGGATGTGTACATATTGACAGAACGCATATTGTGCCTGAGGGAAGTATGCTAAAGCGTCTGCTTTTTTTGGGCGTACCGGTTATGTTCCAAAATACAATCATCAGTGTTGGCGGCATGGTGGTGCAGTCGGTGGTTAACGGATTCGGCTTTCTTTTTGTGGCGGGATTCACAGCTACCAATAAGCTGTACGGCCTCCTTGAGGTGGCGGCAACGTCCTTTGGCTATGCAATTACCACTTATGTGGCCCAGAACTATGGGGCGGGAAATTATGAGCGTATAAGGAAGGGGATTCGAAGCGGAATTATCATTTCATCGGTGACTGCCCTGGCGATATCCCTGCTTATGCTGGTTTTTGGGAGGGCAATTCTTTCCCTGTTTGTATCGGGAAATCCTGAGGAAACGGAACAGGTGCTTTTAATTGCCCGTCATTACCTGAATATCATGAGTTATTTTTTGATAGTGCTTTACGCATTGTATGTTTACCGCTCAGGGCTTCAGGGACTTGGAAACACGGTGATACCAATGCTTTCAGGATTGGCGGAATTTATGATGCGCGTTACTGCGGCCATTGTTTTTCCGAGGTTTTTAGGACAGGAAGGGATTTTTTATGCGGAAATCCTTGCATGGACGGGAGCGGCGGTGCTTTTGGGAGTGTCTTATTATGTGGTGATAGGACAAAAGACAGGAAAGTGAAACGCTGCCTTAAAATAAAGTTGATTTGGCAAGGCGGAGAAGGAAGCCTACGATGCGACTTCCTTCTCCGCCTTACATATGGAAAAGAATGCGGTAGAAATTAAATGATGTTATTGTATTTTTAGTTTTCGTTTTGATTAGATAAAAGCAGATTTTTCAAGGAATCCTGACCTAAAAAGGGAGCGAGGGACATTATATGTTCCCAATTAAGATTTCCCTGATAATGCTGCAGGAGGTTACTTAGCCCCTTTTCGGATAAAAAGGGCGCAAGTCCCATAATAATTTCTATGTCGGCTTCTCCCGTAAGATTCCGGCTGAGCTTATCTAAACTGTTGCGGCCTAAAAAGGGAGCAAGGCTGATAAGGTCTTCAGGATTTATTTCGCCCTCTAACCCGGCGGCAAGATTCTCTAAATCTTCCTGTTCCAGAAAAGGCGCAAGCCCTATGAGAACAGAACAGTCAATTTTGTTTTCAGCCTGGGCGCTCTCCTCTTTATCCAGCCGTCGGTTGTGCTCTAACAGCTGCTTAATCTTCCGGGGAGAAAGAAGGGGCGCAAGCTCTTTTATTTCCTCCAGGGTGATGGCGGAGCTTTCGTCTTTTCCTGTGACTTTGGCGATAGTGAGGGATTCATTTTCCGCCCCGAAAAGCTGCGCAAAACTGATTTGCAAAATTTGGCAGAGCTGTTCAAGCTTGGCAATGTCCGGCATGGAATTTCCCCTCTCCCAATTGGACACCGCCTGATAGCTCACCTCCATGGCGTCGGCCAGACTCATTTGTGTCATGTTTTGGGCAATTCTTGCCTCTTTAATATTTGCGGCTACTTTCATGATATCAAACATAATAATCCTCCATGCCGCCTTTGGCGGCTCAAATAGATATGAAAAACGCTGCTTGTTTAAGCATTTTCGAAAATTTCACACGTTGGCCACCCGTGCGTCTTTTTCATGTAAGACTATTTTAGCATAGGAAAGTCCGTGCTAAAATCAAGCGGTGATTGAAATCTCAGCATTAAATGTAAAGTGATGGTTGAGGAGACGGCAAAAACATACGCCTGCCTGCTTGAATCGCTTTTTCATCGCCTTTTTTGCTTTTTTGTGATGTGAGGCGATTTTAGTATATCACAATTTGCCAACAGTTTGCGATTTGTTTATTGGTTTGCCGGCACGTTTGGTCTCGTTGCTGCTTGTGGGAATAAATGGAAAAATATATTTATTATTGTGAAAGATATTGAAAAATGAAATTAGTTTTATTATGATAAGTATTGTTGTTTTAAAGGTTCCTTTGCCAGGGAACGCTTTTGGAACAAAGATTTACGGATCGCCTGTTATACCATAAACAAAAGAAAAGATATCATAAGAATTTGAATAAAAAAAGGAAGAGGTGTATTTAGTATAGAAGCGCTTAACACAGAAGAAATTACGATAAAAGATATTGCAAAATTGTGCGGGGTAGGCGTCAGCACGGTGTCCAGGGCAATTAACAATCATCCGGACATCAGCCCGAAGACAAAACAAAAAATTACGGACGCTATCCAGGAATACGGCTATATTCCCAACAACAGTGCGAGAAATTTAAGAAGAATTGACGGGAAATGTATTGCGGTGGTAGTGAAAGGCGTTTCCAACCCTTTGTTTGCAGATGCCGTACAGATTATGGAAGAAGAAATCAAGAAAAGAAAATATTCCATGGTAATCCGATATGTGAATTTTGACGAATATGAAGTGGATGTTGCCATAGAGCTTGCCAAGGAGAAGAAGCTTGCAGGGGTTATCTTTCTGGGAGGATATTTTGTCCGGGAAAAGGAAAAGCTGCAAAAACTCCGCGTCCCCTTTGTGCTTTCCACAGCAGGATATAATGTTGATAGGATTTCCTCGGAAGAGTACTCTGTTTTTTGCGTGGACGATGAAAAAGAAGGCTACCGGATGACGGATTATCTGATAAGGCTGGGGCATAAAAAGATTGCCGTGCTCTCCGGGAAACCTGATGATGCCAGTATTGGAAAGCTCCGGCTGAAAGGCTATAAGAGCGCGCTTAAGGAGCATGGAATCACATTGGATGAGGGGTTAATTCTGCATATGAAGCGTGATATCAGATTTTATTCCATGGAAAACGGCTACCGGATGACCCAGGAGTTGTTAGAGAGCGGAAAAGAATTTACCTGTATTTTTGCTTTCTCCGATGCAATGGCGATTGGGGCCTGCAGGGCAATCGCAGAGGCGGGCAAGAAGGTGCCGGATGATTATTCGGTAGCGGGTTTTGACGGAATCGAGATGGGAACCTATTATACCCCCAAGCTGACCACCATCAAACAGCCTATCCGGGAGATTGCCAGGGGCTCGGTTACGATGCTGTTTGAAATTGTGGACAAAAAAAGTGAGAATGTAAGCAGGATATTTCCCTGTGAATTGTTGGAGGGAGAATCCACAAAACAAATGACAGCTTTATAGCGCCAATTTATTCCCGCGAGCAACGAGCCAAGTGACCGCCGTGAGGGTCTTTTGCGCCGCCCCCCTTGGGGCGTTTCAAATTTGATGCCCCGCTGCTTGGGGCAGGGTTTTTGACTTGAAAGAAAAGGATCCGAACCGGATTAAAGCCATCGGTATTGACGTATGGTTATTATCCGGTTCGGTTTTTTTATGCACAAACCCGCATACCGCCCTGGCAGCGCGTAGATCCCACGAGGGCTGTTGTAAAACTTAGCCGTTGCACAATATATGCCAAACTTCCGGCGTATGACGGTTATACATTGTATGAATTTGCCGTTTTGCGACATCCCTTTATAAGAACGACGGAAAAAATTTGAAAATTGTTGATGAATAATAGTTCAATCTGTGGAGAATAATGGTACATAGTAGATGTATTCACTACAATATGTAAATTTCTTTATAAAAGCAAGACTTTGATTAAGGAAAAATATGTTAAAATGCACAAAATAAAAATACGTAATAAAAGAAAATTATGGGAAAGTATCATAAATTTTCAGGCAAAATGAGGAAATTAGTA
>CAJUKV010000072.1 GCA_910587305.1 uncultured Lachnospiraceae bacterium | reverse complement strand
TCATTTCGTCAATTCTTTCTATGAAAGACGCTACATCCTTGACATTTTCGCATCTTTCGATACGTCCATCAGGGTATACCCTCTTTGATATGCTGCCGGCTCCGCAGGCAACTATGGTCTGTTTCTCCTCCATAATCAAAATATTATAAATCCCAAATCTATGCTCCTGCATGTCATACCATGTACCTGCATTACCACTATCCTTTATCCCCCGGAAGGTTCTTTCAGCCTTTTCCCCTTTTCCTTCCCTGGCATATCCCACATTCTCAAAATTACCGGACATATTTTTCTGTCGGTACAGATAATAGGGCGCCATTCCCATTCTCTTTGCTCCTTCCGCCATAATATGCATGGTTTCATCCGTATTTTTCAGGGAGGATATTCCATTTTCCACCACCCATTGGCTCAGCCTGGACGCCCGCTTAATGGCCAGGGAATGCACCGTAAGGCTATCCGGATTGAGCTTTTCGATTTCCGTCATGGTTTCCTGCACATCTTCTATGGATTCTCCCGGCAGTCCCAGTATCAAATCCATATTGATGTTGGTAAAGCCCGCTTCCCTCGCCATAGCAAAAGCTTCCTTCACCTGCAAAACCGTATGTTTTCTTCCGATTAAATCCAAGGTTTCCTGTTTCATAGTCTGTGGATTTACGGAAATTCTGTTCACGCCGTACTCTTTCAGCACCTTAAGCTTTTCCGGCGTAATGCTGTCGGCACGTCCTGCCTCTACCGTAAATTCTTTCAACTCTGAAAGGTCGAAGCTGTTTTTTATTTTGGAAAGGAGTCTTGCAAGTTCCTCCGGCTCTAAAGTGGTTGGGGTTCCGCCGCCAATATAAATGGTATCCAGTACCTTATCCTTATGGCTTTCCGCCACAAAATCAATTTCCTTTTCCAGCGCGTCCAGATATAAGCCAATTTTCTTTTTCCATGATACGATTGGAAAAGAGGTGAAGGAACAGTATAGACAGGTTGTAGGACAAAAAGGAATCCCGATATACAGACTATATCCATTCTCACAGTGGAGGACATCAAGCAGGGCCTTTTCTCTTTTCGCAATCTGTAAAGACAGTTCCCCTTTTTCATCGCTGATTAAATAGGTATCTCTCATATACTTTAAGATATCCTCATCGCTCCTGCCTTCCTCCAACATGGACATAGGAATTTTCGTTGGGCGAATCCCTGTAAGCGTTCCCCAGGGAAGCTTCTTCCCCGTATGCTTTGAAAGAGCCTCATATATCAGCTTCTTTAAACGGTTTTTTATCTCCGGGCGCTCTATGCCCACAGGCAGCTTTGCCCTCCGGCCACCAAAAGAAGCCGTTCCATTACCCCCATTAACAAGGGTAAGCGAAACAGCTTCCTTTGATAAATCAATGTGCAAAGTTTCCTCTGCATCCGAATCTTCTTCCTCTCCTACTACTACCTTCACTTCATCTGCAGGATAGAATGCTTTCACCAGAGAATGGATATCATACTCAAATCCTGCCTGATTTACCGTAACTTGAATGAAATTTTCTTTCTTCATCTTGTCATTGTTTCCCTTATCTTTTTATTACAATAAACTGACTTGCGGAGTCTGTGCGCAGCTTTAGCGGCTTCTTTACTCCACAGTTACCACTTTCGCCAGGTTTCTTGGCTTATCCACGTCCAGTCCCTTATCGAGGGATACAAAGTAAGCAATCAGCTGCAGCACAATGGAAGTCGGCATAACCATAAAAGGGTCTTCCATTTTCGGCAGTCTGTAGACGCAGCTCCACTGCTGGCCCTCGTCCAGGGTCTCATTTTCTTTGATCAAAAGCACTACCCTTGCCCCTCTTGACTGAACTTCGCGGATATTGGAAAGTTCCTTGCTCTTTAATTTATCCTGGGTTACCACCGCTACTACGGGAGTATCCTCCGTAATCAGCGCAATGGTTCCATGCTTTAGCTCGCCGGAAGCATAGGCCTCCGAGTGAATGTAAGAAACCTCTTTTAATTTAAGGGACCCTTCCAGCAAAATGGAGTAATCCAGTCCCCGTCCAATCATAAATACATCCCGGGCGTTCAAAATCACACCTGCCAGGCGGTGGATTTCTTCTTTTGTTTCCAGAACTTTTGCCATCACGCTGGGCACACGCTTAAGCTCATTTATATAGCCCAAAAGCCGCTCTTCCTCCCACAGTCCTCTTGCCATAGCCATTCTTGCCGTGATCAGGTACAAAACCGCAAGCTGGGTGGTGTATGCCTTTGTGCTTGCCACCGCAATCTCCGGCCCCGCATTGGTGTAAATCACGTACTCGCTGGCCCGCGCAATGGACGCCCCCTTCACATTCACAACGGAAATGCTGGGGGAGCCGCATTTTCTGGCAAACTTGAGCGCTTCTAAGGTATCGATGGTTTCTCCCGACTGGGAAATGGCAATCACAAGGGTATCTTTGTTCACCACCGGATCATTATACATAAATTCCGACGCCATCACAACATCCACGTGAATGCCAATCATTGCCTGAATCAGGCTTTTCCCGACCAAGCCTGCGTGCATGGCCGTCCCGCAGGCGATCACGCAGATGCGTTTACAGTCCGCCAGCACCTTATCGGGTATCCCTTCCTCCGAAAAGTCAGGTTTTCCGTCCTTAATTCTGGGAAGTATGGTTTCTTCTATCACCTGGGGCTGTTCCATAATCTCCTTTTCCATGTAAAAAGGATAGCCGCCCTTGCCGCTGCGGCTCACATCCCAGTCCACCTTAAGCCATTCGATTTCCGCCTTATCTCCGGATAAGTCGAACATGTCAATTCCTTCCGGTGAAAGGCAGATTACATGAAATTCGGGCACCACAAAATAATCCGTGGTAAAAGGCACGATTGCCGCCACATCCGACGAGAGCATAGCCCCCTTTTCCGTAACCGCCGCTACAATAGGGCTCACATTGCGTACTGCGAATATTTTATCCGGCTGGTCTTCAAACAGAATTGCCAGCGCAAAGGTTCCTTTCAGCTTAAGCACTGTCTTGCGTATCGCCGAATAGGGATCTCCCGTATAAAAGTGTTCCAGTACGGCCGCCACCACTTCGCTGTCCGTCTCGGATTTCAGCTGTCCCTCCAACCCGTACTTTTCCGTCAGTTCCTTATAATTTTCAATGATGCCATTGTGTATCAGGGTAATCTTGCCGAACTTGTGGGGATGGGCATTCTCGTCGGACACGCCCCCGTGGGTGGCCCATCTGGTATGCCCGATTCCGCACTGCCCCACCGGCTTTTGCTTCTCACAGAGCTTTCGCAAATCCTTCACCCTTCCGGCCTGTTTTACAATCCGCGTCTTTCCGGCGTCTAAAAGAGCGATTCCCGCACTGTCATATCCTCTGTATTCCAAAAGCTCCAATGCATCCAGCATAATCATCCCTGCATTGCCTTTTCCCGTATATCCAATTATTCCACACATTTTGTTTTCCTCATTTTTTCTATAAATTTATTATATGCTCCGTCTGCGCCCGCGCGCTTGGAGCTTACCAATTCTGATTGTTATTTGCTTTGTCCGTAAAAAGATTTCATCCTGCAAACCGCAGCTTTCCTGCTTAGCCTTTTGCCGGATTAAAAAACTTTTCATAGCTGCCTGCGCTATACCGTATTTGTTTTGCAGTTACCCGCATATTTGCCGGTATATCACGCACCGCAGGCGGTACGAAAGAGCATCCGCCGAATTTTCGATAACTCTTTACCTCGTCAACCTTCCTCGCGGCTTTTGTCTTTCCTTTCTGCTATACTGATGGACGATTAGATTTTCCCTGCTGTCCGGCGCATGTTGTCCGATTACGCAGCATATGTCGGACGGGGATTGAAAAATCTCAGCGCTTGTCAGTATATCTGCCGCTTTTTAAAAGGCCATGGCGCTAAATGAGGAAAACAATGACAATTTCATCGTTCGTATGTAGTTATCAAAGTCCGGATGAATATGTTCCGAGTCTGAAGAACCTCTTAGGAGCTCAACAACGAAATCTTGCGCAAAACCGCAAAATTGAGGTTCCGGATTATCCGGGTCAGGGATAAACTGCCGTCGGAACACAACTCACGAATGCTATTATACACAAAAGACCGATAGTTGTAAACTACCGGTCTTTTCTTAATTCTGTTTTTATTTCTGCTTATTACTTTTTACAAATTGGTCAGCCGTCCGCTCCGATCCATGTTTCCGGCTGTCCGGTAAACAGCAGCTTCCGCTTTTAAAGAGTTAAATCTTCAATATTGACTCCAAAACTTGATAATTTGGCAACCACCCCCCTAAGCTGATAGCCAAGCTCTTTGTTCTGCATATCGCCCCGTTTGCTTTTTTGATACGCTGCAAATTCATATTATTGTCAATCGTTACCGCAATGAGCTCCTTTTCTGTCATATCCTGTACCATCCTCCCATCGCCCCTATAATTGTCCGTGTTAACTGATACAATTCCACTGTAAATTAATTACGATAACGTGGCAATTTCCTTATTCATATTCCACAAATTCCCCATACTCTTCCCAAATATTGCAAACCCATGTCTTACCTTGGTTGAAAATGATTTCTTCTCCGTCTTCATCATAAAATTTTGCAGGCGTAGCGTCGCCGTCATATCTTTCCCAGGTTCCCTTGATGGCCTTTCCACCGGTAAAGACAATGGCGTCGCCTTCCCCGTGGACGCCAAAGGCCAGATAATCGTGGTCGTCCCTCACTTCCCCATGGCAGTACTGAAAAACAACGTTGGACACCGCAAGCTGGCTGTCGTCCATCTCGTCAATCTGTTCTTTTCCGTTCTGGAATCTATAATACAGGTTATCCTGGCTATTGTACTCAAAATAGGGATTGTACGCGCCATAGCCGCCTTTATTTCCCTCATGTCCTCCCGGATAAATCATGGTTGCATCTTCCGCATCTTTATAATTATCCTCCGCCCTCGTCTCGTCGGCTGCAAAGGTAAAAGGCGGTACATAGGCATTGTCATATTCCCAGTCATAGTCAAGTCTTTCCGCCGCTTCAAGGAGTCCGTCTATAAAAAGATATCCCGTAAACTCCGTAGCATACCCCGGACGGCTGACTCTGTCGAAAGCCTCGTGGGCGGGATTATAAATTCCCTCTACCGCCGCGCTGATATTTTGAACCGTATCCCGGTTAATGAGCTCCTCCACATATGGCCTTGCAAGTCCCCAATTGCAGTAGATTGCCTCGTAGCCCATCGCCACATAAACGAAATAATCGCGGCTGCTCCGAACCGGTCCAATCCGGTCAAGATCGTCAAAATCTTCGAAAACTGCCATCAATCTGGTAATGCGCCCTTCCACAGGCGCTTCATAGATGATGCTTGCCTTCGAAATTCCATACTGAGGCATTGCGGGAGAATTGTTCGGTATCATAACTGCAATGGGCCTTCTGTTCACAATCTGTTCATCCTTCCACTCACCGGTAAGGTAGCTTTGCATTTTTCCGTCAACCGTCTCTCTTTCCGAGACAGTCGGAAAACCTTCCGGGGTTGGCTGGGGCGTACTCTCAGGCGTCTGAGCAGGCAATTCTTCCGCCGAAGGCGCGGGGTTTCCTTCTTCCTGATTATCTTTACCGCATCCGGCAAGCATCGCGCCTGCTAACAGACCTGTTGCCAATAATAACAAGATTTTTTTCCTCATTGCTTATAGATTCCTTTCCTCTGATGTTTTTTCCTGTGAATTTAGTTCGTAATTTTATATAAAAGGATTGTACTGTTTCTCATATCCAATGGTGGTTGTCTCTCCGTGCCCCGGATAAACCTTCACATCCTCCGGCAAAGGCATCAGCTTTTCCCTGACAGAGCGCACCAGCGCGCTCATGCTGCCTGTGGGCAAATCGGTTCTTCCCACCGATTCCTGAAATAAAGTATCCCCACTAATCAATATTTTATCATCCTCAAAGTAATAGCAGCAGCTCCCCTTTGTATGGCCCGGCGTGGCAAGAAGCTTAAAGGTTATTCCTTCAAGGGTCACTTCTTCCCCATCCTTTAAATAAGTATCCGCGATCACACTGCACGGCCTGCCTGTCCTTTTGGAAACATTTACCGAAGGGTTCTCACAGACCTCTTTTTCCTCCTCATAAGCATATATTTTAGCGCCGGAAAGCTCCTTAAGAGCTTCAACGCCCCAAATATGATCAAAATGTCCATGGGTTAACAGGATAGCTTCTACCGAAAAGCCTTTCTCCTTTAAACCATTGTAAATATAATCTCCCTTATCCGCAGGATCAAAAACAAGCGCCTTATTGCATCCTTCCCGATACACAAAATAACAGTTTGTCTGGCATATGCCCAGCATAATTCTACCGATCTTCAAATTTGACATCTTTTCCTCCATCCTGAAACGTTATACGCTTAAGGGGCAGGCGAAATGTCAGATTTCGCTCTGCCATCTTTCAATTTGTTACGCTTCGGCACAAATTCCCGCCGAACTTATACGGTGTGTTGAACCAAATGCCTGCGGAGCTATTTATTCACCCTTCCCGACATGCCGCTTTGCGGCACAAACAATACATGAATTATTTCAAGATGACTTAGATTTTCTTAGGCGGCGTTCTTTGACGCCTTAGAAAATCTTCATCTCTTCTTCACACTTAGCCCGTAGTTCTTTCTATATCTATCACACTTTCTATTGACCTTATTTTATCTACAATACGAATAAGCTCCTCCCTGCTACTGATTTCAAAGGAAGTTGACAGGGTCGCAAGCCCCTGCTTATTCACCCTTGTATTCATGGAAATAATATCGATATTTCTTTCTGACAAAGTCCGGGATATATCCGCCAAAAGCCCGTTTCTGTTATTGGCATAAATTTTAATGTCCGCCAAATATTTCCCTTCCGTGACCTCGTCAGCGGCCGCCTCCCACTCGGCGTCAATCAGTCTCTCCCTCTCTAAGTCAGGCAGATTGATAATATTGATACAGTCTGTCCTATGGATGGAAACGCCTCTGCCGCGGGTGACAAAGCCCACAATTTCATCCCCCGGCACCGGTGAACAGCATTTGGAAAATCTGACGGCCACATCATGGATACCTTTTACCATAATGCCGCTTCTTGATTTATTCCATTCCATCTTTCTTGCCGAATCATTTGCGGCAACCGCTGCCAGCACTTCCTCGTTGGTCAGTTCCTTTTTATGATTTTTCTCATAAAACTCCATCATCTTATTGATGATCTGACCTTCTTTTAAACCGCCGTGTCCCACCGCAGCCAGCACAGAGTCCCAATCTCTAAAGCCATATTTGTTCATAATGGCGTCCATGTACTCAGGCTTCATGAGATCCGCCGTATTGATGCTTCTTGCCTTGCAGTAAGAATTTAAAAGCTCCTTGCCTTTAATGATATTTTCTTCTTTAAACTCGTTTTTAAACCACTGGTTGATTTTGTTTTTTGCCTGAGTGCTCTTTACCAGATTCAGCCAGTCACGGCTTGGACCCTTTGAATTTTGGGAGGTTAAAATTTCTATTCGATCGCCGTTTTTAATCTCATAATCGATGGTCACCAGTTTATCATTTACCCTGGCGCCAATCATCTTATTCCCCACCGCGCTGTGGATGCTGTATGCAAAATCCACCGGCGTGGAACCGGCCGGAAGATTTTTCACTTCTCCCGTGGGGGTAAAGCAGTAAACGCTGTCTGAAAACAGATCCAAGTCGCTTTTTAATAGATTCATGAATTCCTTGTTGTCGGACATATCCCGCTGCCACTCCAGAATCTGTCTTAACCAGGCTAGTTTTTCTTCTTCGGAATCCTCTATCCTTTTTCCGTCTGAAGCAACCTTGTATTTCCAATGGGCCGCAATGCCATACTCCGCCGCCTTATGCATTTCATAGGTCCGAATCTGTATCTCAAAGGGCTGCCCGCTGTTGCCAATCAGCGTGGTGTGCAGGGATTGATACATATTTTCCTTGGGCATGGCAATATAATCCTTAAAGCGGCCCGGGATGGGCTTATACATCTCATGAATGACCCCCAGCGCCGCATAACAATCCTTTACCGTATCCACAATAATGCGGACCGCAAACAAATCATAAATCTGGTCGATGGTCTTACTTTGGTTTTTCATCTTTTTATAGATACTGAAAAAATGCTTCACCCGGCCGTCTATCTGCGCCTTAATTCCGGCTTTGCCGATATGCTCGCTCACCTCGTCCACGATGGCCTGAATATACTTTTCCCGCACGCTCTTACGCACGGCAATTTTATCCACCAGGGCATAGTAAGCGTCCGGCTCCAAGTATTTTAAAGACAAATCATCCAGTTCCACCTTAATTTTGGAGATTCCCAGCCGCTGGGCAATAGGCGCATATATTTCCATGGTTTCCCTGGCAATTCTCTGCTGGCTCTCCGGTTTCTTATATTTCAAGGTGCGCATATTGTGAAGCCTGTCGGCTAACTTAATTAAAATAACCCGGATATCCTTTGCCATGGCAAGAAACATCTTACGAAGATTTTCCGCCTGTATCTCCAATCTGTCAGCCGCCTTATCTCCGCTTTCATTGGTGAAATTTAACTGTTCTAACTTCGTCACCCCGTCCACTAAAAGGGCCACGTCCTCCCCAAAGCGCTCCTTAATCTCCTCCTCTGTCATGACAGTGTCTTCTATCACATCATGCAAAAGCCCCGCGGCTATTGTTTCTTTATCCATCTCAAGGTCGGCAAGGATAATCGCCACATACAAAGGATGAATGATATAAGGCTCCCCTGACTTACGCACCTGGTTTTCATGTGCCTTTGCCGCCAATAGATAAGCCTTTTCTATTAAAGAAATATCATCGGAGGGATGATATTTTTGAACACGCAAAACCAGGTCCCTGTACAATTGCTGGGGACTTTGAAATTCCTGAATGGATTCTATCCGTCCATCATCAAACACGATTTCGCTTTTCATCAATTCCACATCTTTTTCTTCCGTCATAATAATCCCCACCCTGCCGGCAATTCACACATTCACTATCATCCTCCCGACAATATCTGCCAAAACCGGCAGCACGTCCGAACACCGGCATAAATTCATTGATGCATTCTGCGTACTCTTTTTCATATATTATGATATTATATATTTTTTTGTTAAATTCGTCAACGCGGCAGTAAGGAACTGTTAAAGAATTCGTAACTATCACGGCCTGAAGGCCGCTCATAGTAATATTCGGGGCGATATTTCGAGTTTTGCTACACAAAGATCGCCCCTCGCACCTGCATCATGTTCTCACGGAATGTGCAGCCTGTGCGCATTCCTGACCCATGAAGTAACGACTATTCAGCCTCCGGCTTCTAGTTACGGAATCCGGCCTATTCCAAGTCTGCCTTCGGCAAAGAGGCCGGATTTTTCTCCGCCTTTATGCGTTCTCGCGGACTTTGCAGTAAGTGCAAAGTCCTGGGCTGAACTGTTACAAGAATTCATAATACAGGTTATTTAGCAAAAACAGGTATGCCGCACTCCACGGCATACCTGTCTATCATTTTAACCTCTTTTTATCATATTATTAATAAATTGATTTTCTCAAAGACGGATCCTTTACATCATACCGCCCATTCCGCCGCCACCTGCGGGCATTGCAGGAGCATCTTCCTTAATGTTTGCAACAACAGATTCTGTTGTAAGCAAGGAAGAAGCAACGCTTGTTGCGTTCTGGAGAGCGCTTCTTGTAACCTTTGCAGGATCAAGAATACCAGCGGAAATCATATCTACATATTCTTCTTTCAGAACGTCAAATCCCATGCCTGCATCAGATTCCTGTACTTTGCTTACAATAACGCTTCCCTCTAAACCTGCGTTTGCCGCAATATGGAACAAAGGAGATTCCAGTGCTTTTAAGACAAGCTGTGCCCCTGTCTTCTCGTCGCCTTCCATGGTATCAGCCAGTTTGCTTACTTCCTTAGCGGCATGGATATAAGCGGAACCGCCGCCGCAGATGATACCTTCTTCCACTGCCGCTTTTGTTGCTGCAAGAGCGTCCTCAAGACGAAGCTTTGCTTCTTTCATTTCGGTCTCGGTAGCAGCGCCTACGCGGATAACAGCTACGCCGCCTGCCAACTTGGCAAGTCTTTCCTGAAGTTTTTCTCTATCGAAATCAGAAGTTGTTTCCTCAATCTGTCCTTTAATCTGGTTGATTCTTGCGGAAATAGCATCCTTATCGCCTTCGCCGTCAACAATCACGGTATTTTCCTTCTGAACCTTAACGGATTTAGCGCGTCCAAGCTGTTCCATGGTAACTTCCTTCAGGTCAAGACCAAGTTCTTCGCTGATTACCTGGCCGCCTGTCAGGATGGCGATATCCTCCAGCATAGCTTTTCTTCTGTCGCCATATCCGGGAGCCTTAACAGCCACTACATTGAAGGTTCCGCGCAGTTTGTTTACAATCAGAGTGGTAAGAGCTTCGCCCTCCACATCTTCCGCAATGATAAGCAGCTTAGCGCCGGACTGTACTACCTGCTCAAGTAAAGGAAGAATCTCCTGAATATTGGAAATCTTCTTATCTGTAATCAGGATATAAGGATTCTCAAGAACAGCTTCCATCTTATCCATATCCGTAGCCATGTATGCGGAAATATATCCTCTGTCAAACTGCATACCTTCTACCAGGTCAAGCTCTGTCAGCATGGTCTTGCTTTCTTCAATGGTGATAACGCCGTCGCCGGAAACCTTTTCCATAGCGTCCGCAACCAACTGTCCTACTTCGTCATCCCCAGCGGAGATAGCGGCAACTCTTGCAATGTGCTCTTTTCCGTTCACTTTAGAGCTCATCTTTGCAATTGCATCTACCGCACAGTCGGTAGCCTTCTTCATACCTTTTCTTAAAATGATCGGGTTAGCGCCTGCCGCCAGGTTCTTCATTCCGCCGTTTACCATTGCCTGTGCAAGTACGGTTGCCGTCGTGGTGCCGTCGCCTGCCACATCGTTGGTCTTGGTTGCAACTTCCTTAACTAACTGTGCTCCCATGTTCTCAAAAGCGTCCTCTAACTCAATTTCCTTTGCAATCGTAACGCCGTCGTTGGTGATAAGAGGTGCGCCGTAGGATTTGTCAAGCACTACGTTTCTTCCTTTAGGTCCTAATGTTACTCTTACGGTATCTGCCAACTGATTTACACCTGATTCAAGCGCTGCACGGGCTTCTTCCCCGTATTTAATTTCCTTTGCCATAATCTTTTTGCCTCCTAATGATAAGTTTATCTGATTTTTAACTTTGAACTTTTCTTCCTGCTATTGAATTACCGCCAGAATATCATTCTGTTTTACAATGATATACTCTTCTTCCTCAACCTTAACGTCTGTGCCGGCATATTTGGAATAGATTACCTGATCGCCAACCTTAACTTCCATCTTAACTTCCTTACCATCTACTACACCGCCCGGGCCTACTGCAACAACTTCTGCCTGCTGAGGTTTTTCTTTGTTCTGTCCGGGTAAAACGATGCCTGACTTAGTGGTTTCTTCCGCTACCAACTGTTTTAAAACAACTCTGTCTGCCAATGGTACTAACTTCATTTTAACTGCCTCCTTTATTTTGTTGACTGTTGTTATTTTACCGGTACCCCTCCTTATATTCTGATAAATGCCAAAATGAAGTGCCGGTCATTCTTTGCTTTGGATTTGTTAGCACTCTTTTATATCGAGTGCTAATTGCTAGAACATATATTAATTTCATCTTCTTTCCTTTGCAACCGTTTATATAAGCAGATAATCGTATATATATCTTATTTTCTCTTTATTTCTTTATTTTTCTCTTTATATCTTAATTTCATATGAATTTGTTGATTTAATAAATAGTTTATTTTTACGGGGAACTTTTTATACTTATTTTATTGTCCAATCGAAAAGTATGAAGTGTGAAGAAGAGATGAAGATTTTCTAAGGCGTCAAAAGACGCCGCCTAAGAAAATCTAAGTCATCTTGAAATAATTCATGTATCGTTTGTGCCGCAAAGCGGCATGTCGGAAAGTGTGCAGTCGCCCCCACCCGTAAAACGGGTGGCTCGGGACGCGGGCTATAAGCCCGCACT
>CAJUKV010000071.1 GCA_910587305.1 uncultured Lachnospiraceae bacterium | reverse complement strand
GGCGATTCTTCTGAAATAATTCATGTATCGTTTGTGCCGCAAAGCGGCATGTCGGAAAGTGTGAAGAGAAGTTCTAAGTCTTCATTTCGATTTGAATCGCGGCAAGGCCGCGACATGGAGGTTAGTATGAAAAAGAAAATGGTATTGTGCACGATTACGGCACTTGCACTGGCATGTATTTTCGGCGGGTGTGGAAAACAGAAGGAAGAAACTCCGGCGGAATTGGAAAATGCTGAGAATGTAAGCGGGGACGAGTATACCTATGTGGCGGCATACCATCCTGTAGGAGGAGCCGGGAAACAAGTGGGTCCGGCGGTGATTGGAAATGATCAGAATATTTTTTATCTGGAATATGAAAATTCGAAGACAAATCTTGTTTCCATGAATATGGACAGTCAGGAGAGCGCGGAGCTGCCTGTGGAATTGGGGGAAAACCAGTATATCACCAGCCTTAATGCGGATGCGGATGGAAATCTGCTCATCTCGGTGACAGGTTATACGGATGAAAGCGGCTCCGAGACGAAAGAAATATTGATTAAAAAGCTGGATGCGGCAGGGAAAGAGCTGTCTTCTATAGATGTCAGCGAGACCTTTTTGAAAGCGCCGGATTTTTATATTTCCGGTATTTTGACGGACGGGGATGGGAATTTTTATGTTTCCGGTGGACGGGAAATCTATGTTCTGAAACCGGACGGCAGCGTGTACAGTCAGGTAAATCCGGGACAGTACCTTAATTGCTTTTTCCGTATGAAGGACGGGACAATAGGAGCGGCCTACTTTGACGACGTCCGGGGTTTTCTTTTAAATGAGGTTATTCCGGGAGAGAGCGGATTAAAACCGGTAGACAGCTCCATCCCATTTGGTTATGGAACCTATCAGGGCGGAACGGACACGGACTTGCTGTACACGGAAGAAGGCGTCCTTTTATCCTGCAATCTGTCCGATGAAAAGCCGGAGGAAATTCTGCGCTGGACGGATTATGACGTTAACTCCACCAATCTTACTTCCGTTGCTTTTCTTGCGGATGGGAGAATTGCGGCGCTGACCACCGACTATATGAGCCCGGAAGGGGGCACGGAGCTGGTGGTTCTGACCCAAAAACCAAAATCGGAGGTAGAAGAAAAAACCATTCTTACTTATGGAACTTATTATCCTTCCTTTTTTGCGGAGAGGGACATTACAGCGTTTAACAGGCAAAGCGAGAAGTACCGCATTATGATAAAAGAGTATGGGGACGCTTCCATGGACTACAGCGAAAAGGCCGATCTTTTTCAAAAGGAACTGGAAAGCGGACAATTCCCGGATATCATAGACTTAAGTTATTGTCCCATGTCCTTGGAAACGTTGATTTCCGTGGGCGCGGTTGAGGATCTTACCCCTTACCTTGAGGGGGATGATATCATAAACAGGGAAGACTATGTGGAAAGCGCGTTAAAGGCTTATGAGAGAGACGGAAAACTGTATGCGATCATGCCTTATTACGGCGTGGAAGCCCTGGTTGGAAAGGTTTCCGAAATAGGGGATGCAAGAACCTGGACGGTGGAGGACGTCATGGCGCTGATGGCGTCCGCAGGTAACGGTGCGAAGCTTTTGCCGGATACGGATAAGTCAGGTATTCTGCGTCTGATGTGTACCATGAATCAGGATTTATTTATCAATAAGGAAACCGGCGAATGTAATTTTACAGGGGAGGAATTCCGGAAAATCCTTACCTTTGCCAACGGTTTTGCCGACGAAGCAAGCGACGACACCACTTTGGACGATTTGAGAAGCGGAAAGACATTGCTTTACAATGGATACATTACTTCCGTTTCCCAATATCAGATGTATGAGTTCATGTTCGGAGGGCCGGTAAATCTGATTGGCTATCCTACCTTTGGGGAGAGCGGTTTGTCCTTCCGGTCTAACGGAACTACTGTGGCGATGGGCTCCGGCTCTGAAAACAAAGACGGGGTTTGGGAATTTATCCGCTTTAACGTGACAAAGGAGAGACAGGAAAATGTGGGTTCCCCTAACGGCGGTTTCCCTATACTAAAATCCGCCCTTAAAAAACAGTTTGAGAAGGATATGGAGCCGGAATATACAAAGGATGAGAACGGCAATCAGACGGAAATGCCCAAAATGACATGGGGCAGCAGCATGGGAGGCGAAGAGTTTTCCGTACAGGTTTATGCGGCTACCAAAGAGCAGACCGACCGGGTAAGAGAAATGATAGATACGACCAAAAATGCGGAGCAGATGGATGCGGAAGTGTTAAATATCATTTTGGAGGAAGCGTCCGGCTATTTCAGCGGGCAAAAGAGCATGGAGGATGTGGCTTCGGTTGTGCAGAACAGGGTACAGCTTTATCTGAACGAGACACGGTAAAAATAAACGTGGAGGAATGGAGAGGTGGAGATTGCAAAGCAGAAATCAAAAGATGTGGTAAACCTGACGGAAGGGTCTGTGGCAAAGGGGATTTTGGCCTTTGCGGTGCCGATTTTCTGGGGACAGCTGTTACAGCAGTTTTATAATATGGTGGACGCATGGGTGATTGGAAACTATGCGGACAATGCATCTTTTGCAGCGGTCAGCTCCGCAGGAAATCTGATTTTTTTGATTGTAGGATTTTTTAATGGGATTGCCGTTGGCGGCGGCGTGGTGATTTCCAAGTATTTTGGCGCAAAGGACGAGGAGCATGTGGAGTACGCAATCCATACCAATTTTTTGTTTGGCATTTTGGCTTCCATTGTCTCTACCATAGTAGGCGTTCTTTTAGTGCCCACTATTTTAAGGTGGATGGGAACGCCGGATAATGTGCTGCCGCAGTCCCTTGCCTATTTCCGTATTTATTTTGGAGGAGTTTCAACGGTAATCATGTACAATATCTGCATGTCCATTATGCAGGCCGTTGGAGACAGCAGACATCCTCTGTACTATTTGATCTTTTCTTCTATCATCAATATGATCCTGGATATGATTCTGGTGGCAGGGTTCCACACGGGAGTGACAGGGGCGGCCGCTGCAACCGTACTGTCGCAGGGGATCAGCGTTGCGCTGTGTGTTTTCAGAATGTGCAGGGGAAAAGACAGGGCAAAACTGGACTTTAAGAAGCTTCGAATCCACCCGGATATTATCAGGGAAGTGATAAGCCAGGGTATTCCCACAGGCGTTCAAAATTCGGTTATCAGCATTGGAAATATCGTGATACAGTCCAACATCAATTCCTTTGGGGAATATGCCATGTCAGGAATCGGAGCTTATTCCCGCATTGAAGGGATAGTATTTTTGCCGATTATGAGTATGTCTATGGCGCTGCCCACCTTTATCAGCCAGAATCTTGGAGCAAGAAAATACGATCGGGCAAAAAAGGGCGCCCTGTTTGGCATCGCCTCAGGCGTGATCATTGCGGAGCTGATTGGTTTGGTGATATTCTTCGGCATTTCTCCGCTCCTTAGAATATTTGTAAATGCGCCGGAGGCGATTGCTTTTGGAAAAATCCATGCCAGAACGGTATCGCTGTTTTTCTGTATCCTGTCCTTCTCCCACTGCGCGGCGGGGGTAATCCGGGGCTGTGGAAAATCGGTGGTGCCCATGATAGGGATGCTCTTATCCTGGTGCGCCCTACGTATTATTTACGTCACAGTGGCGCTGAAAATCATACCGGAATTTAGGATGATCGCCTGCGCCTATCCCATCACCTGGTCTGTGACGACCGTGATATTTTCCATCTTTCTGTTAAAAACAGACTGGACCCATTCTTTTGAACGGTAAAAGAATGGGGGGTTAATATATGGTTTTATATCATGGAAGCAATATAGCAGAATCCAAGCCGCGGTTAATTCGCCGGAATAGATTTCTGGATTTTGTTTTGGATTTTTATTTATGGGCCTGTTGCAAATGATGATGTTTACACCACTTTTACACTCTATAATGCTGGCGCGTTGACGAGAGAGCAGGCGCTGGAAGCTTTTAAAATTAGAAAGTGAAAAGGAAGAAAGTAATTGTATAATCAAATTTTAAAAAGTTCAAGAAAGCCGGAAAGCTGCAAAAACAGCGCAGAGAACGCAAAAACCGGAAAAGGAGGAAAATGAACTTATGAAACATCAGGATGTAAAAAAATATCTTTGCCTTTTTTGTGTGTTGTCTTTTATACTGATGCTGGGCGGATGTGTTCAAAAACAGAATGACGCCACGCAAGGCTCTGAGCAGACAGATTCCGCTTCTGACCAAAATGATAGGGAGGAAGCAAACGAAAGCGCCGGCGAATCTGACAGTAAAGAAGTTTCCGGCGTCGGCGGGCAGAACGTTTCGGAAGCCTCCGACAGCAAAGAGCAGGATAATAAGGAAACTTCGGACAGCGGTAAAGCAAATACAAACGAAACTTCTTCCGACGGAAGCACTGCCCCGGCAGTTGATGCGGGCACCAATCCTGCGGCAAATCAGCCGTCAGATGGGATGATTACCATAGACGACGCCAAGTCAAAGGCTTTGGAGCATGCAGGTTTGAGCCCAGAGCAGGCGACATTTGTAAAAAGCAAGCTGGATTATGACGATGGCCGTCAGATATATGAGGTGGAATTTTACACCCAGGATCATAAGGAATATGACTATGAAATTGACGCATATACGGGGGATATCATTGGCTACGATTATGACGCGGAGCATCATACGGTTTCGAATCCTGTAGATTCCGGCAGTGGTATTACGGCGGAAAAAGCAAAGGAACTGGCGCTTTTGAAGGTTCCGGGGGCCGGAGAGGGCGATGTATGGGAGTTTGAGACGGATTATGATGATGGCCGTCTGGAATATGAGGGGAAAATTATTTATAATGGGATGGAGTACGAATTTGAAATTGACGGTAATAGCGGAACTATCTTAAGCTGGGAGGAAGAGCCCGTAGGGCATTAGGGAATATATTGGTGCAGTACCACAAGCAAAGCTTGCGATACATGATAATAGGCTTTGCCTATTGTATGCAAGAGTAATAGGAATGAAAAGGAGGGGTTATAGTCGTGGGACGGAAAAAATCAAAAACTTATGCTTATAGTTATGAGCAGTATGAGGAGCAGGGCAAGGGACCGAAAGAGGTGGTTGGGGATATTCTTGCAGATAAGGATTTCCCTGATTTGACAGAGCTGGCAATCGGATGCTGGGGAAATCCGTGGGAGGAGAGCTGTCAGGAGGTTATAGACGGAATCGTGGCAGAGGCGGGCAGTTTTTCTCATATTGAAAAGCTGTTTTTCGGAGATATGGATTTCGAAGAATGCGAAGTATCGTGGATTATGCAGGGAGATTACAGCGCGCTGTGGGCAGCAGTGCCACAGCTTAAGGAACTGACCATTAAAGGCAGTACTGATCTGGAACTAGGAGAAATTTGTCATGAAAATTTGGAGTCTTTGACGATTATATGCGGCGGACTTCCCAAATCCGTGATGAAATCCATCCAAAACGCCAAACTCCCCAATCTGAAAAAGCTGCTGCTGTATATTGGGATTGAAGATTATGGATTTGACGGCAATGGGGATACGGTGAAGGAGCTTTTGGAAAAATCAGATTTTCCGAAGCTTGACTATCTGGGAATTGTGGACAGCGAAATACAGGATGAGTTGACCGAAATTGTGCTTGGAAGCAAGTATATGGGGCAAATCAACGTTCTTGATCTGTCCCTTGGCACGCTTACCGATAAAGGCGGAGAGCTTCTTCTGGAAAAAATGGCGGATTGGCCTAATATAAAGAAACTGGATATACATTATCATTATCTGTCAAATGAAATGGCGGATAAACTGAAAAACCTTCCTATGGAAGTGGACGTCTCCGAGGGAAACGAAGAAGATGCATATGATGGCGAAATATACAGATACGCCATGCTCACAGAATGAAACGCATCGTAGTTTTAGGGAATCCGGAAACTAAGAGAACCGGTTATTTAAGGCAGGCGGCAGTGCAGGCGGGGCTGCCTGTCTTTTCTGACAAAAAGATGGCTGGCAGTGAAAGCGGCCTTCTATTTACGGACTGGAAAGAGTGGAGAGATGCGCTGACAGAAGGGGAAATATTTTTAAAGATAGAGCCTCCCTTATGGAAGAGCAGTTCCCTGAAAACATTGAATGAGCTGACAGGAGAATATGAAAGGACGCTCGCGGAATTAAGCCGGATGGGAAAAGGGCGGAAAATCGCGTTTTTCAATCACCCGGATGTCATAGCCCGTTTACTTGATAAGCGGTTTTGTAAAAAAAAGCTGGCGGAGGCGGGCCTTCCCGTGACAGAACAGTTACAGACAGAAACGGAACTCTCAGCGGAGAAAATATATCTGCAGACGGATGAGCTGCTGAAAGCGGAAACAGGAATTTCGCAAAGAAATAAGATGAGGCAAAAACGAAGAGAGACAGAGCTTTCCTCAGACAGGCTTTTGGAAATGATGAAGACCAAAGAGATTTATCAGATTTTCATAAAGCCGGTAAAAGGTTCCGGCGCGGCGGGGGTATCGGCTTTTCGTTATCAGCCTTCTACAGGGAGGATGGCCCTTTACACCTGTGCGGCTCTTTGTCCGGGGGGCGGTCTTGTCAATACCAAACGGCTCAGGCATTTTTCAAAGCCTGAGGATATTTTTCCTCTTTTGGATGGGATTTTGGAGCTTGACTGTATTTTGGAACGGTGGTATGCCAAGGCGGAATATCAGGGATTTTCTTACGATTTGAGAGCTGTGATGCAGGAAGGAAAAATGGATTTTTTGCTGGCAAGACTTTCCAAAGGGCCGATTACCAACCTGCATTTAAACAATCGTCCCTTGCAGATAGAGGATTTACGGCTTCCGGAATCTGTCGTGTGCAATATGATATCTGTCTGTCAGGAGGCTATGGCCTGCTTTGAAGGGTTAAGGTGCGCCGGAATCGACATTTTACTGGAAAAAGGAAGCCTGAATCCCAGAATTATAGAAATGAACGGACAGGGCGATTTGATTTATCAGGATATTTATCACGAAAATGTGATTTATCGTCATCAGGCGGAAATTATGGCAAATTGGCTGTATGGATAAAAATGGGGGATGAAATATGAGTGAGGAAATGAAAAACAGTCAGGATCTGGGAGAGAGCTTACCCAAAGAAAATGTGTCAAGCGAGGTTCCCATACATTTACTTACTTCCGGGAAGCGTAAGAAACTGTCCGCAGGCGTGTCCACGGCTATGCCTACAGCCATGGCTGCGGGCATGGCTATGGACATGACTGTGGATATGCCTGCAGATATGTCTGTAGACATGAATAAAGTGGTTGGCCATTTGGATATTTTGTTTATTTGCCTGGATACCCTGCGCTATGATGTGGCGGAGAAAGAGCAGGAGGAGGGAGGAACGCCTGTTTTAAACCGGTATGGCAAATGGGATAAGCGTCAGGCGCCGGGCAATTTTACCTATCCTTCCCACCATGCCATGTTTGCAGGCTTCCTTCCATGCAGCTTTGACGCCAAAAGCATAGCGGACAGGGATATGTTATTTTTCCCCAAATCAATCGGGCTTGGGAGAAAGACGCCTGAGGGCGCTTACGGTTTTTCGGGAAGCACTATTATGGAGGGACTTGAAAAGGACGGTTACGAAACCTGGTGCGTAGGGGGAGTATCCTTTTTTGATAAGCGTTCGGATTTAGGCAGAGTTTTCCCTTCCTATTTTCAAAAAAGCTTTTGGAATCCCTCTTTTGGCTGTCCGGTGAAGGAGAGCACTAAAAATCAGGTGGATTTTATATTGAAAAAGATATCTTCCGGGGAGCTTTCAAAGAAGCTATTTCTGTATTTAAACGTGGACGCCATTCATTATCCCAACAATTTTTATCTGGAGGGAGCGGTTCATGACAGCCCCAAAAGCCATGGAGCGGCTCTTCGGTATGTGGATAAGGAATTGGGACGGCTGTTTGATGAGTGGAAGGAAAAACGGGGCGGCGCTTTCGTGATTTGCTGCTCTGACCACGGCACCTGCTACGGGGAGGACGGCTGCCAGTTTCACGGAATCAACCATCCGGTGGTTAATACGGTTCCTTATAAGCATTTTTTCCTGTGACAGGTAAATCCGCTTTGCCTTTCCTGTATATTTGAGTTATAAAGAGAAAACTTCACCATCGTTCAGACGCAGCATTGGGCACTTCAAATTCAATTTTTCAAAATTATTTCCATTTTCCGTATGAATTGGAATTACACCAATTTTAGGATTTACAAGATTGCAGAATGCCTGTGTGTCAGTTGCTGTCACATGACCGCTGGAATGCAGATAACGTATGTTGCCGGATTTTTTAAATGGGGCAATAAATTCGGAGAGTGCATGGGAACGTCCGTCTAAGTAGCCTTTCCATATTGAATATATTAAAAATGAATCAGGATATTGTGACATAATTTCCTTAAATTTATTATTTGCCCTGACTGGCATGACAAAACCCCTTTTTTCTAATTCCAGATTTTTTCCATAAGTTAGGGTTTTGCCAAATTGATACCATTGTGATTTGGAATTTGCTGCTATCGAATCCAGTATTTCTTTTTGATATTTATCACACACAAAATATCTGCCGTAGGGTGTGGCATTATAAAAAGATGCAAGCCGATCTATATTTGTAGAGGCACATAGAGCGAATACATATTTGTGTGACAGAATTTCATTTGAAATTTCTTTCTGTAACTCCGATTCTGACATTATGTTATGATTATTCCTTGAAAGCAATGTCCCTTCGATAATTAAAACATCTATGTCTGATGCATAACGGTGTATCAGTTTAGATGTGGCTTTCCCACGAAAACCATGTAGCCGAAAATCACCGGTGTGCAGTATCCGTTTTCCTTCTGTTTCCACTAAATACATAAAAGCATCATAGGCAGAATGGTCAGCAGGAATGGGTGTGACTTTCATGTTTCCTATCATTATGGGCTTTAAGGCATACAAGGGCCGTATTCTGTCGGGTGTGCACTTGTACTTATCTTGTGTCCTGTTTGAAAATGCTGTTAATATTTTAACTGCTGTGCTTCCCATAAAAACGGGTATGGATTCTGGTACAAATGAAATCAATCCCATATGGTCACCGTGATAATGCGTTAAAAATACACCATCAAAATCTGCTTTCCCATAATTAAGACCATCAATCTTTAATGTGTCTGGCGATACATTGCCATCTGCATCGGGCAATTCAGCGCCGAAATCTATTAGTATGCGTGTGCTGCCATTTCTTATTTCTGTGGCACAACCGCCTATTTGATGTGTACCGCGGTGGATTATAATTTGCATATTTTGTACGCCTTTTCATTGACCTTTTTGAAGCAGAATACGGTAATGTTTCCCTTTTGGAAAAGCTCTGTCATCTCTGGTGAAGCTTTTGCGAATTCGTCCGCCTGTGTTGAACCTTCAAAAAAAGCTATGGCTTTTTGGTATTGCCCTGCCGGATACCCCGCTGTATATGTCATAATTTCTGAAACCATCCGAAGCAGAGTTTCATCATTTCCCTGAAAAGGCTTTAATTCTGTCGCATATTGTATTGTTCCATCACTGATTATCAGGTCAATTTCCCCAATTCCCGCCCCATAGAAATAGGCCGGAACTTCATAATCCGTTATCTGGTAATCGCCTATTATAGCAAATCTGTCTTGAAAATCACACTGCTCACAATCTTTGGGATTATAATATTTTCCGTTTTTATAGTACATACATTTGCAAAGGCGTTTTTCCGTAAAACGTTTTCCATTTAATCCGCCACAGCGGTTATGCCCGCCTTCTTTATATGTTCCATGCGATGCATATAATTCTGGCTCTATCGTACCAAAAAGAGTTGTTTTTAATGCATTTTCTCCTTTGTCAATGGCATTGATTAACTCTCTTATCAATAAATTATATTCTTTTTTGGTTATACTGTCTTTAAATAGTAAATTTTTTCCCAAACCGATATCCCTTCTTTCTCTGACAACAAAGCTTGTTGATAAATATTGACAACCGCATACTAATTGACTAACGCCGGATAGTAATTTGCCGGATGGTAATAGTCTATTACCAAAGTTTTATTTCCTGAAATGATATCCGTATAATAAAACTAGTATACGTTTCCATGATTTATCGTAGTAGCGGTTGTCGGTATAGGCTTTTTCCGTTTCCACAGTTCAAATAATTCCTTTTCTGTTTTGCAAGCGACAATTCCTGCATAGTATTCCATACGAATTTTCCAATCAAAAATTTTGTCTGCTATTTCCGGAGCCTGTCCTTAATTGCTATTTTACTGATAAAATTGTCCTTATTCAACATTTTTATAGATATTCGCTTTTTTCCCATAAGAAATCATTTTCCCTCTCACAAACGTGTATCCGGCCGTCGGGTTGTTTGCAAAGAAATCCGCAATTTCAATATTCCGGTTACAATAATCCTCGGCCTCTTTGCGAGACAAGCCATGGGTTAGCAAATGGAGAATCAGCTTTTCCTTCTCTTCTTCGCCAATAGCCAAAGTCCAGTCGTTATATGCGATGAAATCACTTTTTGTTTCTTCATAATCAGCAGACTGTGTGGTAACAAATTCTACCTTATCGTTCATTCTTACATCAACATCAACAAGCCCAAGTTTGCGCATCATATGTGCGGTTCTGATGGCCACTGCATAATCCCGCCCCTGCAAAGCAAGTTCGGTCCGCCACTTTTTTTCCAAACCTTCATGCCTGCATAATGCCTGATAATCCATGCCATCGATATAGAGTCCACAGCTTTCAAATTCCCTGTTTGTATCAATGCATACTACATACCCGCCCGGTTTCGCAAACCGAATCATCTTTTGTATAAAAGCCGCCGGATTGTCCAAATGTCTGAGAACTGCCTGACATACGACAAAATCATACTGATTTTCGGCTGAATATTGAAAAACATTTTCACAGAGAAAGTCTGCATTAAATTTCTGACTGTCGAAAAGAGTTTTTCCTTTTGCAATCAAGTCTTCTGCAAAATCAATTCCTGTATAGGCGCTTCCTTCGGGAAGATGTGGAAGCAGCAACAAGCCTAAAAAGCCGTATCCGCATCCGCAGTCCAATACGGAAATTGGTTTATCAATCTTCCAAACCTGTGAAATAAGAAAGCGGACATAGTCATCATTCCAATAACTCTTTCGCGTCCTCAAAAGGTATTCCGATTTTTGATTCCAAAATTCTTTTGTGGCTGTTTTTTCAGGAATAAATCTCTCCCCGTCAAGGGGTTTTAAACCCAATAACTGGTCGGTTGACACTTTGAAATAATCTGCAAGTAACGGAAGAATGGTTATATCCGGCATATTGACGCCGGTTTCCCATTTACTGATGGCCTGAGATGATACCCCGATATCATCTGCCAGCTCCTGCTGTGTTACTTTTGCTTTTTTACGCAAGTCGGCTATGCGTAGTGATACTTTATTCATCTGTAAAACCTCCTGTAATCGATGGGGAGCGTTTGGAAAGCGCGTCCTTTTATGCAAAGGCCTGTGCAGAGGAAGTATATGTCACTAAAGTGGCGCACGGGCCGCGCGGTGAGTTGGGAGAAAAGCTTCTCTGCTCAATTTCGATTATACCGGAAATGAGAGATTTTGTATTCACCTAAAACAGAGAATATTTTCGCCTGTAGGTTGATATTTCGATAGTATTATCAGTTTGTTATCTATTTAATTGAATAAACGTTAAAAACATCAAAACTTACATTACATCTTCTTAATGATAAATACCAAAGGATGTGTTATCATAAATTTATAACATATTTTTAATAGAATATGGTTTTGGAGGAACACACTGTGAAAAATAAATTTTTCACAGACAAATTTGTGCCTGACGCCCAAATTTGCGGGCTATTGGATGCGTGGAGGATTATAATGGGCAATCTCAAAATACTACTTTTTGATTTAGATGGCACTTTATTAAGAAATGATAAAACTTTATCCGAATATACGCTGAAAACACTATCCAAATGTAAAGAAAACGGGTATCTGATAGGAATTTCAACATCGAGAAGCGAACAAAATTGTCTGGGATTTTTAAGAGAAGTGAAGCCGGATATTCTTATTTCCAGCGGCGGGGCATTGGTTCGGGTAAACGAAAAAATTATCTGTTCTTCTCCTTTTTCCGTAACGGAAACAAAAGATTTTATTAAATCGGCAAGAAAAATATGCGGTATGGATTGTGAAATTACGGTCGACACATTAGATGCTCATTATTGGAATTACAAAACAGACCCAAAGGCGCAGTATAAAAGCTGGGGAGACAGTATCTATACGGATTTTACGGAATTTCAGCAAGAAGCTTTGAAAATATGCGTTGAAATAGCTAAGCCCGGCCTGGCGCAAAAATTATGCGAACATTTTTCAGAACTTGACAGTCAGCATTTTTCGGATGGCGATTGGTATAAGTTTACGAAAAGCGGGATTACAAAGGAAAAGGCAATATTAGCAGTAT
>CAJUKV010000070.1 GCA_910587305.1 uncultured Lachnospiraceae bacterium | reverse complement strand
ATATGCGTTCTCACGGACTTTGCAGCAAATGCAAAGTCCTGGGCTGAATAGTTACGATTAGATGATCAATTACTTTTACGGGTATTGACAAAGTAAACGGTTGCCGCTATAATTGTAAAAGTGTGTAATTTGATTCATAGGGAGCTTAGCGCAAAGAAAGGTTCTGAGGCGTTAAAAATGCCGCCTAAGAACGGGTAAGGTTTGCGGGCTATTTGGAAGCATGAGGGATTATGATGTTAATCAATCTGGCTGACGTATTTACATCTGAGGGAAAAGATAGAAGGGAAAGCGTTCCTTTTGAGCCGGATAGAATTTCCTATATGGGGAATTCTTACAAAATCCGCGAGAAATCTCCTGTAAATCTGTCTTTTACCAATATAGGAATTGGAAAGATTCTTATGCAGGGAGAAATGAAGCTTGTACTGGAAATCCCCTGTGACAGATGTCTACAGGCGGTCTGTGTTCCCTTAGAGCCTCGGTTTGAACAGGAGATTTTTGCTCCGGATTTAAACGGACAGGCCAAAGCAGAGGGTGAGCAGCAGGGTTTCATGCTTGGATATGAGCTTAATGTGGAAGCTTTCGTGAACGGTGAAATCTTAATTAACATGCCTGTTAAGGTGTTGTGCAAACCGGACTGTAAAGGAATCTGTAAGCAGTGTGGGCACGACTTAAACCTGGGGGAATGCGGGTGCGATACCTTTGTGCCTGATCCCAGAATGGCAGCTATTAAAGATATCTTCAACGCAGGTAAGGAGGTGTAACGATGTCTATTTGTCCTAAAAATAAATCTTCTAAGTCCAGAAGAGATAAAAGGAGAGCAAACTGGAAAATGAGCGCTCCTACATTAGTGAAGTGCAGCAAGTGCGGCGCACTGATGGCTCCTCACAGAGTATGTAAGGCGTGCGGCTCTTACAATAAAAAAGAAATCATCAGTGTAGATTAATACTGAAATTCAGAAATTGGGAAGTCGTCAGGCTTCCTAATTTTTTGAGCAAAATTGTGCTTGATTTTTCGTATACGGTCTAGTATAGTGAAATAGTACTGATAGCAAGGAGGATAAAGTAAGCAGGATGGCAGAGTTTGTAAATGTGGCAGTTGACGCTATGGGTGGGGACAATGCTCCTTTTGAGATAGTAAAGGGGGCTGTGGATGCGGCTAATGAAAGCAGCCATGTGAAAGTATATTTGACAGGAAAGGAAGATGCTATCCGTAGCGAGCTTACCAAATATACATATAATAAGGAGCAGATAGAGATCGTTAACGCATCGGAGGTCATCGAGACTGCGGAGCCTCCAGTCATGGCAATCAGGAAGAAGAAAGATTCCTCCATTGTGAAAGCGCTTAATCTGGTAAAGGACGGCGTTTGCGACGCTTATGTTTCAGCCGGAAGCACAGGAGCGACTTTGGTTGGCGGCCAGGTAATTGTAGGCAGGATAAAAGGAGTGGAGAGACCGCCTCTTGCCCCGCTTATCCCTACGGAAAAAGGCTGCGCGCTTTTGGTTGACTGTGGCGCTAATGTGGATGCAAGACCTTCCCATCTGGTGCAGTTCGCTAAGATGGGATCCGTATATATGGAAAGTGTGATGGGGGTAAAGAACCCTAAAGTGGGCATTGTAAATATAGGCGCGGAGGAAGAAAAGGGAAACGCGCTGGTGAAAGAGACTTTTCCGCTTTTGAAGAATTGCCCGGATATTCATTTTATCGGAAGCATTGAGGCAAGGGATATTCCCTCCGGCTATGCGGATGTTGTGGTTTGCGAAGCCTTTGTGGGAAATGTGATATTAAAGATGTATGAAGGCGTGGGAGCCACCCTGATTAAGAAGGTGAAGGAAGGTATGATGACTTCCCTTCGCAGTAAGATCGGCGCGCTTTTGGTAAAACCGGCTTTGAAAAATACATTAAAGGCTTTTGATTTGGAACAATATGGAGGGGCACCCATGCTTGGGCTTAAAGGGCTCGTAGTGAAAACCCATGGCAGTTCTAACAGTGTTGAGATAAAGAATTCTATTCTGCAATGTATCACCTTTACAGAACAGAATATCAATCAAAAAATAAAAGAAAAAATAACAATGGAAGAAAACTAGAAAGGAAATGTAAAAAGATGGAATTTGAAAAATTAAAAAAAGTAATTGCGGACGTTTTAAACGTTGACCCTGAGGAAATCACAATGGAGACAACATTTGTGGATGATTTGGGAGCTGATTCCTTAGATGTTTTTCAGATTATCATGGGACTGGAAGAAGAATTTGATATTGAAATTCCGGCTGAAGAGGCAGAGAAAATCTCAACTGTAGAAGAGGCAGTGAACCTTATCAAGAATGCACTTAATTAAAAAGCCCGTCAAGGGCTTTTTTGCCGCAGGCGGCATGGCGGGAAGTGTGAAGAGAAGTTCTAAGGCGTCAGAAAACGCCGCCTAAGAACAACTAAAACTTCACACTTAGAAGAATGCCTTAAAAAACGCCTTAAAAGGTGGGTATTCTTTGGCCGGGATTGTGATTCCGCAGAGCGGGATCATGGGGGTTAGTATGTATAAACAGGGAAAATTGAAGGATTTGGAAGAAAAAATTGGCTATGTATTTCAGAACAAAAAGCTGGTGAAGGAAGCTTTGACCCATAGCTCTTTTTCGAATGAACAAAAAATCAATAAATATAGAAATTATGAGAGGCTGGAGTTTTTAGGCGATGCGGTCTTGGAACTTTTGTCCAGCCGGTTTATCTATGAGACTTATCCGGAAATGTCGGAGGGACAGATGACAAGGCTGCGCTCTACCATGGTTTGCAAGGCGGCCCTTGCTTTTTGCGCAAAAGATATATCCCTTGGCGGATTTATTTTGCTTGGAAAGGGCGAGGAGGCCACCGGGGGAAGAGAGAGGGATTCCATTCTCTCGGATGTGATGGAGGCATTAATAGGCGCAATCTATCTGGATGGAGGCATTGACGCGGCCGGGCAATTTGTCACGAAGTTTGTTTTTTCCGACCTGGAAAATAAACAGCTTTTCTATGACAGTAAAACACTGCTTCAGGAGAGAGTTCAAAAGCAGGGAAAAGAACTCATCTACGAGCTGGTGAAGGAAATAGGGCCTGAGCATGATAAAATCTTTGTGGTGGAAGCAAAGGTTGAAGGCGTGGTGATGGGAAAAGGCCAGGGACGGAATAAAAAAACGGCGCAGCAGCAGGCGGCCTATCAGGCGCTTATTGCAGATATGTCAAAAGAGTAGGTGTATATGTATTTAAAGAACATAGAAATTCAGGGATTTAAATCCTTTGCAAATAAAATCGTATTTAAATTCCATAATGGCATTACCGGTATCGTGGGGCCTAACGGCAGTGGAAAAAGTAACGTTGCCGATGCGGTCCGCTGGGTGCTGGGAGAACAGAGGATTAAGCAGCTTCGGGGGGCGTCCATGCAGGACGTCATTTTTTCAGGTACGGAAATGAGAAAGCCTCTGGGGTATGCTTATGTTGCAATCACGCTGGATAATTCGGATCACCAGCTAGCCATTGATTTTGACGAAGTGACGGTGGCAAGAAGGATTTACCGCTCCGGTGAAAGCGAGTATCTTTTAAACGGCGCTCCCTGCAGGCTTAAGGATGTAAACGAACTTTTTTATGATACGGGTATCGGTAAGGAAGGTTATTCTATTATCGGCCAGGGGCAGATTGATAAAATTCTAAGTGGTAAGCCGGAGGAGAGAAGGGAACTTTTTGATGAGGCTGCCGGAATCGTAAAGTTTAAAAAACGCAAAGTGGCGGCTCAGAAAAAGTTAGAGGATGAGAAACAAAACCTGATTCGTGTAAAAGACATTCTTTCGGAGCTGGAAAAGCAGATTGGCCCCCTGGAAAAGCAGTCTGAGACAGCCAGAATTTATTTAAAGAAACGGGAAGAATTAAAAAACCTGGATGTCAATATGTTTCTGCTCGAGCATAACCGCCTGAAGGAACAGTTAAAGAGCACTGAGGATAAATTTGCGATAGCGGACGATGATTTAAAAAAGACCACCTGGCAATATGAGCAGATCAAAGAAGAATACGAGCAGATAGAGGGGCAAATCGAGGAATTAGAGGAAACTATTTTAGCCGAGAGGACAACCCTATCGGATACCAGTGTTCTGCGTGGTAAATTAGAGGGCGAGATTAACGTGCTGCGGGAGCAGATTAAATCAGCCAAAAGCAATGAGGAGCATTTCAGGTCCAGAGAAGAGACGCTCACAGGGGAAATGGAGACAAAACTCCGTGACAAAGAAAAGATTCTTGAGGATAAAAAAGTAATTGACACTCAGGTGGCTGAGATTGAAAAGGTAAGAAATGAGGCCAGGGAAAAGCTGCTTGAGGTTCAAAGCAGAATAGAAGAACTCAATAACCGGATTGAAGCCGACAAAAATATGATCATAGAGGCCCTGAATGTAAGAGCCACCATCCGGTCAAAGCTTGGCCGCTATGACACCATGACGGAACAGGTGAACATCCGCAAGGCGGAGCTTACCTCAAGGCTGCTTCGCATCAAATCGGACGAGGAGCAGCAGGAAGAAACCATCAAAAAGCTCCAAAAAGAATTTGAAAATATCAATCAGGAAATTCACGCGCTGAATGAATCTCAGGAGCGAAAGGAAGAAGCCCTTGCGCTTATGAGAGAGGAGCTCGCCGGCAAGGATCAGGAGCTTCGGGATACCCAGGTAAGTTATCATCAGGAAAAATCCAAACTGGAAGCTCTTACGAACCTGACGGAGCGCTATGAAGGATATGGCGGCAGCGTTAAGAAGGTGATGGAGGCAAGAGAGAGGGAAAAGGGTATTGTAGGCGTTGTGGCGGACATTATCAAGGTGGATAAGAAGTATGAAACCGCCATAGAGACAGCCTTAGGAGGCAATATTCAAAATATTGTCACAGACGATGAGGAAACCGCCAAAAGGATGATTACATTCTTAAAGCAGACAAAAGCGGGAAGAGCCACCTTTTTACCCCTTACAAGCCTTGCAGGGGCTCAGGAGTTTAAAAACAAAGAGGCCCTTAAGGAAAAGGGAGTGATTGGCATTGCGGACAGTCTGGTTAAGGTGGCGGACAGGTACGGCAATGTGGCCAAAGCCCTGCTTGGGCGGATTATGGTGGTGGACGGAATAGACAATGCGGTACGAATTGCCAGAAAATATCATTACAGCATCCGTATGGTGACGTTAGAGGGCGAGCTGCTCACGCCGGGTGGCGCAATAAGCGGCGGTTCCTATAAGAATAACAGCAATCTGCTTGGACGCCGCAGAGAGATGGACGAGCTGAACGAAAAGGTGAAAAAGTACTTAAAAGAAGTGGACGCACTTTTAAACGAAATAGAAAAGATCAAGGAAAGGCGGAATAAACTTCGCCTGGGCCTTGAGGAAGATAAGGCGGCCCTGCAAAGAAAGTTTATAGAACAAAATACAGCCCGTCTTAATGTGATTAAGGCTGAGGAACGCAGGAATGAAGCCAGCGAGGGCTCCTTAGAGCTTAAGGCGGAGGAGCGGGAAATAGAGGAGCAGATTAAGGAAATCAGGCAAAATAAGCTGGAAATCCAAAAAGAGCTTGAAGATTCCGAGCTTTTGGAAAAAAAGACAGAGCAGGAAATCAGAAAGCTGCAGACAGAGCTTGAGGAAAAGCGCAGGGATGAATCGGAGCAGTCCGCCCATGTTTCCGAGTGGGATGTGGAAGTGGAAAAGATGCTGCAGCAGCAGGAATTCCATCAGCAGAATGTGAACCGCATCGACGGGGAAATCAGCCGGTTTGAAGGGGAGCTTTCCGAGATAAAAGAAGGCCTTCAAAAGAGCATTGAAGATACCAGGGAAAAGGAAAGTAACATATTATCCATAGAGCAGACAATTGCTGCCTCCCATACCACACAGGGGGACACGGAAAAAAAGTTACGGGAGGATGTGGAGAGAAAAGAACAGCTTTCCCTTAAGCAGAAGAATTTCTTTAAAGACAGAGAAGCTCTTGCCGAAAAAATGGGAAGCCTGGATAAGGAAGTGTACCGTTTAAATTCTCAGAAGGAGAAGCTTTTGGAGAATTTGGACAACCAGATTAACTATATGTGGGATGAATATGAGATTACCCTCTCCGACGCGGCAGCCTTGCGCAATGAAGTATTTACGGATTTGTCCGCTATGAAAAAGGAAATTGCTTCTTTAAAGGATCAGATAAAAAAACTGGGAGATGTAAATGTAAACGCCATTGAGGATTACAGAAATCTGATGGAACGTTTCCGGTTTTTAAAAACCCAGCATGACGATCTGGTGGAAGCGGAAAAGACCCTGGAGGGCATTATTGTGGAACTAGACAGCGCCATGCGCAGGCAATTCAATGAAAAGTTTGCGGAGATTGGAAGAGAGTTCGATAAGGTGTTTAAGGAATTGTTTGGCGGCGGTAAGGGAACATTAGAGCTTATGGAGGAGGAAGATATCCTGGAAGCAGGAATAAGGATTATCGCCCAGCCTCCGGGGAAAAAGCTTCAAAATATGATGCAGCTTTCCGGCGGCGAAAAGGCCCTTACGGCAATAGCGCTTTTGTTTGCCATTCAGAATTTAAAACCCTCGCCCTTTTGCCTGCTGGACGAAATCGAGGCCGCTTTGGATGAAAGCAATGTAGGCCGGTTTGCAAAATATTTACATAAGCTTACGAAAAGTACCCAGTTTATCGTGATAACGCACAGACGTGGAACCATGGAAAAGGCGGACAGGCTCTATGGCATTACCATGCAGGAGAAGGGGGTATCCACGCTGGTGAGCGTAAATTTAATTGATAAGGAGTTAGATGACTGATGGCCGGATTTTTCAGCAGATTAAAAGAAGGACTTACGAAGACCAGAAACAATATTGTTCATGGGATTGATTCCGTGTTCAACGGTTTTTCTTCTATTGACGAGGAGTTCTATGAGGAGCTCGAGGAAATCCTGATTATGGGGGATATCGGGGTAAACGCAACGGGAGATATCCTGGAGCGGCTAAGAAGGCAGGTAAAGGAAAACCATTTAAAGGAGCCGGCCGAATGTAAATCATTTTTGATAGAGAACATCAAAGAACAGATGAAAGTCGAGGAGACGGCTTATGACTTTGAACATAAGCAGTCTATTGTGATGGTTATTGGGGTTAACGGCGTGGGAAAGACCACCTCGGTGGGAAAGCTGGCCGGAATTTTAAAGGCCCAGGGGAGAAAGGTTCTGATTGCCGCTGCCGATACCTACAGAGCAGCCGCCTGTGAACAGCTTACCGAGTGGGCAAACCGCGCGGGGGTGGATATTATAGCGGGGGCCCAGGGGGCGGATCCTTCCAGCGTGGTTTTTGACGCGGTGAGCGCGGCAAAGGCAAGACATACGGATGTTTTGATCTGCGATACCGCAGGCCGGCTTCACAATAAACGTAACCTGATGGAAGAGCTGAAAAAAATGAACCGCATTATAGACCGTGAGTTCCCTGACGCCCATAGGGAGAATTTGATTGTGCTGGATGGAACCACAGGACAAAATGCACTAAACCAGGCAAGAGAGTTTGGAGAAACCGCACAGCTTACCGGAATTATTCTGACAAAGATGGACGGCACCTCAAAAGGCGGCATTGCGGTTGCCATTCAGTCCGAGCTGAACATACCGGTGAAATACATTGGTGTGGGCGAGACGCTTAATGATTTGCAAAAGTTTGATTCGGAGCAGTTTGTGAACGCTTTATTTGATGTAGAAATGAGATGAAGATTTTCTAAGGCGGCAAAAAGACGCCGCCTAAAAAATCTAAGTCATCTCAAATAGTTTACGTATTGATAGTGCCGTTAAGCGGCATGTGGGGAAGTGCGGAAAAGAGATGAATATTTTTTAAGGCGGCAAAGGAGGAAACAGGACATGGAGGAAAAGATGCTGACGCTGGATAAATTTGAGGAAGCGGCGGAGACGGTCAGGAAGGTAACCCAGGAAACCAAGCTGGTATACAGTGACTTTTACAGTGCACAGACAGGAAACAAGGTTTATTTAAAGCCTGAAAATATGCAGTTTACAGGGGCTTATAAGCTGCGGGGAGCCTATTACAAATTAAGCACATTATCGCCCCAGGAGCGTGAAAAGGGGCTGATTACCGCTTCCGCCGGAAACCATGCTCAGGGGGTGGCCTATGCGGCGAAATGCTTTGGGGCCAAGGCTGTCATTGTTATGCCTACCACTACCCCTCTCATTAAGGTAAACAGAACCAAAAATTACGGGGCCGAGGTGGTCCTTTTTGGGGATGTGTACGACGAAGCCTGCGAACATGCCTATCAGCTTGCGAAAGAAAACGGATACACTTTTATCCATCCCTTTGACGATTTGGCTGTGGCCACGGGACAGGGAACCATTGCAATGGAGATTTTTAAGGAGCTCCCTCTGGTGGATGAAATACTGGTGCCTGTGGGGGGCGGGGGCCTTGCCACAGGGGTTTCCACCCTTGCAAAGCTTTTAAATCCCAAAATCAAGGTGACTGGCGTGGAGCCGGAAGGGGCAAGCTGTCTGAAAGCCTCCTTAAAAGCGGGTAAAGTTGTTACTTTGGACAGGATAAGCACCATTGCGGACGGTACCGCAGTCAAAACGCCGGGAGAAAAAATTTTTCCTTACCTTAGCAAAAATCTTGATGATATTATTACCGTACCGGATGAAGAACTGGTGGTTGCCTTTCTTGACATGGTGGAAAATCATAAGATGGTGGTGGAAAATTCCGGTCTGCTTACGGTTGCCGCTTTAAAACATCTTAAGGAGAAAAAGAAAAGAGTGGTAGCTATTTTAAGCGGCGGGAACATGGATGTGATTACCATGTCGTCGGTGGTTCAACAGGGACTTATCATGCGCGATCGTATCTTCACAGTGTCCGTACGTCTGCCGGATAAGCCGGGTGAGCTCTGTCATGTGGCCGATGTGATTGCAAAGCAGAACGGTAATGTTATTAAGCTGGAGCATAATCAGTTTGTGTCCATCAACCGCAATGACGCCGTGGAACTTCGCATTACACTGGAAGCTTTTGGAACGGAACATAAGCAGCAGATTATGCGCGCTTTGGAGCAAAGCGGCTATCAGCCTAAGCCGGTTCGCACGATTATGTGACGAAATATATATTTTATGAGTAAAAACCGTATACTATAGAGGTATGCGGTTTTTGTGCACAGAGTCGTACAGATGAAATATGCCATTAAAGTGGCGTGCGGACCGCTTGGCGGGTGGGGAGAAAACCTTCCCTGCTCGATTTAAAATAGGCCGGCCCAGGAAGGACGTCCGAGGTTGATGCAATATTGTGCCGGCTTAATTTGCAGGCTGCTGGCAGGAGTGAGGGATTAAGATGGAAATGATAAAGTTTTTGAAAAAGTATTTCACAATTACAATAGCGTCTTTTATTTTTGGAGCGGGGATCAGTCTTTTTATCGATCCCAATGATCTTGCGCCGGGCGGGGCGTCGGGGCTTTCCATTATTTTAAGCCGTTTAATTCCCATTGAAACCGGTACAATGTTTCTGCTGATTAACATACCCATTTTGCTTTTGGGGATATGGAAATTTGGCGTCAAATTTATTTTATCTACCCTGTATGCCACCTTTATGATTTCAGTGGCCACCAATCTTTTTCAGCTTATGCCGCCCCTTACCGGACAGCCACTGCTTGGCGCCGTATTTGGCGGCGTGCTTGTGGCGGTAGGGGTAGGCTATGTGCTGCGCGCCGGCGCTACGACAGGAGGAACCGATATCCTGGTAAAATGCCTTCGGCTAAAAAAGCCCCACTTAAAAACAGGCACTATTTTTCTGGCGGTGGACAGCATCATTATAGGAGTGGGTGGAATTGTATTTGGAAATGTGGAAGCAGTGCTCTACAGTATCATATCCGCAGTGGTGACGTCGCAGGTGCTTGATATGATTTTGTATGGCAGGGACGAGGCAAAGCTGATTTATATTATCAGCAATTCTTCCGCGGCCATTACGGAGCGGATATTGAAAGAGGTCAATGTGGGCGTTACCCAGCTTTCGGGTACCGGGGCATACAAAAAAGAGGAAAAGCAGGTGATTTTCTGCGTGGTAAAGAAACAGATTGCGCATAAGGTGGAGGAAGTGGTCAGACAGGAGGACGGGAGCGCCTTTATGATTATTACCAATGCCTCGGAAATATATGGAGAGGGGTATAAAAGTTATTTTGGGGAGAAGCTTTGATTGAGGTTGTTTTTCACATGTTGGTTATCCGGCCGCTCAGAGTGAATAGAAATTCAGTCGTCACCGCGCTTTCGCTCTATAAAAACGCAGCAGACGCTAAACTCGTGAAGGACCTCGTTAAGCGCTGGCGTTTTTATAAGGGTTCCTTACTGAATTTCTATTCGCTCTGAGCTACATTTTCGATTATCCTTAAGTGGCAGCGTTTAAAGAAAGTTATTGCAATTACTTAGCCCGAGATTTTTATTTCCGCGAGCAAAGTATGTAAGATTTTTTACAGGTTATGAAAAATGGAAAGGATAAACAATTGAAAAAGATTGAAGTTCATAATATACTAATCTGGTAGATAGGTAGATGATAGATTGTAGCAGGTTGACCGGAGGTTGAGCTGAGACGATAGAGGGAGAAAGGTTCGGAAGAGAAGATGAGTAAAGCGACGGCAAAGAGAAATAGAAGAAAGCAGCAGATGAGTCTTATCAGCAATATTATTTTTTGTCTGATTGCCCTGACTGCTCTGACAGGCTGTATTGTCCTTGTGCTGCAAAATTATAGTCTGCAAAATGAGGGCGAAGAGGTGATGAGCAGGTTAGAGGAGCATGAGCTGGAATATATTTATACCCAGGAGGATTTAGACGCCTATCTGGCCGAAAATTCTTTGCGGGAGAGGGAGGATGAAAGAAATAACTTTCTGGAAGAGATAAAGCGGAGGATAAGTGAGGGGGAAAGCACGGTTTCGTTATTGAGAAGTTTTTTCCCGGAGGAAATCGTGGTGTATGCGGATGGAGGGTATTCTTTTTTCCCGATTTCCGATACGCTGAAAAAGCATGACTATGTCTATGAGAATTTTGTAAAACAGGAGAACGAAGAGATTGTTTATGTGGATGAAGAAAGAAATATCCGCTCCGTAAAAGGGATAGACGTTTCCAAACATCAGGGGGAGATTGAATGGGACAAGGTGGCTAAGGACGGCGTCTCCTATGCTTTTATCCGGGCAGGTTATCGGGGAAGCACGGAAGGAAAGCTGGTGGAGGACGAGTTTTTCGCAGATAATGTGGAAGGGGCGGCTGAAAATGATGTTGCCGTAGGAATTTATTTTTATACCCAGGCCATGACCCCGGAGGAAGCAAAGGAGGAGGCTGAGTTCGTAGTTGATCTGATAGAGCCATATGAGATTACATACCCTGTGGTACTGGATTTAGAGGAGACGGAAAGCGCTTCGGCCAGGACGGCAAAGATGACAAAGGAGGAATACACCAAGGTGGCGGTTGCCTTTTGCGAGACCATCAAAGAGGCGGGCTATACGCCTATGATTTATGGAAATTTAAAGACTTTTATGATAATGCTTGACATGGAGCAGTTGGAAGATTATGAGAAATGGTTTGCCTATTATGACGAAACGGTTTATTTCCCTTACGCATTCAATATCTGGCAGTATTCCTCTAAGGGAAAGATTGCGGGAATTTATGCGGATGTGGATATGAATATTTGTATGAAGGATTACGTGCAGGGAAATGAATGAAATTCAGGAATCAGTAAAAAGCGGATACCTGCTTCAAAAGTTCCGATTATTTTATTTAAAGGATATAAGCAGGAGGGAATACGTTTATCATTATCATGATTTCCATAAACTGATTTGGTTTATCTCGGGAAATGTGGAATATCATATCGAGGGTAAGGCATATCGGTTAGAGCCCCATGACATCCTGCTGGTAAGTAAGGGAGAAATACATAAGCCCTTTGTTGATTATGCCACCCCATATGAGAGGTATGTATTTTATATTTCCGGTGATTTTTTGGAGGAACACTCGCAAGGGGAAGAACGGCTGGATTTGTGTTTTCAGATGGCCTCAAAAGAACAGGGAAATGTGATTCATTTATCACCGGCGGCAAGCGGGAATCTGTTTGAGGCGGTAAAGCAGATTGAAAAGCTGAATGGCGACAATGCTTATGCGAAGGACATGTACAGCAGGGTTTCTTTTTTAAAATTTTTAATTGAGCTGAACAGATATTGTATCAGCAACCCTGAGGTTTTCCACAAGATGGCCAGATATGATAAAAAAATCGTGGAAATCATTCATTATATCAATGAAAATCTCTCAAAGGATTTGACCATCGAGACTTTGTCAGCCCAATTTTATTTGAGCAAGTACCATATGATGCGGAAATTTAAAGAGGAGACAGGGTACTCCATGCATCAGTATATACTGGAAAAACGTATTTTGGCCGCCAAAGGGATGATTCTTACGGGAATGCCCGCAACACTTGCCAGCATGGAATGCGGTTTTAAGGATTATTCCACCTTTAGCAGGGCATATAAAAAGCTGCTGGGACAGCTTCCGTCGGATGTTTATGGGAAATAGAAAATTTAAATTATTGGAGGTAAGAGCGAAAGGTTTTCAACCTTCCACTCACATGATAACGTGCTTACGTAGTATGAAAAAGTGAAGCATTTGGAAGCCATTGCTCACATGGATTGGAAGGAGACCGGATGAAAAATGAAATGATAGAAACAAATCAATCATTGAATTCATTGATTACAAATTCCATTGATTTAATACAATATGCCAGACAACTTGCTGCCAAACAGGTAAATTTGGTGCAGCTTATGACATATTATTCCCTTGGCAAATGGATTGTAGAGGTACAGC
>CAJUKV010000069.1 GCA_910587305.1 uncultured Lachnospiraceae bacterium | reverse complement strand
GAAAAAGCACTGGGATTTTCTGGCTTCTTAGTGGTACAAACTTTTAACTCACAAGTACCTTTATACAGGTTCAATATTCTGCTGTATATTAGCTCACATGGGATATAACCTTATTTCTTATATTACGGTAATTGTTCCGGTGTACAATAGATTGTAGTTATTCTATACATAAATGCAAATTTCATTTGTAGTGCTGTTAGGTGAGTGCAAATTTGGTAATTGTTTTATAAAAATATGTTTGATTTTTTATGCCGCAGGAACACTCTTCCGAAAAAAGAGTATGAAATAGTGTGAAGAAGAGTTCTAAGGCGTCAAAAAACGTCGCCTAAGAACAGTTAAAACTTCACACTTAGAAAAATGCCTGAAAAATGGTATTTTTCATCCTGATTTATATGCCCGCTGAAGCGGATAGAGGAGAGGTAGAGGAAATTTCGGAGAATATTTTGGGAGGTTTCTATGCAGAGTGATTTTCATTTGCTTTATCCGTCAGGGTATGAAAAAGAAAAAGAAGTGCCAATGAAGGATTTCGGCTTTATTCATTCCCTGAAAATTGATGAAATGGTTGTGTTGATTCGGGAAAGCCACAGAGGGCTGCGGGATCTTTTCCTGGAAAATTTTTATACCACGGACACAAAGGTTTTAGACTACCGGCTTTGCGTGGTGGAAGATTTGGTAGAAAATCCGCAATTATATGAGAGCTTCCGTAAAGCAATTCCGGGCATCCATAATGTGTATGATTTGAGCCGTTCTATGAGCAGTGATTTTACCATTGAATCGGCGCTAAGCTCTATCCGTTATCTGGAAATGTATCTGGAAATCGTAAATTTATTTGCAGAGGGCTTAAAGGGCCTTGAACTGCGTTCAGAGGGGATGCAGGCCTTTCGGGAACATATTTTTGCCATTGTGGAAAGTGATGACTTTCAAAATTTAAGCAGCGAGCTTTCAAAAACTGAAAAAAGCTTTAGCTTCATAAAAGGATTAACCATAGGTGTGAATCTGGATGAAACTCTTCGCGTGAAGGAGGCCGGTGTTATATCGATAGAAGACCAGCCTTTTCATGAGGGCACCATCATGGAAAAGCTTCTGAAGAAAAATCCCAAAGATACTCATTCCCTGATTTCACCCTTATATCCCCTGACAAGAGGACTGCATGGGGAGGAGCTTAAGGCGCTTAATTCTTCCGTCCGGTCTTCCTTAAACACGATTTTTTTAAAATCTCTGCGAAGTTTAGAGCCCTTGATTCAAAAGTATTACAGGGTAAATACATCCTTGTTTGTACTGCTTTTGGATGAGATACGTTTTCTCACGGCGGGAGTTAAATTTATATTGAGCATGAAAGAGCTGGGCTTTCCTATGTGCAGGCCGGTAATTGCCGAAATGAATGAGAAAAAGTGCAGGCTTGAAGGGGTTTACAATCCGTCTCTTGCAAGACAGGAGATTGAGGATAGTATAGTGTCCAATAACTTTTGTTTGGATGAAAAAGGGCGGTTTTATCTGGTGACAGGGCCGAACCATGGGGGAAAATCTATTTTTGCCTATTCCGTAGGGATGGCACAGGCGCTCTTTCAGCTGGGGCTGTTCGTGCCGGCAAAGGAAGCTTTGATGAGCCCGGTTTCAGGAATTTATACGCATTTCCCCTCATCGGACGAAGACAATTACGGGAAAGGCAGGCTGGAAAGCGAATGTGCACGCCTTTCGGAAATTATGAGGGAGCTTACGGATACGGATATGCTGTTGATGGATGAGTCCTTTTCCAGCACCAGTGGTTTGGAAGCGGGATATATTGCCTCGGAGGTTTTGACGGGGATTGGCATTATCGGATGCTGCGGCATTTATGTGACGCATATTCACGACCTGCCCCAGAAGGTGGAAGAGTACAATGCGCACCCCGACAATAAGGGGAAAATTGATAATCTGGTGGCGTTAATGGAAAATAAGGCGGATGGAACAAGAAGTTACAAGGTTTCAAGGACAACGCCGGACGGGCTGAGTTATGCAAAGGATATAGCAAACCGCTATGGCCTTGACCTGGAAACAATTTTGCGAGAAGCGAAAAAGAAATAAAAGTTTTATGAACTATTAGATAGAACTTGAAACAGATCGGCTTTTGTTCACATAAAGGCGACGAATGAAGCTTGACACGTGCTGTCCGTAAGAATGAAAACGAATCTACAGATTATGGAAAGGTATTGAAATTTATGATGGAAGCTTTGTTAAATCTCGATGGCAATATTTTAATTTGGATACAGGAATTTTTAAGAAATCCGATTTTGGACCCCTTTTTTAAGGTGGTTACCGCTTTGGGAAATGCAGGTATCTTTTGGATTATCGCAACCCTCTTTTTACTTATCCCGAAAAAGACAAGGCGGGTGGGAATGATGAGCGCTTTTGCGCTGCTTTGGTCCTTACTGCTTAACAATATTTTGCTGAAAAACCTTGTGGCAAGAACAAGGCCGTATTATGTGGTGGAGGGACTGATCCCCCTGATTAAAAAGCCCTCGGAGTTTTCTTTCCCTTCAGGCCATGCGGGAAGCTCCTTTGCATCCGCCTGTGCGCTCTACCGGAATCTGCCAAAAAAGTATGGGATTTGGTTCCTGGCGCTGGCCATTTTCATATCCCTTTCCCGGCTGTATGTGGGGGTGCATTATCCCAGCGATGTGCTGGCGGGGGCAATAACAGGGATCATCTGCAGCTATCTGGGGCAGTGGGTGGTAAAACGATTTATTCCCGCGTGCGGTGAGACAGACGGATAAGAAGCATACATACTGACTTTTTAAGCCAATAATTCGGATTGGAGAAAAGAGATAGCCGTTGGTATAAATTGCAAGCTTATGTATGAAAAAAAATACAAAAATAAAAAAAATTTTCTTGTGCGTATGCAAAGTGTATAGTAAAATGGTATGGTCATTGGATTGTATACAATTATCCAATCATACCATAAGCGCTGCCCGGTATTGTGGCACAGCTTATTATTTAGAAATGTTAAGATAAAATCAGGAGGGATATGCGCTATGAAGGCATATAAGGAACTTGACAAAGAGGAATTGCTTGCATTACGGGAAGATTTAAACAAACAGTATGAGGAGGCAAAGGCAAAGGGGTTGAAGCTGGATATGTCCAGAGGGAAACCTTCCTCCGCTCAGCTGGATATGGAGAAGGACTTTCTTGGCATGGTGATATCCGATGCCGATGTGACCACTGAGACAGGTGTGGATTGTAGAAACTATGGGCTTTTGGATGGCATTCCGGAGGCAAAAAAGCTTCTTGCGGATATGCTGGGCGTTTCCCCGGAGAATGTGATAGTGTTTGGCAATTCCAGCCTTAGCGTAATGTATGATACGGTTGCACGTTCCATGTTGCTTGGCGTGCTTGGAAGTACGCCCTGGTGCAAATTAGACAAAGTGAAATTTTTATGTCCTGTGCCGGGATATGACAGGCATTTTGCCATTACCGAGCAGTTTGGGATTGAGATGATCAATATCCCCATGTCAGAGGACGGGCCGGATATGGATTTGGTAGAAAAGTATGTAAATGAAGACCCGGCTGTAAAAGGAATCTGGTGTGTTCCCAAATACTCTAATCCCCAGGGATACACTTACTCAAATGAGACGGTAAAGAGGTTTGCCGCATTAAAGCCTGCCGCAGAGGATTTTAGAATTTTCTGGGATAACGCATATGCAATCCATGATTTGTACGAAGATAAAAGTGATGAACTTCCGGAAATTTTAAGCGAGTGTGAAAAAGCGGGAAACCCTGATATGGTTTATGAATTCTGTTCCACCTCCAAGGTAACCTTTCCGGGGGCAGGTATTGCGGGAGTTGTAGCTTCCGGCGCTAATATAGCGCAGATTAAGGCCGCTATGACCATACAAACAATTGGCTATGATAAATTAAACCAGCTCCGCCATGTGAAATATTTTAAAAACATAGAGGGAATGAAAGCCCATATGATGAAGCATGCGCAGATTATACGTCCTAAATTTGAGGCAATAGAAAATGTCCTTTCAAAAGAGCTTGGAGAACTTGGGATTGGCTCATGGACGAAACCAATTGGAGGATATTTTATTTCCTTTGACGCCATGGAAGGCTGTGCAAAGGCAATTGTGCAAAAATGTAAGGAAGCAGGCGTGGTGCTGACAGGCGCCGGCGCTACTTACCCTTATAAAAGAGATCCAAAAGACAGCAATATCCGTATTGCGCCCACTTTTCCTTCAAAGGAGGAGCTGGAATTGGCGACAGATTTGTTTGTGCTGTGTGTGAAGCTGGTCAGTGTGGAAAAATTATTAGGATAAATATTACAGGCAGCCGAGGACATAAATAAAAGTATGCCGGAGGTCTGCGGATGGATGCATGCACCGTAAGAGGTATGCGGAAAGAATGTAAGACTTAAGCGCATAGTGAAAAACATAGATATAGCAGGGGTAGGAGCGAATATGGAAGAATTTAAAAGGTTAGAGAGAAATTTGGTAGCCCATGGCGCCATTTTGGACTATTATCAGGACACCATTCAAATTCCAAACGGCAATGTGGCTAAGTGGGACTTTATCAAGCATAATGGGGCGGCGGCGGTAGTCCCTGTGGATGATAAGGGACGACTTATAATGGTAAAGCAGTACCGCAATGCCCTTAACCGGGATACGCTGGAGATACCGGCAGGCGGTCTTAACGGTGAAAATGAACCCACCAGGGATGCGGCCATCAGAGAGCTTAAGGAGGAAACCGGCTTTACAGCCCGGCATATAGAGCTTTTGCTGACACTTTGTACAACGGTTGCTTACAGCAATGAAAAAATAGACATTTATCTGGCAACCGGACTTAGCGCCGGCAGTCAGCATCTGGACGAGGATGAGTACGTTCAAATTGGGGCTTATACGGTGGAAGAGCTGACGGAAAAGATTTATGCGGGAGAGATTCAGGACGCGAAGACCATCGCGGCGGTTCTTGCTTACAAGGATAAATATTGTAAGGATTAAATACCGTAAGGATAAATAAGATTAAGCTTTTAAACAGGCAGTGCATATGCACTGCCTGTTTTTCATATATTAGAGGGTACGATAAGCTGACCGGCAAAGAGTGGCAGTGTTTGTAGATTACTAATTTAAGCCTGCGTCCAAATCTGCAGGCTGTTGATAGCATATGGGAAGGGGTGGGATAATTATGTTGATTATGAATAAAGCGGAGAGAAACAGCACTTATTCATTTTGGTTTTACCTGTTTTTGGGAAGCTTTCTTTTGGGCGTCCTTATTATGAACGTAGGGAACGAAACCCTTCTTTCAGAGGGAGGTATTTTCAGCCAGACGTCGGTGAGCAGATTAAGATATATGGAGATTGACAGCGGCAGATTTTTCCGCTATGTGTTGGAACACAGAATGGGGGAGGGGGCGGCGCTGCTATTGCTTTCCGGAACCGGGATTGGCGTGATAACAATCTATGCCTGCATTGTCTGGCAGGGGATACTTGCGGGCATGACAATTACTGCTGCGGTAATCCGCTATGGGATAAAGGGCCTTCTTCTTATACTGGGAAGCCTGTTTCCCCACCAGCTATTGTTGATACCGGCCGAGATTATGCTTCTTGGATGGTGTTATGAAAATTGCAATAAGGGCCGACTGTCAGGGAAATATGCGGCTCCTTACCATAGAAATATCCGCCAGCAATATTTAAAACAGGCAATTGGACTTTTGTGGATTGTGATGGTAATTTTTATCGGATGCATTCTTGAAAGTTATGTAAACCCGATTCTTCTTTCCGATTTGGTAAAAATTTTTTGAAAAATATTTTATTAATTTTTTCCCACATATAGTATTAACAAAATTTGGTGTTTACATATATTGTATTTCAAAGCATAAAAAAGGAAAAATCGTAAAAAAACCGCATAAATCAAGGGAAAAATGCATTTGCTTTCCCTCTGTTTTCTGATTATAATAAATTTTAAGCGTTATCGGTATAAGGGGAAATACGGGTAACGGCCATGGCGCCTTCAAAAAAATAGGAATCGTTTCATTATTATGAATGAAAGACAAGTATACGGAAAACTATCAGGGGAAGCATTTTCAGAATGGAAACAGAGATTAACGGGTTTATTATTTACTTACATAATGTCAAGAAGACCTCCGAAAATACGACGCTCTCTTATAAAAGGGATTTGGTAAAGGTAAAGAGGTATTTAGAAGAGCAGGGAATCAAGGATGTGAGGAAGGTTACCTCCACAAACTTAAATTCCTATGTGTTATATCTGGAAAAAAATAAATTTTCGGCGGCTACCATATCAAGAAACATCGCCTCCTTAAAAGCTTTTTATCATTATATGTACAGAGAAGGGATAGTAAATAAGGACGCGGCAGAGGGGCTTCATGCGCCGAAAATCGAGAAAAAAATGCCTGAAATCCTTTCCACGCAGGAGGTTGTAAGAGTGCTTGAGCAGCCCGGGGGCGACAGCCCCAAAGAAATCAGGGACAAGGCTATGCTGGAGCTCTTGTACGCTACGGGAATCCGGGTGACGGAGCTGATAAATTTAAAGGTGGACGACGTTAATTTGCAGGTGGGCTATATTTTTTGCAAAGACGGCGATAAGGAAAGAGTGATCCCATTTGGAAACGAGGCGAAAAACGCGCTTTTACGCTATCTGGAGAAAGCCCGGACAGATATGATTTCGGATGGAGAATCGGAATATCTGTTTGTAAATTGCTCCGGCCAGCCCATGAGCAGACAGGGGTTTTGGAAACTGCTCAAATATTACGCAAAAAAAGCCGGAATTGCGGCGGATATCACACCTCACACCCTGCGCCACTGTTTCGCCGCCCATCTGGTGGAAAACGGAGCGGATTTACGAAGCGTGCAGGAAATGCTTGGGCATTCCGATATTTCCACAACTCAAATTTATGCAAATCTGAACCAGAATAGGATACGGGAAGTGTACGCAAGGGCCCATCCCAGGCATTGATTTTATAAAAATTGATTTTTAAAAATGTAAAAATGGTATTGACATTTGACTTAACGAATGCTAAAGTAATGAAGCATGCAAAAATCGCAGATACATTGAAGCAGAGTATCCACTCTCACCCTGTGGCGATTGGGCTTACAGGTGTCCATAGTTGTTATTTTAAAGTGTTTGTTTGGAATTAAGTGGATAGTTATGCTATCCGCTTTTTTATGCAATAAGCCGATTCGCGAAGCGTGTCGGCGTTTGATGCACAGGCACGTGCAGAGGAAGTATGCCGCTAAAACGGCGCAGGGGCCGCGCGGCGAGTAGGGAGTAAATCTTTCCTACCCGATTGTACACGGGCTTCCAAAGGAAATATATGTGCAAGCTTAAAGCCAATCTGCGAATCATAGCGGCGTTTAAAAAGTTGTAGTTTGTTTTATGTAGGGAGGACACAGCCATTAGCGAATTATTCATTAACGAACAAATCAGGGATAAGGAAGTACGTGTTGTCGGAGAAAACGGAGAGCAGTTGGGCATCATGTCTTCAAGGGAAGCAATGCAGATGGCGGAGGAGGCAGGTGTTGATCTGGTGAAGATTGCCCCCACGGCGAAGCCGCCTGTATGTAAGCTGGTTGACTACGGGAAATTTAAATACGAACAAACCCGTAAGGAAAAGGAAGCAAAGAAAAAACAGAGAACCATTGAAATCAAAGAAATTCGTCTGTCGCCAAACATTGATACCAATGATCTGAATACGAAGATTAACGCGGCAAGAAAATTTCTTTCCAAGGGCGATCGGGTGAAAATTACACTTAGGTTCCGTGGACGCGAAATGGCGCATATGGCAAACAGCAAGCATATTCTGGACGATTTTGCCCAGGCTCTTTCCGATATATGTGTTGTGGAGAAGGCGCCTAAGGTAGAAGGCAGAAGTATGACAATGTTTTTAACTGAAAAGCGTTAGCCTGCCAGTTAAAATAGATGACAGGGACATGCCTGTCGGCAGAAATCAAAATATGAATATACAGGAGGAATCAGTTATGCCTAAAATGAAAACAAAAAGAGCTGCTGCAAAGCGTTTTAAAGCTACAGGAACAGGTAAATTAAAGAGAAGTAAAGCTTATAAGAGCCATATTTTAACCAAGAAGTCGGCTAAGAGAAAAAGAAATTTGAGAAAACCTGCTATCACCGACAAGACCAATGTTAAGAACATGAAGAAGGTTATGCCTTATTTATAAAAATCAGGCGTATTGAACGGTTTATTTCATTTAGATTTCAAAGACATTTATAGATTAAGGAGGATTAGATATGGCAAGAATTAAAGGCGGTATGAATGCCAGAAGAAAACACAATAGAGTATTAAAGCTTGCAAAAGGCTACAGAGGAGCAAGAAGCAAGCAGTACAGAGTGGCAAAGCAGTCCGTGATGAGAGCGTTAGCTTCTTCTTATGCAGGGCGTAAGGAGAGAAAACGTCAGTTCAGAAGACTTTGGATTGCCCGTATTAATGCGGCGGCCAGATTAAATGGTTTATCTTACAGCAAATTTATGTATGGACTTAAGCTCGCAGAAGTTGAGATTAACAGAAAAATGCTTGCTGAGATGGCAGTAAATGATGCGGAGGGCTTTCAGGCGCTTGCAGAAGTTGCAAAAAGCAAACTTGCATAGTCACACTTTGTGTAAAGCTTGCATATCGTTACAAAGGAACCGAAGACCTTATTCGACTAATAAGGTCTTTTTTCTTACAATAAGCTGACTCGCGAAGCGTGGAAGCGTTTGTTGTAATAAGCTGACTCGCGAAGAGTGGAAGCGTTTGTTGCAATAAGCTGACTCGCGAAGCAGGGAAGCGTTTGTTAGGGAGGGACAGTATGAGAGCACGAAGTAATTTAGAGCCCGGGGACGTGTTTTATTTCTTTGAGGAAATATGTTCCATACCGCATGGGTCGGGAAATACCGACGGGATTAGCAGTTATCTGGCGCGGTTTGCCAGACAGCGGGATTTGGAGCATTATCAGGACGGGATTGGAAATGTTGTGATTATCAAAGACGCCACTCCGGGTTATGAAAGCCATGAGCCTGTTATGCTGCAGGGCCATATGGACATGGTAGCGGTAAAAAAGCCGGACTGTCCAATTGATATGACAAAGGAAGGACTAAAGCTCTATGTGGAGGGAGATTGGCTGATGGCTGACGGCACCAGTCTTGGCGGCGATGACGGAATAGCGGTAGCCTATGGCCTTGCTCTTTTAGATAGCAATAAATATAAACACCCCAGAATAGAGCTTGTTATCACAGTAGATGAAGAAGTAGGCATGGATGGCGCGAGGGTGCTCGATGTGACGCCCCTAAAAGCAAAGCGTCTGATTAATCTGGACTCGGAGGAGGAAGGAATTTTTCTTTCAGGCTGTGCGGGCGGCGCCAGAGTCAATTTAGACCTTGCCTGTGAGACCAGGAAACGAAAAGGAATTTTGTGCGAGATTAGCATAAGCGGTTTACAAGGCGGGCATTCCGGTGAAGAGATCAAAAAAGAACGTGGGAATGCCATATGTCTGCTTGGCAGAACCCTGTTTAAACTGTCTGAAAGACTGGATATTTGCATAAAGGCGCTTGAAGGAGGTGTTGCGGACAATGCAATTCCTTCCCAGGCCAAGGCATATATTTTGGTCACAGGGTATGAAAATGGGGATAACAGATATAAAATCATGCAGGGAGAATTTTCGGAACAGGGATGCGTCGCACTTCTGCGGCATACCTGCGAGAAACTGGGACGGGAATTTAGAAGCGAGTTATCCGACAAGGATAAGGATGTTAAACTGGAAGTGAATTCTGCGAAGCTGTCGGAGGATATGGTAATAGAAGAAAAGGACAGCAGGAAGGCAATCTGTCTTTTAAACAGTATTCCTTACGGCGTTCAGGCTATGAGCAGTGCGATGGAAGGATTGGTGGAGACATCCTTGAATCCGGGACTCCTTCGTATGGAAGAAGGCCGGATCAGCGTAGGAATATCTGTGCGCAGTTCTCTGGAAAGCGCGAAAAAGGCTTTGATCGGGAAATTGAAGAGCCTGGCGTATCTTGCAGGCGCTAAGACGGAAGTGACCGGCGATTACCCCGGCTGGGCTTATAAAAAGGAGTCTCCCCTTCGTGACAAAATGGTGGAGATATACAGGGAGATGTATCATGATGAGCCGGAAGTAAAGGCAATTCATGCAGGTGTGGAATGCGGTCTTCTGGCGCATAAAATACCTGAACTGGACTGTGTGTCCATAGGGCCGGATATGAGAAATATCCACACGGCGGACGAGGGACTTTGCATTTCCTCCACGGAAAGAGTATGGCATTACCTGCTCAGCCTGCTGGAGGCATTATAAAGAAAAATTTTTTGAGAAAAGAAGTTGTGTTTACACTCTTTATTGGATTTATTATCCTTATATTGTAACAATCAATGAGATGGCTCAAGACGAAGGTGATACTGTGAAAAATGAATTTTTCACAGAAAAGCTGTAAAGAATGTGAAACGCATTGTATTGAATTTTTAAAAGGGGCTGTTGCAAAACGGCAGATTCATACAATATATAGAAGCCATGCGCCAGTACGGCATATATTGTATAACGGCCAAGTTTTGCAGCAACCCCTTTTATGCGCAGGATCCAAAAGGGAAGTTGCCGTCAGGCAACATGAGGAGCACAAAAAAGCAGGGAAAATCTTCCCTGCCCAATAGAATCGGAGTGACAAGACTTGAACTTGCGGCCTCTACTTCCCTAAAGTAGCGCTCTACCACCTGAGCCACACCCCGAAGTGATTATTTGTGAACCACGCATTTTATAATATCATTGAGAGGCATATTTTGTCAACTCTTTTTTGAAATAATATTTTTTAAAGAAATTTTCTGCGATGAATGAAAAATTTCATTTTTTAGTTGAAAAAAATACAGGGTATGAATTATAATAAATTCAGTTAACATAATTAAGTTTGCATGAGAAATATTAAGCCTGAATTAGTGTCCGTACACTTTTAAGTTTGGGCCAAAAAGGGTGGGAAATTGGTATGACATCACTTTCTTTCGATTCAATCACGTTTAACAGAGAGGTATCCTTTTGCAGAGGATACAGCATGGAAAGCAAAGAGAAGCTGGAGAAGCTTTTTTTAGAAAACAGAATATCTTATTTTATAGAGTGGCAGGAGCGCTCCTTTTTGTCACGGCTTTTTGGAGGAGGAAGGAGAAAAGAAAAGAGTATGTTTACGGTTCGAATTAACGAGGCAGATGTGGAGCGGGCAACGGAGCTGGTCCAGGGCATGGACTCCATCAGACTTAGAAAACAAAAGGAAGATGTATAAAGGAAATACGATAACAGGCGTTGGCTGACGTATACAGGGAGGTTATAAATGAACAGAGTAGTTGCAGTCGTAGGAATGTGCGGTTCGGGGAAATCGGTGGCAACCGATTTGTTTGTTGCGAATAATTGGGAAAAGGTATATTTCGGAGGCGTTACACTCGATACCTTAAAGGAAAGAGGAATGGAGATTACGCCGGATAATGAAAGACTGGTGCGGGAAGAATTAAGGGAAAAGTATGGACAGGCTGCGTATGCGGTAAAGCTGCTGCCGAAGATGAAGGAGCTGCTTTTAAAAGGAAATGTGGTTGCCGACGGGCTATATTCCTGGTCGGAGTATAAATATCTGCAGGAAAATTTAGGGGACGCTTTAACGGTACTGTGCATTATCTCGGATCGGAAGGACAGATATGACAGACTTGAAAACAGACCGGTGCGCCCCTTAAGCGCAAGTGAAGCCACAGGGCGCGATATAGCGGAAATTGAGAATCTTGAAAAGGGCGGGCCTATTGCAATTGCGGATCATTATATTGTAAATAATGGAACGAAAGAAGATCTGGAAAGACAGGTTATGGCGTATTTAAATTCCCTTAATTAAAGTCGTATTTGTATTTTAAAATTTGCGAGTAGGGAGAAGGGGATGTCGCAAAACGGCAGATTCATACAATATATAGCAGCCATACGCTAGAAGAATGGCATATATTGTACAAAAGCCAAGTTTTGCAGCAGCCCCTTCCTTCTCTACTCGGCAATTGCCATAAGAAAATTTAAAGATCCGCCGGGGTTTTCAGTTCCTTTTTCTAACAGGGAAACCAGTCCTGTAATCGTATCCTCAATTTCTTCCGGCGAAGAGGGAATCAGAGAGTTATCCAGCTTTACGGCAAGAACAATCAACACAATTTCTGCCAAAGCGGCGGGATGGTCAAAATGGATATCGCCATTTTCAATCCCCTGCTCAATAATCAATGCCAATTCAGGCTTAAGTTCAGTGATCAAATAGTTTAAATATTTTTGATGTAAGAGAAGCATGTCCTTTGTACTGATTCCGGTCACTTTTGTATTCTGCCTTAAAAATGCCTGGGAAGAATTCCGGCAGGCCTGAAAGAGCATAGCCATTCGGGTAAAGGGGGAAACAGCTGTCTGTCCGGCCAAGGCTTTGGCTGTGTTTAATGTGGTTTCGTAATTCCGTTCTATTAAGGCTTCTAAAATCGCTTCCTTAGAAGGAAAATAGTAATAGATACTTCCCTTGCCGATACCTGCTGTCTGGGCGATTTCGCTGACAGAGATTTTACGGATATCTTTGTCCTTAAGTAAACTTTGAAGGGCATTTAAAATTTGGTCGTATTTGACTGGATTTGGCATATGGGCAGCCTTTCTTCTTCATTTATTTCCGGATATGCTTATCGTATATTATAAATCAAGGATTAATGAGCGTCATCTGTCAGACATGGAAGTATGCTCTCCTCACTAACGCTCATTATAGCACAGGAAAAAGGATGATGGCAACAAAGCGCAAATCTAAATTGTGAATTATGGTAACTATTCAGCCCAGGACTTTGCATTTGCTGCAAAGTCCGTGAGAACGCATA
>CAJUKV010000068.1 GCA_910587305.1 uncultured Lachnospiraceae bacterium | reverse complement strand
CACACCAAGGACCTGTCCCATCAGATCGGCTCCGCCCGGCTGTCCTTCGCGCCGGAGGAGAGCCTTAGGGAGCTGCTCCACTGCACTCCCGGCTCCGCCACGGTGCTGGGTCTGATGAACGATACGGAGCACCGGGTCCGGCTCCTCATAGAGCGGGAGGTCTACGAGGCGGAGTACCTGAGCTGCCACCCCTGCATCTGCACCAGCAGCCTGAAGCTGAAGACGGCGGAGGTGCTGGAAAAGCTCCTTCCCCGCACGGGGCACGCGGTCACCGTGGTGGACCTGTAATCATACCGGCAAAAACAGCGCGCGGCCGTCCGGCCGCGCACTGCGCTTTTATGTAGTCTCAAATTCTACGGTCTCCAGGATGCCGGGAATCTCCGCCTGCATCCGCTGGTATTCCTCCGCAATTTCTTCTGCCGCATCGTTGAATTGAACATCCGTGGGATAGATCGCCAGGAGCGTCATGCCGTCTTTCTCGAGTACCGTCTCACAAGCCGGGAGAGCGTCCGGCCCCTCAGAGTCATAGGGACCTTCGATAAGCGACAGAGAAAACAGCCAGCCCCCCTCTTCCTGCAAGGAAACTTTCTGCGAAAAGTTCAGCCGCCCGTCGTTTTCAACCACACACAGCTCTTTCCACTCCCTCGGGAGAGTCAGCCGCACGCGCCAGCCGTCCATCGTCTCGTCCACGAGGACCCTGTCCGGGGCGCCGGTTCGGATCACATCCATCGTCTCCATTTCCCCGGGCTCGCCCTCGTCCTTGAAGAACCGTGCCCAGGGCCCGTTGTCCTTGAGCTCCTTGAGCTTGCCGATTTGGCCCTTGAGCGCCTCCAGCGGCGCCTCCCAGGACGCTCTCAGGTACGGCGCCGCGCGGCCTTCCGGTGCAGGGCTCAAAAACATTCCCCCTACCGCCAGGGCAATCGAAACCAGAACGCAGAGGAGCGCCGGGAGCACGGAATCAAAATTGGCCACCCGGATAATCAGCCAAATCACGGACGCCAAGAGCGCCGCCAGTCCAATCAGGCCGATGATGCCGAACACCCCGGCCAATATGCTGAACTTGATCAGCAGCGCCTCCATACGCAATCCCTCCCATATCCTCCGCAAACCCCGGGCGGGGCAAACGCCGCCGCAGGCTTTCCGATCTTCCTCTCTTACAAATATGATATCGTCCTTTCCCCGGAATGTCAAGGTCTTTCCTTCCCCGGCCCGCCGAAAGGAAAGGGCGCGCCTCCCGGAGAGCTCCGGGAGGCGCGCCTTTATTCGATTCACGCGGTTCTTGCCGTGGGGCAACGGGATTTATTCTGTTTGGGGCAAAGTTGTTTATCCGCTCCGCCCCTTGGACCGGTAGCCTCTGCTCCATGGTGATATTGCATAGAATGTTCCTGGAATCCTTGTGTCAGGCAGGGAAAGGATAGTCCAGAGGACAAAAATAAGACCCTGCACGGTTAGGTGCAAGGTCTTATTTTTCTATGGCGTAGGATAGTACTTAGCCCTACGACATAGTATCACTGTTTTGGACCGGGATAAACTGAATCAATGGATGTAATCTGTCGGAACAGGAAGTTGACCGGCTCCTTGAGGAGCTTACAATCAAGCTGTCCAACGGCGATTTGGGGCGGGCATTTTGTAAAATTCTCCTGGACGGCATCAACGGCCTGCGCATTATCGACCTGGAGAATGAAAGTCCAAATACATACCATGGTGTCACTGAATGGACCTACTGAAACGGCGAGGATGAGTTTCGGCCTGACATTACCTTGCTGATTAACGGACTGCCTCTCGCTTTTGTTGAAGTCAAAAAGCCCAATAACCGGGATGGGGTCATTGCGGAGCAAAACCGTATCAACATCCGGTTTTCTAAAGAAGTGTTCCGGAGATTCGTGAATATCACACAGTTGATGGTGTTTTCCAACAATAAGCTTGATAGCACCAGTCTAACTCTTTTAAGCGCAAAGCCGACAATTCTGTATTCCTATCAACGTACGAATTATACTTCTCTGGCAGAATATCGTGCGTCTCATTCTGAAACAGTCGACGAATTTTTATCCGCCGATCTTTCGGCGCAATCCTCTCTGCCAATGACGCAATTGCATCTAGGGCTTCTTCTGGCATTGTCCAGTCTGCATTAGGAAATTGTTTGTGTTTGCAGAAAAGGTTCAGAAGTTTGTTCCAAAAAACGTATCTCTCATTATCTATACTGTTCAAACAGACTGTCTCGATTGCGGACAATATTTTGCAAAATATATCTTCTGAAGCTTTATCAAGGAACTCCAGCAATGTCAGAAGGCGTTCTTTGTGACCGGCTCCTTTTTCAATCGCAAGTTCCAAATAAGCATCTGATTCTTCCCAGTAAGTTTCTGAGACTGAATGTTGTTCTTCAATTTTGCAAGTCAAATATTTAGGTTTCTCAAATGCTCCACAAGCCGTTGTTTGTCCTGGCAAAAGTGTACACAAGAACTTCCATGCCAAATCATCATTCTCTTCAAAAAACTGCTTGATTATTGAAATACGTTGCGGAAAAGGAGCCTCTGTTTTGGGAGCCCATGGCAGAAATACAGATGTTAATGCCTCCAGATGTTCAGGGCGCGCTTTTAGAACACAGAAAGCAGAAAAACACGCAGGGGAAAAGAATTCTTGCTTACAAGCAATCAGTGTAAGGGCATAAACCAACAAGGAACCATAAAACCGTTTGCCAAATAAATCTTCAGATTCCGACAAATAGGCACACAGACCGCTATCCTCCACAGTAATAGCTTCCTGGACAGATTTTGCAAAACATAATGGGCTTGCCTCAGCAAGAAACTGAAAATTGTTCTCCATTGTCGCTATAATCCGCCAATCAAAGGACACAATTACTTTTCTAACCACATCATCAATCAACTGCTTCAGTTTCCATAACGTACATGATGGAAATCTCTCTGGAAAGTTTCCAGCAATAGCAAGAAATCTACTGAGGCTATGCCGGATTGATGGGGAATATTGAGAGGCCTTGTGATAAACAGACGCTGCAAAGCGATCACCTGATTTTAAGTCATACTTTGTATCGTAATCTGAAAATACCCGTTCCGCAAGCAGTCTGATTTTGGCAATGTGGCTATCATATAGCTGGATGCCGAATGCCCCTAAAATCGCTTCTGGATTCTTAATATTCCAAATATTATTGCTAAATTCGATTGCAGGATTTCTATTTTCGTACAGCTTTCGTATGGACTGAATCCAACTACTATATGGTACACCAGAGAACAGTTCAACCAAGGTGCAATCATTTCTATTATTCTCATTCCAGCAACCGATTATAGCTGCAATTAGAATAGGATCAATAGGATCAAGTTCACTTGTAGAGTTATTGTACCAATTTTGATTCAATCTTATAGATGGAGGTACTCCGCAAACCTCTTTTAGATGATCTCGATCCTGTTGCATCATCACATAATTTTTGCTTCCTCGCCTTGTAAACGCTTGCCCTATAAAAACGCCAGATTTAGTTGGTAAAGATTTGGCAATATAAGTTTCCTTCACTTCATAAATCCACTCGCGGTTCATGTCAGCATCCATAAATACATATCCGAACGTTCGTCCCTGATATGTTACAGTTCCTACGGTAATATGGGGCCGTGGTGTAACCCGGTCAAAAACTGTTTGATATGATGCATCATCAAATTTCTCTGGCGTATTGGCTAAAAAAGAATCAATTCCCCTCAAATCACGTGGGATATTATCAGAAACGCCAAAGATAATTGCTTTGTTGTATCCAATTCCTTCCTCGGAATTAAGCATTGCAATAACATCTTTAATCAAATCATGATAATGGTCTTTTAGATAAGGAATCTCTTTATAATCTAAGTAAGCGCACTCGCTTGGAAGCCTAGATAGTGTTTCGGTGATGAAGTCATCACCGTACCACATACGTTCACCTCTGCATCTGTAGCATTAAACTACCAGGATTGTAATTGCCAAAGATTTTCACCCGTTTTCTAATGTTCTCAATTCAAGGGCAACTCCATTCTACCACAATTTTTCCACCACCGTCTACTACGATCTTATCAATACAGTCCATAATCTCGCTGAGTGGAATATCTTTACTGCTAGCAGAAAGGAGTTTGCGGAACGTGACGTATTGCTTTTCATAGGTGGCCTTACCTTCTGTAGCTTGAATAAGAACCTCTTTTGCCTGATTTGCAATGTCCTGTACCGCACGAAACTCCTCCTTACTAATTTCTCCCTGCACATACTGCTCATAGTGCTCCATCGCATTGAGCCAAGCCGTCGACTTGCGCTGCGTAAGGTCAGCAATTTGTTTCGTGTACTCTTGAATCTGCTGCTTATATGCCGAATTTGTAATATAGTGTTCGTCCACGTAGTCTTTTAGCTGGCGATAGATGGCGCTGAGAACATCTTCCTCTCGGGCATACATCCCAGTGCATTTATCGGCTCCCAAGCGATTCTTGGTGATGCAGCTGAAAAAGTGCCAATCGGCATGGTCAGTGCCGCGCTTACGCTGCATCTTTCCGCCGCAGCACCCACATATCACCTTGCCTTTCAGAATGTTGTCTGCCGGCTGTCCCTGCGGGACTACATTGTAGGCTCTGGCCTGGAATGCCTTTTGAATGGCATCGAACGTGCCGGAATCGACTAGTGCTTCATGGGTAGCCTCCACCGTTCGCTTTTCCTTCCCCTGTACCAGCATTCCCGTATATGTGCGATTGGTAAGAATGTACTTCACGGATCTGCTGTTCCAACTGCCATTGCCATCGTCAAAGTTCCCGTCCAGGCCGTGAGCCTTGGCATACTGAATCGGTGTGGGTAGGCCCCGCTCATTCAAGTACCGAACGATACCGGTTACACCAGTGCCACTTGCAGCCATCTCGAAAATCTTCCGAACGATGACAGCAGCTACTGGATCAGGGACAAGCTGGCTGGGGTTCTCATTGGATTTCTGATAACCGAATGGGGCTCTGGGCCCGATAAATTCTCCATGTTGTGCTTTCATGTCTAAAACAACCTCAACTTTCATTTTTGTTTCAATGGATACCTGCTCATTGAACAAATTGATGAGCGGTATGCGTGTTCTGGATTGGATATATGCAGGTTTACCTCTGTTGGTTATGCCATTAGTGGTATCAAATTGGTCGTTGATTGACACAAATCGGACGTTATTGCTTGGAAAAACATTTCAAGGTAATAACCTATAGTGATGTAGTCCCGGCCCAAGCGGGAAAGGTCTTTTACAACAATGCAATCAATCTTGCCCTTCTGTATGTCTTGGAGTATCTCTTGAAGTGCTGGACGGTCAAAACGTTTTCCGCTAAAACCGTTGTCGATGTAATAACGCATAATGGGGATTTGGTGTTGGCGTCCCCATTCTTCGATCATGAGTCCCTGATTTTCTACAGACCCGTGGGGATCTCTATTAAGAACAGATAATCGGATGTAGCCTACGGTATCTTTACTGACTGGAATAACCAATTCAGGATGCTTTCTGCTCTTTCGTGCCATGATTGTTCCTCCTCAACAGAAAAGGGCTATGGCACAAACCATAGCCCTTGGGAGGATTATATCATATTCCGTTTTCTACTTCCACGAGGATACCATCATTTTCCGCTTCCACGAGCTTAGACATACCTGCGCGTCATTGCTTTTGAAGAACGGCGTCTCTATGAAGGAGATTCAGGAGTGGCTTGGACACAGCAATTTCTCCACGACCGAAAATACCTACGCGCATCTGGATACGGCGGCAAAAGGCTCCTCCGCTGTGAAGCTGACCGGTGCGCTTCCCATCCAGGCCAGCGTTCAGACCAGCATTTAGTCTTGGCTCCAGTCCTTTCCGGCAGGAGAGAACTGAGGAGAGAACTGGCCCGGGAACAAGGAAATACCCGGCTTCCCGAAATCCGGGAAACCAAGTATTTCCAAGTGTGTTGTGTTGACAAAAAAGATGCGGGCCCGTAACTATTGTGCCGCAACGGTTTGCAGAGTTTTGGCCTTTCTTTTGTAGCTTTTATAAATAGGTAACGTAATTCGGTCCTGGTTCGGCACAGACAAATTCTCTATCTATATATTGGAGCCTCTATTCATAGCTTATAACAGATGAATCTTCAATCTGATACCTATCGCTTCTTGAATCTCCACCTAAAATCACTGTGAACGGGAAAATTTCGAATACCTTTGTTATACGATCAAGCATAATCCTGCAACCAAATCTTGCAATGTGCTCTTCTCTAATTTTGATAGTGTCAACAAAGATATAATCTTTTGTTTCAGAATCCCACGGAGCATTGTCATAATCTTCATAATAGCAATCAACTGATATATTTCCTTTGAATAAAAGGGTTACTATAGATGTCTTATCAGACGCCTTATCTACGGAATGAATCTTAAATGAAACATCTGAAATACTATGTAGATAAAACTCATCATAATCAAATCCGGATACTATACCGTGTTTATCGCATGAAAGTCCTCTTACGTCAATATTCTCATTGAATCTGATATGCTCTAACACTTTGGAATTAATATGGCATTGTAACTCATTGATAATACTTATTGTTTCTTTGTATGCTGTTTCCTCTTTGTTGATTGTGTCATATAACTCGCCTAAAGAATTAAAGAACATATGATTTGTTGTTTGCTGGCATGCTTTCTTAAATCCATCATCATTACTTATAATGGCAACAATCTCATTTTCACCAAATCGCTTTCTAATCTGATAAGCAATAAATGCGTCTGGAAATTCTTTTCTCTTTTTTTCTCCGGCTTCAAAGGGAGGTCTAATTTCAAAATAGTCATCTATTATTGAATCTAAGTCTATCAAATCTGTACCTAGTATTTCTGCATCGATATCATTAATGAATCTGTCAAATAGTTCACAACTTTTGTCTGCAAGTGCTTTTTTGTCTCCGGCTAACTCTAACAATCGGTTCAAGCCAATATAGTTTATCAGATATTCTGTAGATTCTTTTAAGACCTCTGCTCGCAATTTTCTTGCAATACCATACACTTTCTTGGCCTGTTTAGCTATGTGCGTTTTTGCTTCTCTAATTACAATATTACTTAATACGACTTTGACTTTTCCACTTTTAACATAATTTTCCAACAGGTGAAGGGTGCTGTTTTCACTGAAATCATATTTAGCGGCATCAAAAACATTGGTATCAATTGTTACAGCTAGTGGATATTTTAACATTTTAGTTCATTCCTTATTGTATTTTAATCCTCATCCGCATTTGTACACTATATTTACACTACCCAAACAAAAGAGTGTTCTGAACTGTAATACTGTTTTAACACACATATGATTAACTGCCATTTTACCAGATAGCTAGAAATAAGGTAATCTATAATCCGCATTTAGAATTTCATGAGTTTCACACAGGGGTTCAGATTTGAAAATTTAGGATGTTTACAGTTGAATATTGATAATTATTTTTGCTTGTTGACAGTTTTCTGATATATTTCGTCAATTTTGACTTGTATTTCTGTAGATTTAGCCTGTTGATCATCAATTTCCTTAACTATGTATCTAACATTCAGTTTTGTAATTCGCATCAAAATCAATACAAATTTAATAAACGAAATAGTCGTAAGAATGGTTGACAATAATATGATCTCTATATATTGAGGGATACTGTAAGGGATAAAGACGCTCAGCGTGGTTGTTACAAATGTTTCAATTATACCTATTGCAATCAAAAAGAACAGTTGGCCCTCCACCTTGTTTTTTAATAGCTCTTCGTTTATTTTCGAGGCAGACGTAGCAAAAATAGACCAAACTGTAACATAAATCCCAGTAATTACAGATGAATAACCAGCTATTCCGGCACATCTACTCTCAGAAAAGTAACATTTCAGTATTTGGCTGATTTCAATGGGAAGGGCATGGAAATTTATTACAAAAACGCTTAATGCGATAACTGACAATTCAATTTTGCAATTTTTTATCGGTATGGCTAAAAAATTGCAGATCTTAAACCACAGGTTCTTCATGCCAGAACACATTGATTTCATAATTCTCCCCTATGTCTACGACATTTGAGAAATGCTCCTCCACTTGTTGATAGTATTTCTGTCTCTCATTACGAAGTATTTCATCCATATTGTTAAGAATGTATTCCGCACCTAGTTGTGTGCCCTCTATTGGAAAGAAGATTTTTAAGATTGCATTAGATTCTCGGAGCTTTGCTACATCAAGTTTTTCCTCAGGGCTGTTTCGATAATTTACTGTGATTTCCTTAATGCAATGAGCATCTAAATTGATGGAGTCCAAAAGTTCTACAAGAGCACCAATATCAAGTGTTGAATTTTTCTTTCTTCCAAGACCAAGTGTCAACGTGAAAGTATTAGAATCTAAAGACGTTTTAGAAAGTTCCATAAGTGCTTTTAAATGACCTTGTACACTTCTGTCCTCTTGCGTATGGTCGATCAGAAAATCATTTAAAGGTCGCCCTATATTTAATGATATTGTGATACTCCGCGCCTCTTGAGCGTTACGAATTTGCTCTAATGCGATATTTCTCATAATAGGGCGTAATCTAATTTTGAATTCAGAATCTTTCGAAAAATACGAATTGAAGTAGTCCTCAATATCGTTATCATTAGGACCAGCCTGATTTGATGATAGTAATATTATGCGATACTGCTTGACTACAAAGACAAAGGCAAACGGTGTAACATCTATATGTACACTCCGACTGAAGGCTAAAACGGCAAAAAGGCTTTCCATCACGTACAGCACAACCATAATAAGGGTGAATGGTATTCTTATATTTTCCCGTAACATCCTCATATTATAGTTTGATACCTTATTTGCTTTCATAAAACATTCCATCTCGAAGCCCCCTTGCCAACCTTTCCGTAAAATATACACCCATCAGGAAAACCAAAATACCCGAAACAAAGGCCGCGGCCATAACCGTGTATCCGCTATTGTGAATGACTGTTCTGCCTATCAATATTTGATCAAACCGCCAGTTAGCATCAAGGGATGCGATCTGACTTGCTTTAACGATTACATAGCTGCCCAAAAACGGAAACATCGTAATGACGAATTTATCCCTTATATATAATGACACAAGCAAAGAAGCGCCAGCCCATAACATCCCGCGCATAAATCCAAGAGCCGCCTCTGTCACGCAGTAGAGGACCGGGTAATGAACCGCCAGCCATTTATGAAATAAATCCACCGCGCTTTCAGCCGATGCCTTATAATAATCACTTGTCATCTGGAGCCTTATGCGCAAAAATAACATCAGCAAAACCGTGCCTGACGCAACCACCAGCCCGCCTATCAGGATATTTACAATATATTTCACAGCGCCATACCTTCGCATACCCTCTCTGGAAGCAATGTATGCAACCGCCTTGCTGCTTCTTTCCTCGCAAAGGCTGGCCGCAAAAGGCAGCGCCGCAAAAACAGGCAATATATAATTCCTGCACATTCCTCCGAATGCGGAATTACTTATAAAATAGTATACGCACCAGGCAGGATTGCCGCTTTGCATTGCGCTGACCAAATCATTCCATGAATCAAAGCAAATGCAGAACATAACGCCAATAACCGCTAAGATAGTGCTTGTATTGATTGCCCGTTTCCATTCATTTATAAATACCCGGCTCACGAAATTTCCTCTCCTGTGACTGCGTTGAATCGAATCGAATACCTGCTGTCTTCAACCGATTCTCCATCTACTTCAAAATCAACGCACCATGCCGGAATCAAATCCATCTCGGTAAAGGAATCTTCCCTCAGAAGCGGGAAATACTCCATCCAGATATTCTTCGCCCTAAACTCGCTTGTTAAAATCACGTCGCCAAATTTTTTCATGATCGCTTCTTTGATGCCGCCTTCGCCTATAATAGCCGCTTCCTTCCGCTGTTCCCCATAAGGCTCAAACATTCCCATCATGGTTATCATTTCGATCCCATTATTTGATAACAATGCCGTTACAGCGGCTGGGTAAGCCAAAAATCTCTCACTTGTTTGCCGCAGATTTGGCTCGCCCCGGTATACGGGGGACCCATTTACATTTATTCGAAAAACGATCCGGTACACTTCCATGCCTTCCTCAAACGTATCGCTTCCATATCCCTTTGCTGACAAAAACTGATAGTCGCCATCTTCCATAATCGCTTTTTTCGCATTCTCAAAATCCGCTTGATCCATAGCAACCACATCAAGAGCTTCCAGCTCTCCGCCCACTCCAAGCATACCTATAAAATTCTGAATCCTTGCAGCAGCATCCGCTTGGGGCATAAAAGACAACTCCCTGTCATCTGTCAATCCCATCTCCCCCGCATAGGAACAGTAGGTGTCCAAATGGTTTGCCATATCATTTCTTTGATATGTAAGTGTGCCGCTTGTGAATCCGTCGTTCCCATCATCAACATCAAGGCCTCCTTCTTCATTTTGCCCGATTGCTTCCTGCGCTTTCGCATAGTCAAAACTTTTTAATTGCGTTGCATACTCATAAAGTATTTTTTCCGGCATTTTCAATTCCGCACTGATGAACAAGTTCTCATCCAATTTTTCATCTATGAAAACGGTTGTGTTCTGTTCATCTCCGGCAGCGGCATTCGTTTCGTCCTGTGCCCCAACGACTTGGGAATCTGTATCTATACGGCCATCATCAATATTTGATTGTTCTTCGCTCTGAGATGTATGGGCGCATCCTCCCAATAATGCCAGGAGAACTGCCGCGCTTATTGCAATCTCCATCATTTTTTTGATCTTTTTCATTTTAACCTCCACTTGTCTTGAAATTATTTCGCATATTAGGCCTTCATGCGAAAAAAATATAGGGGTCTATTGCATTCCCTGCGAGACAATCCCCATATTTTCCATAGTATGCGCTTTCGTTTCATCATTTTTGCATCATGAACGGCAAGGCCCGATAGCCCTATTTGAGGGGGGGACGTAAGCGTCTCCGGCGCTTCAAACAATCATTTTTCAAAAAAGCCAGTCCTGTGCATTGCCGGAAGTCTGGATGTTCACACGCCGCCGGAGCTCCATTGCCTCCCTCTGGAGCGGGCCATTCAGGCGCGGGGCGGCGTCATGTTCCACACGGTCAGTTATCCGACGGACCATTTCTTTTCCGACTGCCGGGAAACCGCCGCCAAGACGGCCGAGAGCTTTCTCATGGAACAGCTTTCTATTGAAAAGAGCTGATATAAGAGCCGCCGGGTCCCGCAATTCTGCGGAACCCGGCGGCCTCTTTATATTACATAATCGTTCCCGGCATCGCGCGAATGTATGAGATCCGCCACCGTGATGTGATCCAGATACTCGTTGATGACCCGATTCAACCCCCTCCAGACCGGCAGAGTACGGCAATTCGGGGCCCTTGGGCAGATATCCGCGGTTTCGTCCAGACAGGCAACAGGGGCCAGCGTTTCCTCCGTCAGCCGCAAAACCTCGCCTACCGTGTATTGCTCCGGAGGGTGGGTCAGCTTGTAGCCGCCCCCCTTGCCCCGCACACCGGTGAGTAGCCGGGCCTTGACCAGGATTTTGATGATGGCCTCCAGATATTTTTCCGAAATTTCCTGCCGCTGCGCGATTTCTTTTAAGGGAATGTACCCCTCTGACGGATGCTCAGCCAGGTCGGCCATAACCCGCAAGGCATAACGGCCTTTCGTTGAAATCAGCATATGGCGACGCTCCTTTTAATAGAATATATTACCTATTATACAACATGGTTAGTTGGGTTTCAAGCAGGATTTTACACAATGACGATTGACAGGGAAGATCTTTCCTTCTATAATACAAATAAACCCACTTGGAAGATTGGGATATAAATGATCCACATCCTGGATTTCGATGTCGTATCCATCATAGCTGACGGAGCGGGACAAACGCCGCATTATTATTAAGATTGAGATTATGAGGAGGAAACCGCCATGAGCAAGATATACACATCCGCCGATCAGCTGATCGGCAAAACGCCCCTGCTGGAGCTGGTCCATATCGAGAAGGAAGAGGGGCTGGAGGCCCGGGTCCTGGCGAAGCTGGAATATTTCAACCCCGCCGGGTCCGTCAAGGACCGGATTGCCAAGGCCATGATCGACGACGCCGAGGCCCGGGGCCTTTTGAAACCCGGCTCCGTCATCATCGAACCCACCTCCGGCAACACCGGCATCGGCCTGGCCGCCGTGGCCGCCGCCCGGGGCTACCGCATTATCATTGTCATGCCCGAAACCATGAGCGTGGAGCGCCGCCAGCTGATGAAGGCCTACGGCGCGGAGCTGGTCCTCACCGAAGGGGCCAGGGGCATGAAGGGCGCCATCGCCAAGGCCGGCGAGCTGGCCAAGGAGATTCCCGGCGGCTTCATTCCCGGACAGTTCGTGAACCCCGCCAACCCTGCCGCCCACAGGGCCTCCACCGGCCCGGAGATCTGGGAGGACACCGAGGGAAAGGTGGATATCTTCGTGGCGGGCGTTGGCACCGGCGGCACCGTCACCGGCGTGGGAGCCTACCTGAAGGAGCGGAATCCTGCCGTGAAGGTCGTGGCTGTGGAGCCCGCCGCCTCCCCGGTGCTGAGCAAGGGGACCGCCGGGAGCCACAAAATCCAAGGCATCGGCGCGGGCTTCGTCCCGGAGGTGCTGGACACCGGCGTCTATGACGAGGTCATTGCCGTGGAGAACGAGGACGCCTTCGCCGCCGGGAAGCTGGTGGGCCGGAAGGAGGGCGTGCTGGTGGGTATCTCCTCCGGCGCGGCGGTGTGGGCGGCGGTTCAGCTGGCCAAGCGGCCGGAGAACAGGAGCAAGACCATCGTGGCCCTGCTGCCGGACACGGGGGACCGCTATCTCTCCACACCGCTGTTCCAGGATTAAAGTTTCAAAATTACCGGCCTGGTGTCACAACACTTTGGCAGGTCCGGCAGACTTTTTCCCTCCGTTTGTTTTTCATTGACAAAAAGGCGTTCATAGGAGGCGCGCGCAATGCGTATTCACGGTTTCCGAACGCAGGCCGGCATGTGCATGGGCAGGATGACTGTCCAGGATTCTTTGCGCTCACTTGCCGCCTGCCTGAAGCGCCGAGGAATCGTTTGACCTGACGCGCCGGTTTAACGACTGCCGGCCAAAGCGGGGAGCCGTGAGCTCCCCGCTTTTTTGCGTCCTAAAGGAGGGATTTGCTTGCTCTAAATGAGCAAATCTGAAAAATAAACAAAGGCAAACCTCAGCGGAAGTG
>CAJUKV010000067.1 GCA_910587305.1 uncultured Lachnospiraceae bacterium | reverse complement strand
TTTTATCTTGGAAAAGGTCTAAAAACACACTGTTTTTTGCGGTACGTTTTGCCTTAATTTCCAGCGTCTGTTTTGTATCGATCGACACATTATCGCCTCAATTTCTAAAAATCTATTGCACAAGATACGATATATCTTACTCCTGCTACACCTTAATTATACAAAAAAACATTTGCATTTACAATAATATTCACATTAAATTCCTTCTTCCCCCGCTTTGTTGGTTATTTTGATTAAGAAGTCTTTGTTACTATATTTAAGCAGTATCGCAAGCAGGCTTGCGATATACAAGGGGAATAGTGTATAATTATTTACTGTTTATAAATTGATTTCAGATGCGCGCCGCCAGTTGGCGCATGTAACAGGTATACGGTATGAACAGTGTTTGCAGGGATATTTTCAGGGCAATCCATGAGGGGAAATGGCTCCAAATTGAATATCGCAATAAAGAAAATCAAATCACAAAATATTGGATAGGCATCCGCAGCCTGAACCTTGTAAGGCGGTCTCTGGCCGTGGATGGTCTGCATCTTGGCATGTATACCGTAGAGGCATATGAGTGTATTTATATCGACGCAATTTTGTCCTCCGAAATTGTGGAGGGCTCTTATTGCGAGGTTAACGAAAAGCTGGTGGAGGACATTCACTTAAACCCCCATAAATACAAAGGGCTGTTTGACAATGTCGCAAATCTGAAAATCTTAAACTATCTGGAAATGTGCAACCGCATGGACACAACCCCTTACTATAAAGAATTTAAGCTGGTGCAGTATCTGGACAGGGAAAGCTTTCGGGGGGAAAGCCTTGCCCTCAGCGACGAACAGTTTCGCTATATCGTTAAAAATTTTCAATTCAAAACAGATGATAAAAAGAAGGAAGGGAAGCTTTCGATTCAGCAGCTGGGGATGAACGTGCTGAGTATCCACACGAACAGGGGGCTTTATGTGCTGGCTTACAGGAAGCTTTTTCTGGATGTGAAAAAAAAGCTTTTGCGGCCTGCCGGGGACATTACAATCTGTAAGGAGTTTACCTGCAACGGGGTTACGGAAAGTATCCGTAAGTATCTGGATGCGGAGGACTATGAGCTTTTAGACAGATTCGAAAAAAACCAGGAGCAGATTAAGGACTGCATCACCAACTATAACCGGCAGGTAAGAGGTGTTGACGATATGCCTTATGTGATTGGGCTGGGAATGGATATAGCGCTGGACTTGCGCAGCGAATATAAGGCAATCATTGATATGTATCATGGGGAAAAGGCGACGGTTCCCATCCGCGCCTTCTTCGGGGATTTATTAAACCGTCCGGTTCGCAGAAAGGCTTATCCGATTACTCTTTTAAACCGGCAAATCAACTTAGATCAGCTTCTTGCCATCAACAACGCCATGAAATTTCCTCTTGCTTACATCCAGGGGCCTCCGGGAACGGGGAAGACCAACACCATCATCAATACCATTGTCACCGCTTTTTTTAATGAAAAAACGGTGCTGTTTACCTCCTACAATAATCATCCTATCAGCAGTGTGTTTGAAAAGCTTTCAGGGCTTTCCTATCGGGGAAAAAGGATTCCATTTCCCGCCCTGCGCCTTGGCAACATGGAAAAGGTTGGGGAGGCCATTTCTTACATAAAAGCTATTTATGAAGAAACCAGAGAAATCAAGATTTATGAAGAAACCCTGGACAGGCGTAAGGGCGACAGGACCGAGAGGGCAAAAAAGCTCTCCGGACTTCTCAAGAAATACGAGGAAGTATTGGATTTAAAGGAGCGCAGCGAAACCTTAAATCGGATGATGGAATATCAGGATAAAGTAAACGGCTCCATCAGCCTTTTGCCCTTTCAGGCGGACTTACAGGGCAGACAGCTTGTGGAGGTGGAAAAGCAGATTGCCCGGCGAGGCGAGATAACGGACGAGGATGCGGTTTCGCTGCTAGATAACAATGAGGAAGAGCTGTACCAGTATTTGTATTACACGTCGGCAAGATACATCAAGCGGCTGGAAGAGGCAAAGTATGAAGACCTTCGGAAAATTCTTTCTGCAAATGATAAAAAGAAACAGGTTGAAGCGTTCAATAAATATTTGAGTGAGGAAGAAAACGTAAGAAAGCTGCAAAGGGTGTTTCCCATCATGATTACCACTTGTATCTCCGCCCACAAGTTGGGAGCGCCCACGCCTATGTTCGACATGGTGATTATGGATGAAGCGAGCCAGTGCAACACGGCGGTTTCCCTGGTGCCGATTATAAGAGGGGAGAGCCTGATGCTTGTGGGCGATCCCCAGCAGCTCAATCCGGTTATTCTGTTAGGGGAGCTGGACAACAGGCAGCTGAGGCGCAGGTACAATATTTCAGAGGAATACGACTATAGAAAAAATTCCATTTACAAGACCTTTCTGGCCTGTGATTCCGTGAGCGATGAAGTCCTTTTGCACAATCATTACAGATGCAACAAAAAAATCATAGAGTTTAACAATAAAAAATATTACAATTCCAAGCTCAGCGTGGCGTCGAAAAGCAGGGAAGCCCAGCCGCTTTTATATGTGGATGTCCCCGGAAGCCAGAGCAGTATCAAAAACACATCCCCCGGGGAGGTGCGGGAAATTATACGGTACGCGGCTATGAACAAAGATAAAACAATCGGCGTCATAACGCCCTTTGTCAACCAGAGGAAAATGATAGAGGAAGCCATAGAGCGGGAGAAGCTTACCAATGTTTCCTGCGGCACAGTACACGCTTTTCAGGGGGATGAAAAAGATGTGGTTTTATTTTCCACGGCGATTACAGGAAGTACCGGCGCAGGTACTTATAATTGGCTGAAAAATAACAAGGAATTAATCAATGTGGCGACTTCCCGTGCAAAGGACAAGTTAATAGTGCTTTCGGATTTTGCAAATGTTTCAAGACTTCATAAGGAAAAGGACGACGATCTGTTTGAGCTGGTGGAGTATGTAAAAAAGAACGGAGGCTCTAAGGTTACGCAAAAGACAGCCAACTCACGTGCCCTTGGGGTGAAGCCATTTAGCACGGAGACGGAGGAAGCTTTTTTGGAAAATATGACCCATGCCCTTCAAAATATCTGGCTGTCCCAAAAGCGCTATACCATCCACAGGGAGGTACCCATCTCCCAGATTTTTATGGACAACGTAAGCCATGACGATCTGTTTTATTCGGGGCGTTTTGACTTTGTGGTATTTGAAGTGGAAGGGAAGAAGGAAATTCCGATACTGGCCATTGAACTGGATGGGAAGGAGCACTTTGAGGATGAGATTGTGAGGGCGCGGGATGAAAAGAAAAACAGGATCTGCAGGGCGCATAATTTGCAGATTATCCGTGTGGAAAATTCTTATGCAAGACGGTATAACCATATAAAGCAGATTTTGGTGGATTATTTTTCGCATAGGCATTAATTTGTTGGGGTGATTGGCCGAATTATATTGATAGAAGAGGTGTAAGAGGGTAGGCTGTGAGAATCTTCCACCGCTATATTCCACTCAAATCCTGTTGCACCAGACATTCCAACAAGTCCAGTAAAGCAGAAGTCGGTCGGACAAAGGTCCTCCCGCCTTCTATGGTCTTGTTTCCATGGTGCATAAGGATTTTCGCGGAATATAGCGGCGGAAGATTCGCGTAGGTTATTGGTACTGCGTAGTTAAATTTTTAGAAGTATTTTAGGAGTGCAGGTTAAAAGTGGAGGTATAAGTGGGGTGAGCTGAGTGTTTTTGATTGCCTGTCTTACTTGCCTATATTCAAGTGAACTCAATATAGGCAAATGCGGCATACCATCTTAAATATTATAAATGCTATTATGTATAGAAGCGGGAGGGAGAGTTTATGCAGGTAGGGGGAAATTTGAACGACAGGGCGCAGGATATGAATTATTTTCAGGGGAAGGCGTTTTGCAGTAATGGTGTGGGAAAGCGGAAGGATGCGGCTGCCGAAGGGGTAGGAGCAGGCGGTCAGGAGACGGACGGGGGAGAAACGGTTGACTTTATGGCGATGCTCAGGGAAAAGAAGGATGAGATATTTAAGAAGGTGATAAAGGGGGAGACGGAGCAAAAGATACAGATAGGCGCTCAGGCTTTTACGGATAAAGAGTGGGATAGGCTGTTAAAGCAGTTTGACTCGGCGGAGGATGCTATCAAAGAAAAAATGCGGGAGGAATACGCAAAGAGATTTAAGAAGCAGACAGGCCGGGAGAAAGAAAGCGATGCTGACGTGGAAAAGAAAGAAACTTTGTCTGATTCGGATATTGAGGAATTGTTGAAACAAATTTTATAAATGATTGGGTGAGCGATATGGTAAAAATATTGCAAATAGGTTTTTTGAGGGAGACAAGGGAGCCTGAAAATATGGGATAGAGAAGCGGGCGCGGAGAATTTGGGGCTGATTTGGTGTAATTCGTTACAATTGAGGGCTTGGAGCTATTTTGTTTTGGGAAAAAGCCGATATAAAATATGTAGAGAGTTTCCGGCATACCGGTTTTCATTTGGTTTTTGACTGGAAAAGCTGATTTGCGAAATGTGTCGGTTTGGAACTGCATAAATATTGTGCAGGTTTCTATTCGGCATTGCCGGAAATGATGCAGGCAAGGTAAAATCCGGGATAACGGAGTATCCCGTGTATTGGAGGTAGAAGGAGCTATGAAAGTACAAAACAAAGCGATTTTTATGGGTGAAAACATCCAAAGCGAAAGGCATGGTACAAATGGGAAAAAGAGCGGCCGGTCGAATGTTTTTGCAGGAGATTTGAATAAGACTTTTGATCCGATTGCCCGGAAAAAGCAGCAGGCCAGAGAAAAGGCGATGAAGGTGGTAACAGACGCATGGGCCGGCGACAGAAAGATAGACGAATCATTAGAAGAAAGAAGAAATAAAATCAGAGAGCTTGAAAACACAATGAAAGAGTCGGCGGCCGGACTGAAATGGGCCAATGAGGAAAGGGCGGCGCTCAGGGAGGCTCATGGGCTTACGGAGGACTCCCAGGAAGAACAGGACTTAAGGCTTTTAGAAAAGCAGGTGGATCGTATGGTCCTTACAAAGGAAGAACAGGAGCGGCTTGCAGAGATTCAAAAGGCGGGAGGTCCCACGGAGTACCAGCAGCATTCCCTTGAGCTTTATAAAACAGCTTCTACTTATAAGGAAGCGTTTGAGAAGGCAAAAAGAGAAATTCATCAGGAAAGCGACGCGATTAAATCAACGAAGCAGGAAAGACTGAAACATGATCCTATGGTGAAGGCGACCAGAAGCGCGGATGAAATAATGGATGCGGCCAGGAAGGAAATTGTTGGCATGCTCTATGAGGAAGCCAAAGACCATATCGACGAAGAAATGGAAGAAAAGAAAGAAGCGGCGGACAAGAAGGCCGAAAAAGAAGAGGAAGAAGAAGAAAAAATCGAAAAGAGAAAAGACGAAAAAGAAAAGAAGGAAGAATTCATAGAGGAAATCTCGGACAAAATGACCACTATTTTGGATGCGGACAATATCATGGACGATGTACAGAAAGAAATCAAAAAGATTATGGATGAGATGAAGCTGCTGGATGAAGATATGAAAGGCGCGGCGGTGGATACTGCAGGTTGATGCCCTGGCGCAGGTGTATTTGAACAATGAACCAAATTGCAATGAGTGCAGCAATGAATAAACGGCGTAGCTGATGTGGTGTGGCTATGCCGTTTCTTTTATGCACAGGCCCGTGCAGAGGAAGTATGCCGCTAAAACGGCGCACGGGTCGCGCGGCGAGTAGGGAGAAAATCTTCCCTGCTCGTTTGCACAGGCCCATGCCGAGGAAATATACCACTAAAGTGCACGAGCCACGCGACGACGGAGAATTTTATTTTCCTCCCTGCGTCCGCAGCCGTTAACTTAATGACAGTGAATTGCGAACAAGGTGTTAAGTGGATATGAAGGAGAGTTAGTTGTTCTGAGAATATGTCATGGCCTTTTGACTGAGTTGGCGGATATTGAGTCCCTCATCTAAAGAGTGTTCACGCCATTTCGTGTAATCAAAAGGCTCGCTGCTAATTAAAACAATAAATCTTTCGGCATCAACGTAGCCCAATTTGGAAATTAGAGCATTTATGCCTTCCTGTTTGATAATCGTATCTGTTTTCATGTTTTACCTCATTTCTGCTAGGTGAACAAAGTTCACCTTTGCTTTATTTCCGCTCTTAATCCTCCATTTCATTTAGAAAAGCTATTGGACTGACAATTCTTATTTCAGGTATTGGGGTGTTGAGCAGCTTTTTATCAGTAGTTAAGTAGTATTCACAATGAGCGGCCACGGCACAGGAAATGTGCAGCGCGTCATATGATTTTATTCCTTTTAAAGCAAGGGATTCTGCGAACAGGAGAATATCTTCAGTTTCTTCAGCAATACATGAGGTGGCAATTGTTTTCCATGGAGCTATTGCGAGACGCTTTTCTTCATAAGGATTTTTTCCATTTTCATAGTCTAAAATATAAGACCACACCAAATCATAAACGCCTTCTTTAATTTTTGCCTGAATATATAATTTTGCCTGCGCTTCAAGATGAATTTTTATCTGGGTCTGATCATCAAAGGGCCTGTTATAGCAACAATTGTCTAAATAGATTTTCAATATTTTGTCCTTTCCATTATGAAATATATTGTAACCTATTATATGGGCAATATCCTGCCTCCAGTTATGAAGTGGGCATAAATGTGAAAAGAGCCCGGCAGTTTAAGATTCCTCAAATGCAATCTCGCTTTTTGACAGGAAATGAGAAACGAAATCATCCCACAGTTTATCAGGGGTTTTATCAGGAAGAAAAGTATAAAAAGCGGTGGCAGTGATGCAGGTGAGCATACTGCCATCGTATTTTATGTTTAAAACAAAAGCTTTGATATCGGATAAGGTAACATTAGCATTTCCATTTTGGAGTATTTCATCAATCTGCTCCGGTTTTAAGTGCAGCACCAGTTTAAAGTTGACCGGGGTGCGTCTGCCTTTGATGATATCAAAGCAGATTTTACGCATATCGGCCCACTGGGAAAACTCATAAGGAGGCAGTATATTGTCATCGTTGATATCGCCGGTAAAAAATCCCTTTTCAATATGGCCGTCAATCACAAAGGTATTGTAGGTGGTGATGGATGCTTCAGCCAGCAGAAAAGCGTCAAAAGCGTTTGTGCCAAGCAGTTTGCCCATAAAATTTTTCACATCTTTTATCTGATAGGCTTTCATGGCGGTATCCTCCATGGATGAGAGAATTTACGGTGACGTTATTTGCAGGTGCGGCAAGAGAGCCGGTTACTGCGCGTACTTTTGGGCCTGCTCGGTAATCAGAGCCTGGTCGTCAAAATAGTTGATCTTCATGGAATTTTTGACATCCGACAGGGTTTGTGCGGCAACTTCCCTGGCGGCAAGGCTGCCCTCGCGAAGAATTTCGTAAACGGCAGGAATATTCTGCTCCCATTCTTTTCTTCTTGCGCGGATAGGAGACAGCACTTCCTGCAGCACTTTATTTAAGAACTTTTTCACCTTCACGTCCCCAAGGCCGCCTCTGGTGTAATGGGCCTTTAGTTCGTCAAGGTTTGCGTAATCGGGAAGGTATTCCGCAAACATATCCGTTTCGCAGAAAGCGTCCAGATAAATAAACACAGGGTTGCCTTCCACCCGTCCGGGATCGGAAACCTGCAGGTGGTTCGGGTCGGTGAACATGGACATAACCTTTTTGCGCACATCTTCTTCCGTATCGGACAGGTAAATGCAGTTGTTTAAGGATTTGCTCATCTTAGCCTTGCCGTCAATACCCGGCAGACGCAGGCACGCTTTGTTGTCGGGAAGCAAAACGTCCGGCTCCACCAGCGTATCCCCATAAACGGAGTTAAACTTCCGCACGATTTCTTTTGTCTGCTCTATCATGGGCAGCTGGTCTTCCCCTACGGGAACGGTGGTCGCCTTGAAGGCTGTGATATCGGCCGCCTGGCTGATAGGATAAGTAAAGAAACCTACAGGTATGCTGGCCTCAAAATTACGCATTTGAATTTCAGATTTTACCGTAGGATTCCGTTGAAGTCTGGAAACCGTCACAAGGTTCATATAATAAAAGGAAAGTTCGCACAGTTCGGGAATCTGGGACTGGATTAACAGCGTGGATTTCCTGGGATCGAGGCCGCAGGATAAGTAATCTAAGGCAACCTCAATAATATTCTGGCGAACCTTTTCAGGCTGTTCCGCATTGTCCGTAAGGGCCTGCGCATCGGCAATCATTATAAAAATTTTATCATAGATACCGGAATTTTGCAGCGCTACACGGCCTTTCAGTGAACCAACGTAGTGTCCTACGTGAAGACGGCCGGTGGGTCTGTCACCGGTTAAAATAATTTTTGACATATTTCTCCTCATTTCTGCGGGTGAACAAAGTTCACCTTAATCTTATTATTTTTTTCAATTCTTTTTGAACACACGAATCAAATACATGAAACCATTAACACAAAAGTATGATTCCATAAGAGACGCACTGTGCTCATTATACACTATTACGGAAAAATTTCCTATCATTTATTATTATATATTATTATAAAAAATTTGAAAATTTTAAGGGTCATTGAGCGTTTTATCCTTACCCACTATTTTGTGAATGCTTTATTCTCCGAATATGGCGAAACATCCCCATTCATCCAACGGCCGCTGGCTCCACAGGGAAGGATGAGTCCGCTGCCCGTTACGGGTAGTCCTATTTCAGAGGAGACTACCTGCCCGCCCCATTTTTTGCCAATTGTGGTACTGAGTAAGTAAGTAAGCACCGCCGGCTGTAAACCTGTAGTGTAGGAATTGATCAGGAAGAAAAGAGAGTCTTTGTGAAGCAGTCCGGCCGTCAACCGGATAAAGGGGTAAATACTTTCTTCCATTTTCCAGACTTCCCCTTTAGGGCCCCTTCCATAGGAGGGCGGATCCATAATAATGCCATCGTAAGTATTTCCTCTGCGTATTTCCCGTTCCACGAATTTAACGCAGTCGTCAACCAGCCAGCGGATAGGGGCGTCCGAGAGGCCGGAAGATACCGCATTTTCCTTTGCCCAGGTGACCATGCCTTTAGAGGCGTCCACATGGGTGACGCTTGCCCCGGCCTTTGCCGCTGCCAGTGTGGCGCCCCCGGTGTAGGCAAACAGATTCAGAACCTTGAAAGGGCGGTTGGCATTTTGAATAATCCGGCTAAACCAGTCCCAGTTTACCGCCTGTTCGGGGAAAAGGCCGGTATGCTTAAAGCTAAAAGGCTTTAAACGGAAGGTAAGCTCTCTATAATGAATGCTCCATTCCTGCGGAAGATGAAAAAATTCCCATTCGCCGCCGCCTTTAGTGCTGCGGTGATAATGTCCGTTTAAGCGGTTCCATTCTTTTGCGTTTTTGGGAGTATCCCAGATGACCTGTGGGTCGGGGCGCAAAAGGATATAGTCACCCCAGCGCTCTAATTTTTCACCGCCGGAAGTGTCTATGACTTCGTATTCTTTCCAATTATCTGCTATCCACATAAGAACCAATCCTCCCTACCAATTAATAGCCGGATTCAATAACTATGAAGCCAAAAGCTGAATAGGTATGATTAGATAATAGAGAAATATAGTTAAAAAAGCAAGGATTTTGTGCTATTCTAAAATAGTTGGGCTAACAAAAGCATGGAGGGTAGAGGTAAGATGGCGGGACTTAACAGCAGATGTCCGGGGTGTAAGCGTGTAAGCTGCAACGGATGTGGAATTTTTCAGAAATTAAATACCAATAAGCAGGTAAAAATCCGGTTCCCGGAGGGCTTTCGGATAGAACGGGGAACAGGGCTTGGAATTTCCTTTGACGTTGGGACCACCACTGTGGCAGGAATGCTTTGGGATTTGGAGGACGGCAGGCTTTTGGGGGTGGAGACAGGGGCTAATCCCCAGGCGGCCTTTGGGGCGGATGTGATTAGCAGAATACAGGCCGCGGTGGAAAAGGACGACACCCTTAAAAGGATGCAGGCGCTTCTTGTGAAAAAATTAGATGAAATGGCGATGCAGATGGCGGAACAAATTTATGATCAGGTCCAAACCGGCGGGAGGGACGGCAAAGTATTTATCAGAAAAGTGTCTATCGTGGGAAATACGGCTATGTGTGAAATCCTGATGGGGATAAGGCCGGTAGAACTGGCCAGGGCGCCTTTTGCCCCTGATTACAAGGGTACTGTTCGAACGGAGGGGCAAAAGCTGGGATTTCAATTTTTGCAGGATGCGGTTTTTCTTATAATGCCGCCTATAGGAGGTTATGTAGGAGCGGACGCGTTGGCTGTTTATAGTTATGTAAACCATGCGGAACATAGCGGCAGAATAATGGCGGTGGATATTGGAACCAATGGGGAAATTATTCTGGAATGTGAGAATAAAAAATACGCCTGCTCGGCGGCGGCCGGCCCGGCTCTGGAGGGCGGGGCCATCAGCCAGGGAATGCGCGCCGCCCCGGGGGCGATTGATAGGGTGTCGTTAAATGGAAGCTTCCCGATGCAGGATATTGTTTGCAGGGTGATTGGCGGCGGCCAGGCCATGGGAATCTGCGGGTCCGGTCTGATAAATGTGGTGGCTTTGCTATACAGGAGCGGCGTAATAGACGGAACCGGATACATGAAAAGCAGGCAGGAAGCAAAAAGGGCAGGCGTTTGCGAAAAAATCTGCAGGCGGATTGATGAGGGGAAGGAAAAGAGCCAAAAGCGCCGGTTCCTTTTGACAGACGAGAGAGCGCCGGTTTATTTGGAGGCGGAGGATGTGCGTCAGCTCCAGCTTTCGGTCAGCGCTCTGCGGGCCGGCATGGAAATATTGTTAAACAAAGCGGACATGAAGGCGGACCAGCTTGACAGGATTTATCTGGCAGGGGCTTTTGGATGTTATATTGAAATAGAAAGCGGAATTGCAATCGGGCTTTTCCCTGATATTGCAAGAGAGAAATTTTTGCAGGCAGGAAATCTGGCAGGAACGGGCGCGGCGATGGCTCTGCTTTCCGAAAAGACGTTGGAAAATATGGAAAGACAAAGCGAAGAGATTGAGCATGTGGAGCTGGCAAAGGAGAGCAGGTTTCAGGAGCTGTTTTTTAAGCACATGTCGTTTCCTGATTGACAGTGATACTTGCGAATACTCCTTTTGTGGGGTATTATCTTATCGTGACAAAAATTTATGCTAAGAATTTATGCATGGATAGTTGTATTAGAAAGATTTGTGAGTAAAAGATGAGAGAGTAAATATTTATCAGTAAATATTTATGAAAAAATTATAAAGAGAGATTAAGTATCAACAACTTTCACGAAAGGAAATATGTGCAGATGAACAGAGAATTTCTAAAAGATAAAAAGAGGATTGTAGTGAAGATTGGTACGTCCACCATCACCCATATGGATACGGGGCATTTAAATCTTCTTAAGATGGAAAAGCTGGCCAGAGTTTTGACGGATATCAGAAATCAAAACAAAGAGATTGTGCTGGTATCCTCAGGGGCCATTGGAGCGGGCAGGAAAGCGCTGGGAATCAAGGGAAAGCCTCGCAGCCTTTCGGAAAAGCAGGCATGTGCGGCAGTGGGACAGGCAAGGCTGATGATGATTTACCAGAAACTTTTTGCGGAGTACAACCAGACAATCGCGCAGATTTTAATTACCAAGAGAACTTTGACCAATGAAATCAGCAGGTTGAATGCGGAGAATACCTTTCACGAGCTTTTGAATATGGGGGTTATTCCCATTGTAAACGAAAATGATACCGTTTCCACGGATCAGATTCAGGATGAAAATTTTGGAGACAATGATACTCTTTCGGCCACCGTTGCCCAAATGGTGGAGGCGGATATGCTGATTCTTTTATCCGATATAGACGGCCTTTATACGGACGACCCCAGAAATAATAAGAAGGCCGAATTTGTGAGCTGTGTGGAGAAAATCGACGAGAATTTGTACGCTATGGCCAAGGGATCGGACACCACGTTTGGCACAGGGGGCATGGCAACCAAAATTGCGGCGGCTAAGATTGCAAATGAAATTGGCGTTGATATGGTGATTGCCAACGGCAATGATGTGGTAAATATCAGCAGAATACTGGAAGGAAAAGAGATTGGCACTTTGTTCAAGGCATAAAAAACTTTATTCCCGCGAGCAACGAGCCAGGCGGACATGCTTGCATATCCATTTGACTTGGGCGGGAAATGAGCCAGGCGGCTGCCGAAAGCCGGCGGCCGGTTTGATAGGAATATTTGGCGAATGCCGCAGGTCGCATACCCCGCCGATCTTAAGGCTGTAAAATTGTCGCTTGAGGCTTTCGGCGGGGACTTGCAAAGAAGCTGCGTTTGCGGCTGGCATGTACAATCGGGGAAATAAGCAAAGGAGAGTGTAAATGACAGGAATGATTTTTCAAGCACGCGTTAGGACAGTTTGTGAATGAATAATCCGCTTCTCAGCTTAGGCTCAAACCAGGTGGACTTTGGAGGCATTAAAAGCCCGGCATCGGCCACTTTAAGGAGCTCGGAAATGGAGGTGGCGTACATGGAAAAGGCTACGGCCATATCGCTGTGCACCCTGCGTTCTAATTCATCCAGACCCCGGATACCTCCCACAAAATCAATTCGTCTGTCAACTCTGGGATCCTGGATACCTAAAATTGGCCGCAGTAAATTATCCTGCAAAATAGAGACGTCAAGTCCCTTAACCGGGTCAGGGGAAAGCAAGGACTCATGGGCGGTAAGCAGATACCAGCCTCCTGTCAGATACATGCCAAAGGTTCCCTTTTGACAGGGAGCAATCTGCTTATCCCCCGTATACTCGACGGTAAAGCCCGCTTTTTCAATTTGCTTTAAAAAGCTTTCGGGGGACAATCCGTTTAAATCGCTTACCACTCTGTTATAAGGCATAATATAGAGCTGGTCATCCGGAAAAAGCACGGAGAGAAAACGGTTAAATTCTTCATCGCCCGTATAGTCCGGATGCTGCGTTCGCCTTTTTAATCCGACCTTTACGGCTGAGGCGCAGCGGTGGTGCCCATCGGCGATGTAGGTACAAGGAAGGGCGGCAAACAAAGCCTCCAAATCAGCAATTGTTTTTTCATCGGAAATGATCCATACTCTGTGGGTGATTCCATCAGGGGATGTGAAATCATAGAGAGACGGCTGTTTTTTTGCCGTAGTTACAATTTCGTTGATTTCCCGCTTAGAGCGGTATACCAGAAAGATAGGGCCGGTATGGGCATCTGTGGCGTCCACATGTCGGATGCGGTCAAGCTCCTTTTCCTCCCTGGTATTTTCATGCTTTTTGATAAGCTGGTTCTGATAGTCGTCTATGGAAGAACAGGCTACAATCCCTGTCTGGGATCGTCCTTTCATGGTTAACTCATAAATATAATAGCAGGGGGAGGCATCCATCATAAATGTTCCGTCCGCAATCATTGCGTCTAACAGCTCTTTCGCCTTGACATATACCCTGGGGTCATAAGTGTCTGTTTCGTCAGAAAACTGTGTTTCGGCTCTGTCAATTTTTAAAAAAGAGTAAGGCTCTCTGTTTACCTCTATGACAGCTTCCTTACGGTTATAAACGTCATAGGGCAGAGCGGCTATCCGGGCGGCTAATTCCGGTTTGGGCCTGACGCTTTGAAATGGTGTGATTTTAGGCATAATTTTCCTCCATATAGTTCATTTTCTGGTTTTGATTATATGTCGAAAATATCCGAAGTGTCAAGTTTGGAAGGAAACTTCCAAACTCTTTATCGGTGGCAGTACCGCAAGCGCAGC
>CAJUKV010000066.1 GCA_910587305.1 uncultured Lachnospiraceae bacterium | reverse complement strand
TCAACGTAAAAGTCGAGTTTGGCGAGGGTGAGGGCAAAGTGCCGCTTGATAATATTGCCAAGAGAGCCGAAGCATACAAGCCGAAAGAGCGGGTTACATACAAGATGATTAAGGAGTACATAGAAGCGAAGTATGGCTTCAAAGTACATACCGCATATATCGCAGAGGTAAAAAGGGAGTTAGGATTGCCGATGTATGATGCTCCTAATGCGGTAGAGGAATTGAAACAGCCGAGGAAACATCCGACGGCGGAGAAAGCGGAAGCGATAAGGGATGCCTTAAAATATTTTAATATAGTGGAATGATATAATGAAATGGAGGAAAATGCGATGAAATTAAAATTATTTGAAATCAACAATCTTTTTAACCAGTTTAATGTTCGATTACCATTAGATGAAAAAGTAAATATTTTTTTAGGTGAAAATGGTATGGCGAAAACCACAATTTTGAATTGGTTATACTATGTTTTGAGTGGCAATATTGAAAAATTGAATAATATAATTTTTGATGATATTTCTTTAACATTTATCGACGGTGAAAGGTTCTGTATTAATCATAATGATTTGTCATCATATGTAGAAGATTACATGTATGATAATTCTCCATATAGAGAGCTTCTATACGAGTAAAGAGGCTTTTTCTAAAATAATAAACAGAGAGTTTGGAATCAACACGGCAGAAAAAGATTACGTAAAATGTTGTTCAGATTATTCTGAAAGGCAACAGGAATTTCACAATGAGACTATTTATATAAATTCATGGCTGTCGTGTCAGAGATTAGAAGAGGAATTTTCGGAAATAACCATTGACAATGTTATTCCAAAAGAGAAGATAAACCGTGAAAAAATTTAAAAGCTGTTTCCGAATTCAATAAATATAGAAGAATGTGAAATAGAAAGAAAAATAAATTATTTTAAAAATAGTGACATGGGAAGTTTATTTAGAGGAAAGTTTGAAATTGAATTTTTGAAAAAAATAATTGATTCATTAAGAATAAAAAACAAAGTAGGTGGATATTTTTCAAAAAATACACATCAGTACATATAGACCCTAATATTAATACATTGTCTTCTTTGGAGGATTATGCTGATATACCACAAGATTTAATAGATTTTATGAAACAATATAGGACTGCATAGAATTTGTGCTTTTGTTGGAATTCCAAAAAGATGAATTATGTTAAAGAAAATTGTGAGGAAATTATATGACAAAAAAGATAGAAATAGCTATAAATGAATATGTTGAGGTTTTGGAAAAGATAAAAGAACGAATTATGCAAGCACAGTATCAGGTAATGACAAATGCAAATGTCGAACGTAATATTTTGTTTTGGAACATAGGAAACGTAATTCTTCAATACAGCCAATGGGGAAATAAATTTGTCGAAACGTTATCAAAAGATTTGAGAATGACTTATCCTGGCAGAGAAGGATATTCCGTTAGAAATCTTAATTATATGAAGCAGTTTGCACGTAGAATACCATCTGAAGAAATTTTGCATCAGGGTGGTGCAAAAATTAGTTGGCGTGCAATAAAATTGCTGATAGATAAGACGGATAATTTAGAGGAACATATGTGGTATACAAAGCAATGTCTGAATAATGGATGGTCTAGTATAGTGCTTTCACATCAGATAGAAAGTGGTCTGTATTACAGACAGGCATTAGCAGATAAAACAACAAATTTTAAGGAACAGTTAGCCAATCCATTCAGTGAGCAAGCAGAAGAAATTATTAAAGACCCATATATTTTTGATTTTATACCAAATGCGAAAAAACTCAGAGAGATTGAGTTAGAAGATGCCCTTGTCCAACAAATAACAAAATTGTTGTTGGAATTTGGGTCAGGCTTTGCTTTTATGGGGCGGCAGTATCCGATTCAAGTAGGAAAAAGAGAGTTTTTTATCGACTTATTATTTTATAATGTGAAATTGCATTGCTATTTTGTGGTGGAATTAAAAACTGTGGAATTCGAACCAGAATTTGCAGGAAAGCTATCTTTTTATTTGTCAGCTGTTGATGGAGAATTGAAATCGCCGAATGATAATCCTACGATTGGTTTGTTGTTGTGTAAGGGTAAAGATAAAATGGTAGCGGAATATGCTTTGAAAGATGTAAATAAACCAATGGGAGTAAGTGAATACAAACTTTCCAATTATGTTTCAGAAGAATTACGAGACAAGTTGCCATCAATTGAAGATATTGAAAAAAGAATCAATTGAAATTTTGCATCAGGGTGGTGCAGAATTGATGGAGTTAATATTTTGTGGGAAAAGGGATGCACGAACAGTCTTAGTATTGAAAAAATGTTGTCCATATTTCCGTGATTTTGTGGGGATATGTTCTAATTTGGTACTCATGTGGAGACGGTTTGCTTACTATCCAAACCGAATACCGAGCATCATACTGAGGTGGAAGTAAACTTTGATGAAATAAATTTGGCGATAGCGAAGAGTAAGGCGGCTTGTGCAAAGATTAAGAACTTTCGAAGCAGCTGATATTTATAGGAGTTATGCAGTGAATAACGAATTTGTTTTATATGGCTCAAAAGTTATGATAGCTCATTTGAATCATTCAAATGTAAACTGTTATTTGTCTACATATAAGAGTGCTTCTGCATTTTCAAAAGTTTATGATACGATGCCCGATTTCTGGGAGCATACATGCAGGCGCATTGAAGATTATGCTGACGGAAAACAGGGCAGCAAAGCAAGGTACTTGATAGTTGAAAAAGCATCATCGCAGGGAGTTGGCTATATTGAGCTGGACTATAGTAACTTGGAAATGCCGGAAGTAGATATTGCAATACTTGAGGAGCACCGAGGGAAAGGCTATGCGTTTGAGGCGGCCAGGATACTGTTTTTAAATATATTTGAAAACAACTCAATAAAGTGTATCGTCTGGAATGCTTTCCGTTCAAATAAAGCAAGCCGTAGGATAGCCGAGAAGTTAGGGGGCAATGAAGTAGAGGAGAAAAATCTGGTAATGGAAGCTATGCAGGCAGCAGGATTAAAAGTGAATCCGGCAAATTATGAGGGTGCTCCTGCAATAGTGACATATGAGATTTGTAAAAGGATATTTATGGACAGATTTTGTAATCAGGAATTTATAGCTGCTGATATAACGGTGGACAATCGTGCAAAAGATGAATGAAATAAAGCAGGGAGATACATAAAATTATGAATAAAATACTTACATTTTTCAAAAAAGAAACCGTTTTATGCGTTGCGCTCATACTGGCAGCGCTTTCAATGTTCATTGTACCGCCGGACAGGGACTACTTGGAATACATTGATTTCAGAACTTTAGCGATTTTATTCTGCCTTATGTGCGTCATGGCAGGATTGCAGAAAATCGGCGTATTTAACCGGATTGCGAAAAAGCTTTTAAACCGCGCAAAGAGTGGGAGCGGACTAATCCTGACGCTGGTTTTGCTGTGTTTTTTCTTTAGTATGCTTATCACTAACGACGTTGCGCTTATCACCTTTGTGCCCTTTACTTTTATCGTGCTCGGCATGCTTGGAGGGGAGTTTAAAGAACGCCTGCTTCTTTCGGTGGTAGTGCTGCAGACGATTGCCGCGAATCTTGGGAGTATGCTGACGCCCATCGGCAATCCCCAAAACTTATACCTCTATGGGAGGGCAGGGCTGTCTGTCGGCGGTTTTTTGCTGCTCATGCTGCCATATACGGCGCTGTCACTGGCGCTGCTCGTGGTTTTTTGCCTGGTGCAGGGCAGGGCGTGTCCACGGTTTTCTAAGTTGGAGGATGAGCCTTCGCAGGAGAATTCCACGGACGGGAAAAAGGCTGTTTATCGGCTTTGGCTATATCTTGCGCTGTTTTTGCTTTGTCTGTTTGCGGTAGGGCATATTCTGCCCTGGCAGGCGGTTTTTTTCGCGGTGTTTGTCATAATATTTGCGGCGGACAGGCATATTCTTTTAAAAGTGGATTATTCGCTTCTTTTTACCTTCGTGGGATTTTTTGTTTTTATCGGAAATGTGGGGAGGATTCCCGCTTTCCGAACCTTTTTGCAGAGTATCATTGCCGGAAGGGAGGTTTATACTGCCATTATAGCAAGCCAGGTCATCAGCAATGTACCGGCGGCGCTGCTTTTATCAGGATTTACGGAGAATACGGCGGGGCTTATTGTTGGGACAAATCTCGGGGGACTGGGAACGCTGATCGCATCTATGGCAAGTCTTATTTCCTATAAAAGTGTGGCAAAGGAGGCGGCGGAACGCAAAGGCAGATACATTGCGCTTTTTACGGTGGCCAATGTCGGCTTTTTGGCGGCGCTCATTTTTATGAATATGCTGATGAACAGCGTTTCATAAAAGTTATGATATTTTCGCCATGGATGCAGGAGGAGCAGAAATGTTCCTCCTGTTTTCAGCTCTGTCCTCAAATTTCACTTGTGTACCAATAGGGAGAAAAAATTTTTTTCTCATATGTCACAAATAAATGTCACAAATTTTCTTTGACGACGGTTATAAATAATGAAATACTTGTGAGCATCGGTACGGCGTTTCGCAGATGGAACATTGTACCAAAGAAAAGGAGAGGAAGATTATGAAAGACAGAAGAAAGTTAGCCGTTTTGTTATGCGGTGTATTGCTGCTTACAGGCTGTGGAAATGCAAAGACGGAGGAAAGCGTTGGGGACGAGCCGTCAGCTCTCACCCGGTCGGAAGAAATTCAGCCGGATAATGACAGTAGGGACGAAAATGCGGAGGAGAGTGCAGGGGACACAGTACAGAAGGAGGAAAATGCCAATGAAAGCAACGGGGCCACTGCTTTAGGCGGCAAAGATGCGGATAAAAGTGCAGGGAACAAGACACAAGGGCAGGAAAATACCAATGAAAGCGGCAAGGACACGGAACAGAACGGACAAAATACGGATGAAACCGGGAACACGGCGCAAGGGCAGGAAACCGGAAAAGAAGGGACGTTGGTGATAGAAGCCGGCCCTGATAAAAAATTGTATGAGACAGGTTCCATCATCTACACACTGCACGATTTCAAACTTTACGAATCTCCTGACGAAGCCGGGATTGACCGGAAGGATTTGGAGCTGGCGGATGCAAGGCACTACATGGACAGAAGCATATTTTTGATGATGCAGGCGGATATCCATAACATAGACTTTGAGGGGGATGATGAAAAAGGGGAATTGAATGTCTCCCGGTTTATCATTTCGCCAAATCAGCAGGATGAGGCGCTGCAGTGGGAGGGCTCTTACCCTGTGTACGTTAAGGAGCATGGGACGGGAGAGACGGATTATTATCACGTGTACGTGAAGCCGGGGGAGACGAAGACGGTGACGATTGGCTTTTATGTTCCGGTAAAGGATGCCGGGGAGCTGAAATCCCAATGCAAAATATCATTCTTCGGGTCTTATGAAGAAGGATATGTGTACGACATACCGGAAGTTTGGTAAACGAGGTGGAGAAATGCGCAGACAATTGGCGCAGGATGGAAAAGCGCTGACTGATTTTATGGAAAACTGCTATCGGTTATACGAGCAGAAAATGTATCAGGCGGCCTACCGCATTCTGCAGGATGTCGGATGGGCGGAGGACGCGGTACAGGACGCTTTTTTAAAGCTGATGAAGGGGCGGGTATATTTTGAGGACGCCGGATCGGAGGATTGTAAAAAATATATCATTACGGTCATCAGGCATTCCGCCATAGATATTTATCATAAGAAAAAAAGAGAGCAAGAGCTTCTCTGCTTTTGCGACGTGTCCTTATGCGGGGAAAGAGCGGATATCCGGGATGAGCGCGGGGGTGAGGCGGATGTGAAGGAAATGATGAAAGCCTTAAGCCCGCGGTACTCTGACGTGGTGTACTGTCTGACCGTCAAAAAGTTGTCGATGAGGGAGACTGCCGGGGAACTGGGCATCTCGGAGGCAAATGTAAGAAAAAGATTCGAGCGGGCAAAGAAAATGTTAAAGCGCTATATGGGGGCATAAGAGTACTCACAAGTTTGTGTCTGCGCTGCATCCACAAACTTGATATGCGCAAAAAGCAGCGCAGAATTGAGGAGAAATATGGATAAAAAAGCGGACGGCGTGGACAGGGAATATTTTTCGGTTACGGCGGAGGAATTTGATGCGCCGAAAGAGATGCATGAGTTTTCCGAAACATATAAAAGGAACAAAAAAAGAATGTTAAAGAATTACAAAAGAAGCGTTTGCCGTCCTGTCCCGATAAGATGGGGGCAGGCGGCGGCAGCCTTTCTTTTGCTCCTGATTATGCCTGCTATCGTAAGTGCGGCGTCGGGGAGCGGATTCTTTTACCGGGTTTGGGGAAGTTTGGGAAAAGAAAATATTGAGGCCCATGAGGAAATTCTTTACGAGGAAGAAAAGGGCGCATCCTGTATCGTCACATATCCCAAAAGGGAATACACAGACAAGGGGATTGAGAGGGCAAAAGAGTTGATTGGCGACGCCGTATCTTATCCCTCTCTTGTAAAAGAAATCGGAGATACCCGGCTGACGGTGCTTGGGGCCGCTTATGACGGCAGCGCCGCCGTTGTGGAATTTACCCTGGAAAGGGAAGGGGGCGTGCAGGGGTTTGTGTATGACCGTCTTTATAATGAGAGCAAAGGAGCATGGTTTTCGGAGGAAGCGCCTTTTTACTTTTTCTTTCGGGACTGCAGCGAAAATATTCTGGTGGATATGGATAAATCCACACAGGAGAGTCTGCACTGCTATGCCTATCTTGTGGCCAAAATGGAGCGGCAGGCGCAGGAGGGACTTGGACTTACGCTGGAAATCTACCAAAACGAGGCCGATGACGCAGAACAGACAGAGGCGGCGGATACCCTTTTTATCCCAATCCGGAAGGAGATAGAAAAAGAGGAATATGTCAATGGGGAGGGAGGAATTGTCAGCCTCTCGCCTATGTCCATGGAGGTTGACTGCAGGGTGGGGCTTTCACTTAGCGAGGAAGAGGCGTATGATCCCTGGCACATTTATTATGTGGCCGTCCATTATAAGGACGGGAGCGCTTATGTGGTTCAGGAACATGAAATGGAGGGCGTCCATTCCTGTGAAACAGAGATTGACAATACGGGATATACCTGCGGAACGGAAGATGCGCATCTGGTGTTTGTCTTTAACCGCCTTGTGGATACCGGGAATGTGGAGTCCGTTGTTATCAATGAGACGGCGTATGCGCCGGACGCCGGCATGCCCTGAGAACCGGTAAATGAAAGCAAACATTGACGGGCCCTGTAAATGATTTTTTCCAACCTCAATCAGCAGCTAAAATAAACTGTGAAAATAAAATTTTTTTCTATTGTGCTTTTTATTCTTTATGATAGAATATAGGCATTATGCTATATCATATCGTTTTGGAAAAGGAACATAAGAAAAATGAAAGCACAGAAAAATCAGGAGAAATTTGACTGGAAGTATTTTATACGGCATATTGCGATTATTGCGGTGCCCGTGGCGCTGCAAAATCTTCTGACCACCACGGGCAGTATGGTGGATACCATGATGCTGGCTTCTCTTGGGGAGCAGACGGTGGGAGCGGTAGGGCTCTGCGCTCAGTTCTCCAGCCTGATGTTCGCCGGCTATTGGGGATTTGTGGGCGGCGGAATGCTGTTTTTTGCACAGTACTGGGGAGCAAAAAACGACGATGGCATTACGCGCTCTTTTGGGCTCACCCTTTCCTTTATGATGACGGTGGGGATTGTTTTTAGCTTTCTGGCGCTGGGAGCGCCCGGCTTTATCATGAATATTTACACGGACAAACCGGAAATTCAGCAGATTGGCATTACCTATTTAAGGATAGTCGGTTTTGCCTACATCCTGCAGGTTCTGTCCATGGCCGTAAGCGCCCTTCTCAGATCCATTGAGCAGGTGAAGATCCCTCTTTATGGGGGGATTGCCTCGGTGGCGGCCAATTGTTTTTTTAACTATCTGCTGATTTTCGGAAAGTTTGGACTGCCGAAAATGGGTGTGCGCGGGGCGGCCCTTGGCACGGTGCTGGCAGGAGTGGTAAATCTGGTGATTCTGCTGGCCTTTGTCCTGAAAAAAAGGATTCCCTATGTGCTGGAATTTTCCAGACATTTTCGGTGGAACCGGGAGTTTGTCCGTCAGTATCTGCAAAAATGTTTTCCCATCATCTGCAATGAAGTTCTGATTGGCGTGGGAAATATGATGATCAATATTGTCTTAGGACATCAGAGCGAGAGGGCAATTGCCGCCGTGGCGGTGTTTCGGACGCTGGAGGGACTTGTCATTGCCTTTTTCAGCGGCTTTTCCAATGCAGCCACGGTCCTGGTGGGAAAAGAAGTGGGAGCGGGAAACCACGAGGTGGCGTTTCAGAGGGCAAAGCGGCTGGTATATCTGTGCAGCGCTTTGATTGGAACGGCCTGTCTTTTGGTGATTGCCGTCCATAACCCGCTGCTCCATGCCATGGGACTTAGCGGTGAATCTTACCGGATAGGCACAGGAATGCTTTTGATTTACAGTCTGGCAGCGCTTGTCAGGATGGGCAACTGGACGCAGAACGACACTTACCGGGCGGCGGGGGATGCGGCTTTCGGCTCCGTGATGGAGATTACTTTTATGTATGCGATGGTGCTTCCCTGCGTGTATCTGGCCAACTATGCGTTCCACGCCCCTTTCCTTCTGGTATTTGCCCTGTGTTATGTGGACGAGCCTGTGCGGTACATCATTATGCAGTGTCATATGTATTCCGGCAAATGGATAAAGCCGGTGTCGGATGAAGGGCTTAGAACTATCGGGGAATTCAGAAGCCGGCATGGAATTAGTGTGAAGAAAAGTTCTAAGATGTCAAAAAACGCCATCTAAGAACTTTTAAAGCTTGCAAAACAAGCTATCTTCACACTTAGAAGAATGCCTTGAAAGGCGGGCATTCTTCATCGAGATTTGTGTTGCCGCAGAGCGGCAACATGGGGGTTAGTGTGAAGAAAAGTACAACAAATTGATAAATAGTGGAAAATTGTGTATAATAAATCCAATAAGGGACGCATCCTTTATTGGATTTATGGTTTTAAAAACAGGTTTTATGGAAAAAGGAGGCTAAAGCAATGAAAAAGTTGGCAGTGTTGGCGGTGGCGACGGCGATGGTTTTTTCCCTGTTTGGCTGCGGCGGGAAGCAGGAAAGTCAGGCCGGAGGGGAGTCCAAATACACGGATTCTCTTGCGGTATTAAGTCAGGTGGTTGAGGCTTACGGGGAGGACGAGCTGTTCTCTATGTATGGCGGGGATCAGGAAAATGCGGTGATGGATGGACCGGGGAAGTTCGATATCAGCAAAACGGAGGAACTGGAAAACGTATTGGGTCTTCCTTCAGACCAGATTTCCAATATTGAGGACGGGGCGTCTATGGTGCATATGATGAACGCCAATACCTTTACCGGCGGAGCTTTCCGTCTGAAGGAGGACGCGGATATGGACGCTTTCGCGGATTCGGTGAAATCCTGTATCCTTGCAAAGCAGTGGATATGCGGACAGCCTGATACGCTGGTTATCATAAATGTGGACGGCAGGTATGTGATTACCGCTTACGGCGAGGCGGGGATTATGGAAATTTTTAAAAAGAACGCGCTCTCGGCGCTTGACGGCGCGCAGGTAACCATAGAAGCGCCTATTGCCTGATATTTGTGTCAGAGTATGGGAATTTTTCGGATACAGTATGCAGTTTTAGCGCTTTGGGAAAGGTTCTTGCGAGGTATTTTCGCCTATTGAGATCAGGAGAAAATCGTTATGCTGTTTTCAAGTCTTACATTTTTATATTATTTTCTGCCTCTGACGCTTGTTTTATATTTTTTATCCCCAAAGAGGCTTAAAAATACGGTTCTTCTCCTGACAAGTCTTGTATTTTACGGATGGGGGGAGCCAAAGTACGTTCTGCTGATGGGGCTTTCCATTTTGTTGGGATATGGATTCGGTCTTTTGGTGGAAAAATACAGGGATAAGAAGGCGGGCGGAGCGTTCTGCGCAATTTCCGTGGCGGTCAGCCTTTCTTTTTTGCTGTGCTTTAAATATGCGGATTTTTTTCTTGTAAATTTGAATAAGGCGGCCGGGCTTGCCCTTCCCCTTCCGGGACTTGCTCTGCCTATAGGGATTAGCTTTTATACTTTTCAGATCATCAGCTATACGGCGGATGTGTACCGGGGGGAGAAGGCACAGCGCAATCCCATCCATTTGGCGGCCTATGTGTCCATGTTTCCCCAGTTGATTGCTGGGCCTATTGTGCGCTATTCCAATATCGCGGAGCAGCTGAGAGCAAGAGAGCATTCTTTGAAAGAGGCGGCCCTGGGGATACGCCGTTTTGTCATAGGGCTGGGAAAGAAAATTTTGCTTGCAAATCAGTTAGGGGAGCTGTGTGCCGTTTTTAGGGCGTCGCAGGAAAAGTCGGTACTTTTTTACTGGATGTACGCGATTGCCTTTTCCCTGCATATTTATTTTGACTTTTCCGGGTACAGCGATATGGCCATTGGCCTTGGCAGGGTGTTGGGATTCCGTTTTTTGGAGAACTTCAATTATCCTTACATTTCCGCAAGCGTCACGGAGTTCTGGCGCAGGTGGCATATCTCCCTGGGATCCTGGTTTCGGGATTATGTCTATATTCCGCTGGGGGGAAACCGAAAGGGGCTGGGAAGGCAGCTTGTGAATATTCTGGTTGTGTGGATGCTGACAGGTTTCTGGCACGGGGCGGCCTGGAACTTTGTTTTGTGGGGGCTTTATTTTGCGTTTTTTCTGATGATAGAAAAGCTGTGGCTCTTAAAGAGGCTTGAGCGGAGCCGCTATTTGTCTCATATCTACACGCTGTTTCTGGTGATGATAAGCTTTGTAATCTTTCATGGCGAGAGTATGGGACAGGTGGTTTCAGACCTGGCAGGTCTTGTGGGGGCAGGAGGCATCCCCTTTGTTTCGGCCGAGGCCGTCTATTATCTTAGGAGCTTCGGAGTCGTTTTGCTGGCCGGAGGGATTGGGGCCACGCCTTTCGTCAGCGCCCTTTTCCGGAAGATTTCGGAAAATCCGGCGGGCGGAAAAATTTTGAATCTGGCGGAGCCTTTTGCGCTGGCAGGGGTTTTGCTGATTATGACGGCTTATCTGGTGGACGGTTCCTTTAACCCGTTTTTGTATTTCCGATTTTAGAAAACCGAAAAATATCCCGTAGCTAAATGTGCTTTTAAGCTGTAACAGTTCAGCCCAGGACTTTGCACTTGCTGCGGTTTTTACTTTTAACAGTTTTTTAAGGAGGCTGGCAAATGAGTGCGGAAAAGAAGGACAGGGTTGTTTGTACTATGTTTGCGTTGCTGCTTGCGGGAGGACTTTTGCTGTGTTTTTTTATGCCGAAGAATCGGTATTCTGAAAGCGAACGGCGGATGCTTTCCACAATGCCCGCTCTGTCGGCGGAGAATGTGTGGAGGGGACGCTTTATGGCCGATTTTGAAGGATATGCGGCGGATACTTTTCCCTTTCGGGCCACTTTTCGGCGGATAAAAGCGTTGACGGCGCTTCATATTTTTTCCCGGCAGGACAACAACGGTCTTTACGTGTGGGACGGATTTATTTCATCCATGGAATACCCTATGAACGAGGCAAGTCTTGCACACGCGGCCGGGCGGTTTCGCGCAATCTGTGAAAAACATCTGACACAGGAAAATAAGGTCTATTTTTCCGTTATTCCGGATAAGAACTGCTTTTTGGCAGAGGAAAGCGGGCGTCTTTCTATGGACTATCATGAGTTTGAAAGCAGGATGAAGGATCTGACGGATTTTGCCGAGTATATCCCAATATCGGATTTGCTTGACAGGGATGATTATTACAGGACGGACACCCACTGGCGGCAGGAGAGAATCGGGGACGTGGCGGACCGACTGGCGCAGGCTATGGGAGCTTCCCTCTCTCAGGATTATGAAGTCCATACGCTGAAGCAGGATTTTTACGGAGTCTACCACGGACAGGCGGCGCTGCCCCTTAAGCCCGACGAGCTGCGCTACATGACCAATGAAAGCATGGAGAACTGCCGGGTATACGACTGGCAGAACGGCAGGGAGATCCCCGTCTATGACCTTGATAAGGCGGCTGGGCGAGACCCTTACGAAATGTTTCTGTCAGGTTCCCTCTCCCTTCTCACCATAGACAATCCCGGCGCGGAGACGGACAGGAAACTTGTCATATTCCGGGATTCCTTTGGCTCCGCCATCGCCCCCCTGCTGATAGAAGGCTACTCCCGGATAACCCTGGCGGACATCCGCTACATCCACCCGGATTATCTGACGCAGTTCATTGATTTTGAAAACTGCGACGTATTATTCCTGTACAGTACCCTGGTGCTCAACCACAGCGATACGTTAAAATAACGCTGGATGGAAGATATTAAGTATGACGCTGGCGCCGGTTAATTGGAATGGGATTTCCCGGGGATATATATGATGTCGGATTGGGGAAATGGAGAAATGTAACTATTCAGCCTACGGCTTCATAGTTACTGAATACGGCCATTAAAAGTTCGCCTACGGCGAAGGGCCACGACCTCTGGTCGTATTCACTCTCGGCGGAATATATACGTTCTCACGGACTTTGCAGCAAATTCAAAGTCCTGGGCTGAATAGCTACGGAGAAATGCTGATAGCGGTTAAAGATATTGACTTCATAGGAGATGAAATATAATATGAAGTTAGAAGAGGGGGACGGAAATGACATACGACTGCCTGATCATAGATGACGAAAAGCTTCTGGCGGACAGCACTGCGGAATATTTCAATCTTTTTGGCGTTAAGACCGATGTGGTATACAGTGCGTTGGAGTGCCGGAATTTTTTCAGGGAAAACGCGGCGGAGCTGCTTTTGCTGGACATCAACTTAGGAGACGGAAGCGGCTTTGCCCTGTGCAAAGAACTGCGGGAGAGCACGGAGATTCCCATTTTGTTTATTTCAGCGCGGACAAGCGACGACGATAAGATTATCGCCCTGAATATTGGCGGCGACGACTATATTCAAAAGCCATATTCCCTGAGCGTTTTGCTTGCGAAGGTGAAAGTGGTGCTAAAGCGGTATGGAAAAAAGGAGAACGCCAAAACAAAATATGGGGACGGACGATTGGAGGTCGATTTTGACGCAAGGCAGGTTTGGGTCGACAAAACCCCTGTAAAGCTTACCTCCCTTGAATTTAAGCTGTTAGCTTATCTGATGCAGAATGCGGGAAAGATGATTTCAAAAAAGGAGCTGTTTGAGAAGGTGTGGGAGGACAAATATACAAGCGACGGTACACTGAACGTCCATATCCGCAAAATACGGGAAGCAATTGAACGTACACCGGGGAGTCCCGAGTATATCATTACGGTTTGGGGAGACGGGTATTTGTTCAGAGGGGCGGGCCAATGAGAAACAGAATCTTTTTCGCCTGCCTGTTTTTTGCCTTTGGGACGGAGTTTGCCATACTGCTTTTGTTTGCCGTCCGCCTCCCGGATAACCGGCAGGATACGGTGGCGGTCAATGAAGTGGTGCAGACAGTGCAGAAGGATTGGAATCACCTTGAAAGTCACAGGAACGAGAGCTCCTTTGACTATGTAGTGCTTGGCGGTGATGAAAGGGTTTTATATCAAACGAAACAAGGGTTAAGCGAGAGCATAACCGCCGCTGTCAACCACAAAGATACGATTCTGGATGTGAATGTGGACGGCAAAACGGTCGGGAAGCTTATCCTGTACAATTATGACGCGTCCGCTTTCAGGCAGGAAAAGAAAGCGGTGATTTGGGTTGTCATAGCGGCAATGCTGCTGCAGTGCGCTATTTGCGCGGGTTATTTCTTTTATATAAACCGTACTGTGGCGAAGCCTTTCCAAAGACTGCAAAACTTCGCGGAGCGCATAGCGGGAGGCAATCTGGATATTCCGCTTAAGATGGACCGGCAGAATATATTCGGAGCGTTTACGGAAAGCTTTGACCTTATGCGCTCCGAATTAAAGAGGGCAAGGACAGCCGAAGCGAAAGCAAACGCCGACAAAAGAGAGCTGGTGGCAAAACTCTCCCACGATATCAAAACCCCTGTTGCAAGCATCAAGGCGGCCGCGGAGGTGGGCGCGGCATTGGCGGGGGATGAAAAAAGCAGGGGAAATTATGAACAGATTATCAGGAAAGCCGACCAGATTAATACTCTGGTTACAAATTTGTTTACATCCGCTTTAGAAGAACTTCAGGAGCTTTCGGTGACGCCGTCGGGAATGAAAAGCCAGGAAATCTTGACAATACTTGAAAATGCCGATTACCTGCACCGGGCAAAGCTGCCCGCCGTTCCCGAGTGCCTATTGTTTGCGGATAAGCTTCGTCTTCAACAGGTATTTGACAACCTTTTTGCCAATTCCTACAAATATGCGGACACGGAAATAGAGGTGGAGATATCTTTGGAGGGGAAGTACCTTACGGTATGTATGGAGGATTACGGGGGAGGCGTTCATCAGTCGGAGCTGCCTCTTTTAAAGGAAAAGTTTAAGCGGGGCAGCAATGTGGAGAACATCGAAGGCGCGGGGCTGGGATTGTTTATTTCTGATTATTGCATGAAAAAGATGGAAGGAGAGCTTGTAATTGATAATGGCAGGAGGGGACTGCGTGAGCTTGTGCGGATTGCCCTGATGTTCTGAGCTGTGAAAAGTGCCGCTGTGGTTCCGGTAATATCAGGGCGGTTTTTCTGTTTGACAGATTGATATATATTGGCTATAATATGCTTAACAAGGGAGCCGATACGATAGCTTACACCTATCCGTTTCCGGCGCAATAAAGACTAAAAAATAGC
>CAJUKV010000065.1:327-15008 GCA_910587305.1 uncultured Lachnospiraceae bacterium | reverse complement strand
TTAGGCGGCGTCCTTTGACGCCTTAGAAAATCTTCATCTCTTCTTCACACTTCCACCTCCGTCAAAACGCCGTCCACAATCAAAAACTGCCTCTGCGCCATCCTGGCAATCTTACTGTCATGGGTGATAATCACCAGCGTCCTCCCCATCCTCTCATGTACTGTCCTTAACATTTCCATCACTTCACTGCCGTTTTTGCTGTCCAGATTTCCGGTAGGCTCATCCGCAAAAATGACCTCCGGCTTGGCAATCAACGCCCGGGCAATGGCCACACGCTGCTGCTGCCCGCCTGATAGCTCATGGGGCAAATGAGTCAGACGGTTTTCAATGCCAAGCAAACCTGCAAGCTCTTTCAGATACCCTTCGTCCGGCTTTTTATGATCCAATAACAGCGGCATAATGATATTTTCCCTTGCCGTCAAAACAGGTAAAAGATTGAACTGCTGAAAAATAAATCCGATTTTCCGACGGCGGAAAGCCGACAGCTCCCGGTCAGACAAACCGTAAATATCCTTTCCGTCGTAGGATAAGCTCCCCAAGGTCGGACTGTCCAGCCCTGACAATAAGTGGAGCAGGGTGCTTTTGCCGCTTCCGGAAGGGCCCATAATGGAAATGAAATCACCGCTTACAATTTCCAAATACGCTTTATCAAGCGCAACAACCCTGTTTTCACCACTGCCATAAATTTTAGACAAATTTTTTGCTGTGATACACATAAAAACACTCTCCTTAGTTATTAAATTCTAAGAAGAGTATACCGTGTAAATCTCAAAAATCTCTCAAATTTTCATGTTATGAGAACTGTCATTTCTCTGACGCCTCATTGTCACTCCCTACTTCAACTTCCACAATGATTCTCTTTTATCTTACATCAAAAACACTTTTTCTTTATTTCCTGTATATTGTGGTTTGTTCCATCTAACACTGACGCAAACTATATTGATTTTTTCTCTTGACAAAGCTGCCGCATACCTTTACACTATGACTTATAAAGAGAAATGAGTTTTTCGACCGTACAGCTATTGCTCAAGCGGCTTGCTCGTTTCTTTTTTTGTTCTTAAAATATCATCCAGATACAGTTTTCCGTCTTCTGCATGGCGCACAAGTATTCTTGACTTAAAGACATTGTACCTGACCAGTTCGCCCGTGTCATCATAAATAGGGATTGCAAAAATTCCTGAAGAATTTGCCTTTGCATACATGTTTGCGCCCCGTAGTTCCTTTGTGTCTTTGGAATGCGCAAACTCATCGGGGAAATCCGCACCTATGTACACCACATCCGATGTTTCCGTAATTTCTGCACACTGACCGATATACTCTTTCAGACATTTCTCAACAATGTTCCAGTCTACGCTCCTTCTTCCTTTGAAACGCAGGTCATTGATGACCACAATGCTTTTACCGTCAACGTCTTTTATTATATCGACATTCTTATCCATAGTGATCCCCCCATTCTTGCCAGCGGCCCTCAAATTTGGGCGCAAGCACAAATTTGTCTATAAAAAATTTATTTTTCACAATAGCTGCTCCTTATCTAATTCATTTTATCAAATTTCCGGATTTACTTGATACTTTTTTGTTGCGTAAGCTTGGCGCAAGTTCGAATACCGCCCTGGCAGCCGCCCCCGAGTCATTGCAAAGGGTTAAACTACCCCCATGCTTCTGACACAAAACAAGGCTGCTGTATAGGCCCATGCCAAAATGTTCCCCATCATTTTCCAACCTGCCAAAGGGCTTAGGTCCATCTTTTAACAGCTCCTTCGGATAACCGGGCCCGTCATCTTTCACTGTCAGGGAAAGGAACTTTTCAGATAAAAGGACAATCGTTATTTGCATCTTTTGTTTTGCAAACCGGGAGGCGTTTCCAATCAGATTTTCCGCCACTGTCAGAAAAAGCCCATGATCCAGCATAACTTCCCCCGCATCAGGACAGCTGATTTCCGCTTCGCAAAAAGGCGCCAGCAACCGGGCCGTCTCCTTCAATTCCGTGGAAAGTTCACGAAAGGACACCTTTTTTGCCTGCACCGGTATCTGCTCCAGACGCCGGTATCTGTTCATGGCGTCAATATACCGCTCAATGCGGGCTGTGTAAATTTCCAGCCTTTCAATCGTCTGCTCATCATGAACCCCCTGGCGCAGCAGCGTCACGGTTCCTTTTAATACGGTAACAGGGTTTCGCAAATCGTGGGAAAAAGCGGCGTTTAACCTTTTGCTTTCCTCCATCTGCCGCCACAGCTCCCGATTTGTTTGAAAAAGCTCCCTGCGCATCATCTCGAACGCGCCGCAGACCTGTCCCAATTCATCCCGCCCCATTTCCGGAATGGAAAAATTAAGGTCATGCTCCCTGATGCGCTCCGTCCCCTCCTGCAAAGCGGCAATCGGCCTCTTTAGCTTGCAGTGGTAAAAAATAATTCCGGCTATGCTTAGCAGCGCCGCCGGAAATAAAATGCAGGACAAAATCTCTATTCCCCTGAGCATACTTATGATACGCTCCTGGGCCAAAGTAGGCTGCTCCAAAACCGTCACCTTGCCTGAAAAATCAATGGACATGCCTCCGGAGGGAAACCCGGAGCTAATCTTCTCGCAGACTATCCATACTGCCGCCACAAGAAATAATGCCGCAAGAAGGCCGGCAAAGGTCAAAAAGAAAAAAGCCCGTTTCAAGTCCATATTCTTTAACCATTCCATCTATACCCACACCCCCAGACCGTCTCAATATAACTGTGCGTTGTCTCGGCTGAGAGCTTAGCCCGTATCTTTCTCACATGCTCCATCACCGTGTCGCTGCTGCCGTCCCCGTCAATCCCCCAGACAATCTCATAAATCCGCTCCCTGTCAAAAATCTGCCCCGGATTGGCAGAAAGCAGTTCCACAATTGCAAATTCTTTTTTGGACAAAGGAATCTTTCTCCCCTTCACTGTCACCTCACGCTTCGAGTAATCAATCGTCATATCCGAAAAAAAGCGGAAGACAGACCGCTCTCTTTTGCGGTTTTCCCGCCGCAAATGAGCCGCCACCCTGGCTTCCAGTTCTTCCATGTCAAAGGGTTTTACAATATAATCGTCCGCCCCCGCCTGAAATCCCCTGATTTTATCCGAAGTTTCAACCCGGGCCGTCAAAAAGAGAATCGGGCAGGAGATATGCTCCCTGATTTTTTCACAAACCTTTAGCCCGTCCATATCGGGCATATTGATATCCAGCAGAACAAGGTCGGGATTATGCGCCGCCTGTTTAAGCGCCTCCTCACCGCCGTATGCCGTATAAACCTGAAAAAAGCGCATTTCAAAATAACTCTTCAGCATATCCGTAACGCCCTTTTCATCATCCACAATCAATAACTTTTCCTGCACGGCTCCTTCCTCCTCCGGAAAAGTATACCCCGTAATTCTCAAATTTTTCTCAAAATTTAAACTTTTATTGCCGCGAGCAATGAGTCAGGCGGATGCGAAGCATCTATTTGACGAATACCTCGAGGGTCTTTTGTCCCGCAGCTTAAGTGCGTTGTAAGTTTAATGCCCCTTCAGCTTGCTGCGGGGTTTTTGACTTCCCCGGACAGCAATTTAGCAACGTTCAAAAGATAAGTACCGTGTTCCCTGAAAGGACAGCTTCCCCCTGTCCCCCTCGGCCAGCATTCCATACTCCGAACCGTCAACCGTAAATTCCATTCGGTCCCCGCTCTCAACCTGAAATGTCACATAGTACGTTGTAGATGATGTCGTATGGTATCCGTGTGCGCCTGTCACATCGCCCGTATTCGCGTGCCTGTGCTGGGTAACATTTGTCCTCTTTGCCACAATGAAAGCCGTAACCGTAAGGCGGGGTGAGTTGTTATTTTTATGCCAACTGCTTAAAACGCCCACAATCGTTACAAGAAAGCCCCCAATCACAAGGGCAAACACGATAACGAAAAAACTTCCAAACATACTAAACATAAGAATCCCCCATTTCTGTCGACCGCCCCGCAAACCGGGGCCGGACACAAGCTTGTTTTTCATCCGTAACCCTGTTTTCTATTCTATTTTTATCAGCTCATATTCCCGGGAGCCAAAGCCAAGTTCGGCCGCCGCCTCAACCGTATGCACACCGTTCTTTGACTCAATACGCTCAAGTAAATGATCCCTTCCCGGATCATCCGACGCGTAAACCAAATCCAGACAAGCCTGATCAATTGCCACCGGATCCAGGGAAACTAAAATACCAATATCCCTCATGCAGGGGTCCTCCGCCACAGCACAGCAGTCGCAGTCCACCGACATATTTTTCATAACATTGACATAGACAATATTCCCCTGAAAATACTCTGTCACAGAGTACGCGGCGTCCGCCATGGCTTCCAGGAAGGCAGTATGATCCGATTTCCACATCTTTTTAGGCTTCCCCACGCCGTGTATGTATGCCTTGCCATAGGAAGACGCAATGCCAATCGACAGCTGCTTAATCGCTCCCCCAAAGCCTCCCATGGGATGACCTTTAAAATGGGATAAAACCAGCAGAGAGTCATAATTTGCCAGATTTTTTCCCACGAAATTTTTATCTATCCGTTTCCCACCAGGAATGGGAAGCTCTAAATCCGGCCCTTCGCCGTCCAGCAAATCGACTTGAAAATATCTGCTCCATCCGTGTTCGTCTATGGTCTTCAAATGTTTCTCCGTGGTGTTGCGGCTGCCTTTGTAGGCCGTATTGCACTCCACGACGGTTCCCCCCACATGGTCAATGACAGGCTTCCAAAATTCCGGCCGTAAAAAATTCTGATTGCCGGCTTCCCCCGAATGCACTTTAACCGCTACCCTTCCGGTTAATTCCTTTCCGCACATTTTGTAAAGCTCCAAAACCTTCTCCGGCGTGATTGTTCCGGAAAAATAAACCTTTTCTTTCATAAAATCATCCATACCTTTCTTAATTTTCTGCAATATGCTCTGATAGATGTATTATAACGAGTATCTTTAGACAAATCTTCCCCCATAAAAATAATTTTTTTCCCTTACTGTCCCGAAATCCTGCTGTCCAATCGCTGCCGTTCTCGCCATATATCAGCATCTCCTTTGCCCCTATTATACGTAATCCGCAAATAAATAACAAGAAAACAGTGTGAAAATAAATTGAGATATAACTGAAAATTGTTTATAATATAGAAAACGACAACAGAAAGGGGAGTGAATTTATGTATAATATCATCACAATTGAGCGGCGATATGCCAGCGGGGGACACGAAATCGGAAAAAGGCTGGCGCAGGAGCTGGGATATAAACTATATGACCGGAATATCCTGTTGGAAGCGGCTAAGGAGCTTGACATACCGTTTTTCAAGATTGAAGCCCTTGAGGAAAGCAGTTCGGGCAGTATCCTTATGAACCTTTCCAAAACACCTCTGGGCGGATTAGCGGGAAACAAAGATCTGCCTCTGGCGGATAAGCTTTTTCTGGAAGAGAAACGGATTATCGAAAAAGCCGCCGAAGAGGGAAACTGCGTGATTGTAGGCCGGGCCTCCGGCTATATTTTGCGGGAAAAAGAAAACAGTCTGCGCGTATTTGTCTATTCCGAGCATGATAAGAGAATACAGCGCGCTATTGAGCGGGAAGGCATTTTGAAGGAGGAGGCTGAAAACGCCCTCAAAAAGAACGATAAAAGAAGAAAGAATTTTTATAATTCCGTCACCGGACAGGAGTGGGGCGACCCCAAACACTACGATATATACTTAAATGCCGGAAAGCTTGGGATTGACCTTAGCCTCAGGCTTTTGCTGGAAGCCGTGAAAGAGTAAATTTTTCATTTATGATAAGCGGGGGATTATGTCCGTATAAGTGTATTTCAAAATAAATTCGTGCAAACTAAAATATAGGTTTTCAGGCATAGATTTTGAAAATGTTACCCGCACAGTTTTTTGATACTTTTTTTGTCGAAAACTTCAAAAATTTATTAACTTTTCGACCTGTAAGTCCAAAAATATTGACCTTTTACAACTCTTTGAGTATATTATAGTAAACAACATAATAAATTTCTGCTTCCGGCTCCTGCCAAAGCCATATAGGAAAGCTTATGCAGAGCCGAAAGCGAATTTCCAATGTCGTTTCCTATAAGAAAATCAGGGGGTGTATCATGGCTGAACTTATTAATCGCCCGGAGTACTTAAATCAGCTCATTCAAAACAGAGATGTGGATCTGGTCAAGATCGTCACCGGTATTCGCAGATGCGGAAAGTCGTCTCTGCTTAATCTGTTTCGCCAATATTTGTCTGATAATGGAGTATCTGACGCCAACATCATTCACATGAACCTGGAATCGCTGCGTTATCGGAACCTTTCCGACTACCTTGCTTTCTATGACTATGTCAGTGAATGCATTCCGAAAGAGGGAAAGACTTATCTGATATTCGATGAACTTCAGAATGTGGAACATTGGGAGAAGGCCGTCGAGTCTTTTCGTCTTGATTTCGATGTAGATATCTACATCACCGGCTCCAACGCTTATCTGCTTTCCACGGAATTTTCCACGCTGCTTTCCGGCAGATATGTGGAAATCCGTATGCTGCCGCTGTCTTTTAAGGAATTTCTGACCTTCTACGAATTTAGCCCTTCCGTCACGGTAGAAGAAAAGTTCCAAAGATACCTGCAGTTCGGCGGCATGCCAATCCTGAGGGAATACCACTTCAATGAGCCAAGAAGCAATCAGGCTCTGGAAGGCATTTACTCCACAGTAGTGCTGCGCGACATTCTTCAGCGTAACAATCAGGCCAATCAGGAAATGCTGCAAAAAATCATACTGTTTCTTTGCTCCAACATCGGCAGCATCACTTCTCCAAACAGTATTGGCAGTGTATTATCCCATGAAGGTGATATTCGTTCCGGCAAGGGCAAAAATGTCGCCGGCAAAACAGTGGACAAATACATCGCCATGCTGCGCAGCGCATTTATTTTCTACTCTGTCGGCCGATATGATGTGAAGGGAAAACAACTGCTGAAAACATTAGGAAAGAACTACATCATTGATATGGGTTTCAGAAACATGCTGCTCGGCTATCGTGATGCGGACCGGGGCCACATCATCGAAAATATCGTGTTCCTGGAACTCATTCGCCGCGATTACCGCGTTTATATCGGCAAGGTCGGAGAAACAGAAGTGGACTTTGTGGCGGAAAAGCCAAATGATAAACTGTATATTCAGGTAACGGAAAGTATGCAGTCGCCGGAAACCCGCGCCCGGGAGCTCAGGCCGCTGCGCATGATACCTGATAACTATGAAAAAATTATATTGTCGATGGACAGAAACTATATCACTTCCTACGACGGCATCAAGTCCCTGTACCTGATTGACTGGCTTCTGTCCTGACCAAAAGCGACGGGCTTCCTCACCAGCTCTCACTTTGATGAATCCTTCTGCTAATATGATTCACTTTCCTTATCGCAATGTGAATCATATTAGTACTTATCCGGGTAATCCGTCCCCGTCTCACCGGATATCTTCAACAGATATTTTTCCGGTTCCTTTCTCATATTCAGCAGAGTATCAAAGGCCAAAAGCACCATCCTGTCCCCGTTTTGTCTGGTACCGCTGTTGTCCTGGTCAAGTCTTGCCTTGAAATGATCCATCTGCCAGACCATGACGTCCACCACCGTATAGCCTTCCACCTTCGCCTTACAGGCAAAATTTCCATGCTCCATGTAATAAATAAATTCCTCGTATATTTCCTCGTCGGCCTTCAGTTTTGTCCGGAAGTTTTCGGCAAATTCTTTGCCCTCCCCTGCGTACAGACATAAACTGTGAATAAAATCAATTACTGCTTCTTCTCTCAATTTTCTTTCTCCTTTTTCTTTTTGCCATTTTTCGTTTTTCCATCCGGCTTTTATGTAATTCGGACTTATGATTGATAAAATCATTATAAATCGATTTCTCCGTTAACACAACATAGAAGCTGAAAACTTGTTATCTCTATGTATTAGTTCAGCTTTCGGCTAAACTGTTGCAGAATCCGACCATTAAAAGTTCGTCTTCGACGCGGAACCACGACCTCTGGTCGTATTCGCTCTCGGCGGAATATATGCGTTCTTACGGACTTTACAAATAAGAACCGATTTAATGTCTACAAACTTAAAAGAAAGGAAAGGGAAGCAAAAAGATGATTAAAAACAGAAATATAAATATCATAACCGATGTCGACGGTAAAAAGCTGGTTTTGATTAATGATATTTGTTTCAAGGGGAAACGAAAGATTGACTGGAATACTGTGGAACAGTATCTCAAAGGATATGTCGGAGACCATTATGATATTGAGGAAAACGCGGAACGTATTTTCATTGGAAATGAACTACCCGAAGAATACACGGAATCAGAGAGCCGGAAAAGTCTCATGGGTGCAAATGCAAAGGCTAAGGCAAACGCCGCTACTGCAATACCGGAGCTGATACAGACTGCCTCAAATCCGGCTTATGAGGTAAACAGGAAGGAAAAACACGGAAAGAATGCCATGCACGGGTGGTATAGATATGATGTACGGTTTGCACTGCCTGTCTATGAAGAAAATGTACTCATCAGGTATAACATTTTTCGTGCCAAGTTGCTAATCAACCACGCTGAAAATGGTAGAAAATATCTGTACGATATTCTCTCAATAAAAAAAGAAACGAGCAAGCCGTAACAAGATGTACGGTGAAAACCCATTTCTTATTATTATGTTAAGTCTCTTTTTCTGTTCTGTCAATCCCTAATTTGAATTTTTCACCGGCCGACAAATCGTCTGACCAAAGTCAAACACCCCTTAGCAACCAACACTTGCCTTATCGCGCTTATCAAATTCTTTTATCTTTTCCCCATATATCTTATAATGATAAGGAAGTCAAAAACCGGCAAGAATAGAGAGAGGCAGTTCTATGAACATCACTATCGTATCAAAATATTTACAATTCCTGCGCAAAAGCCACAATTATACACAGGAAGATTTGGCACGGCGCTTAGGTATATCAAGGCAGGCCGTTTCAAAGTGGGAAACGGGAACGACCATACCCGACTTAGAAGTATTATTACAGCTTTCCGGGTTATATGATGTCACGATAAATCAGATATTGGAGCCGGACATACGGCCAAAAAGAATAACGGATTTTGAGCAGCTATCCACAATCCCTGAAAAAGAATTGCGAGGAGCTTTGAAACACTTTGATGTTGATACTCTTGCGACAGCCTTGATGGGGGCGTCGCCCGAAACCAACCGTTTATGTGAAAGGCTTTTCCCCGATACGGATTTTGAAACGATTCGAAACAGAATTGGCAGGGTCAGGATTGAAGCCGTAGAGGACAGCCAAAACCAAATCATTTCCATGATAAATTTACAGGCGGTGACATAGCCGGTGCGGCAGCTTCACACCATATATTTATTGCATTTCCAATCCTGAAAGGTGAATTTATCAAAACTTAGGAAAATCTTAATCTTTTTCTGTCATCAAAAGGAAGTTCCGATACGTTATATCTGTTATAATAAAAGGGATTGTCCACAAGAGACAGAGGATGACGCATTTTAGGGGCTTTCTATGTTAAAAAAGTAACAATTCCTTAATACGCCAGAGCAGCAAATCATAAGATTAGAGACTACAAAAGACAACAAATGCTGCCAAACTTCGCGAACCGGCTTATCGTAGCAAGCGCTGCCACACTTCACGAGCCAGCTTATCGTAACAAACGCTTCCGCGCTTCGCGAGGCAGCTTATTGTAACAAACGCTTCCGCGCTTCGCGAGGCAGCTTATTGTTTACAAATTCACCAGGAGGGATTCTTATGAGCGAAAAAATACTGATCGTTGACGATGAAAAGGAAATCACCGATTTGATTTCTCTTTATCTGCAAAATGAAAACTATACCGTTTATGCATTTTATGACCCTTTGGAAGCCTGGAAGCTTGCCGAGACGGAGGAATTGGATCTTGCTATTTTAGATGTGATGATGCCCAAAATGGACGGCTTTAAGCTTTGCCAGAAAATCCGGGAAAATCATAACTATCCCATTATTATGCTCACTGCCAAGGAGGAGGAAACCGACAAAATTACCGGGCTTACGCTTGGCGCAGACGATTACATGACCAAACCTTTCCGCCCCTTGGAGCTGATTGCAAGGGTAAAGGCCCAGCTTAGAAGGTACAAAAAGTATAATCAGACCGCCCCATCGGAGGATTCTCAGATTATCGTCCACGGCGGCCTGATGCTCAACAGTCTGACTCACGAATGTACTTTAGACGAAAAACCCCTTTCCCTGACGCCCACCGAATTTACGATTCTTTATGTACTCTGTCAGAAAAAGGGACAGGTTATCAGCGCGGAAGAACTGTTCCATGCCGTGTGGGGGGAAGAATATTTCAGCAAAAGCAACAATACCATCACCGTTCATATCAGGCATCTGCGGGAAAAGATGAACGATTCCTTTGAAGATCCCAAATATATTAAAACCGTCTGGGGGTGTGGATACAAGATTGAAGGTTAAGGATAAAACCAAATTTATCATCTATCTGGTGATTTTCCTGTGCCTTGCCCTGGGCATTGGCTATGGCATTTACTATCTGACGGATATTGTTTTTAACGGCTCCTTTTTGGACTGGATTGCGGAGCATTATTTCTATATTGACGAACAGCTTGATCCCGTTTCAAACGAGGCCATCCACTACTATCACCCTGACTGGCGCAAAATAAAAGGGATTATTCTGACCCTGTTTTTTGTGCTACTCGTCGGGTTCGTTCTGTCCGTCTATCTGATTTCCCATATTTATGCCAAAAATCAGGTGAAAAAGTCCATCTCAAAGACCAGTCGTATGCTTTCAACCTATATGCATCACGATATTGAATCCAACGACGTTTTCCCACCGTCCTATGTGGAGGTTGCCTCCCAAATGGTGCAGATCAAATCTACCATGCAGCGCCATGAGCAGGCCATGCGGGATGAGACAGCCCGCCGAAACGACCTGATTACTTATCTTGCCCATGACTTAAAGACCCCCCTTACCTCAGTCATCAGTTACCTTGACCTGTTAGAGGAAGCTTTTGACATGCCTGAGGCCCAGCGGAAAAAGTACATACATATTACCCTTGACAAGGCTCTACGGCTGGAAAAGCTGATCAATGAGTTTTTTGAAATTACCAGATACAACCTTCAGCAGATTGTACTGGAAAAGGAGACCATTGACCTTTCCTTTATGCTGATGCAGCTCACCGATGAATTTTATCCTCTCCTTACCAGCCACGGCAACACGGCGGAACTGCAAGCGGAAGAAGGCCTTACCGTCTATGGAGATTCCATGAAGCTGGCAAGAGTGTTTAATAATATATTAAAAAACGCCATATCTTACAGCTACCCCAACACTCCCATTAAGGTTTATGCCGGTAAGCGGGAAAAGGATATTTTTATCTGTTTTATCAACCAGGGAAAAACCATTCCCGCCGAAAAACTAAACGCCATTTTTGAAAAATTTTTCCGCATGGACGAGGCCCGCAGCACAAATACCGGCGGCGCAGGCCTTGGGCTTGCCATCGCCAAAGAAATTGTCACCTTACATGGCGGAACCATAGGCGCGTCCAGTGAAAATGAAATGACCACCTTCAGCGTCACCCTGCCGTTGTACTAGTACAACGAAAATTAAGTTTCTGGTACATTGACGCAGAATGATTGCTTCAGATGCAAGGCGGAGGAAAGAGTCGTAGCGGTGGCTACGGCGATTGACGGTGCTGTGTGCCGGTGGCACACGTTTAGCACGGACCGAAGCGGAGCGTAGACCAACGCCGCAGATGAACAATCAGGCAAGTCAAGGTGCCAGTTACTTAATATTCGTTGTACTAAGTATCATCCACCGCAATTAAAATGGATGATACTAAATTTCAAGGGCGCTGTTTAGCGCATTGCATATGATATGGCTGATTTGTTTAATCTCGTAATCCACATCCTTCCCGGTCACATACATATTGTAGAGCTCGCCAAGGCCCGCAAGAAGATTATCCTGTATTTCCAAAGGCTCTTCCCCTGTCAGGCGCATCATTTTTTCAAAAGCGTCGCTTACAATGGTGGCCGCGTCCACCACAGTGGGAACCCCTATGGCAATAACCGGCACCCCAAGGGCGTCCTCCGTGATGGCGTTTCTGTGATTGCCAACGCCGGAGCCGGGATGAATGCCTGTGTTGGTGATCTGGATGGTTCTGTTAAGGCGCTTTGTCGAACGGGCGGCCAGAGCGTCAATCACGATCACCACATCCGGCTTTGTTTTTTCCACCACGCCCTTAATGATCTCCTGGGACTCCATGCCTGTCTTTGCCATAACTCCCGGCACAAGCCCGCTGACCATATGAACCTTTTTCTGATTAAAGGCCGCTTTCCCATATTCCTTTACCATATGCCTTGTAATGGTAAGATTGTCCACCACGTTAGGCCCTAAGGCGTCCGCCGTCACATCCCGGTTCCCCAGCCCCACCACCATAACCGATAGCTCCTTATCTATATCCGGAATAATCTTTTTCAGCTGCACGGCAAGCTCCCGCGCTATTTCCTCATGATAATCCTCGTCCGGCAAAGCCATGGCAGGCGCTTCCAAGGTAATATAAGTCCCTATGGGCTTCCCCATCGCCTTTGCGCCGTTCATGGTTTCAATCACCACCCTGGTAATTTTCAGCTCGCTTTCCTCCTTATATTCTTCCTCCACGGAAACGCCCCTGCACTCCTTCGCGCCCTCCTCCATATTCTCTCGTACTTCAAGGGCTAAATCTGTCCTGACTCTTAAGCTGCTCATCTTCCCTCCTGCCCCGCAAGATTATCTGTCGGGTCAAAATATTTATATCATCCAAGTTTCTTTTAAAAAGGCGGCCAATAAACAGCTTGGTAAAAACAAATATTCCAAAAGGAGCCCTTGCAAAAACGTCAGCGCTTGATGAGGTCTTTTCGAACCTGGCGTCTGCTACGTTTTTGCAGAATGAGAGTGCGATGACAAACGCAACATGCGTTGGAATATTTGTTTTTTCAAAGCGTCCTCCGGACACCATATAAAAAGTAACTTCCAAAACAGTAATTTCCAAATATTCTTCATTTATGTATTGACAGATACTCTTTTCATGGATAAAATAATACATGTGTGTTTACATTAAGACGTCCGTGTCTCCGGCTTTAATGAAACATCTAGAAACTGATGAATGTAATAGGAGGTGTACATCGTGGCTAACATTAAATCTGCAAAGAAGAGAATCTTAGTAAACAGAACCAAGGCTGAGAGAAATAAAGCAATCAGATCCGGCGTCAAGACAGCGATTAAGAAAGTCAATGCTGCCATTGAAGCAAACGATAAGGATGCCGCTGCAAAAGCTTTAGTTGCTGCTACGGCTACTATCGACAAGGCTACCAGCAAAGGCGTTTATCATAAGAATACGGCTTCCAGAAAAGTATCACGTTTAGCTCTGGCCGTAAACAAGATGAACTAATTTCTCACGGCATTTACTAATTTAGATAGACATAAACGTACCAGCTCATACGTCCTCATGAGCTGGTTTTTTTCTATCGGAATCTATTTCTTCATATTGTGTATAAATCGTTTGCGCCAAAACGGCCGCAATCTCGCTTTGTAATGTACCGCCGGAGAGCATTCCCAGGAAGCATCCGTGCCCGTCAAAAACGCCGCATCCAGACATGCCCGGAACAGCGTCTCCGCTTCCATAAAGCATTTCCGCCTGAAAATCCTCCAAAAAAACGCAAGGATCTATCACCTTACCCAGTTTCATCACAGGTGCATTCCATTCGGACGCCATATCTATCATAAAAAAATCGGTGTCCGGCTTTGGGACCGCTATCTTCCCATCCTGTTCATTCTCCGCATCATTTTCCCGCTCCATTCTAATTCCTCGGAAAAGAAGGAGCTCCTCATAAGTAAATTGCTCCACAGGAATGCTGATAAATCCGATATCTGCTTTGTCAGAAACTCCAATTACCGTTCCCCCTGAAACCCTTCCATTAAAAAAAGTCACGTAGCTGTCCTCATCCCAGTACTGCAATACGTGCCTGTTTGTCACAAGGATTATTTCGCTTTCCAGCATTTGAAAAATGATGCCGCTCCCGTAATGGCCCTTCACTTGGAACCGTACACAACTGCACAGCACATTTTGGAAAGCTTTCTGAAAATCCGTCTCCTCCAAATAAGGTGTACTTGCAAGCCCAAGCTCCACCATCCCTTTATAATCATCTTCTAAGGCAGTAGCCTGAATCAAATGCGGCTGTTTTTCTTCCCCGCCCTCAAAGGCATTCGACCTTTTTACAGGGAAAGCAAATATTCCCGGCATAAGCGCCATTATAAAAAAACAGCAAATCCTTTTTTTCCAACTCATACTCTCATGCTTTCTTCCTTTCCGTCTAATAAATCAGCAACCCGCTATAGAGCTGAGCTTACGGATATCAATAAAAGACCGCGCAACAAGCTGCGGGGGCTTTGCCTTACGTGGCAGTCGTCAGATGGTCATGCCATCATGTCCGACCGGCTCTTTGTTTGCAAAGTCAACAACCCCGCCGCAAGAGGCGGGGCGTCAAGCTTGCGGCGCTGCGGAGCACACTGCATGGCAGCAGGATATGGACCCTCGCTGCAGTCGCCAAATGCCAATGAGATGCTTTACGTCTCTATGAGATGCTTGCGTCTCTATGAGATGCTTGCGTCTCTATGAGATGCTTGCGTCTCTATGAGATGCT
>CAJUKV010000065.1:0-227 GCA_910587305.1 uncultured Lachnospiraceae bacterium | reverse complement strand
TGCGTCTTGAGCAGCCACTTTGCTCGTTTCTCTCAGGAATCAAGCAGGACGATAAGCCGGGTTATGTCGTGAATGATCATCTATCTAGTACTGCTGTTGCCAGCAGTCTCAAGCGACCTACCTGAAAGCTCGCCGGGCAAGCTCAAACGCTTTCTATTTGGTCTTGCTTCGGATGGGGTTTACATGTGCCCTGCCCGTTACCGTGCAGGCGGTAGTCTCTTACACTG
>CAJUKV010000064.1:1651-15171 GCA_910587305.1 uncultured Lachnospiraceae bacterium | reverse complement strand
CTTACATAAGCCCCTGGTCATTATGCCTTATTTCCCCACCCCGTGAAAAGTAACATTCATTATAAGAGTATCTTCAAAAACTGCCCAAAATAGCAGAAATCAACAAACTATTTCTCTGCCATTACCATATGGAATAATTGACATTCACAGGAAACCAACTATAATAAAAAGCAGATTACAGAAAACCGAATAAGGCCCAAATTTGAAGGCTTTGAACATTATGTAGGATAACAAGTTTGTATCTACGCTGCATCCACAAACTTGATATGCGCAATAAAGCAAAGGTGAACTTTGCTCACCTCGCAGAAATGGGGAAAACTATGAAAAAAGGAAAAACGAAACTCATACTTGTATCAATTTTGTCCCTAAGTATGATTATAAATACTTTAACCGCATGTTCTTTCCGGAAACAGCCGGTTGAAGACGCAGACCCTTCGACGTCCTCCGATTCCATTTCCACTCCCATTACCCCATCCGGTCAGGAAGCAGGCGACGGGGAGCAAACCGGCGCGTTCGACGCATCCGGCGATTCCGCCAAACGTTTCCCTGGCGGCAGGCCCTCCCTTATCTCAAATGAAACAAGTGTGGATACGGACAGTGTCATTCCCTGTGTCAGCGCTTATACGATTAATCCCGACTTAAGCAACATTTCCAATTTGCAGCAATTTTATCTGCCGGAAGAAGTTGCGGCCAAGCTTGCCCGAAACGGGTTTGTGGTCCGGGGCCGGGCATGCGATGAATTTTTTGAACTTTATGAGATTAACAGATACGCCCATATTCCCAATTTCGTCACAGTTGATTCCCTGATGCACACCTATCATCTGTATTTTAGTTATCTGCTGAAAAATATTGAAAGAAACTATCTGTCGGAGAAGCTTACTCAGTTAAGCAAGAAAATGCTTACCGCCAGCGAAGATCAGTACGAGCAGCTTACGGGAAGTGAATGGGAATCCGCCGCAAAGCGCAACGTCGCGTTTTTTGCGGTAGGCGCAAAGCTGTTAGACAGCGGCACGGAAGTTCCCGATTATGTGAAGGATATGGTGGCCTATGAGCTTGAAGGCATTGAGCAGGCGGCAGGGATATCCATGTCAGAGGTAGCGGAAGATTTCGAGGATTATTCCCAATACATTCCCCGGGGATATTATCAGGGCGACCAGAATTTGGAGCGGTATTTCAAGGCGATGATGTGGTACGGCAGAATCCATTTTCCCCAGGACAAGGAGGATATGAACAGAAGCGCTCTCCTTATGACCGCCGCCCTTTCGGAAAACCGGGAGGCGTACGCGCTCTGGGAATCCATTTATGCTGTGACGAGCTTTTTTGCAGGAGCCAGCGACGACAACGGCGTATGCGAGTACGCCCCTGTCATTTCCCAGGCTTATGGGGACGATTATACCCTTGATACCCTGTCAAAAGACAAAAATGCGTTCTCGCAGTTTCAGTCCCTGGTATCTTCCCTGCCCGCCCCCCAAATCAATTCCATTCCTATTGACGACGGGGAGGATAACGTTATTCCGGGATTCCGTTTTATGGGGCAGCGCTTTACCATTGACGCCTCCATCATGCAAAACCTTATTTACCAAAGAGTAGGAGAGAACGGTTCGGGACAAAAGCGCATGCTTCCCGATGTGCTCGACATTCCGGCCGCCCTTGGCAGCGATACCGCCCTGCATATATTGGAGGAAGGCGGCGCGTCGGATTATGCAGGTTATTCCCGGAATATGGATACCCTGAGGCAGGCCCTTGCACAGGACAATAAGACCTTGTGGTCCGCCAGCCTGTATGCCAGCTGGTTAAACACTCTCCGCCCCCTGCTTGACGTCAAAGGGGAAGGATATCCCCTTTTTATGCAAAATGAAGAATGGCTGAAAAAGGATCTGGAATGCTTTGCGGGAAGCTTTACGGAATTAAAGCACGACACCATACTTTATTCCAAACAGGTACTGGCGGAAATGGGCGGCGGTGATGAGGAGCAGGACGACCGGGGCTATGTGGAGCCCGAACCCCTTGTATATGCAAGATTTATCTCCCTTGCCGATCAGACATCCCAGGGGCTTGCCGCATACGGAATGCTGACGGATGAAGATAAGGAAAATCTTTCGCGTTTATCTTACATTGCAAACCAGCTCCTGGTCATTTCCAATAAAGAACTGCAGGACGAGCTTCTGACGGATGAAGAATACGAATTTATCAGATATTACGGCGGTACCATCGAGCATTTCTGGTATGAAACCATAAGAAGCGAAGGGGCGTCCGAGTCCATCTCCACGCGGGAATACCCTGCCGCGGTTATCGTGGATATCGCCACAGACCCAAACGGCGAAATACTGGAAGCCGCAACCGATAACCCTTCCGACATCTATGTTGTGGTAAAAATTGGCGACACGCTCAGAATTGCACGAGGAACCGTATTTTCCTTCTACCAGTTTACATGGCCCTTAAGCGACAGACTGACCGACGCAAGATGGAGACAGATGATGGGCATAACGCCTGACGAGACAGGCTATTACAACTATGATTTTCCTCTCCAAAAACCGGCCTGGACAGACAGCTACCGGTGCGATTAGCATCCTGAATAATTATCCTGAATAATTACATCCGTCATGAAAAATAAGAATAGCAAACGCGGCCTTCCTCCGGGGACAAGCCTATTAATCAAAAAAATATTTATGATTACCATGGCGTTGGCATGTGTCGGCGCCATTTTCACGATTGCAAAGAATATCCTTTCCGCCAGGGGCGTCCTTTTGCCCAAATGGGTGGCGTGGGAAAGCGGAACATACAATGCAAATCCGTTTCCCTATCAAATTGAATTAAACCATAAATCCGTCAGCATCTTCCTTGACAGCGATATCATCTGGACGTCGCCGGAGGATATCAAGGTTCAGCAGGTTTTATCCTGCGACATTGACAGGGACGAGGAAGACGAGCTGGTTTTGCTTTGTTGGAAAAAGGGGCGGTTCGGCGCATATAAACCCTTCTGGGTGGAAAAGGATGAGGCTCTGTGGTCCCAGCATATCTTTGTATACGAATTTGAGGAGGGGAAAATTGCGCCCAAGTGGATGTCCTCTTATCTGGGACAGGAGGTGGCGCGTATGGATACCCGGGAGACGATAAAAACTTTCGGTGAAAAGGAAAGCGGCGAAAACAACGCCTCTTATGGCCGCCTTTTCCTGACAGATACACAGGGGCTTATAACCGGCTGGATATGGGGCTTTTGGGGCTTTCAAAAGGAAGATACGGACATATCCTTCGCCGTGTTTGGAGACAATCTCATTCATGAGTCAATCTACACCTATGGCCTTCATCACGACAGCTCATTTTCTTTTCTCTTTGAAAATGTAAAGGAGCTGATTGCCGGCAGCGATATTTCCGTTATCAATCAGGAAACGCCTTTTACGGACAATCCGGCCTTATACAGCGATTATCCAAGGTTCGGCACCCCCTTAAATGTAGGACAGGCAATTGCCGACGCCGGTTTTGACGTGGTGACCTGCGCAACCAATCACGCACTGGATCAGGGAGCCCATGGCATTATTGTCACGAAGGAATTTTTTGCCTCTCATAACATCCTCTGCCTGGGCATAGAGACGCCAAACGCTCATTCCCGGGATTCCCAAAATACCCATCCTTCTAAAGACCCTTCCATGTCGGATGGAAACGCCCATAAACCCTATGGCGTAATTGAAAAAAAGGGCGTCCGCTTTGCGTTATTTAACTACACCTACGGTACAAACGGCATAAAAATCCCTGAGGAAAATCCCTATATGGTTCACTTACTCGAGGATGAGGAAGAAATCAGACGCGATATCCAAAAGGCCAAAGATGAAACGGATTTTGTGGTGGTTTTTGTTCATTGGGGCACGGAAAATTCTCAGCAAACGGACGAATTTCAGCAGAAATGGACACAAGTTTTTTTAGACGGCGGAGTAGATGTGGTGATCGGCACACATCCTCACAGCCTGCAGCCCTTTGAAATGCTTACGGATGAAAAGGGACATGAAATGCTGGTTTATTATTCCATCGGCAATTTTGTAAGCGCCCAGCCTGAGAAGTCCTGCGTAAAGGGCGGCGTGGCATGCTTTACCGTATCGCCTGCTTCCAACGGATATAAGATCACGGATTATACCCTGCTGCCCCTTGCTATTATTCGGGAGAATGACGGCCAGTATACGGTAAAACAACAGGCAGACTCTAAGCACGAGCTTAAAACTCGGAGAAGTTAGCGCAGAATATTCTCGTAATCCTGCAAGTCGTGATAGATGCCATCAACACGCACCATATCATCTATAATCCTGTATAGCAAAAAATATCGGTGGCACTTCAGGTGAATCGTCCGATACCCCAAAGCCTTTAATGCAGGGTCGTCACATAATTTCAGGCTCCCCGCAACGTAAAGAAGTCTGGCTCTGGTCTCTTCCATATCTTCTTTCACATTTACGGCTGCCTGTTCGTTTCCCAGATTCTGCCGAAGATAACGCAAAATCTGAGCAAACTGCGCCTTTGCACTGCGCGTAATAGTAACCTTATATTTTGAGTTCCCGGTAAACTTCATCAAGCGCTTCTCCCATCTCCTGGTATTCCCCTCTGGCAAACTCTTTGTCAGCATTTTCTATATCTCGCATAAAATCCTCTCGCGACATAGGCTTTAGAAACCGGCCAACGGCCTCATCAACCGTTTTATCCTCATGACGCCTGAATAACTTTTTAGCCAAATCCTGTATCTGAATTAAATCCGTTTCCGGAAGGCATTCCAGAATAGAGATTGTATTTTCCAACGTAGTCATTCTACCACTCCTTCCAAATCAAATATGGTATTATATTCTTTGCGTTTATCTATGCCAATATTATAGCATTTTATCTGACAAATAAAAACCTTTTGTCCTGTAAAAAGTAATCCTACTGTAACTATTCAGCTGTCAAATACAAACTTCATCCCCACTATGCACATACACAAGCCGCTCCCCCATAATCTCTTTCATCAGCCCAAAAGGATATTCCCCCGTACAGTGTCCCGTATAAAAGACACTATCGCTTTTTTTCAATTGAAAAGCCGTTTCCTTTATCATCTCAATATCTTCCTGCGTATAATCGGATTTTTTTCTCATATGAAAGCCGCTGAATACCGCATCCGGATCTTCCCCATAGATTTCCCTGTATTTTTCCAGAATATTTAAAATGCCATTGTGGGCGCAGCCCGACATCAAAACCCGTCTCCGGTTCTCCGTGATGACCAGATACTGCTCGTGCAGAAAATCATCCTGATAAAACTCTCCGTCTTTCTTCACCTTCAATTCCCTGTTGCCCGAGGGCCAGCTCTTTCTCCCCGTCACATTGGTAAAAACCGAAATCTCTTTATCTATTTCCCTGTCTCCTTTAAGCAGCTCCACTTGAGGAAGTTCCGCTATCTGCGGATCTATTCCTATATATCTTTCCATGTTGGCATTTTTATGATAATAAGCCTCTTTCGCCAGCTTCTGCATCAGAATTTTGGCATCAGGGTTCCTGCGGGCAAATTCCATTATCCCGCCTGCATGGTCGTAATGCCCGTGGCTTAAAATCACCGTGTCTACCCGGCCCAAATCCACCCCCAGACGGAGCGCATTTTCCATAAAGGCCCCGGAAGCTCCCGTATCCACAAGAAGCCTGTGCTTTGGCGTTTCCACATAAAAGCTTAGTCCATGTTCGTATAAGCATTCCCTGCCGCCCTGTGTATTTTCCATTAAACAAATGATTTTCATTATAATGACCATGCTCCTTTCCAAACTTTCAAATTTACGACTGTCACTTCCAAAAATACCCTAATCCTTTCACACCATAGAATCAATATCATGATATGTATCAAAACTGTTACCATTATACTTTAAAGTGCTGAAAAAGTCATTCCCCCACGAAAAGTAATAATAGCCGGAAATATAGTCGGAAGCGAATAGCCAGCATTTAAAAAGTGACACGGTACCTGCTGTCTTTGCCATAAGCGCGTAATTGACAAGCTCCGGCCGGTAATATACTATTAAGATATCGTTACGCGAAAAATATTCATCAACATACTGGCGGCGGTAGAATCGTATAGCTGACAGATAAAAAACATTTTTAACCCGGAAGAAACGGAGGATTCATATGAGCCAGAAACAACCTATACAGGATTGGGAAGAAATTATCGGTATAAAATCGAAGAAGATGCCAATTGACAATGCAAAACTGATTGCACGTCTTACAAAGCCATCGGGAAAGGTGGACGTCATTTTGGACACGGATACCTATAATGAAATTGACGACCAGTTTGCCCTGGCATATTTAATCAAGTCGGATGAAAAATTAAATCTTCAGGCCATCTACGCGGCCCCTTTTTATAATCATCATTCGGGCAGCCCCGGGGACGGCATGGAAAAGAGCTATCATGAGATTCTAAAGGTTCTGAATCTTATGGGCCGCCGGGAATTTGAACAGGTTACTTACAGAGGTTCCGAAACATATCTGCCGGATGAAACAACAGCCGTCGTTTCACCGGCCGCCGAAAATCTTGTCCGGCGGGCAATGGCGAGGGATGAGGATAATCCTCTTTATGTAGTGGCAATCGGGGCCATCACGAATATCGCTTCGGCTATATTGCTTGAGCCGGCCATCATAAATAAAATTGTGGTAATCTGGCTTGGGGGAAACGCTCTGGAATGGCACAGCAACCGCGAGTTTAATATGTATCAGGATGTTGCCGCCGCAAGAGTGGTATTGGGCTGCGGCGTTCCCCTTGTGCTGCTTCCCTGCATGGGCGTTGTGTCCTCCTTCGCCACCACCGGGCCGGAACTCACCTACTGGCTGAAAGGCAAAAACGCCCTGTGCGATTATCTGCTCGAAAATACCATAACCGAGGCGGAGCTGGTAGGACAGGGAAAATGCTGGAGCCGCACTATATGGGACGTCACTGCGGTGGCCTGGTTATTGGATGAGCGTTTCATGTTTGAACGGTTGGAGCCCAGCCCCATACCGGAATATGACGACAGATGGTCCATTGACAAAACAAGGCATTTTATCAAATATGTTTATGGCATAAATCGAGATCCCTTATTCGAGGATTTATTTACGAAATTGGCAAAATAATTTTTTCACAGGCAACTTTGTGCCTGCGGCCCAAAGTTTGCAGGCTGAGAGAAAGGCATGGTTATTTATATGAAAAAAATATTGGTCATCGGAAGCCTTAATATGGATTTGGTTGTCAACGTGGCGCATACGCCTGCCGTGGGGGAGACCATCCTGACCGACAGGATGAGTTTAATTCCCGGCGGCAAAGGCGCCAATCAGGCATGCGCGGCGGGACGCCTTGGCGCGGACATAACTATGCTGGGCGCCGTGGGAGACGACACTTACGGCGATATTCTAATAGAAAGTCTTAAAAAATCCGGTGTAAATGTGTCCGGCATAATCAGACGCAAAGGGGAAAACACCGGTATTGCCCTGATTACGGTAAACAGCGCCGGAGACAACAGTATTGTCGTCGTTTCCGGCGCAAACGCCACCTTATCCTGTGAAGATATTGACCGGCACAGGGAGCTGCTGCAGGAGGCGGATATCATCCTGTTCCAAATGGAAATCCCTGCCGCCACTGTCCGTTATGCCGCCAAAATGGCCAAATCGCTGGGAAAAACCGTTATTCTTGATCCCGCCCCGGTTCCTGAAAATTTCCCGGATGAGCTTTATCGCTATGTCGATGTGTTAAAGCCCAACGAAACGGAGCTTCACATGCTGACAAAAACAGACCGCATCGAAACGCGTCTTCCCGAAGCCGTCGGCTTTCTTAAAGCAAAGGGGATAAAAAATGTTCTGGTCACCTTGGGGGAAAACGGCGTGTATTTGGACGCCGAAGACACAGGCGTGTCCAAAATTCCGGCTTTGAAAGTAGAGGCCGTCGATACCACCGCCGCCGGAGATTCTTTTACCGCCGCCATGGCCGTTATACTCTCACAGGGGAAAAGCCTGAAAGAAGCGGCTGTTTTTGCAAACCAGGTATCCGCCATTGTGGTTACCCGGAAAGGCGCTCAATCTTCCATACCGTTTTTGGACGAGGTCACAGAATACTTAAGTTCCCTCTGATCGCCGCCATTTCATTTAGCATGTCCAAAAGCTCCTTTGCCTTCGCATAGTCTCGCCTGCAAACTCCTCCTTATAGGATTTTCTTTTTCCATTTCAATCCTCCATTCTTGCATCCTCGGGTATCCGTTTCTGTCGGAACCCGTTCAATATTTTAGATTATTCTAAAATATTTTATTATTATTTATTGACACTGCCATATCTCCATAATAAAATAAATACATAACAATAAAAACCAATGAAATATGAAAGCAAGAATGGGAGATTATCATGGCAAAAGCAAGAATGATTGTAGACAAGGATTTTAAAATTGCCCAGGTGGACAAGCGTATGTACGGTTCTTTTATAGAACATCTTGGCCGGGCGGTTTATAACGGCATCTATCAGCCGGGGCATCCGGCCGCAGATGAAGACGGCTTCCGAAAGGATGTGTTAGCCCTTGTAAAGGAGCTGAACGTTCCGATTATCCGCTACCCCGGCGGCAACTTTGTGTCCGGCTTCTATTGGGAGGACAGCGTAGGGCCAAAGGAGGAGAGAAAGCCCCGTCTGGATTTGGCTTGGCGCACTCTGGAAACCAATCAGTTTGGCTTAGGTGAATTTGCAAAATGGTCACAGAAAGTCGGCTCTGAAATTATGATGGCCATCAATCTTGGCACAAGAGGCGTATCCGACGCTTTGAACCTGTTAGAATATTGTAACCTAGATACCAACAGCTATTACAGCAATTTAAGGAAACAGCATGGGGCGAAGGAGCCTTATCACATCAAAACCTGGTGCCTGGGCAATGAGATGGACGGCCCCTGGCAGATAGGCCATAAGACCGCCTATGAGTATGGCAGGCTTGCCGCTGAAACGGCCAAAGCCATGAAGCTGATGGATGATTCCATTGAACTGGTCTCCTGCGGCAGCTCTAACGTGGATATGCCCACTTTCCCCGAATGGGAAGCCCTCTCTCTGGAAGAGACCTACGATTACGTGGACTACATTTCCCTGCACAGCTATTATGGAAATGCTGAAAACGACACCGAAGACTTCTTTGCAAAAACCCAGGATTTGGAACACTTTATCCATACCGTAATCGCCACCTGCGATTATGTGAAAGCAAAAAAGCGCAGCAAAAAAACTTTAAATTTAAGTTTTGACGAGTGGAACGTATGGTTCCATACAACCGAGGGCGACAATGAAGAAATGAAAAACCGCCCCTGGCAGATTGCCCCCCATCTGCTGGAGGATATCTACGACTTTGAGGATGCAATTCTTGTGGGCCTGATTTTGATTAGCTTCCTGCAGCACGCCGACCGCCTTAAAATGGCATGCTTAGCGCAGTTAATCAACGTAATTGCCCCTATCATGACGGAAAATGACGGCGGCGCATGGAAACAGACCATCTACTATCCTTTCCTGCATGCCTCTAAATATGGACGCGGCGTTGCCTTGCGCAGCGTGGTAAACTCCACCAGACATGACAGCAAAAATCATGAAGATGTGACCGATGTGGAATCTGTGGCTGTTTACAATGAGGAAAAAGAGGAAATGACTATCTTTGCAGTAAACCGAAACGTCAAAGAGGACGCCCTTTTTGAAGCGGATGTAAGATGCTTTGAAGGATACCGCGTACTGGAATACCTGGCCCTTGAAAACGATGACATGAAAGTGGTAAATTCCATAGGAAGCGAAAAGGTAACTCCTTATAACAAGACAGAGTATAAGCTGGAGGACGGCATTTTTACGGCAAACCTGGCCAAATGCTCCTGGAATGTCATCCGCCTTGGCAAGTCAAAAACCCCGCAGTAAGCGCAAAGTCCTGGGCCAAATAGTTGCCACAAAGCTCATAGGGCATCAAACTTGCAGCCCACCACCGTAAAGTTTTGCCCCTCCCGGCAGCTGCAAAATGAACCTGCCGCAGTCCCTTGGCTCGTTTAAAACATTCGTATAAAAATAGCTGTCACATCCGGTATAAAACCCTTTGTGACAGCTTTTTTATTCTTCCATAGGACTGTAATTGATGTGAACGGCAATGTCCTGATTATAATTCCCAAAATTCCTGCCAAATATGGTGAGTCCGCCTATATGCTCAGCGTCATCTTCCACCGCAAGTTTTAACTTAATGGTACTCTTATAGTCCAGATGAAACTCTTTAACAGACGCCTCCGATACCTGTAATCCGTCAATAAACGTCCCCTTTTCATTGATGACAAGGTTCTTTAAAAGACCATACTGATTCCAGTTTGGATACCACCATTCCGGGGTAAAAATCCCTCTCACGTCTCCAAAATCTCCCGGGCTCGTCCACGTGGCAATTTTCTTATCGTTCAGAATGAAAGAAATGTCAGATGGCCATATATTGTTTACTCCGGGCGCCTCAGAACCGATTTCCAGGGAAATGGTTATCTGATCAATCTTCTGGGCGGAAGGGATAAAGTTAGGAATCGTATATTCCACATACCCCCGCGTAAACCAGAGAATATCCGCGTCATATCTGTCCGGATGGGAAAAATAGCGATTGTCGTCCACCTGTCCTATCATTGCCCTGCCGGAAGCAAGCCCACAGGTGGGATAAACCTCATAGTCTGAAAAATGCCCGACCTTCAGGTCCGTCCGGTACACATTTTTTATCTCCTCCAAAGAACTCAGTTCAATTAAAATTTTATCAAGGCACACCGAGCATTTCTTCTGATTGCCATGCCCCGTCGATTCATTGGATACCTGAACAAGACCGCTGTCCTCCAGCTTTTTTATATGCCCCGTAAGAGCGCCGTTGGTGATATTCACTCTGGCGGCAAGCTCATTCATATTCATGCCCCGGCTCTCCAAAAGTATTTTTATAATTTCTATCCGAACCTCAGACCCCAGCGCCTTGAAAATATCCAGCCCTTCCTCCAAAGACTTAATGTGCAGCATAAGAATCTCCCCTGTTTTCCCCGATATGCTTTATCACCTTATGGTATATCCGCACTACAAAAAATACGGAAACCCCAAGGCTCATCAGCTCTGCAATAGGAAAAGCCCACCAGACATACGCCACATTCCCTGTAAGTGACAAAAGATATGCTACCGGCAAAAGCACCACCAGCTGTCTTGCAATTGATACAATCATACTGTACACGCCGTTCCCAAGCGCCTGAAACATAGTGCCGCAAATGATACAAAAGCCTGCCAGCAAAAAGCTGTAGCTAATTGTGCGAAGCGCCGGAACGCCAATGGCAAGCATTGTTTCCGAAGCGTCAAACAAACCAAAAAGCTGTACGGGGAAAATCTGAAATGCCAAAAAGCCGATTACCATCAAACACATAGCATACAAAATACTCAGCTTAACCGTTTTAATCAGTCTGTCCTTTTTCCCGGCTCCATAATTGTAAGCCACAATGGGTACCATGCCGTTATTCAAACCAAAAATCGGCATGAAGATAAAGCTTTGCAGCTTAAAGTAAACCCCAAACACCGCTGCCGCCGTTGAAGTAAACGCCAGCAGAATCCGGTTCATTCCATATGTCATAACCGATCCAATAGCCTGCATAATAATAGAAGGAATGCCCACCTGATAAATCTGTTTGATAATGGAAAAATCCGGTCGAAAACCGCTAAAGCGCAGTTTGATTTCCGTATTCTTCTTTTCATTTATTACAAAGGCAATAACTCCCGCCACAATCTGCCCTATTACAGTCGCAATGGCTGCGCCCGCCACTCCCATTTTAGGAAGCCCAAAATACCCGAAAATTAAAATGGGGTCTAAGATAATATTGATAATCGCCCCTGTCCCCTGGATAATCATAGTGTAAAAGGTTTTCCCGGTGGATTGCAGAAGCCTCTCAAAAACAAGCTGCACATACAACCCAAAGGAACAACAACACACAATTGTCAGGTATTGCTGTCCATAAGCCAAAATCTGACTGTCATCCGTCTGACTTATGTAAAAGGGCTTTGTCACAAAAATTCCTATGAGCAAGAAAATCACAAAGCTTACCGCAGCCAGAAAAACCCCGTTGACAGCCGTCTTGTCAGCCTTTTCAAAATCCTTTTCCCCCAATGATTTGGAGAGCAGGGCATTGATACCAACGCCTGTTCCTGTGCCAAGGGCAATCATCAGCGACTGTAACGGAAACGCCAATGATACCGCCGTCAGCGCATTTTCATCAATCCTGGAAACAAAAATACTGTCCACCACATTGTAAAGAGCCTGCACCAGCATAGACGCCATCATAGGCAGCGACATTGTAATCAAGAGTTTGTTTACCGGCATAAAACCCATTTTATTTTCCTGTTTTGCTTCTGTTTCCTTTAAAACTGCTTCTTTCAAACTATCCCTTTCCTTTCTTTCCTAAAAACATGGTATTCTTTCGTCTATCTGTAAACCCCTGCAAAAGCCGGCTTACCCTCACAGATAATTTTTCATATTATTAAGCACCGCCTGGTAACCGTTTGCATACATATGGATGCCTTCAACCGTAAACTCCTTTTTCAGTTTTCCCCGTTCGTCCGTAAGCCCCTGGTTTACATTGATAAAATGGCACCCCATCTTTGCCGCCAGCTTTTCCACCGCTTCATTGGCAATAGCAATATTTTCATTGGTCCTTGTGGCAAAGGCCGTTTTCCCCCACTCGTCATCAAAAACCTTATCCGTCTCATTGACCGGATAATATGCCATCATATAGATTTGGGCCTCCGGAAGCCTTTCTTTCGTCAGGGAAATGATTTTTTCATATTTTTCAAGCAACGCCTCGAGTTTATAATCCGGGCTCCCGATATCGTTAGTCCCAATATTGATGAAAATCTTAGACGGCTCCGTTCCAAAAACCATCTCCTCCATATGCTGCAGCATGTCGCCGGTGGTAAACCCACCGATTCCCCTATTGTAGATAACCTGACTCATGCCGTTTGTCATCAAAAGCTCATTGATTGGAAACTGCTCCATTAAAGACGAACCCGTAAAAAGAATCCGCCCCTTTTGCACATTGCGGTTCAGCACACGGTATCTCTCTAATTTCTCCTCCTGCTCCCGCCTCATCATATTCTGAAAATCCATATCAATCCCCCATTCCTGCTAATCGCCTCTCTGTTACTATGCCGGACGGATTTCTCCCTTTTCAAAAACAGGTCATGTTTCCTGTCAACCGGCACAGAAAATCCCCGTAAAGCTTTGATTTTACCTGCTTTCCGGGGATTTTCCTTCGTGAGCCACCGGGGACTCGAACCCCGGACAACTTGATTAAAAGTCAAGTGCTCTACCACCTGAGCTAGTGGCCCATATATAAACTGGGCTAGCTGGATTCGAACCAGCGAATGCAGGAGTCAAAGTCCTGTGCCTTACCGCTTGGCGATAGCCCATTAAAACACCAAGCTCATCTTTCAGACGATAGCCTGTCAGCCGACAAGCCTTGGCAAAAGGTGGATAGAGGGACTCGAACCCTCGGCCTCCAGAGCCACAATCTGGCGCG